>DATAUG010000184.1:0-66514 GCA_036268355.1 Sporichthyaceae bacterium
GTGGGCGACGGCGGGCCGGCACTGCTGATGCTGCCCGGCTGGTGCACCGACCGCGCCGGCTTCCACGATCTGCTGGCGTTGACCGGCCGGCACCGCACCTGTGTCGCGCTGGACTGGCGGGGGCACGGCGGCTCGGCGCGGGACGTCGCGGACTTCGGCTCCGCAGACCTGCTCGACGACGCCCTGACGGTCATCGAAGCGGCCGGCCTGGAACGAGTGGTCCCGGTGGCCCAGTCGCACGCCGGCTGGGTCGCGATCGAACTGCGGCGCCGACTCGGCATCGAGCGGGTCCCCGGCATCGTGTCGCTGGACTGGATGGTGCTCGGCCCGCCGCCGCCCTTCATGGGCGCCCTGGCGGGGTTGCAGGATCCCGCGCAGTGGGAGCAGGTGCGCGGCGCGCTGTTCCAGATGTGGACGACGGGCGTCGCGTCCACCGCGGTGCCCGCCTTTGTGGACCGCATGGGGCAGTACGGCTTCGAGATGTGGTCCCGCGCAGGCCGGGAGATCGCCGCTGACTTCGCGCGGCAGCCGTCGCCGGTCGCCGCAATCGCCGAGGACCCGACGCCGTTCCTGCACGTCTACGCACAACCGACCGACGACGCGTACCTGGCGGCGCAGCAGGACTTCGGCACGCGGCACCCGTGGTTCGACGTGCAACGGGTGTCCGGGCGCAGCCACTTCCCCAACATCGAATCGCCGACCGAGACCGCCGCCGCGATCGAGTCCTTCGTCAACGAGTTGTGAGGAGACCGACCATGATCACCGAACTGACCGATCTGCACCCCACCTGGGCCGCCCGCTTCAACGCCCGGGATCTGGACGGCATGCTGGCACTGTGCGAGGAGGGCGCGGCCTTCGTGCCGCAGCCCGGCACCGTGCTCACCGCGGCCGGCGACGTACGGGCCGCCCTGCGCCAGTTCCTGGCACTGAACCTGCCGATCCACGTCGAGGTCCGGCACAGCATCGAAGCCGGCGATGTCGGCCTCGTCGTCGCCGATTGGGTGATCTCGGGCGCGGGCCCGGACGGCTCACCCGTCGACCTGCGGGGTTCCGCATCCGACGTCGCCCGTCGCGGCAGCGACGGCTGGAAGATTGCTATCGACAACCCGTTCGGCACTGCGTAAATCCGCAGCCCCGACATGGTGGACGCCCGAAATCGGGGCCTCGTGGCCGCTCAAACCAGCGCTCACCGGGTCTCACAGGCGACTGGTCCGGCCCAGCGGTCGCACCTCGAGGGACAGTCTCGAATCCGAAGGTGTCAGAAGAGTATTGCGGCTCGGTGCTTACGGTTCGGGGCTTGCTGCTCTTCGTCGTTTCCGGGTTCTGTCGCACACACATAGGTGTACATAGGAGTCACGACGAGGAGGTCATCGGTGGCAGGCTGTACACGATCGCGGAGGCTGCGGAGGTCCTGAACGTCCCGGCGACCTGGCTCCGGGGACAAGGTGACCGCGGGCGCGGTGCCGCACACCAGGCTCGGGCGGCACGCGCGGTTCACCGAGGCACACCTGGCGCAGATCGTCCCCGCCGGGGAACGGCAGGCCGCCGCGGCCCCGTGCAATGTCAAGAACGCGGCGACCGGGTCCACGCTCTTCGTAGACGTGGGGCACCTGACTCTGAGGCTCGCTGGTCGCAAACCGGGCGAGCGCAGCGAGCGTGGAGCGTCGCAATGAAATTGCGCGGGACCCTGGTGAGCGCTTGCGCGAACAGCAGGGTCCCGACTCGCGTGCGCGAGGGGGGAGTTGAACCCGAAAGCGCAGTGGCCGCTGACCTGCGGGATTGGTGTTTGTGCAGGTCAGGACCAGTGTACTGCTCCGGGTTACTCCAGGTAGGGCGGGGAACAAACGGCCCCGTTGTTCACCATGGGGAACAGTTGATCTTGGTCGGGGGAGATCGGGGGAGTCCACTGTTCGGGTTGAGCGTGAACCCGGGATTCCTCCGGGCGAGTCCGGATGTGCTTGCGATTCTTTCGAATTGAAGGATACTGGAGTCTCCGCCCCCGGAGGCTTCGATGACCCGCGAAACCACCGTTCTGCCGTCCCAGGACAGTACGCACCTCGATGCGGCCGAGACATTGCTGCGCCGCGGGCCGGTGAGCCTCAGCCTCGGCGAGGAATCCGTCCCCCTGCCGCTGGAGTTGCAGGAACTGCTGACCGTGGTGGTGCGGGCGATGCGCCGCGGCCAGGGCGTCACGCTGGCACCGGTCGGCCAACAGCTGACGACCCAACAGGCTGCCGACCTGCTCGGGATCAGTCGACCGACGTTGGTCAAGCTGCTCGACGAGGGCCGCCTGCCGTTCGAGACCCCCGGGCGCCACCGCCGCCTGCGCCTGAACGACGTCCTGCTCTACCAGCAGCAGCGCAGCTCCCAGCGACGCGAACTCTTGCGCGAACTCGCCTCCGACGCTCAGGAACTCGGCGCGTACGACACCTCGCCCGAGCAGGTGGAAGCCGCTCTGGCCGACGCCCGCGCCAAGCTCGCCTGACCCGTGTACGCGGCAGTCCTGGACACCTGCGTGCTGGTGCCCAACGCGCTGTGCGACACCCTCCTCAGGCTGGCCGAGCAAGGCTTCTACCGTCCACTGTGGTCCGAACGCATCCTCGCCGAGCTTCGCCAAACCCTGGCCGGGCTGTACCCGACGGTGGATCCCGCCCGGTTCGGCCGACGTACCGACGCCATGACGGCAGCGTTCGAGGACGCCTGCGTCGTTGGCTGGGAAGCAGTCTGCGCAGGGTTGGATCTCCCCGATCCCGACGACCGCCACGTGCTGGCCGCGGCCATCGTCGGCGGCGGCCAGGCAATAGTCACGGCTAACCTCAAGGACCTCCCTGCCGAGACGTTGAGCACTTACGGCGTCGAGGCGCGCGACCCGGACACCTTCCTTCTCGACCAACTCGATCTCGCCCCCAGCCGGACACTGGAGATCCTGCTCGATCAGGCAGCCGACCTCCACAACCCGCCAATGGACCTCGCGGGCCTGCTGACCGCCCTGGCGAGATGCGGCGTCCCCAACTTCGTCGAGGCCGTTCGGCGCCTAGCCCCCGAACACACCTAGTCCGACGCCGTCCCCGAGGCGGCGACCGCGCCAAACCGACCATCCACAGGCCGCCGCTCCGACGCCGCGTAGATCAGCCGTGCCTCCTTCAGGACCTGGTCACGAAGCAGCGCATGGAGGGAACGGCGGGACACCAGATCCACCGGGCGACCGAAAACCTCCGAGAGCGCGTCGGCCAAGCTCTCGATCTCCCACCCCAACCGCGCACCCGGCGTGAGCTCGTAAAGCAGGTCGACATCACTGCCCGCGCCCGCCTCGCCTCGGCTCACCGAGCCGAAGACCTCCAGGCGGGAGACGTTGTACCGGCGGCATACCTCGGCCACCCGCGCGGCGTCGACCTCCAACCCCGGAACCGACATGCCTACAGGGTAGAGCGGAACCGCGAAGGCAGGGCAGCACCGATCCAGGCCGGCGAAACACCACGCCGCAGGCGCTTCCAGGCCGGTAAGCGACTACTTCGGTGCCATCACTGTCCGGCGGCCCGTCAGACGCCGGATTTGTGCGCGGTCAGGGCCCTGATCGTCTGCTGTCATCGGACCCAGTGCACGGCGGTTGCTACAGAATCTGCTGCATCGCGGAGCAAGAGAAGTGGTTACCTGAGCCCGCGCCTTCCGCGCTGCGGTTTCTCGCGGCGCCGGACTCAGGCCCGATCCCCTGATCTTCCTTATCAGGCCGGTCAGCCCTCGCGTCGACCCCTCACTTACACGCTCGGCGCCATCCATCGCCGGCCGGCCCCGTCAAACCAGGACCATCATCGTTGCCGTGGACCATAAGGCGGGCCGGCCGGTGGACGGTGTCGAGCAGTGACCGCCACGGCCGGTCCAGTTGTTGAGCGAGGTCACCTCACTGCCACAGGTTGCTCGCGCCGCCCGGGGTCTTGATGGTATTGCGCGGGCGGGTGGCCGCCAGCGCTCCGGTAGATCACTTGCGGCCAGGGCTCGGTTACCGTGCGGGCGTGTTCAAAGTCCTGGTCGGTGTCCTTCTTGCCGCATGCACAGTCTTGGTGGGAATGCTTGTCCGACACGTTGCCGGGCGGTGGCGCGACAGAAGCGGCCACAGCTTGCTCGTGAGCGTGGACCCACACGGGTTCGATGAGGATGCCCTTTACGTCGGTCAGTCTGGTCCTCGTGACGCCCGACGTCAGGTGGGCGGGTCGGAGCCTCACGTGGCGCTGGGCTGGCAGTCGGTGCGGCTCACGGCTCGCGGAGTCGATTCTCGTGCGGTGGTGGTGAAGCGCCTGCGGCCCAAGATCCTCGAACGGTCGCCGGCGGCGCAGGGGTGGTACGTGTTCCCTGAACGCGGCGGCGGGCTGGACGTCCGCTCGTTCGCGGCCGACCTCGACGAACCGTCGCCGGTGGCATTTCTCGTGTCCGAGGCACGTGGGAAGGACTTGCCGCAGCCGACCGCGACCTACGACTTTTCAGTGACCCAATCCGATGTGGAGTCCTGGGAGCTGACCGTGTTCACCACGGCCGGAGTGGTCCGCTGGATGCTGGAGGTCGACTACGAGATCAGCGGCCAACACCGCACCAAGGCGCTCCACGATTCCCGGTTCGTCCTGACAGGTGAGGGACCAGGACAGTGGGCCTTTTCCTGGGATGGCGTGGATGCCTGGCAAGACATGGGAGAGCGCCGGGAGGACGTCTCCCGCGTTGCGCGCTATTTGCGCGAGAGGTTGAAGGAAGCGGATCGACCGCGCAGAACGCCACCTGAATGCGTAAACGGTCACGAGAGCTAACGCCCACCGCCAGCACCCCACCGCCAGAACCCCTCTTGCTCTGATCGAGGATCCCGTTTCGAGCCGTTGGACTTCCAACCGTTTAGGGATTCGCTGCGTCCTCGCGGGCGGCCCCCCGAAGTCGCGAAAGGATCTCGACGGCGCTGGTGGAGTGCCCGGCCAATGCTGCCGCGTCAACCTCCTGGCTGAGTCGTTCGAGTTCCTCCAGCAGACGACTGTGTGGGGCCGGCGGCATGCTCCCATCGACAGTAGTCGTGGTTCCCGACGGGGACTTGGGGGGTCGCTCATACTGCGCGAGGACTTTTTGGGAGTAGACCAACTGAGCCCGAGCTTCGCGTAGCTCGCCTCCGTACGTCCGGCGACAGTCTTGGCTGCAAAAGTGTGGTGGGCGACCAGTCCGGGGGGTCTGCTGCACGAACGGGTGACAGCGTGACCTATCCGTGCAGCAGACCCTTCTGCCGCAGCGGGTCCCCGTTGGTGTTGGCGAACAGATAGGTCTCGGCGGGCCGGTCCAGGTAAGGGGTGAGCAGGTCGACGAGCGCGGGCGCAAGGGACAGGGTCCGGCGCGACCGTTCCGTCTTCGGCGGGCCGATGAACCAGGCACATTCGCCATCCCGCTTCCAGGCCCGTTTGACTGCCAGCAGACGGCGTTCGCGGTCGACGTCGCCGACGCGAAGCGCGGAGATCTCGCCCCACCGCAGGCCGGTATGCACGGCAAGGGTGATCAGGTCACGGTCCTCGCGGTACGCGACGCCGCAGGTCGCGATCTCGACTTGGGACCGGCGTTCGCCCGGTCCACCCGGTGGGCGAAAGTCGTAGCCGGTCGAGGCGCACATGGCCTCGGCGACGAGGACGAACTCCGCAGGTTCGAGGAAGCAGGCGATCGGCTCGCCCTCGGCGTCATAGGCGGAGACCTTCGGTAGGCGAGTCAACGCGCAGGGGTTGGCGGGCAGCAGGCCCTTGCGGACCGCGTGGGAGCAGATGCCGTGCAACAGGCCGTGGTAGTTCGCGATCGTCTTGGCGGCGACCCCGCGTTCCTGGGAGGAGCGCACCCACGCGGCGATCGACTCGTCGTCCAGATCGTCGACGCAGGGGAAGTACTCGGCCAGCCGCGTGGCCATCGCCCGGTAGCGGGCCATCTGGTAGCTGGACACCGAGGTACGGGTGAGCAGGTAACGCTCGGCCACATCGGCGAAGGCGGCCTCCGTGGGTGGCGTCGGGACTGCGGCGGTGTACCCGTAGCCGGGCACCCATCCCTCGGGCCATTGGTTGCCGGCGTCCTCGACGTCACACTGGAACCGCAACGCCTGGCGCTTCATCCCGAAGGTGTCCGACTGCCACGTGCCGTCCTGGCGCCACCGCACCTGATAGGCGACCCCGTCACGACGCCGGCGCTCGATGATCGCGGCCATCAGCCGGTCACTCGGAAATAGGTATTCACACCCTGATGTGGGCACTTCGAGGGGCCTTCACCGACCGGCGATGTTCCCCAAAATGTTCCCCGATGATCTTGCATGGCAGGGCCCCTGACCGTTTGTGCAGGTCAGGGGCCGTTTTTTCTCGTGCGCGAGGGGGGAGTTGAACCCCCACGCCCTTGCGGGCACTGGAACCTGAATCCAGCGCGTCTGCCTATTCCGCCACCCGCGCGAGTGTTGACCCGGCAAAGGCTAACACCGCCTCCGGCGCCGTCGCAGACGGTTGGACCACGACGGAAAAGCCGAGGTCCACGGTCCCTTCAGCGCTCCCGGATACCATCGTAATCACGCACCGATGGGCGCCCCGCCAGCGTGTGCAGACCCGCCCGCCGGAAGTTCTCCGGGCCCCGCCAGGAGGTCGAAGTGGGAGTTCTCCAGCGCTTCGAGCGACGGCTCGAGGGCATGGTGAGCGGCGCCTTCGCCAAGGCGTTTCGGGCGGACGTGCAGCCGGTGGAGATCGCGAGTGCACTGCAGCGGGAACTGGACGGCCGTGCGGCCATCATGGGCAAGGGGACCACGATGGTGCCCAACCACTTCGTGGTCGAGCTCTCCCCGCACGACTTCGAGCGCCTGGACATGTACGCCCAGACCCTCGGCGACGAACTCGCCGAGGTCGTGCGCGACCACGCCGACGAGCAGAAATACCAGTTGCGCGGCACCGTTGCGGTGACCTTCGCCGAGGCCGCGGACCTGGACATCGGCGTGCACCGGATCCGCAGTTCGGTGGTGGCCGGCGTGCAGTCGATGGCGGCCTCGCAAGTCCTACCGGCCCCCGAGCGGGCCGGCGCGCGGGCCCCGGCCGAGACCACCGTCCTGTCCGGCAATCGGCTGCCGGCGCCGTACCTGGAGGTCAACGGCGACCGGCACCCGTTGGCCCGGCCGGTCACGGTCATGGGCCGCGGCACCCAGGTCGACCTGCGGATCGACGACGCCGGCGTCTCGCGCCGGCACGCCGAGATCCGCCTCGGGCCGCCTGCCGTGCTCGTCGACCTGAACTCGACCAACGGCACCACCGTCGATGGCGCGCCGATCGGGGAGTACGAGCTGGCCGACGGGTCGCTGATCGGGATCGGCGAGACCAAACTGGTCTTCCGCCTGCCGGCCGAATAGCCGCTGCCGTGTCCGAACTGACCATCACCGTCATCCGACTGGGCTTCCTTGCCGTGCTCTGGCTGTTCGTGCTGACCACGGTTTCGGTGATGCGTTCGGACCTGACCGGCCCGCGAACCGCCCCGTCCCGGCAGACGATCGCAGTCCCACGGCCCGCCAAACCGGCCAAACAGCCCAAATCCAAGCGCGGCACCCCGACCAAGCTCGTGGTCACGCAGGGCGCGCTGTCGGGAACGTCGGTGACGTTGGCCGATGTGCCGATCTCGCTCGGCCGGGCGCCGGACTCGACCGTCGTGCTCGACGACGACTACGCGTCCAACCGCCACGCCCGGGTCTTCCCGAGCAATGGCGAGTGGCTGGTCGAGGACCTCGGCTCGACCAACGGCACCTACCTCGACCGGGAGAAGCTCCAGGGGCCGACGCCCGCGCCGATCGGCACCCCGATCCGGATCGGCAAGACCGTGTTCGAGCTGCGGAAGTAGCGCCCCGGGATGCCGCTGGCCCTGCGTTATGTGGCGCGCTCGGACGTCGGGTTGATCCGGGAGGGCAACGAGGACTCGGGCTACGCCGGGCCGTCGTTGCTGATCGTCGCCGACGGCATGGGCGGGCACGCCGCCGGCGAGGTGGCCAGCATGGTCGCGGTCTCGACGTTGGCCGGCCTGGACGAGGACGTCCCCAGCGCCGAGCTGCTCGACACCCTGGCGGCCGCGGTGAACGCAGCCAACGAGGCCATCAGCGACATGGTCGAGAAGCACCCGCACCTCGACGGCATGGGCACGACGCTGACCGCGCTGCTCTGGTCGGGCCGCCGGGTGGGTGTGGTGCACGTCGGCGACTCGCGCGCCTACCTGTTGCGCGAGGGCCGCATCCAGCAGATCACCCACGACCACACGTTCGTCCAGCAGTTGCAGGACGAGGGTCGGATCACCGCCGACGAGGCCGCCACCCACCCGCAGCGTTCCCTGCTGCTGCGGGCACTGGACGGCCGGTCCAACCCGGAGCCGGACCTGTCGGTGCGTGAGGTCCATCCCGGCGACCGCTATCTGGTCTGCAGCGACGGCCTGTCCGGCGTGGTGTCCGACGAGGAGTTGGGCGCGGCGCTGACCGACACGGATCTGGACACCGCCGCCGACACCCTCGTCGGCCTGGCACTGCGCGCCGGTGGGCCGGACAACATCACCTGCATCGTTGCCGACGTCGTGGAGGCCGGCGACGCCGGCTCGCCGCACCCCCTCGTGGTCGGCGCGGCCGCGGGCATGCACAAACCGGCGTCGTCCACGTCGACCTCGGAGATCGACCTCACCGGGTTGGCCACCACGCAGGCCAACCTGCTGGCCAACAGCCGGCGGCGCAAGCTCGGCGGCTGGTGGCTGCGGGGGCTGATCGCCGGTACCGCACTCGCCGTGGTCGTCGCCGCCTGGGCCGGGTACGCGTGGTCCCAGGGGCGGTACTTCGTGGGGGCCTCCAACGGCCAGGTGGCGATCTTCAAGGGGCTGCACCAGGAAGTGCTCGGCATGTCGCTGTCGCGCACCTACCAGCGGTCGGACGTCGCGGTGAACGACCTGCCGGTACTGGATCGCGAACGACTGCACGACACGATCTACGCCGACGACCTGGGCGCGGCCCAGGGCGTGATCGCCCATCTGCAACAGGCCGCCGCCGACTGCCGGATGGAGCGCGCCGAGGCCGCTGCCAGCCCGTCCGTCCCCGAAGCGACCGCCGCCCCGCGGCCGGAACACCCCTCCGCCGAGCCGACGACCCGCGCCGCGGCCGGGTCGTCCCGGGTGGCCGCCGCCAGCCCCACCCCGGAGGCCACCAGCAGCCCGGAGCCGACCCTCGCCCCGACCCCGCCTCCGGGGACCGCGGACGGCTGCGCCCAATGAGCGAGCGCAGCGAGCGAATCGATGTCACAGTGCCCGCCACCACTGACCCGCGCCGGCGACCGGCGGTGCACCGGTGACCGACTCCGCGATGACCGCGCCGACGGTGGCGCTCGTCCAGGTGCCCGCGCTGCACAGCCGACGCGGCGTCGAGTCGGCGATGCTGATGTTCGCCTGGGCCATCTCGGTCGCGGCCTACGCCGACGCCGGGTACGGCGTCGCCGGGCGCTGGCCGGACGGCCTGGCCGGTTATGGATTCACGCTCGCGGCGCTCACAGCAGCCGCGCATGCCGCCGTGCGGCACTTCGCCCGGTACGCCGACCCGGTGCTGCTGCCGTGCGCCGTGTTCCTCAACGGTCTCGGCCTGGCACTGATCTACCGGCTCGACTTCGACAACAAAGGCGCCGGCCGAACGATCGGCGACTACACCCCCCGCGGCGACGCCGGGGTCCAGCTGATCTGGACGACCATCGGGATCGCCCTGTTCGTGGGGGTGCTCGCCGCCGTCCGCGACCACCGAACCCTGCAGCGCTACACCTACACCGCCGGCGCGGTCGGCCTGGTGATGCTGGCCCTGCCCGCGCTGCTGCCGACGCGCTACTCGGAGGTCAACGGGGCGCGGATCTGGGTGCGGCTGTCCGGGTTCTCGATCCAGCCCGGCGAGTTCGCCAAGCTGCTGCTGATCGTGTTCTTCGCCGGGTACCTGGTGGTCAAGCGCGACGTGCTCGCGCTGGCCGGACGCCGGTTCGCGGGCATCGACCTGCCCCGCGGCCGCGACCTCGGGCCGATCGTCACCGCGTGGCTGGCCAGCGTGGCGATCCTGATGGCCGAGCGCGACGTGGGCATGTCGTTCCTGTTCTTCGGCGTCTTCGTGCTGCTGCTGTACATCGCGACCGAGCGGACCTCGTGGCTGCTGTTCGGCGTGCTGATGTTCTCCGCGGGAGCCTCACTCGCCTATTTCGCGATCGGGCACGTGCACAGCCGGGTGGACATCTGGCTGCACGCATTCGCCGGCAACAACCCGTCCAACAAGTCCTACCAACTCGTGCAGTCGTTGTTCGGCTTCGCCACCGGTGGGGTGCTCGGCACCGGGCTGGGGCACGGGCGGCCGAGCATCGTGCCGTACGCGAAGACCGACTTCATCATGGCCACGGCCGGTGAGGAACTCGGCCTCACCGGGGTCATGGCGATCCTGCTCGTCTACGCGATCATGGTGCAGCGCGGCCTGCGGACCGCCCTGGCCGCTCGCGACTCGTTCGGCAAGCTGCTCACCGCGGGGCTGGCCGCGATCCTCGCCCTGCAGGTGTTCGTGATCGTGGGCGGCGTCACCCGACTGATCCCGCTCACCGGGCTGACCACACCGTTCCTGTCCTACGGCGGCTCGTCGCTGGTGGCGAACTGGGCCCTGCTGGCACTGCTGCTCCGCGTCAGCGACACCGCCCGCCGACCGGCGCCGGCGCTGCTCGCCACCACCGATGCCGACACGATGGTGTTGCGCTGATGGCCGCCTCGTGAACCGGCCCCTGCGTCGCGTCGCAACCGCGTGCTGCGTCCTGCTCGTGCTGCTGCTCGTCAACCTGAACTACCTGCAGGTGATCAAGGCCAACGACTACCGGACCGATCCACGCAACGTGCGGGTGCTGCTGGAGGAGTACAGCCGACAGCGTGGGGCGATCCTCGTCGGCAACGAGCCGATCGTGATCTCCAAGGCCACCGACGACAGCCTGAAGTACTTGCGGGTCTACCTGGAGCCGCAGGCCTACGCCTTCGCCACCGGCTACTACTCCCATGTCTACGGCTCGTCGGGCATCGAGCGCTACGACGACGGCATCCTGGCCGGCACCGACGATCGGCTGTTCGTCAAACGGGTCGTCGAACTGCTGACCCAGAACGGCACCGCCGGCGGCGACGTCACGCTGACCCTCAACCCGGCCGCGCAGGAGGCCGCCTACCGTGGCCTGGCCGGCCGACGCGGCGCCGTGGTGGCCCTGGAACCGTCCACCGGGCGGATCCTGGCAATGGTCAGTTCGCCGTCCTACGACCCCAATCTCCTCGCCGCCCACGACGGCGCCGCCGAGACGAAGGCCTGGACGAGCCTGAACGCCGACCCGAACGCGCCACTGCTCGATCGGGCGCTGAGCCAGACCTACCCGCCGGGATCGACGTTCAAGTTGGTCACCGCCGCCGCCGCACTGAGCTCCGGACAGTTCACCCCGACCTCCCCGGTGCCGGGGCCGGCGAAGTTGCCGCTGCCGCAGACCAACATCTCGCTGCCCAACGACTTCAAGGGCACCTGCACGCCCGGCAGCGACCAGACCACGATCACCCAGGCGCTCGAACGGTCCTGCAACACGACGTTCGGCGCCCTCGGGTTGATGCTCGGCGACAAGGCCATCCGTAAGCAGGCCGACGCCTTCGGGTTCGACACCGGGCTGAACATCCCGATGCAGGTGGCCACCAGCGTCTTCCCGACCGGTCTCAACCAGCCGGAGACCGCGCAGTCCGCGATCGGACAGTACGACGTCCGCTCGACCCCGCTGCAGATGGCGATGCTCGCGGCCGGCATTGCCAACCAGGGCACGGTGATGATGCCGTACCTGGTCGAGCAGCTGCGTTCGCGCGATCTGGAGGTGATCAGCCGAACCGATCCCAGGATCTACTCGCACGCGATCTCACCGCAGGTGGCCGCCGAATTGACGAGCATGATGGTCGGGGTCGTCGACAACGGAACCGGCACCAACGCCCAGATTTACGGCATGAAGGTGGCCGGCAAGACCGGCACCGCGCAGACCGGCGACGGCAAGAACCCGGACGCCTGGTTCGTCTCGTTCGCCCCGGCGGAGAACCCCGCGGTGGCCGTCGCGGTGATACTTGAGAACGGCGGCAGCAACCAGCAGTTGGAGATCAGCGGCAACCTGCTGGCCGCCCCGATCGCCAAGGCCGTCATGCAGGCGGTGATCGCCCAATGACGGAGCCGGCGACGCCTCCCGAGCCCCGACTGCCGGTCCTGGGCGGCCGCTACCGGTTGATCGAACGCATCGCCCGCGGCGGCATGGGCGAGGTGTGGCGGGGCTTCGACGAGGTTCTCGGCCGGCCGGTCGCGGTGAAGGTGCTGCGGCCGGAGTATGCCGACGAGCACGTGTTCCTCGAGCGATTCCGCAACGAGGCGCGCAACACCGCCGCGTTGGTGCACACCGGGATCGCCGCGGTCTACGACTTCGGGCAGACCTCGATGGCCCGCACCGTGGTTCCGTTCATCGTGATGGAGCTGGTGCCCGGCCGACCGTTGTCCCAGATCATCGAGCGCGACGGCGCGCTGGAACGGGACCGCGCGTTGGACGTGGTCGCCCAGGCGTCCCGGGCGCTGAACGCGGCACACTGCGCCGGGGTGGTGCACCGCGACATCAAACCCGCGAACCTGTTGATCACCCCCACGTGGGCCGTCAAGGTCACCGACTTCGGCATCGCCCGCGCGGGCGACACCCTGCCGTTGACCCGGACCGGCACCGTGATGGGCACGGCGCACTACCTGGCCCCGGAATTGGTCAACGGACGTGGGGTGGCCTCGCCGGCCAGCGACATCTACGCACTCGGCGTCGTGCTCTACGAGTGCCTGGCCGGCCGCCGCCCGTTCATCGGCGACAACCCGCTGCACGTGGCCATGGAGCACCTGAACTCGACGATCCCCCCGATCCCGGGGCTGCATCCGGCGGTGGGGCAGCTGCTCTACGCGGCGCTGTCCAAGGATCCCGCCACCCGCCCGGGTTCCGCGGAACTGTTCGCCCATCGCCTGCTGGCGCTGCGCATCGAACTCGCGGCCGGCGACCCGACCCCGGAATCGGTCGCGCGGTCACTGGGGGAGCAGGCCGACACGGCTGTGGTCCGCCGGGCCGCGTCCCGCTCGCGAAACGGCGGCCACCGCCGCGGCACCCCCTCCTCCCGGACGCCGGACCCCCGGGCGGTCCAGATCCCGGCGGTCCCGGTGGCTGTGGCGCCGGGCGAGGCGCCCACCCACCCGTCATTGGACCTGTCGGCGTTGCAGGGCAAGTCGGCCGGCCGGCACCGGGCCGCGGCCGGCCAAAGCCGCGGGGTTCGCTGGACGCGCCGCCGGACGTACGGGCTGGGCGGCGGGCTGTGTGCCGTCGTCGTGCTGATCGCCGGCCTCTGGTTGACCGACAAGGACCCGAGATCCTCGGTGGTCCCGGGCGTGGAGGGCAACGCCGAACCCGAGGCGACTCGCCAGATCACCGCCGTCGGCTTCCTGATCAAGGTCAACCGGCGATCCGACGACACCGTGCCGGCCGGGGTGGTCCTGTCGCAGACGCCGGCCGCGGGCACGCGCGCCGCAACCCACTCGTCTGTGTCGATCCTCGTCTCGGCGGGGCCACCGCAGGTCGACGTGAAATCGGCGCAATGGCGGGGCAGACCTTTCGCGGATGTGGTGCGGGGATTGCAACAACTCGGCCTTCAAGTGCGCCGTCGAGACATCACGACCGGGGGTGTCCCGGGTACGGTGACCGACGTGTCGCCGCGGGGGCAGGTCCCGGTGGGGAGTTCGGTGACGGTGACGGTGGTGGGCAGCGGCGGCGCCACGGCCTCGGCGCTGGGTGTGCCCGGCGGAGCGGGAAGGACTGCGAGGTGACGGAGCAGGCTCGGCTCCTCGGGGAGCGTTACGAGCTGAGTGAGGTGTTGGGCCGCGGTGGGATGGCCGAGGTCCGGCTGGGCCGCGACGTCCGCCTGGGCCGGACCGTCGCCGTCAAGACCCTGCGCTCCGACCTCGCGCTGGACTCCAACTTCCAGGCCCGGTTCCGCCGCGAGGCGCAGTCCGCCGCGTCGCTGAGCCACCCTTCGATCGTCTCCGTCTACGACACCGGCGAGGACTACGCCGACGGCACCCCGGTCCCCTACATCGTGATGGAGTACGTCGACGGGCAGACACTGCGGGAGTTGCTGAACTCCGGCCGCAAGCTGCTGCCGGAACGAGCGATGGAGATCGCCGCCGGGACGTTGTCGGCGCTGGAGTACAGCCATCAGCACGGCATCGTGCACCGCGACATCAAGCCCGGCAACGTGATGCTGACCCGAGCGGGCACCGTCAAGGTGATGGACTTCGGCATCGCCCGGGCGGTCGCCGACGCCACCTCCACGATCACCTCCACCGCCGCCGTCATCGGCACCGCGCAGTACCTGTCGCCGGAGCAGGCCAAGGGCGAGCAGACCGACGCCCGTTCCGACCTGTACTCCACCGGCTGCCTGCTCTACGAACTGCTGACCGGAGTCCCGCCGTTCGTCGGGGACTCACCCGTGGCGGTGGCCTACCAGCACGTGCGGGAGAACCCGAAGCCGCCGTCCACGGTTGATGCCGCGGTGACCCCGGCCATGGACGCGATCGTGCTCAAGGCCTTGGCCAAGAACACCGACAACCGCTACCAGAGCGCCGCCGAGATGCGGGATGACATCGAGCGCGCGCTGGAGGGCAAGCCGGTGCTGGCTCCGGCGGTGATGGTGGAGTCCCCGACCGAGGTCCGCGGCGGGCCGCCGACCACACGCATGCCCACCCAGAAGGCCGAGGGCGAGTCGGGGCGCCGTTGGGTCGGCCGGGTCGCGTTGCTGCTGGGTCTGATCGGCGTCGCGCTGCTGGCCGTGTTCGTCTCGCGAAGCGTCTTCGGCGGGTCGACCGTCAACCGGGTCGAGGTTCCGGCGGTGACCGGACTGAACTACCAGGACGCCGAGAAGGCGATCAACACCCAAGGCCTCGAACCGGTGCTCACCTATCAGACCTCGCTCGATGTCAACCAGTTCCTGGTGATCTCGCAGGATCCGTCGGCGAAGGCCAGCGTCGCCAAGGGCACCAAGGTCAGCATCGTGATCTCGCAGGGCGAGGCGAAGTCGGTCGTGCCGGAACTGGTCGGACTGCCGGTCGACCAGGCCAAGACCGCGATCACCAACGCCCGGTTGATCGTCGGCAAGGTCACCAATCAGAACTCGGACAGACCCAAGGGCGAGGTGCTGTCGAGCAACCCGAAGTACAACGCCCAGGTCAAACCCGGCAGCGCGGTGGACCTCGTCGTCTCCAACGGCGTCGCGCTGGTCGAGGTGCCCAACGTCGTCAACCAGCCGTACTCGCAGGCCTTCGCGATCCTGACCCAGGCCGGCTTCCAGGTGCCGCAACCGAGTCAGGAGATCTCCGAGAAGGTCGCCGCGGGCAATGTGCTGCGTCAGGTACCGGCCGCCGGGGAGCGCATCCCGGCCGGGTCCAACGTGTCGATCATCATCGCGGCCGCGGCGCCGGCCCAGACGCAGGCGCCCACCCCGGCGCCGCCGGCACCCACGCCGACTCCGCCGGCCGGCCCGGCACCCACGGGCGGCTTGCCGAACCCGCTCGGTGTCCCCGCACCGCCGGGCGCCACGTCGGCCTCGCCGAAGCCCTGATAGGCGAGCGTGACCCCAAGGGCTGCTCATAGGGCGCGGGTTGCTCCTCACGCTGCGATTCACCACCGGCCGGGCCGGGAGCGGCTTGCGGGGCCGCCCTATTCCAGGACGGCCAACGACCAGCACCAGCCGGCGAGTTCGCGGGCGATCGCGGCGTCGGCCACCACGGCCAACTTCTTGCGCTGGTCACAGACCCCCCAGCGGCCTACGAGGCGCCGATTCGCCGCGCGCCCGCGTGCGACGGCGGCTGCGGGGCCGCGGTCCCAGCGTCGCCGTAGTTCGGCGCCGGGTCCTCGATAGCGGGCGCGGTGGTGCCAGGCGGCCTCCACGAGCAGTCGCCTGGCGTGGCCGTTGCCGGTCTTGGTCAGCCCGCCCTGGACCCCGGCGCGCACCGGAGGAGGACTCGGTCGGGACCAATCCGAGATAGGACCCGATGCTGCCCCCGGTGAGGCGTTGCCAGTCGCCGATCTCCACCTCGACGCGATCGAGACGCACGCGAGCGTTCACGAGCTGCTCATGCCGGGAGATCTTCGACAGTTGGTCCAGGATTTCGACGTGGCAGACCCGGAGGGCGACGCGTTCTGGTATGCGGCTGACTCGTCGGTCCACAAGAGCTGCTGCGTCGACCGGACGAACTCAGGCGCGGACTGACCGTGCTGGAAGACCACGTCAGGGAGTTCCTGGCACCGCTCGGGGCCTGCGGCGAGCCCGGAGGCAGCTGTGCACCGTCCGCCCCCGCGGCGTGACGCCGGACAGCATGGAGTGGCCCGGGCAGCGTCCAGCGGGCTGGGCAGGCCGGGCGGGATGGCGGTGGTGCTCGGGCGTCGCGCTTCTCAGGACTACAGCGGTGAGAGCGGTGGTTTGTCGTCCATGACGGTGTTCACCGTGGAGCGGGCTTCGATCCATGCGGCGGAGTCCGGGCAGATCCAAGTAACCACCTCGATGGCTGAGGTGAGATCGCGGTGTAGGTCGCGGCGGAAGATCGGCTCGTGGTGGGCCGCGCGGTTGCGGACGGTCAGCAGTCGTTGTAGTCGGTCCTCGACCGCGGCCCGGCGGCGCCGGTGCTGGGCCGGTCCGGCGGGGAAGGCGCCGTGCAGGGCCGGTATCCAAAGGTCGGTGAGGTACCGGGAGGCGGCCAAGTAGCGCCAGAACCCGAGGTTCAGCTCGGCGACGACCTTGCCGTGCGGCACCGGGCCGCCGGTGCGGTTCGTTCGGTGCGCGTAGCGGCGAGCAGCGGATACGTCATCGCGGCCTTGGGTGTCCAACGGTGCGGCGTCCAACCATGACCGGCCGCCCCGCCGGGCGACGGCCCAGCGGCGAAGCTCGGTGTCCATGGCGTTGCGGACGACGACCTCGGTCATGGCGATCGTGGCCAGCACGCTCGCGGCGGCGGCGATGTTCCACTCGTACAACCGGAATGCCGCACCTAGATCCTGATCGGCGGCGCTCAGGTAGGGCCCAAGCCGTTCGGCGGTGAGGCGTTCGCGCACCACCGCGTAGTCCCAACTCGGCGCTACCGGCGGCGGGTGATCACTTGACACCCGAGCCTCCGGTCATAGAGTGGATACTGAAGACCCCGGAGAGATCCCTGACTACGGTCATATCGCCGGGGTTTCGCCTTTCTGGCCCCATCGTCGTCACGCGGTGGTGGCGACCCTGGTCCGCGAGCGGTCTAGGGCCCGGTAGACCGTAGAGCGCCCGACGGCGAACAGCTCCTGGATCTCCGCGACGGTGTGCTCTCCGCCCCGGTACAGCCCGACCAGGTGCGCCTCCCGCTTGGCGGATAGTTTCGGTTGCTTGCCTTTGAGCCGGCCCTTGGCCTTGGCCAGCGCGAGGCCCTCGCGGGTGCGGGCCCGGATCAGGTCCGACTCGAACTCGGCGATCATCGCCAACACGGTGAACAGCAACCGGCCCACGGGGTCGGTCGGGTCGTGCACACTGCCGCCAAGGTCGAGCTTCACCGCGCGGGCGGTTAGCTCGTCGGCGATCTCGCGCGCATCCAGAACCGAACGGGCCAGCCGGTCCAGCTTCGTCACCACCAGAGTGTCCCCGGACCGGCACGCCGCCAGCTGGCTTTGACATTGCCACCATCCCGATCACCGGGATCGACCAACCCCCCGCATCACCCCACCGCAACAACGACCCCGGGGTCGGCGTCCACGGCCAGCACCCGCCGCCCGCCCCTGGCCAGAGCATGGGCCAAGAACGCGGCGGTCGTGGTCTTCGCCGAACCGCCCTTCATGTTCGCCACCGTCAAGATCCGCACACCCCGACGCTAAGCCGTATCCACGGGCACAACGCGGTTACACAACGCCGGAACAACGCAATTACGCCTGGCACTCCCCACTCGAATGAATGCCTCGCGAAACCCTGGTCGGGTCGTCCAGTTCGAGACCCCGCGGTGGCGGAGGTTGGTCCGGGCGGTCAGGGCAGGGGCGGGTTGTTCTCGGCGAAGTACTGGTCGGAGGCGGCGTTCATGGCCGCCACGTCCGGATGGTCACGCGCCAGGGTCTTGCACCCCGCTTGGCCCTGCACCGAGTCATGTAGGCCGCCGTCTTTCGGGAACCGTCCCACGAGGTTGATGAGGGCGCCGGCCTTGCTGTCCGTCCCCGTGACCGGCGCGGCCCAGAAGCCCTCGCAGACGACCACGCGGTCGGCCTGGTCGGGATCGACGTGGCCGACGCCGCTGTCTTGGCAGGTGCAGTCATAGGACAGCGCAGCGAACTTCGCCTGGCTGATGGCGGCGAAATGGGAGGTCGCCGTGCTGTGCCGGGCGGCCGTGTACGTCCCGAACCAGGTGGTGTATCTCGGCGTGGCCGAGGTGTGGGATCGCAGGTACCCGTAGGCCTGGGTGGCGAAGTGCTGCGCCGCGTCCGCCGCCGTGGCGACCTGCTGTTGCTGGGAGGAGGAGCAGCCGGAGAAGGTCGGCTGCGGCTCGGCTGCAAGCGGTGCCGCGGCTGCAGCGCTGGCGAACCAGACCGAGGCCAGCGCCACACTCGCGCTCAGCGGCCCCCGGACGTGCACCACGGCCGTCTTCCTCATGGGACTTTCCTCCTGTCAGGGCAACCTGGCGCTGAACTGCTCGAAGTTCCTCACCACCAGCAATTACTCACCCCAGGACACCACCACTCGATTCCCCGTCCGACTCAAGCCACACCGAGACGATCCTGGTTGGCACCTGACGACACCTCAGGAGTCCCGATTACGGAAGCCGCCTGGGTTGGCTCGGGCTGCGGGGTTTGTTCGAGGGCAACCGGAGCCCGACGTAGGAGGGCGTAGGGCGGCAGCACAACCGCAGGGAGCGTAGCGACCGGAGAGCGGGAGCCAACACCTACGGACCGTCACCGCCGCTCGCGACCGTTCACAGGACGGCGCGCTCGACTACAGGTATCTCTACAGGAAGTACTTAAACTATAGGCAGGCACGGAAAACAGCCACTGACCTGCACCGATGGCATCCAACGCGTCACCATTTATGCGTGGACAACAGCTCTGGTGCAGACACCTTTCACCGGCTCGCTGACGGTGATCGAGTGCGCGGTGACCGGCCCGGAGGCGTCGGCGCTGCCGCCTTCCCGGGGGCCGTCGGGCCGGTGACGCCCGACATCGCCGAATGCGAGTTCGCGGGTGCGGTGGGGCGGGCACGGGGTCGTGGCGCGCCCTGCGTGGCCCGCTGCACCGCGGGAGCTTGGGCTTTGTGGTTTGTCGAACAGGCGACCGTATGTCCGCCCGGCCCCGCAAGGGTCCGGGCTACGTGGTGTGGATCGGATCGGGGCAGGTGCCGCGTTGCCGCGGCAGACCCACGACTCCGACAGCGAGCGCCGGGGTGCGCCCGGCCTGCGGGTGCACACCGAGTGCGGTACGGGCAGCGGCGAGGTTGGTGTTGACCCTGGCGTACTCGGCCCGCGGCAGGACCGGGGAGTCCAACAAGCGCTCACCAGCCGTGACCGACTCCGCGTGCCGGCCGGTCCAGTAGGCGGCCACGGCGTATTCGTCCAGCGCGCGCCAGGCGTACACGGCTTCCTCCACGAACAACTCACCCGCAGGCACCGGCAGCGCGATCGCCTCCCGGGCGAACAGGTATGCCAAGGCGTACTTGGCGCCGTTGAGCCGGTAGTAGCCGGCCAGGGCCACCAGCGGTTCCGCCCGACTCGGCCGGTGATGGAACGCCGCCAGGTAGGAACTCACAACCGCGGGGTCGGGATGGCCGAGTCCCTCGGCGAGAACCGCCACCTGGTAGCGGCTGTACCAGACCTCAACCGGGCAACCCCCCATCCCGGCCCGCCGCCGGAACGCCCGCAGCGCTTCGTCTCGCGCACCGGCCTCGCGGCAACTGCAAGCCAGGCCGAACACTTGCCCGGCATCGCGGGGGTCGAAGAACAGGTCGGCCTCATCCTCGATGACCGTGTCCGCAAAGTCCTCCACCACCATGACCCGTCCTCCCCGTTGGATTTGCACCTCTGCACATCGCGGCGGGCGCCCTGTCCGACCGCATTTGTGGCGATTTGGAGGATCCTGCCCGCGCCGGGCCGCCGCGGTGAACCGGCTACCCCCACATGGGTGAGCCCGAGCGCCGGGGAGTGCGATCACATCGCCAATTGGGTCGGCGGGACGGCATGGCTGCCTCGCGCGGATGCACTCGGAGGTTCGTCGACCGTCGGGCGGGGCGGTCCGGCGCCGCCACGGATGAGCCTGGCCGGTCTGCGGGTCAGCCGCACTCTGTCCAGGTCCAGGTCCCGGTCCCGGTCCGGGTGAAGCCGTGGTGTTCGAACAGGCGCAAGCCGCGCTGATCGCGGGAGGGCAGCATTGTCACGACCGGACTGTCGGGGTGAACGTTGGCGGCCCACCGCACCACTGCGGCCACGCCACCGGACCCGACCCCGCGTCCGCGCGCCGATGGGCTCACCCCGAGCCAGATCAGCTCGATCGGTCCACCCGGGCACGCCGGGGCGACCGCGCAGGCCAACCCAACCGGCAGATCGTCCAGGTACAGCGCGAAGTTGCAGGCCACCTCCCGCAGCCGGACCCGCCAGGCCGCCTCGGTATCCCTGGCACCGCTTCGTCGCACGGCCCCGAAGGCGGACACCTGTGGGGTGTCGGCCGCCGCGGCCAGCGCCAGCTCCCGCCAGACCGGCCAGTCGCCGGCACCGGTCCGACGGACCGCGATCGCCGGGGCCGATGACGCCACCCGACCGAGGTCGGCGACCCGCCCGCCGGAGTCCCGACCGGCCGGCCGATCCCTGTCGCTCGCCCGCCGACGCGCGGACCGCAGACCCCGTGGCGACGAATCCAACACCCCTGCACCCGAACCGATCACCAGCACTCCCTCGGCGACCGAAAGGCCCCCGCAACCCGGACAGCACCGTCGCGAAACGCCGCGATCGCGAATGCCCGCGCCGCCCCAGCCGGCCTGCCCCGCCACCACACCTGCTCGCCCCACAGGCACAATTCTGACAGTCAGTCAGACCGGCGCCGCGACCCTCGGTAAGTGCCCGGGCGCTCGTGGCGTGCGCGTAATCCTGCACGTCCATACCCCGCTACGGCTCAACGCGGCTTAAAAACCCTCAGCGGATGTTCGCCGGGTCGAAGCCGGTTCCGCGCAGACCCCTGCCGGCGGCGTGGACATGGCCCGGCTGGGGTCGAACCGCCGCGTGTGGGGGTCGGACCGCGGCCTGGGGAGGACGCGGATCATGGAATCACGGGCGAGGGACCCACAGCCTCGTTGTTCTGCCGGCGGGTGGCGCACCGCCCGGGCCGGGCCACCGGTTGCGGGGCGGGGGGCGTTCGGCGAGCGCGGAGTTCAACCTGGCCGAGCCGGCGGTGTTCGGCTCGGTGCCACCGGCCGAGTGGGACGGCGGCACCCGTGCAGCCGGCGGGCTGAGCAGCGCGCAGCGCGCGGAGATGGCTCAGTTGCGCCAGGAGAATTCCCTGTTGCGTAAGGAGGTCGAAGTGCTGCGTCGCGGTTACCGCAATCAGATGGTCAGCCGGCAGGCAGCACTGGACCACCGCAACGGCGCAGACGACCGGGATTACGGAGGGCAGGCGCTCACCGGCTGATCCACGATCGCGCCGCAAGCATCGGCCTAATCGTGGCCCGGGTGATGGACCGACCGGCCCCTCGCGCGCGGGCCGGCGTCCAGGTCGATCACGGCCGACAGCCTTGACCACTCCGCTCCGCCGTTGGGATCGATCCGCGGTGGCCTGTTCACCTTCGCCGTGCACAATCCGTTCACCCGCTCGACTTCCGCGGGATCGATGCCCGTGGATCGGAGTTCGTGGTGGCACTGGTGTTCGTACTCAGCGGCGGCGGCGCGACCGGTGCCTACCAAGCCGGTGCGTTGCTCGCGTTGGCCGAGGCGGGTCTCGTCCCCGACGCGGTCGTCGGCTGCAGCGCCGGCGCCCTGAACGGCGCGTTCTACGCGGCCGATCCCACGCGGGCCCGGGCCGCTGCGCTGGTGGACTTCTGGCTCGCCCCGACCAGCCGCGCCGTGCTGGCCCCGTCCCTGCTGTCCCGGGTCCGCGGCGTGCCCAATTTCGTCCGCCACGGCGACGCGCTGCTGGACCAGCGCCCGCTGCGCGGGATGCTGTCGCGCTTCCTGGACGCGCACGACCTGGGCGAGTTGGCCGTCCCGTTGACCGTGACCACCACCTGCCTGGACTGCGGCACCGCGGTCCACCACCGCCAGGGGCCGTTGTTGGAGACGCTGCTGGCCTCCTGCGCGCTGCCCGGCCTGCTCTCGCCGGTCAAGCTGCCCGACGGGCACCTGCACGTCGACGGCGGAGTCGTCTGCGGTGTGCCGTTGCAGCCGGCTCTGGACCGGGCCGCACAGACCGACACTGTGCTGGTCCTGGACGCCGGGCTGGCGCCGGTGACCGGACAGGCCGGCTGGTGCGCCGCCGCGGGCGCCGGGGGCGCATGCGGGCTGCCGGTGCAGCGTGTCCAGGCCTACACAGCACCCTTGGAGCGAGCCCGCAACCCCCTGGTGGACGTTGTGCTTCGCTCGTTCACGGTCGCCCGCGGCGCCGCCAACCGAGCATCCGTCCAGGCCGCATTGACCGATCCGCGGATCCGCGTGCTGCCGCACGTGGCCGATGCCTGGGCGGCCGGAATGTTGCCGACGTTGCCCACCGGCCCGCGGGATTTCGTCCGCGCACCGGACCTGGTGAGTGCCGGCCACGCCGCGGCGCGGGCCTGGCTGGGCGCGAACGGGACCGCGGAGCCCGGCTTGGCCGTGGCGGGCCGGAGTTCGACCGACCGTCAGTAGACGTCCCGCAGATAACGCCGCTGCACGGTCATGTTGTGGACGTACTCGTCGGCCTCCGCGCCGGCGCGGCCCCCGTGATCGCGAACCACCTCGACCAGCGTCCGGTGCACGTCCTTGGCCATCCTGGCCGCGTCGCCGCAGACGTAGAGGTGAGCACCGGAATCGATCCAGCGCCACAACTCCGCGCCGGTCTCACGCATCAGGTCCTGGACGTAGACCTTGTGCCGCTGGTCCCGGGAGAACGCCAGCGACAGCCGGGTCAGTAGCCCGTCGGCCTGCCAGGCCTCGAGGTCCTCGCGGTACAGGTAGTCGGTCGCCGAGTGTTGCTCGCCGAAGAAGAGCCAGTTCCGCCCGCGATGGCCCAACGCTTGCCGTTCCTGGAGGAACCCGCGGAACGGCGCCACCCCGGTGCCCGGTCCGATCATGATCATCGGGGTGTCGCCGGAGGCCGGCGGACGGAACTTCGACCGCTGCACGAACACCGGTACCGGCTCGGTGCCGCTGCGGTCGGCCAGGAACGTCGAGCACACGCCGTGTCGGACCCGGCCCTCGTGCGCGTACCGCACCGCGGAGACGGTCAGGGCGACGGAATCCGGGGACAGCTTCGGGCTGCAGGAGATCGAGTACAACCGGGGCACCAGCCGGTTGAGCACCGCCATCCAGTCGGGCACCGCGGCGCGGGTCGGGTACTCGGCCAGCAGGTCCATGGCCTGTCGGCCCCACAACCACTGCTGCAGATGGATTTTGTCCTTGGGCCGCAACAACGCGGCCAGCTGCCGGTCCGGGTGGCGTTCGTTGACGAAGCGCAACAAGTCCGGGGTGATGCGGACGATGTCGAGGTGGTCCTGGGCGGCGGCGCGCAGCGGCATGGTCGGCAGGCCCGGCAGATCGACTGCGGCCTCGCCGTCCAGCGCGGCGACCTCCAGCCACTCCTCGACCACAGCCGCGTCGTTCTTGGGCCACACACCGAGCGCGTCACCCACTTCGTAGGCGAGTTCGGCACCGGGCAGGGCGAATCGGAAGGCCCGCACATCCTTGGCCGAACCCGGCGCGGTGAGGACGGTGTTGTCGACCAGCCGGCTGGGTAAGGGGTTGCGTCGGGAGAACCCATCGCTTCGTGAGGTCGCGGGGCCGGTCGGGGTGGCGCGCACCGGCGCGACGACGAAGCCCGTCGCCCGACGCGGTTGCTCCGGCGGAGCGCTCCGCAGGGCGCTTCGCAGAGCGCTTCGCAAGCAGTCCAGCCACTCCCGGGCACGGTCCGCGGCGTCCGGTTCGACGTCGACCCGCTCGAGCAGGCGGTGCGCGCCGAGCTCGGCCAGGCGGGCGTCGACGCGACGGCCATGGCCGCAGAAGTCGTGGTAGTTCGAGTCGCCGAAGGCCAGCACGGCGAAACCGGTGCGCGGCAACCGCGGGGCCGCCGGGTCATTCAGTGCCCGCCAGAACGCGTTGCCGTTGTCGGGTGCCTCGCCGTCCCCGTATGTGCTGGTGATCACGACCAGTCGCCGGACGCCGGACAGCGCGGCGATCGCGAAGGTATCCATGCCGATCAGCTCGACGTCGCGACCGTCCCGGCGCAGCACCTCCGCGGCCTCCACGGCGAACTGCTCGGCGAAGCCGGTCTGCGAGGCCCAGGCCACCACCACCCGCGCCGACGCCTCCGGTCCGGACGGATGTGGCTGCAAGGCGTCTGACGGCCCGTCAGGCGCCGAGGCGCACTGCAGGAAGCCGGCAATCATCCCGTCGACCCAAGCCCGTTCGGCCGGCTCGAACGGCGCCGTCGTGGGCAACACCGGCGCGCCGACCCGGGCGTTGGGTTGCGCCAGTGACCAGAGATACCCGGCCAGGTAGCGCGTCTGGAGCGCATCGAACTCCGGGGCCACCAGCGGCCCGACGCCGAGCATCGCCGCGATCCGCTCGACGGCGGCCGACCTGCCGGCGTCCACCGCCGCCGGCTCCGGCGTCCGGATCGGGCGCTGCTCGACCGGCGGCGCAGCCGCAGCGGCGGGCGCGGCGACCCGGGTCAGCGCGACCGCGCAGAACTTCAACTCCGGCTGCAGGGACTCCGGGTCGACGGCGTCGTTGGTGACCGCGTTGACGCTGAGGTACTCCCCGAAGGTGTCGTTCCAGTGGATGGGCGCCCAACAACTGCCCGGCTGCACCCGATCGGTGAGCGCCGCGGGCAGCACCGCGCGGCCACGACGGGAGGCCACCTCGACCAGGTCGCCGTCGGTCACAACCAGTTCGGCCGCGTCGTCGGGATGGATCTCGAGGAACGGCCCCGGGTTCAGCCGGTTCAGTTTCGCCAACTTGCCGGTCTTGGTCATGGTGTGCCAGTGGTGCGGCAGGCGACCGGTGTTCAGCACGAACGGGTAGTCCCCGTCCGGCAGTTCGGCGGCGGGCAGATGCGGCCGGGCGTGGAACCTGGCACGACCGTCCGCGGTGGCGAAGGCCAGGCGCGGCCGGGTGCCGTCGTCGCGGACCACCGCGGTGCGCGAGCGCCCGTCGTTGAGGTAGCGGATCGGGTTGCGCGACCCGACATCGCCCGGGGCCGCCGGCCACTGCACCGAGGACTCTCGGAGGCGGGCATAGCTGATGCCGCGCATGTCGTAACCCGTGCCGGGGTTGGCGGCCGCTCGCAACTCCTCGAAGATCTCCTCCGCACCGCGGTAGTCGAATGCCTCGCCGTACCCGAGTTCCCGGGCGACAGCGGCGATCAGCTGCCAGTCCGGCAGGGCGTCACCGGGGGCATCCACCACTGCCTGAAGCAGCGTCAGATTCCTTTCGGAGTTGACGAACACGCCGTCCGACTCGGTCCACATCGCCGCGGGCAGCACGATGTCGGCGTAGGCGTTGGTCTCGGTGTCGACGAAGGCGTCCTGGGTGATCACCAGTTCGGCAGCCTCCAGGCCCGCGATCACCGTGCGTCGGTTGGCCATCGACGCCACCGGGTTCGTGCAGATGATCCAGCACGCCTTGATCTCCCCCGCCGCCATGCGCTCGAACATGTCGACGGTCCCGGCGTTCGTCTCGGCTCGCAACGTGCCCGGAGGCAGGTCCCAGAGGTCCTCGACGAATGCTCGGTCGGCGCCGACCAGCGACGAGCGCTGCCCGGGCAGTCCCGCGCCCATGTACCCCATCTCCCGGCCGCCCATCGCGTTGGGCTGACCGGTCAACGAGAACGGGCCACTGCCCGGGCGACAGATCGCGCCGGTGGCCAGGTGCAGATTGCAGATCGCGTTGGTGTTCCACGTGCCCCGGGTGCTCTGGTTGAGACCCATCGTCCAGCAGGTCATCCAGTCGCCGGCCGAGCCGATCCAGTCGGCCGCCTGCCGCAGATCCCGTTCGTCCAGGCCGGTGATGCGCGCCACGGTGGCCGGGTCGTAGTCGGCCAGGAACGTCGGCATGACGTCCCAACCATCGGTGGACTCAGTGATGAAGGCGGCGTCGATCCGACCCGCCTCGACGATCAGGTGCAACAACCCGTTGAGCAGCGCCAGGTCCGTGCCCGGCGCGATCGTCAGGTGCAGGTCCGCCTTCTCCGCGGTGGCGGTGCGCCGCGGATCGACCACGATCAGCTTCGCGCCGGCCCGGACCCGCTCCATCATCCGCAGGAACAGGATCGGGTGGCAGTCGGCCATGTTCGACCCGATCACCAGGAACACGTCAGCGACATCGAAGTCGTCGTAGGACCCCGGCGGGCCGTCGGACCCCAGCGACTGCTTGTAGCCGGTGCCGGCGCTTGCCATGCAGAGCCGGGAGTTCGACTCGATCTGACTGGTCCTCAGGAAGCCCTTGGCCAGTTTGTTCGCCAGGTACTGCGCCTCGAGCGTCAGCTGGCCGGACACGTAGAGGGCGACGGCATCCGGGCCGTGCTCCTCGACGATGCGCCGGATCCCGGCCGCCGCCGACCGGACCGCCTCGTCCAACTCGACCGCGACCGGTGCGCCGCCCCGGTCGGGTCGGATCAAGGCCCGGTCGGCACGACCCCGCGCGACCGCAAGCTCAGCGCTGGTGGCACCTTTCGTGCACAGCCGGCCCCGATTTGCCGGATGCTGCACGTCGCCGCTCACCTTCACGACCGATCGCGCGCCGGTGCTCGGATCGCGGCCGATCTCTAGGATCAGCCCGCAACCCACGCCGCAGTACGAACACACCGATCGCGCCGTCCGGGGCGTCGCGGTGTGCCCTTCAGCCATTTCCGGCCGCAGGCAGCACGACGCGTCGAGACACCGCCCAAGAAAAGCCATCCGGTGTTTCGGCGCGATTTCACTGTGGCGACCCCGGCGTCACAAGGCGGTAACCGGTCCGGGCCGTTCGCGGAGGCGCAGGCGCCGCAAGGGCGGGACCGCCCATCCCGTTGACGGTCCCGCCCTGCGCCGGCCCCGGTTGCTACGGGCCGGACTGGTGCCGCTCCACGATCGGCCGTGGCGGGCGCCCGGCCGATTGAGGAACCGCCCGGGTCCACGCGGCGAGGCGGATCCCGGTACGCGCCGACGCTAGGAGTCGGTTGTTTCCAGCCCGATTCACCTCGATGAACTTCCGGGTGGCTCAACGGTGTCTCAGGTGGCCGGCGCCGATGTTCACCCGACGGTCATCGGACACGCCGAGCGCCGACATTCCGGGCACGGCGGCGATGTGGGACAACAATGCTCGGACGTGCTTTCCGGATCCGCCGAGTCCAGGAGCTGTCGTTGAGCGAGGTCGTGATGAACGGCGTTTACCCGGTGGTGGTCGCCGCCCTGACCGCGCTGGCGGCTGCTGCCCTGCGCCGGGTGTTCCAGCGAACTCTTGGTGACGCGCCGACGCAGCCCCAGTAGTGCGATGCGTCCGGCGAAATGGCGGCTGTCAGCGACCGCTCAGCCGGACGTCCGCGTGGTTGCGGACGCCCGCACGGGTTGTGTGGGGAGCCTGATTCAGCGGCTGTGGACGAGCATCAGGATGGCGACGCCGTCACCGTCGGCCAGTCGCACTCTCGCCCAGTGGCAGCGCGGCACCAGCATGCCGTTCACCGAGGCCGCCACCCGCCGCCGGTCGGCCCTGCCGGCCCGGGCCGCGATCAGATCGGCCAGCGTGATCCCCGGCGACCGGCTTTCCATGGCGCCGTTGACCCGGAGCACCACCGACGCTTCCTCGGTTCTCATGGGTTGTTCCCCTCGCCCGACCCGCCGCCGACCCCTCCGAACCTGGCTCTACCCAGCATTCGTAGTCCGCAGCCGGTCGACCACTGACATTTGTCACCACCGCAGGCAAATTCCTGGGGTCGGCGCTCAGCGGGTGGCGCGGGAGGTAACCGCCTCGAGGATCGGGATCAGGTTCACCAGCACGGCAAGCAAGGAGCCGATGATCAGCAGCGTGAAGTGGACCTGTTGCACCGGACCCAGATGCATCCAGTAGCCGAACCACAGGCCACCGATCAGGAACCCGAGGAACATCCCGGCGAACAGCATCAGGCAGCGATTGGCGTGCCGCACGAACGAGGTGAGATCGCCGCCCGCGCCGCGTAGCACCCGAATCCCGGTCAACACGGCTCGCCACATGAACGCCGCAGTGGCGACCTGATAGGTGATTATCAACGCCAGCAGCGGACCCGCGAATCCACGCGGCATCGCCCGCCAATGCAGGCCGACACCGGAGCTGTGGTCGGCGAGGATCGCCTTCATGCTGACGGTGTCGCCCAGCAGTGTGCGGTTGGTGTCGAAGTCGGTGCTGTTGTTGAACGCGATCAGGCTGATCCACAGTGCCATGCCGCCGAGGATGAACAGCACCAGCGGGACCAGCCCGCTTCGTGCCGGGCCGACGGATCCGGTGACCGCCTGCGGCGACCGGTCGAGGGAACGCTTGGTGCGCGCACTGTCCAACACGGCCTCAGACCACCTCCAGCAGGCGTGGCGTGTGCACCGGCGTGGCGCCGGCCAGGACCGCGTCCAAAGTGCGACCGGCCAGTCGGTGCTCCTTGCCGACGAATTTGTCCTTGTCGTAGGCGGTGAACTCGATGCGAGCCGACGCACAGGACCGGCCGCCCTGATGCACCGTCATCTCCACGGCGAACCGCAGCCGGTTGGGATCGGCGATATCGGCCTCGCGGACCAGGCAGTCGACCTCGGCGTGCAGCGGGAACAGGAAGTTCTCGAACCGCAGATCCATTCCGTGCCAGATGTAGCAGTAGCTGCGTTCCGGCCAGCGGATCGCTACGAACTGCTCGCAGAAGGAGATGAACATCTGCCGGAAGGCCTCGATGACCACCATTCCCTGCAGGTGTTCGCCGTTCTGGTGGTCGAGCAGGAACTCGTTCTCCGGGTGTACCCGAAGCGATGCCCGGTAGGTGTCCTCGGAGATGCGGCGCAGGCCGGCCAGCACGCCGTTGGCCTCACGCCGCTTGTGCGAGCGCGCCCGGCTGACCACGGGCGGCTCCTCCGACTCCAGCAACACCGAGTCGAGAAGCCCGCGCGCCCGCAGGCCGTCGCGCACGAACTCCCGGTCGTAGCTGGTCACACCCTGGCCCCAACTGATGGACAGGGGACCACGCAGCTTGTCAAAACAGCCGCTCCGCACCTCGGCCACGAAACCGGACACGGTCCGGACCGCCGGATGGGTGGCAAATGATTCGAACTGGTCGCCGACGAGGCAAACCGTCGTCAACATGCGCTCGGCCATACTCCCGACCCTGCCTCCTCGACCACCGGGTCAGCTGATCGCGAGCCGAACGGTGGACATCCGTGGCGAGTACGCGAGCCAACCATATGGTTGGCTGGATAGCAGGTCAACCACGACACCCTGGTGCCGCGAGCTCGTTTCGCACCGGCCCGATCCTGCCCTGAACCAGGCTCAGGCCGACGGGACGCGGGCCGCCACGACGCACTTGGCGAAGTGCATGATCTGCTCGCGCAGCACCCGGTCCTGTTCCCGGGCCGAACGAACCTGGGGCCGCACGATCTGCCGAGTCAGCTGCGGCACCGCGCTCGGCCAGGCGGCGAGACCGATGAGGCACAACAGGATCGCCGCCGCCTCCGGACCCGCCGGGCAGTTCAGCGCCTCGGCCATCGCCTCGACCTTGTTCCGGTAACGGGCGAGTCGCACCGCCTCGCCCGGCAGTTCTTCCTCGCGGGCGTGCAAGGCCTCCCACATAAGGAGTCGCACCAATTCCGACCGCCCACGGTGGAAGTCGTAGACCGCTCCGACCCAGGCTTCGAGGTCCTGGCCGGGCGTGGACACCGACTCGGCCAGCTCGTCCAGCGCTGCCTCGACCGCGGCGGCGAACAACGCATCCTTGCTGCCGAAGTGGCCGTACACCCGCTCCTTGTTCACCCCGGCCTGGTTGGCGATCCGATCGATTCGCGCACCGTCGATCCCGAACGCCGCGAATTCCCGACGGGCGGCCGCCAGCAGCTTTCGCCGGGTCAGTTCAGCGTCCCGAACCACGACCATCTGCGACTCCATCCAACCATCTGGTTGTCGCATTGTGTCGCCCCACGGCGCGTTCGTCGCCCAACTCGCTCGTGCCGTGACCCGACTGTGTCGCGCAAGGCTACGCCGTCCGCGAGTTGCTCATTGACAGCCAACTAGTTGGTTGGTTCTCTGGGTCATGACCACGCTCGCGGGGGACCGCTCGCGGCCCCTGGCTCCGGCTCGGGGGGGAGCCAGGGGTTCGCGCCACCGAGCAGCCCCGGGCGTGGTCCGGTTCGGGCCCACCGTCGCCGCGCTGTGCCTGGTCGGCGTGGTGGTGGTGGGCCAGCTGTACACGGCGCTGCCACTGCTGGGCCGGTTCGGCCACTCCTGGACAACCACGGCAGGCAGTGCCGGGGCGACCGTGACCGCGTTCAGCCTCGGTTACGCGTTCGGCTTCCTGCTGTCCGGGCCGGTATCGGATCGGATCGGTCGGCGTCGGGTGATCCTCGCCGGCCTGATCGCGACCTCGGTCGCCACCGCGCTTTTCGCGGGCGCGCCCAACGAGCCGGCCGGTGTCACGCTGCGAGCCCTGCAGGGAATGTGCGCCGCTTCGTTCGCGCCACCCGCGTTGGCCTACCTGGCCGACCGGATCGAGCCCAACCGCCGGGTCGCTGCCACGACCTGGTTGACCAGTTCGTTCCTGGCTGCCGGGGTCCTCGGCCAGGTGTTCGCCCAGACCGTCGCCGAGAATCTGGACTGGCGAACGGTCTACTGGATCAGCGCGGTGCTGCTGGCCGGCGGCGCCGCGCTTCTCGCCCTCGTGCTGGACGGCCGACAGATCGGGCCGGTGGCCTCCACTGCAGCGGTCTACCGCGCCATGGGTCGCCTGCTGACCCGGCCGGCCCTGATGCTGCTGCTCGCCACCACCGCGACGGTGCTGTGCGGCTTCGTCGCGCTCTACGCCGGACTGCAACTGGCCGGGCCGAGCGGCATCGCCGGGGCGCCGCACAAGTTGCTCGAACTACGGGCCGGAGCGCTGCCCGCGATGGTCGCAATCCCGCTGTCCGCGGCACTCACGGCCCGCATCGACCCCGCCCGTCGGGTGTGTCTGGCCCTGACCGCGGCAGGCGCGGTCAGCCTGGTCATGGCCCTGCTCGATCTCGGCGACGACCTGTCCTTGCCGGTCCTGGTGATGTTGCTGCTCGGCTTCGTCGCCGGGATCGCGATGGCGGTGCCGTCGCTGGTTCAGGCGATCGGCGCGCGCTCGGGTGCGGCGCGCGGCGCGGGCGTCGCGCTCTACACCTTCGTGCTGTTCATCGGAGCCAGCCTCGGCCCCGCGCTGGCCTCGGCGACGGCCGGGCACGGGTTCGCCGCGGTGGCCGGCTGCGTCGGGGCGTTGTCGGCTTGTGGTGCGGTGCTGGCCGGGGTCGCGGCGCGCCTGCCGGTACGGACCGAGGGCTGAGCAAATGCCGACGATCGCCTTCTTCGACGTCGACGAGACGTTGCTCAACACCAAGAGCATGTTCGACTTCCTGCGCTTCCACCGCTCGGCCGAGGAACACCGCCGGGCCACCGATCGCCTGGGATCCATGGCACGAGCCGGGGTGGACCGGGTCGAGATCAACCGCGCGTACTACCGCCTCTGGGCCGGCGAGGACTGGGCGGGCCTGATGAAGCAGGGCCGCGCCTGGTACGCCGAGATCCGCTCCGGGGCCCGCATCGGACCACCGTTCATCGCCTCGACGTTCGCCGCCCTGGGCCGCCATCGCGAAGCCGGCCACCTGATCGCGTTGATGTCCGGGTCGTTCCTGCCCTGCCTGCGACCGTTGGCCGACGACCTCGGGGTCGAGATCGTGCTCTGTACCCACCCGGAGGTGGACGCGTCCGGGCGGCTCACCGGGAACGTGCGACACCCCATGATCGGCCGGTCCAAGGGCGTGGTGCTGCACGCCACCGCCCGACGCCGTCAGGCGAATCTGACGGACTGTCACGCCTACGCCGACCACGCCAGCGACCTGGCGATGCTGCGGTGCGTCGGCCATCCGCACGTGGTCGGCAGCGATCCGGTGCTGTTGGCGACCGCCCGGGTACAGGGCTGGCCGGTGCTGTCCGCGCAGGCCACGGTCGACGCGGACCTCGTCGGGGCCGAACCGGTGCCGACAACCCGCGCAGGCCACTGAATCATGGCCGCGGAGTGCGCAGCCGGGGACAACAGCCCGAACCCGATCACGCTGGTCAAGGACGAAGTGGCCCGCCACCCGCTGTCGAACCGCTGCTGCCTGTTCGCCGAGACGGCGGTGACCCTTCGCCTGGTCGGAACGGTCCAGATCGATCGTGGATCGACACGACTGATCGCGGGGCTCGACCACGCCGGTGCCGCTCGCCGCTTCGCCGCCGCGGCGACCACGCTGACCGGGCACCTCCCGGATGTCGAGTGCAGCCCGGGTCGCGGGTCGGCGTTCCGCTGGACGGTCCGCATCGAGACCGGCGCGGCCGTGCTGGCGCGCAAGGTGGGCCTGTGCGACGGCACCGGGCGCCCGATCAGCGGCATCCCACAACACGTGATGGTGTCCGCGGCGTGCTGTCAGGTGGCGGCCTGGCGGTCCGCGATCTTGGCGGCGGGCACATTGCCGGTCGCGGCGGGCGAGCGGCGGCTTCGCGTCGGGTGCCCGGACCTGCCCGCCGCGATGTCGCTGGCGATGTTGGCCGGGCGGGTCGCCGGCCGAGCCCGGGTGCCCGCGTCGGGGCCGCCCGCGGTCGTGATCGAAGCGGCCGGCGACGTGGCCGCCATGCTGAGCGCCGTCGGCGTCGGCGAGGCACTGGCGGCGGCTCTGGTTCTCCCGGCCGGCCGGCCGCGGACAGCGGCGGAGCGACTGCGGGCCGAGCAGCCCGAGCTTGCGCCGACCGCGACGGCAGTCGCGGCGCACCGGGACACCGCCCCACCGGCCGGCGGCAACCCGGATCGCGCCCGGCGGTAGTCTTTCTGACGCTGCGTCAGTGCCGGATCGAGCGCTCGGCGGTACGCGACCGGCCGCTCGAAGAATTTGCCGTGCCAGGATCGAGGCGTGGACTTCACCGACCCTGAAGATCATCGGGCAATCCGCCGGGCAATGCGCGAACTGTGCGCGAAGTTCGACGACGACTACTGGATGCAGCACGACCTCGATCATGAGTTCCCGTGGGAGTTCTACGCCGAGATGGCCCGTGGCGGCTGGATCGGGATCGCGATCCCCGAGGAGTACGGCGGCGGCGGGCAGGGGATCACGGAGGCCTCCATCGTGCTGGAGGAGGTCGCCGCCTCGGGAGCCTGCATGAACGGCGCCGGCGCCGTCCACCTGTCCATCTTCGGCATGCACCCGGTCGTGCTGCACGGGAGCGAGGACCTGAAACGCCGACTCCTGCCGCGGGTCGCCGATGGCGAACTGCACATCGCCTTCGGCGTCACCGAACCCGACGCCGGACTGGACACGACCTCGATCAGCACCCGCGCCGTGCGCGCCGGCGACCACTACGTGGTGCACGGCCGCAAGGTGTGGACGTCCAAGGCGTTGGAGTCGGACAAGGTTCTGCTGCTGACCCGGACCACTCCGAAGGAACACTGCGCCCGGCCGACCGACGGCATGACCTTGTTCCTCGCCGACCTGAAGCACCCGGCTGTGACGATCAACGCGATCCGCAAGATGGGCCGCAACGCGGTCGCCTCGTGCGAGGTGGTCTACGACGGCCTGCCCGTGTCGGTCGGTGACCGGGTGGGCGAGGAGGGGCAGGGGTTCCGTTACCTGCTGGACGGGCTGAACGCCGAACGGGTGCTGCTCGCCTCGGAGGCGCTCGGGATCGGCCGGGTGGCGCTGCGCCGGGCGACCGCGTACGCCAAGCAACGCGTCGTCTTCGGCCGCCCGATCGGGCAGAACCAGGCGATCTCGTTCCCGCTGGCGGAGGCTCATGCCCGCCTGCGCGCGGCCGAGTTGGCGATCCGCGAGGCGGCCTGGCGACTGGACCGCCGACTGCCCGCCGGGGAACAGGCGAACATCGCCAAGTACCTGGCCGCCGACGCCGCCTTCCATGCCGCCGACGCGGCGGTCCAGACGCATGGCGGATTCGGCTATGCCTCGGAGTTTCACGTGGAACGTTACTTCCGTGAGGCCCGACTGCAGCGGCTTGCCCCGGTCCCGCAGGAGATGGTGCTCAACTATCTCGCCGAGCACGTGCTCGGCCTGCCGAAGTCCTACTGATGAACCGTCAGATCACTACCTGGCCGGACGTTTCCGAAGAGGCCGTCGCGGCCCGGGAACCGCTGCCGGCAAGGCGGACTGACGCTGGGTCAGCTCTGTTTGTCGCGGCGCGGGCCGAACAGTCTCCGGGCCAGCGCCTCCCCCGAGAAGGCCAGCGGTTCGAGCACGTCGCCCTCGATCCGCTCCAGCATCGCCGCCGGGTCGACCGCGGCCTCGGGCTTCGCGGGGGATGGAGCCGGGGCCTTCGGTTCGTCGGGGTCGGGCACCTGGTCCTCGCCTCAGACCGCACGGTCGAGGTGCGCCCAGTAGCGGGCGCGTACCTCACGCTTGGCGATCTTCCCGTAGGAGGTCTTGGGCAGTGCCTCGACGAACTCCACCGACTTCGGGCGCTTGTAGCCCGCCAGGTGCTCGCGGGCGTGCTGCAGCACGGCATCGGCGTCCAGGCCGGCGTCGGCGGCCACCACGACGGCGTGCACCGCCTCGCCCCACTTCTCGTCCGGGATGCCGACCACGCAGGCCTCGGCGATGCCGGGATGCCGGGTCAGCACGTCCTCGACCTCGTGCGGGTACACGTTCAGCCCGCCGGAGATGATCATGTCCTTGAGCCGGTCGAGGATGTGCAGATAGCCGTAGTCATCGAGCTTTCCGACGTCGCCGGTGTGCAGCCAGCCACCGCGCAGCGTTTCCGCCGTCGCCTCGGGGCGTTGCCAGTAGCCGTTCATCAACGTGTCGCCGCGGATGCAGACCTCCCCGCTCACCCCGCGTGGCACGAGGTTGTCGGCGGCGTCGAGGATCGCGATCTCGTTGCCCAGTCGCGCGCGACCGACCGAGTGCGTCCGCGGATCGTCGTCGGCGAACGCGTGCTCCTCACGCCGAAGCACGGTGCCCGACATCGGGGATTCGGTCTGCCCGAAGATCTGCACGAGCACCGGGCCGAGCAGATCGAGCGCGCGCTTCTGGTGCTCGCGGTACATCGGGGCGCCGCCGTACATGATCCACTCGAGGCTGCTCAGGTCGCGCCGGCGGGCCTCGGGGTGGTTGACCACCATGTTGATCTGGGTGGGCACCAGGAACATCGCGGTGACCCGGTAGCGCTCGACCTGCTCGCAGAACAGCGCCGGGTCGAAGCCCCAACGTTGGTGGATGACCTGGGTGCACGCCTTCATCGTGTAGGCGATCGCGTTGTAGCCGCTGCCGTGCGACAGCGGTGCCGCGTGCATGGTGACCTGCTCGGTCTCCAGTCGCTGCACGTCGGCCAGGGTGCTCATGGCCTGCGCGAGCAATGCCCGGTGGGAGTTCATCGCGCCCTTGGGACGCCCGGTGGTGCCGGAGGTGTAGCCGATCCAGGCGACGTCCTCGGCCGCCCGGTCCACCACCGGCAACGGTACCCCGCGATGCTGGGCCAGCAGGCCTTCCAGGTCGCCGTCCGGCCCGGCCAGCACGAACGGCACCCGGGCCACTTTTTGCACGTTGGCAAGGCATGCGGCGTCGGTGAGCACCACCGAGGCACCGCAGTCGGTGAGGTGGTAGTCCAACTCGTCAGGGGTATAGGTGGCGTTCAACGGGACGATGATCGACCCGATCCGCCAGGTCGCGAACATCGCCTCGATGAACTCCGGGCAGTTCTGCAGGTACAGCGCCACCCGGTCGCCCGGCCCGACCCCGGCCGCCCGCAGGACGTGCCCGAGGGCGGTCGCGCGTTCGGTCGACTCGGCCCAGCTGCGCGTCACGCCCTCGAACACGAACGCGGTCCGGTCGCCGTACCCGGCACCTGCTTGGTCGAGCAGAACGCCGACGTTCACCTCGGCAGGTTTCGTCGATAGACGTCGGTATACGGCTTGGTCATCACCTTGATGGCATTCGCGATGAAGAAGCCCCGGATCAGGTTCTCCCGCCGGGTCCGTTCGCCGTCGGGCAGTCCCTGGTCGGCCAACCAGACCTTGAGCGCCTTCAGGTAGCCGTTGCAGGTGTCGGTGCCGCCCTCGATCAGATTGCTCGACGTCGCGATCAGCTCGTCCGGGTCGACCCCGACGTGGTCCAGGTAGGCCCCGAGCACCTTGAGCTTGTGCTCGGGGTCCTCCCGCCGGGGCAGCAACGGCCCACGATCAGCCGCCAGCCACTTCTGCACAGTGGCATAAGACTGGAGGTTCTCCATTGAGGAGATCAGCCTTCCTGGACCTCGGGGTAGCCGTACATGCGCGCCAGGAACTTCAGTTCCTCGAAGCGGTTCGGCAACGGCGCCGAGGGCTGGATGAGCTTTTCCTCGACCATGCGCTCGACCACGGCCTCCTCGCGCCGCAGCGGGTTGCCCCACTTGCCCTCGCAGTAGAGCTTGTCGAAGCCGAAGCGCGGCCGTTGTCCGCCGGCCTCCATGGCCTCGGCCGGGTGGCCGACCAGTTGGATGTAGACCGGGATGAACGTCGAGGGCACGCCGAGCACCTTGTTGACGCCTTCCAGCTTGGTGCCCTTGCTGATGATGTGCAGGCACGTGCCCAGGCCCAGGTTGACCGCGGCCAGACAGGCCACCGCGCACGCGCCCACGGTCTCGGCGTGGGCGACCATCGCCGAGGCCTCGCGCGGCAGCTCGTGCAGCATCTCGTTGATCGAGAACATGCCCTCGGGGGCTTCCATGGCCTTGAATATGGCCTCGTCGATGCGCTGCTTGCTCCATCCGTAGGCGGCGGGCAGGGCACCGACGTCGCAGAGCAGATGCGTGTTGGTCGCGAACTCCTGCGGGTAGGCGGCCTCCTCGTCGGCGTACCAGTAGATCCACACCGGCGACTGCACGTGCGCGCCCTGCCAGTTGCCGGCCGCGAGCAGGATGTCGCGGGTCTCGTCGTCCAGCTCGTCGCGATAGACCACGATCGCCCGCCACGGCTGGAGGTTTCCCGGGCAGGTGGTGTGCCGCACGACCTCGAGGATTTCCTGGACCTGCGCGCGGGAGACCGCTTCCCACGACTTGAACCAGCGGATGCTGCGACGTGTGCCGACAACTTCGAGGAATTCCATCGCCGATCCTCTTCATCTGGATGTGGGCTTGGTGGGTGGGCCACATCATCACGGCGGTCATCTGTGGGCGACAACGGAGGATCCTCTATCATCCGGCCCATGCGATTGGAGATTTCCCCAACGGATGCCGACGGGGCATTCGCCCCGGTCGCGGCCGCGCTGCTGCGCCGCAGCGCCGAGCTGACGGCCCGTCAGCTCGAGGAGCTGCGGGCCATCCGGTCCTACCGCCGCCTGCCCAAGGATGCCCTGGCTCGCTCCTGTCGGCGCAACGTGATCCGAGTGGCCCAGATGCTGTGCGGCGACGCCGATCTGCCGGACGACGTGGACGAGGACGAGCACCAGTCCGGACGCCACCGAGCCATGCAAGGCATCCCGGCCGAGGACGTGGTAGCGGCCTACCGCCGGGTCATGCGAGTGCTGCGCGACGCGGTCGTCGAGTGCGCCGCCGAGGCGGAGGTGCCGCTGGAGACGACGCTGCGCGGCGTGCAGCAACTCTGGGAACTCGTGGACGAGATCTCAAACGAGTTGGTCGCCGCACGCCGCCAGATCGACGTGGAGATCGCCCGGCGTGAGGAGCAACAACGCCTGACGTTCCTCGCCCGAGTGCTGTCGGGCGGGCTGCCGGCCGGCGAGTTGGTCAAGATCGGCGGCGCCTACAACCTGGTGCCGGACGGCGAGTACTGGGTGCTGCGGGCCCGCGTGGCGCCCGCCGCGGCGCCGGCCGCACTCAAGGCCATCGAAGCCGCCGCTCGCTCGTCGCGCCGTTCGGCGGCGCTGGCCGGACCGGTCGACGGCGACCTGGCCGGGATCCTCTCGACGCGCCCGGTGTTGCCCGACCTCGACGGCGTGGCCGCGGTCAGCGGACCGGTCCACCTGCCCGCGCTGAGCCACGCCTACGCCGAGGCGACCCGGCTGCTGAACGTCGCGATCCGGTTTCGCCGCACCGGCCTGGTCGACCAGTCCAGCCTGAGCATCCGCATCGCCGTCGTCGAGGAGGGCGAACTGGGCGAAGCGCTGTTCGCCCGCTACCTCGCGCCGGTGCTGGCGACCGGACCGGGTGCCGAGGCACTGCTCGGCACCGTGGCGACCTACCTGCGGGCGGACTGCAGCGTGGCCCGGGGCGCTGCGGATCTGTCGATCCATCAGAACACCCTGCGTCATCGGCTGGGACGATTCGAACAGCTGGCCCGCGTCGATCTGTCCGGGCTGGAGGCGACGTTCGAGGTCTGGTGGGCGCTGCAGTACTGGACCCTGCACCGGACCGGTAGCTCGGCCGCGGTCTGAATCGTCGGCGCCCCGGTGCGTTCAACCGCGGTGATCGAACGCCGGGCCGCGGAACTCGCGGCCGAGCGGGGCCGCCTCGACCGGCGCGCAGCCGTGCTGCGTGGCGAGCAGAGCGAGCTCGACGAACGGCTCGCCACCCTCGCGAACCGACGCCACGGGCTGCACGCCGATCGGGCGGATTCCTGATCCCATTCGGCCCAATCTCATTGCTGCGCCACACCTGTTCGCCATACCAAATACCTGCATACCGGTGGAACTGAACCGGGACACCTGGGCGGATTCGCGGTGCCGGCCGCATGACAACGAGGAGATCACATGGGCGCGAAAGTGTGCCTGAACATGATCGTCAAGGACGAGGCGTCAATCATCGGACGATGCCTGGCGGCCACGGACGGCCATGTCGACGCGTGGGTGATTCTCGACACCGGTTCGCTGGACGACACGCCGGCGCTGATCGCCGCGCACTTCGCCGCCCGGGGGATCCCCGGACTGCTGGTCCACGGCCACTTCGGCGACTTCGCACACGCCCGCAACCGGGCGCTGAACGCCGCCCGCGAGTCGGGCCTCGACTTCGACTACCTGCTGTTCCTGGACGCCGACTCCGAACTGCGCGTCGACGACCCGACCTGGCGGCAGTGGCTGACCGCGCCCGCGTACAAGTTCCGGGTGCGCAACACCACCATGCGCTACGACCAGGTCCATCTGCTGCGCCGTGACCAGGCGGCCCGTTGGCAGGGGGTCACCCAGGAGTACCTGGAGCTCGGCGATGTCCGGGCGGCCGAGCTGCGCACCGTCTGGTATGTCGACAATGCGGACGGCTCCGGCCAGGCCGGGCGGCCGCAGCGCGATGTCGCGCTGCTACGCCAGGCCCTCGTCGAGGACCCGGACAACCCCCGCTACGTCTTCGGCCTGGCCCAGGCGCTGCGGGAAGCCGGCGACCTGATGGCCGCGATCGACACCTTCACCCACCGGGCTATCCTCGGCGGCTGGGACGAGGAGGTTTGGTACTGCCACTACCAGATCGCCACGCTGTCCGAGCAACTCGGCCTTCCGGAGCCGATGGTCGTGCACGCCTATCTGGCCGCTTGGCAGCACCGGTCCACCCGGGCCGAACCGCTGGTGGCCTTGGCCCGCTACTACCGCGAGCACGGCGGCCGGCACGCGCTGGCCGAGCTCTTCGCCGCCGCCGCGACCACGATCCCGCGCCCGGACGACCGGCTGTTCGTCGACGACGCCACCTACGACTGGCGCGCCGAGGACGAGTACGCGATGGCCGCCTACTGGCGCGGCCGGCACGTCGAGTCGGCTATCGCCTGCCGCGCCCTGTTGGCCGGCCCCCGGCTGCCCGCCGACCAGCGGGACCGGATCAACGCCAACCTGCAGTACGCGCTGAACGCCGGCGGCGAGCCGACCGAGGCCTGAGCCACCCGACGGCCGCCCCTGCCCCCGTTCCCCCTCCGGACGTCCGGCCAAGTCGACGCTGATAGCGACCACTTGGCCGGACGCAACGGAGTTCTGGAGCGGGGGGCGGGGCGGGCAGTCAGGACGGGCCGAGCATTGCTCGGAACTCGTCCGTGGTGTTCACGTGCGGGAAGGGCTCGGTGGGTTCCGGCAGGCCCAATGCTGCGCAGATCGGGCCCCAACCGTCGCCGGGTTGCCACTCGACGAGCCGATCCGCGGGCGCCGTCGCCCGGACGTGGTCGTTGTGGGCCAGGAACGCCGCCTTGGCCTTCGTCTCGTCCTGCCAGTCGACGGTGAAGCCCGGCATCATCGCCCGTACCATGCGGGTCCAACTGTCTGACGGTGCGTCAGGAGCAAAGGCCCGTTGGAGGGCGAGGAAGATCGTGTTGGACGCGCTGCGCCACCAGTCGTCCGCGTCGCGGGTGGAGAGCAGGATCAGCGAGTCCGGACAGACCTCGGACAGCTCCTGCCAGAACGCGGCCGCAGGCCAGTCGACGACGGCCGAGTAGTCGCCGAAGAACTTGGGCCAGTCCGGTGGGCTTCCGGTGAACGCATCGGCCCAGATCTCCGCGTCGGACGGGCGCCGGCGCACCTCGAGCATGTGGTAGCAGGGCCCGCCCAGCAACTGAGCCAGGGCCAACCGCAGCGACGCCGTACCGGTCCGGCCCAGTCCCGCACCGACTACCCGAATCGTCACGCCCGCTCCTTACCCAGGCGACCTTCGCGTACCCGGGCCGCCCGCTCGCCCGCGCTGCAACGCTGGTCGCGCACTCAACGAGCTCCACGGCCGCTCGAGGTCCGCGCCGGCGACCGACAGTGCCGATTGTCACCGATTTACCCCGATGAGCGAAAAGTCCGGTATGCGTTCTCCCTATAGCGGTACAGGACGGGACAAGGCCGACGACATGGACGTGTAGCACGTTTAGGTTCACCGGGTGACCCTGTGCATCCCCCGCAACGTGAAATTGACAGGTCGCGCATTCCTGACGCTCGCCCTTGCCGCCGGCCTGGTCGGGTGCAGCAACCCGCTGGAGCGACGAGCCTCGGCCGGGGCGCCGCTGGAAGTGCCTCCGCCCGTGGCCGCTGCCCCGGCCGCTCCCGCGGTCCAACCGACCACCACCACGTCGGCCACCCCGACACCCACCTCCGCCTCGACCGTCGCGGCCGACGGTGGCCCGTCGGCGCACCGGTTGGCGCCCGGCGAGAAGCCGCCGCAGTTCATCGTGATCTCGTTCGACGGCGCGGGCAGCCTGGACCGCTGGCACTACTACCGGAACATCGCGAACCAGGTTGGCGCGCACCTGACGTATTACCTGTCCGGGCCGTACCTGGTCCCGGGCAGCAAGAAGAACCTCTACAACGCGCCGCACCACAAGCCGGGCTCGTCCGACATCGGCTGGGCCGACAGCGACGCCGACGTCGCGGCGCGGATGGAACAGGTGCGCCAGGCGTACCTGGAGGGCAACGAGATCGGCACCCACTTCGTCGGTCACTTCTGCGGCGCGAGCGGCGGCCTGCACTGGACCGCCGACGACTGGCGCAGCGAGCTGACCCAGTGGTACTCGTTCCTCGACAACTGGCGGACCAACGCCGACGACCCCAACGCCGGCGCCATGCCGTTCAAGGATTCCGAGGTCGTCGGCGAGCGCACGCCGTGCCTGGAGTACAAGCCGTCCGTCCTGTTCCCGGTGCTGAAGTCGTTCGGATTCCGTTACGACACCAGCGATTACGGCTACCTGCAGTGGCCGAAGAAGGACCCCGGGACCGGCATCTGGGAGATCCCGATGCAGGAGTTGCACGCGGCCGGGACCGGCAGACCGGTACTCTCGATGGACTACAACTTCTACGACATGCAGACCCACGCCGTCGACGGGTCGCCCGCGCTGCGCCCGGCCTACGGGAAGCAGGTCCTGGACACCTACCGCAACGCCTATCAGGCGCTCTTCAACGGCAACCGGGCACCGCTGATCCTCGGCGACCATTTCGCCAACTGGAACGGCGGCATCTACACCCAGGCCTTGGGCCAGTTCATCTCCGAGACCTGCGGCCGACCCGAGACCAAGTGCGTCACGTTCACCCAGCTGATCAACTGGATGGAGGCGCAGTCGCCGGACACGCTCAGGTCGCTCCAGGCGCTGCCGGTCCAGCCGATGTCCAAGTAGCACCCGCCCTGGACACGCACCCTCGGCTCACGGGGGTGTCACCCCTTGCGGCACGCGCCCTCGGCGCACCGGGTGTCACCCCCTTGCGGCACGCGACCTCGGCACGCTCCCTCGGCCTCACCAGGTGTCACCTCTTGTGGCACGACCCGCCGCGAGGAAACACGGTTGATGGTGTCGGTCCGGGTGACACCCCTTGTGGCACGCACCCTCGGCTCACCGGGTGTCACCCCTTGCGGCACGCGACCTCGGCGCACGGGGTGTCACCCCTTGTGGCACGACCCGCCGCGAGGAAACACGGTTGATGGTGTCGGTCCGGATGACACCCCGTCGGATCGGGCCGTCGGATCGCGCCGTCGGATCGCGCCGTCGGATCGGCGGCGGAAAACGGCCGGCGGCCGCGGCGGACGGTCGGGCAGGCTGGGCGCGTGAAACCAGGAAGCGCGGCCCGCCTCGGAATGCTTGCGATGCTGTGGGGATCCAGCTTCCTGTGGATCAAGCTCGCGTTGCACGGCATGTCCCCGGTGCAGCTCACCGCCGCCCGGCTGGCCATCGGCGCCGCCGTCCTCGCCGCCGTGGTGCGCGCCCGGGGGCTGCGGCTGCCGCGGGACGGGGCGACGTGGCGAGCGCTTGCGTTGGCCGCGTTCTTCGCCAATGCGTTGCCGTACACGTTGTTCGGCGTCGGCGAGCAGTCGGTCGACTCCACGATCGCCGGCGCGATCAACGCCACCACGCCGCTGTGCACGTTCGCCTTCGGCCTGCTCGGCACGAGCGGCCGGGGACCGGACGCGGCCGCGCTCGGGGCACGTCGGGTCGCCGGGCTGGTGGTCGGGTTCGCCGGCGCCGTGCTGCTGCTCGCGCCCTGGGACGCCGCGCATTCCGGGACGGTCGGCGGCTCGGTCGCCTGCCTGATCGCCTCGGCCGCGTACGGCATGTCGTTCGTCTACATGGGGCGGCGACTGGTGGGCCGCGGGATTCCGCCACTGGTTCTGGCCGCGGGCCAACTGATCGCGGCAACGGCCTGGGCGCTGCTGGCGCTGCCGTTCGTCGGCCGCTCGGCGGTCCACCCGCATCCGGAGGTGCTCGTTGCCGTCGCCGCGCTCGGACTGGGCGGCACGGGCCTGGCATACGTGCTCAACTACCGGCTGGTCTGCGACGAGGGGCCGGCGGCGACCAGCACCGTCACCTACCTGATGCCGGTCACCTCGATAGCACTCGGCGCGGTGTTCCTCGGCGAGCCCATGGGCGCGAATCTGGTCGGCACCGTCGTGATACTGGCCGGGGTCTTCCTCGCGCAGCGACGCACCGACAAGCCGCACCTCGGTCGTCCAGCACGCGGATCTCGGCATCGTTTGGCAAATATCCGGATTTGTCATCCACGCGCCGGCACCCTGACCGCATGTTCCCCAGAACCCTCTGCGCAGGCGCAACCGCCCTGCTCCTGACCGCGCTGGCCGCCTGCGGCGCCACAAACGCGGCGGCACCGGCCGCAATCACTGTGCGCACGCCGCAGACCGACCTGGCGGCGGCGCGGCGGGCACCGACCGACCCACCGGCCGCGACCGCGCGCGTCGGGCCGGCGGCGCTGGGCGCCGTCCCCACCGGGCAGCGCCCGCCGCAGATCGTGGTGACCGCGTTCGACGACTCCGGGGATGCGATCACCAGTCCCGAGGGGCACTACGCGATATTCGACTACTGGCGCCAGGTGTCGCGCGAGTACAACGCCCGCATGACGTTCTTCCTGACCGGCCTGCAACTGCTGACCAGCCAGACCGAGCACACCTACGACGCTCCGCAACTCGGTCCGGGCAATTCGCACATGGGCTTCGCGTTCAACCACGTCCAACCGCTGCCCGGTGAGACCCAGACCGATGCCGTGCGCCACGAGATGAACAACCTGAAGGGCGCTTACGCCGAGGGGAACGAGATCGGCACGCACTTCGGCGGCCACATCTGCGGCAACGCCAAGGGCGCCGTCGGGTCCTTCAGCTCCGCGGACTGGGAGCAGGAGATCGAACAGTTCAACAAGATGGTCGACAACGCCAACCAGACCAACCACCTCGACCCGCCGGTCAACCTGGGCTTCACCTCGGCCGACATCGTCGGCTCGCGAACCCCCTGCCTGGAAGGCAACTTCCACTACCTGTACCCGGTGCTGGCCAAGCACGGGTACACCTACGACACCAGCCCGACCCCGCAGATCCGGTGGCCGAACCGTGGCGCCTCCAACACCGGACCGACCAACCTGTGGGTGTTCCCGCTGGCCACCCTGCCCCTATACGGGTCCACCCACGACGAGTTGGGCATGGACTGGAACATCTGCGCCTGGCACGACCCCGGGTGTGAGCCCAAGCAGGTGCCTGCGGCGTCGGCCGACAAGTGGAGCCAGCAGACGTTGGACACCCTGCGGACCTACTTCGAGAAGTCCTATACCGGCGACCGCGCCCCGCTGTACATCGGCTACCACCCCGAGATGTGGCACCACGGTGCGTACACCAAGGCGCTGGCCGGCTTCCTGAAGGAGACCTGCAACAAGCCGGAGGTGCGCTGCGTCAGCTACCGCGAGGTGGCCGACTGGCTGAACAGCGTCCCGGAGAAGCAGTTGGATTCGTGGCGCACCGGCGACTTCCCGCACTACACCGACCCGAAACCGCCCGGGTACGGCACGCCGGTGGCCGACGTCCTTGTGCCCCAGCCGTGGCCGGCGCCCTCGGAGCCGTCAACAGTCAGCGGCGCGGGCGCGCCCGGAACGGCCCGGCAAGCCGCGACCGCACCCGACCGGGTTCGGGCTGGACCAGCGGGCCCGGGTCCGGCACCGACAAATCAGCCAGGCACACCGGGCAGAGGTGATCGATCCCGGTGACGGAGTCCTCGTACTGCTCGACCTCGGACCCGCACAACGGGCACATCCCGGGATGCTCGACCGCGGCGTACGAGCTTCGCATCGTGGTCTCCGTTCGACGTCCACGCCTGGGCTCCTGGCAAACCTAGGCACCCGGCACGACGCAGCGGCGACCGCCGAATGAATGTCGCAAGATCACTTCGGTGTACCCGTCGCAACCTGAGCGTGGCTTCGCCGGGCGCAGGCGCGACAGCTCACCGCAGCCGGATCGTGGTCAGGGCGCCGTCGCCGGCCAGGACCCGTCCGGTGACCGGGTCCATCCACGCGTCCAGAATCGCGTACTCGCCGGACGGCAGGGCGTAGCTCAGGAATTGCGACTGGCCCGCGGACAGCGGCGCGCTCATCAGGGCGGCCGACGCCAACGGCGAGGGCCCGGTCCCGGACGAGAAGAAGCGTTCGACGTCCTCCCGAGTAGCTCCGGCGGCCATGGCTCGGATGACCAGGAAGTGGTAGCCGGTCTCGGTGTCATCAGCGTTCGCCAACTCCAGCGTGCCGTGTCCGGGCAGCACGGGCGGGGCGAAGACGAAATTGTCGTCGCCCTCGGTGATCTCCCCCACCGGCCGGGCCGGCATGGGCGGGTACTTCCCCCAGCCGACGTGCAGCACCGCATCGGAGACGGCCGAGGCGCCGAGATCCTCCAGGTAGACGTCGCCGGCGGGCAGCTCCGCACTGATCGTGGCCGGGTGCCCAGCGTCCACCCAGGCACCGCCCAGCGCAATCAAGGACTCCTGGGCGGTCCGCTGGTAACCGGCGACCATCTGCGGGTCGGCGCTCGGACGGTGCGGGGTGGTGACCGTGCTCGCCCTGGGGTTGGCCGCGTTGACCGACCAGAGGGACCGGATGTCGCCGGCGGGCGTGCTCACGTCGCCGCGCGGTCCCACGCTCGGGCTGACCAGCCACAGGTGGTGTTCCCCGTCGGGCGCGGAAATCCGGAACGTGACCCAACCCGAGGTGACGCTCCTGGTCCCGGCCAGCTTGATGCCGGTCGCCGTCATCATCACGTCGACGTGCGGCGGCGGCTTCGGGCCCGGGATCGTCGCGAAGATCAGCCCGACCCCACCGACGAGGATCGCGGCGGTGGTCCGCAACCCCGTCGCGGTCGTGACCTCGCGCATGGGCCACGAGTTTAGGCCTGATGAGGCGTCAGTCAGGCCGGCCCGGCGAAGTGACGCGCCGCAACATCAGCAACGCCAGCACCAGCAGTACGCCCTCAACGGCCAAGCTCAGCAACCCGAGCGGCTGGGTCCAGTTGCCTTTGTCGTCCATGTCCCCCGGCAGGCCGGTGCTGCGGGTGAGTATGTACCCAACCATCGGGCCGAGCGCGACGCCGGCGGCGAGCAGCCAGGCGCGGCGCAACAACCGTCCGTTCGCGATCATCAGCGCGATCGCGACCAGCACGGCCGCGACCTCCAGGGCGTAATACCCGGGGCGCATCCAGCCGGTGTTGTTGCCCGGGAATCCACCCTGGTCCTGAACGTGGATCCAGTAGACGCCGAAGGACAGCGCGGCCCCGGCGAATCGCAGCGTCCAGCCCAGTCGGGCCGGCACGGCACGGGCGACGGCAGCGCGGTGGGAGGCAATGGTGGCGGACAAGGCAGGCTCCATCAATTCGGGTCACGGACGGCAACAGCACGTCACCCAAAGAGTGGGCCGAATTCCTTTCCGCCGGCTTGGACTCGGCCCTGCGATAACTTTCCGCTTCCCTAAACCGGACCGGACGTACCAACGGCACAGGCGGATCGGGCCGGGACGCCCGATCCCCACCTCACTGGATCGAGACCAGGTCCACCACGAACACCAGAGCGGCATCCGGCGGGATGGCGGGGGACGGCGGGTTGGGGCCGTACGCGAGGAATCCCGGGATGGAGATCTCGCGCCGGCCACCGATCTTCATCCCGACGATCCCGCCTGCGAAGCCGGGCACCACACCGGACAGCGGGAAGGCGACCGGAGCCGAGCCGGACTTCCAGGACGCGTCGAAGACCGTCCCGTCGGAGTACAACGCCCCCACGTAACGCACGTTCACCGTGTCGGTGGCCACGACGGTCTTGCCTGTGCCAACGATCAGGTCCCGGACGAACAGGTTGGACGGCGCCGTACCAGTGCCCTTGGCGATCGTCGGTTCTTTGTCGAACGCGGTCGCGTTCGCCGTGATCGCGGGCATCCCGGGCTGCGTCTTGTCGCCCTCGGGGAACGGCGAGGCCGTCGGGAACGGGTTGTTGGGCACCGGCAGCGAGGCCGAGGCGCCGGTGCTCGCGCCAGGCGTGGCCGTCGCGCCGGAGTCGCCCGTGGTGGACGGCTGCGCCGACGGTGCGGCCGACGAGGCCGAGGACACCGAGTCCGACGAGGCCGAGGAGGAGCCGCCGTGTTTGCAGGCCGACAAGGTCAACGCCACGCTCAGCGTGAGCGCGCCGGCGCAGACGCGGCGGGCGGAGCGGGCGATTCGGCCGAGGGAGCCCGGAGGCTGCAAGATCATCACGTCGGCAAATATGGCAGCAGGCCCGAACCGTGCCGACGACGCCTCGCCGAGGTGCGCCCGCCCGGTTGCTCAGCCGTTCACACCTGTGCCAGGGTCCCAACCTCCGGGCTCCTCGCCGAATCGATCCCGACCGGAGGCCATCGATGCCCAAGATCATCTGGCAGGACGCCCCGCAGGAGCACGACTACCCGGCAGCGGCGGCCTACCTGTCGCTGGTGCTGCCCGACGATGCGGTGAAACAAATCGTCGACGGCCTGCGACAGGCTCAGGTGACGCACCGCAAGGCGAAGGACATCCTGCGGGCCTCGGGTCTGGCGCTGCTGCCCCAGACCAACTCCCACGTCGTGGTCGACCTCGACAAGGTGGCCAAGGAGAAGTCGCTGTCCCCCATCCTCCTGGTCCGCGGCGATGCGCGGGTGCCCGCGCCGCTGCTGGTGGCCGACGGCTACCACCGCGTATGTGCGAGCTATTACGTGGACGAGAACACCGACATCCCGTGCCGGATCGCCGACTCCCCGGGCCCAGCGCCGGCGCCCGTGAGCACCGTCAGATGACGGTGCGTCAGCCGACGGCGGTGCCCCGACGGGCTAGCCGGTGACGTTCAACACGCTTACGCTGATCGTCGCCGTCGGCCTGCTGGGACCGCTGCTCGCCCTGCCCGCCAAGCTGCACATCCCGGTGGTCATCGGTGAACTGATCGCGGGCGTGGCCCTCGGCCCGACCGGGTTTCGGCAGCTCGACGCGAGCAACCCCACATTCACGTTCCTGGCCGACATCGGGTTCGCGCTGGTGATGTTCGTCGCCGGCACCCACGTGCCGGTACGGGACCCGGCGCTGCGCCCTGCACTGCGGGCCGGGGCGGCGCGCGCGGCGACGGTGGGTCTGGCGGCCGTGGTGGTCGGGGTCGCGATCTCGAAGGCGTTCGGCACCGGTCACGCCCCGTTGTATGCGGTGCTGCTCGCCTCGTCATCGGCCGCGCTGATCCTGCCGATCCTCGACGGCGCCGGGATCACCGGGCCGGTCGTGGTGAACCTGCTGCCGCAGGTGGCCCTCGCCGACGCAGCGGGGATCGTGCTGCTACCACTGGCCATCGACCCGCCCCGGGCGGGTCGTTCCGCGATCGGCGCGGTGGTCGTGCTCGCCAGCGCCGCGGTCTTCTTCGTGATCTATCGCCGCGTCGACCGGGACGGCTGGCAGAACCGCGCCCACGAGTTGTCCAAGAAGCGCAACTTCGCCCTGGAACTGCGGGTCAGTCTGCTCGTGCTGTTCGGGCTGGCCGCGATCGCCACCCAGACCCACGTGTCAATCATGCTGGCCGGGTTCGGCGTGGGAATCGCCGTGACGGCGGTGGGCGAGCCGCGCCGACTGGCCCGCCAGATGTTCGGCATCACCGACGGCTTCCTCGGTCCGTTGTTCTTCATCTGGTTGGGGGCCTCGCTCGACCTGCGGGCGCTGGGCCAGCACCCGGCCTACATCCTGCTGGGCATCCTGCTCGGCCTCGGCGCGGTGGCCACCCACCTGGTGGGCGCCCTGATGGGGCAACCGCCGGTTGCGAGCGCCCTGGCGGCGGCCCAACTCGGCGTTCCGGTCGCCGCGGCGACGCTGGGCACCCAGTTGCACAAGCTGCGACCCGGCGAACCCGCGGCGTTGATGATGGGTGCACTGGTGACGATCGCGGTCGCGTCGGGGTGCGGCGCTGTGCTGGCCCGGCGCAGCCCAGCCACCCCGGCCGACGCGAGCGGGACCACGGCCGGCGGAAACGCGGCCGGCGGAAACGCGGCCGGGGGAAACGCGGCCGGGGGAACTCCGGCGACGGGAACTGCATAAGGTGCCGCCCGTGAAATTCGCCGGATTCCCCACCGCTGCCCTGGACTTCTACGACGACCTCGAGGCAGACAACTCCAAGTCGTTCTGGACCGCGCACAAGGATGTCTACGACCAGTCCGTGCGCGCCCCGATGGAGGCCCTGGTCGCCGAGTTGGCCGCCGAGTTCGGTGAGGGCAAACCGTTCCGGCCCTACCGCGACGTCCGCTTCGCGAAGGACAAAACGCCCTACAAGACCCATCAGGGCGCTTGGTTCGACTCGTCGTCGGTCTACGTGCAGGTCTCGGCGGCGGGGCTCTTCGTGGCCGCCGGGTACTGGCGGACCACGCCGGATCAAGTCGCCCGACTGCGCCGCGGGATCGGCGACGACATCGTCGGTCCGCAGTTGGAGAAAGCACTGAAATCGGTACGGGCCAAGGGGTTCAGCATCGGCGGCGAGCGACTGACCCGGGTCCCTACCGGATTCCCGAAGGACCACCCCCGGGCCGAACTGCTGGCGCACAAGACATTGACTGCCCATCGCGAACTGGGCTTCCCGGACTGGCTCTCGAGCGCCCGCGGGCGCACCGAGATCGCCAAGCTGTGGCGCTCGCTGGCCCCGTTGACCGACTGGCTGCACACCCACGTGGGGCCGGCGGACCACCAGTGAAGACGCCCCGCGGTCCGGCCGCTTCCCGCCCCGGCAAAGCCGGACGTCCGAAGACTCGGTCGCTATAGCGACCGGTTCTTCGGACGTCACGCGAGGGCGGTGCCCAGTGGCTGACTGGCAATCAGATTCCACTCCCAAAACCGATTAGCGGACGGACAACTCGACTGTGAGCCGGCTTCGGATCTCTCCGGCCGGCCGGCCGCGCCAGGTTGGGGCATTTATGTTGTCACCAAACGGTCGATGGGAGACTCCGATGAACGTCCTCGGTTCGATGCACGGGTGGCGCCGAAATGCAGTGGCGATCGGGACGTGTGTGGTGGCGGCCGCCGCCACCGGAGCGATGATCCCGGCGGCGGCGAACGCGGCGACCTCGGTGCCGCGATGCCGCGAGGGACTCGACCTGCGCATCGGCCTGGGCAATTCCGAAGGCGCCGCGGGCAGCATCTACCAGGACCTGACGTTCAAGAACATCACCGGACACAGCTGCTACCTGGACGGCCATCCCGGAGTCTCCTACGTCGGCTCGACCGGCAACCAGGTCGGCTCCTCGGCCACCCGCACCGGGTCGGTCAAGGACGTCGTGGTCAAGGCCGGCCACACCGCCTACGCGACGCTGCGGATCGTCCAGTACCTGAACTTCCCGAACTGCACCGTGGCCACCGTGGACGGGCTGCGCGTGTACGCGCCGGGCAGCACCGCCGCGGCCTTCGTCGCCATGTCGGGGAAGACCTGCAGCAACAAGCAGATCCTGTCGATCGCCGCGGTCTCGCTGACCCCCGGCGGCTGACGTGCGGCTGCGGGAGAGCACCCGATTCGCCTGGCGCGGCATCATCGCGAACAAACTACGTTCGCTGCTGACGATGCTCGGCATCGTGATCGGTGTGGCTTCCGTAATCACCCTGGTGGCCGTGGGCACGGGCTCCAACGAGGCGGTTGCCGCCTCGATCGCGCGGCTGGGCTCCAGCACCCTCAACGTCGTCCCGATGCCGTCCGGCAACGGTGGCCACGGCAGCCGCTTCCAGAGTCAGTTGCGGCAGATCCTGGGTATCAAGATCAAGGCCGACAACGGCACCCATGATCATGTTTCGCAATTGTCCTTCGACGACGCAACCGCGCTCGCCGACAAGACCACCGCGCCGGACGTCGGCGCGGTGGCCCCGATGGTCTCGGTCCGCAGCGTGGGCGCCCAGAACGGCACCTCCTCGCACACCGTGGCCTCGTTCGTCGGCGCCACGGCAAACTACTTCGGGATCGACAACGACACGATCTCGGCAGGCACCGCCTTCACCGACGCACAGAACGCCGCGCACACCCGGGTCGCCGATGTGGGCGTAAGCGTCGCCTCCGACCTCGTGAACGGCGACCCGTCGGAGTTGGTCGGCCAACAGGTGCGCTTCAACGGTCAGGCCTTCACCGTGGTCGGCATTCTCGGCGCCAAGGGCTATTCCGGCCAGACCGACCTGGACGACAAGGTGATCGCCCCGATCACCGCCACCGAGGACGCGCTCTACGGCTACAACCCCGGCGGGGCGGGCGAACTGTCCGGCATCGCGGTGGAGGCGACCTCGCCGGCGGCCACCGCGGCGGCGCAGAACGAGGTCCAAAACATCCTGGATGCGCGCCACCACGTCTCGGCCGTGAACACCGACGTGATCGTCTACAACGCGGCCTCGATCCTGGCGGCCTCCTCGTCGTCCAGCCACACGCTGACGATCCTGCTGGCCGCGGTGGCCGGGATCTCGTTGCTGGTCGGCGGAATCGGCGTCATGAACATCATGCTGGTATCGGTCACCGAACGGACCCGGGAGATCGGAATCCGCAAGGCCATCGGCGGCGACCGCCGGGACATCATCCGACAGTTCCTCACCGAGGCGGTGATCCTTTCGTTGCTCGGCGGGATGATCGGGATCGCATTCGGCGTCCTCGTCTCCCGGTTCACCATCGCAGGGGTACAACCGGCGATTGCCCCGTACTCGATCTACCTGGCCTTCGGCGTCTCGCTGTTCACCGGCCTGTTCTTCGGCTTCTACCCGGCCGCCCGCGCCGCGGGCCTACGCCCGATCGACGCGCTGAGATATGAGTGACGCAAGCCGCACGAGATCCCCTACACCCGTAATGCAGCAGGACGCTTGGGGCACGGTCACGACTGATCTGACGCTCCGTCAGCTGCAGCCGGGAAACCGAGCGTGATCACGCCGGCGACCGCCACGTCGGCGGCAAACCCGGCCACCGCCGCGATCGCGGCGAGATCCTCCGCGGCGGCCGGGCTGTAGAACCCGGTGACGAGGCCCGCATCGATGGCGGCCAACTGCAACAGCATCAGCAGGGCACCGGCGTCGAACCACCAGAACGGCACCGGCCAGCCGATCTGGGTCCCGTCCGCCTCCAGCTTGTCGGGCTCGCGATAGCGCTCGTGGTAGGACTCCTCGCGGACGCCCAGCACGATCTGCGCCGGCGCCTGGGAGATCCACGGCGGCAGTCCGAGCTTGGAGTACCAGTCCTCGGCGATCGCGGCCAACCGCGCGCGATCGGCCGGGTCGGTCACCAGCGCCAACCGATGCGGTCGGCAGTTGCCGGCGCTGGGCGCCCGCCGCACCACACCCAGGATCCGTTGCAGGACGGCGTCCGGGATCGGTTCGCACCGGTAGTGACGCACCATGCGCCGGCGCGCCATCAGCTCGTCGAAATGCATCGACCTATCCTGGGCCCATCGACAAGATGCTGAGACGACGCACGCGCGCGCTGCTCGCGGCGGCCCTGACCCTCGCTCTCACCGGCTGCGAATGGCCGGCAACCGAGCGCATGATCACGGCTGCCGCCACCGCCGACCCGTCGGCGCCGCCCACGGTTCCGTCCGAGGAACTGGCGGCGCCGGACACGCTCGGCAAATTGGCCGACCCGGGCTCGCCGGGTATCGAGGGTCCGGAGCAGAACCCGATCCCGAGCGGGCTGGAACTGGCATCGGCCGGCTTCCTCCGGCCCGGCGGCACCGTCGACGGCATCGAGTGCGCCAAGAACGAGAAGTTCCTCTTCCACGTCCACACCCGACTGACGGTGTTCGTGGCCGGCAAACCCAGGCAGATCCCCGCGGCGATCGGCATCGCGCCGCCGTTGGGCATCGATCGCAAGCCGAAAGGCCTGTTCTTCGTCAACAACGGCGACTGCTTCGCCTGGCTGCACACCCATACCCCGGACGGGATCATCCACATCGAGTCCCCGATCCAGCGGCAGTTCACGCTCGGCGACTTCTTCGACGTGTGGGGTCAACCGCTCGGGCGCAATCAGGTCGGGCCCGAGCACGGGCGGGTGACGGCGTTCTTCAACGGCAAGCGCTACCTGGGTGACCCACGGGGCATCCCGCTCGGCCGCCACGTCGAGATTCAACTGGACGTCGGCGACCCGATCGTGGCGCCCGAGGACATCCCGTTCGGCGGCGGACTCTAGAAGTTCTGCTGGTCGTTGAACGCGGCGCGGGTCTGTTGCACCGGGGTGCCGACGCCGTGCAGACCACCACCGGCCGCGGCCGGGGTGACAACGGCCGCGGCGGCCGCGGCGGCGGCGAGGTGACGTTCGCCTTCCAGGTGGTTCAGGGCGTCCGAGATGATGTAACCGTCGCGCATCACGACGAGCCGTTGGGCGCGACTGCCGACCTCGTTCTCGTGGGTGATCACCATGATCGTGCGCCCCTGGCCGGCCAGCTCGTCGAACAGGTCCAGCACGTCGGCGGTGCTCTTGGAGTCCAGGGCGCCGGTCGGCTCGTCGGCCAGCAGCAGAACCGGGTCGGTCACGATCGCCCGGGCCACCGCAACACGTTGCTGCTGCCCACCGGACAGTTCCGACGGCAGGTGCCCCCGGCGGGCCGACAGGCCGACCTTGTCCAGCGCATCCATCGCCCGCTGGCGGCGTTCCCGGCCGCTGATTCCGGCGTAGATGAGCGGCAGCTCCACGTTCGACAACGCCGAGGTACGTGGGATCAGGTTGAAGCTCTGGAAGATGAAGCCGATCTTCTTGTTCCGCACCACCGAAAGCTGGTGCTCGTCGAGCCGACGCACGTCGGTGCCGTCCAGCAGGTAACGGCCCGCGGTCGGCGCGTCGAGACAGCCGACGATGTTCATCAGCGTCGACTTGCCCGACCCGGACGCGCCCATGATCGCGATGTACTCGCCACGCATCACGGTCAGGTCGACGCGGGCGATCGCGTGGACCGCTGTGTCGCCCTCGCCGTAGGTCTTCCGGATCGCCTCGAGCTGGATCGCCGGGCGGCGTGCCCCAGGGATCACCCGGTCTACCCCCGCAGCGTTCATCTGGCTCCCTCGACTGCGCCGTTCATCACCAAGTGCAACCGCAAGTAGCCGAACTTGCAGGTCTTGAAGGCTCTACTGATCTGGCTACTTTCGGTCGCACTGGTAAGTCCCCACCGGCCAGTGTACGCAAACGTACTGGGTGCGGCGTTTCGCAGGCCGAATCCAGGTCAGCCCTTTGCGCTGTTACAGGTATGTAAGCGCTCTGGCGGGGCGCCCGCGCCGGCAGTTACGTTGCCCGGATTCCCGGCGGTGAATCGTCCGATCCAACGGAGTCGAAATGACCACACGCGAACAGGTGACCGAGGCCGTGGTTGCGGCCCGACTGGCCAAGGGCATCAGCTGGGAGGCACTGGCGAAGGTCGTCGGTGGGCCGGTGGTCTGGTCCACCGCCGCGCTGCTCGGCCAACACCCGCTTACGGTCGAGGCCGCGCGGGCCGTTGCGGACGAACTGGGCCTGGATCCAGAGGTGGTGCCGGTCCTGGCGAGCGTCCCGACCCGGGGCGGATCGGGCGAGGTCCCCTCGGATCCCACGCTGTACCGGTTCCACGAGGCGTTGAAAGTCTACGGACCTGCGCTCAAGGAGTTGATTCACGAGCAGTTCGGCGATGGAATCATGAGCGCAATAAATTTCAGCGTCGACCTCCAACGCAAGGAGCTCGACGGCGTGGCCCGCGTCGTCATCACGTTCGACGGGAAGTTCCTGCCCTACGACTGGACGGCGGCGCACTAGGCCGCACCCATTCGGGAGGCTAGATGGGTACCGAAATATCGGCCGGACGACTCAATGAGCTGCGCGACGGCATCCTCGTCGGCGTGGAGCTGGGCGGCCACAAGGTGATCCTGGCAAGAGAAGGCGAGGACGTGTTCGCCGCGGTGGACAAGTGCCCGCACATGGGCTTGTCGATGAGCGGCGGGCCGGGCGGCCTGCAGTACGCCGACGGCATCATCCAGTGCCCCTGGCACAACTCCCGCTTCGAGATCAAGACCGGGCACGTCCTGGACTGGTGCACCGGCTTCGGCGGCAAGAAGACGCCGACGTGGACCAAACCGCTGTTCTCGCTGGGCATCGGGGCCAAGGATCTTCCGACGCTGGAGACCCGGGTCGAGAACGGCGAGGTGTTTGTGATCGTCGACTGAGCGTGCCGCTACGCCACCGCATCGGTTCACCCCGATGCGGTGGCCTCAGATTGAGTACCCCATCACACTAACGATGCATCGGTAGTGTGATTTTTGTTCTCTGTGATTTGTTCTCCCGGTCGTCCCCGAGTTGGTCGGCCGTCGCTTCTGGTTCAGCCCGCGGCGGTGAGCCGATCTTCGTAGGACTCCGCCAGCGCTCGCAGCGCCCCGGCGCAGTCGCCCGTGAAGCAGGAGCCATGCATGATCGCCAGCGTGGTCGGGTTCAGCTCGGCCAGGCGCCGGATCGTCGGCGCGGTCGCCGGCGTGAGGCTGGTCGCCCGGAACATCGTCTCGGCCTCATCGGCCGGGCCCACCGGGTCGGCGGTGGACAGCGCCGGTCCCTTGCCGAGGCTGGCGAACAGGTCGGTGGTGAACAGCGTCCCGGTGGTCTCCTCGTAGAGCACCCGGCCGTCCCAGCCGTGCGGGACGTGTGGGGTGTCGATGTGCCGCACCCGCTTGCCACCCAGGTCGATGACCTCCCCGTCGGCCAGCATCCGTGGCGGCCGATCGGCCAGATCGTTCAGGGACACCATGCAGCCCATCGCCCCGTGGGCCACCTCCGCGTTCGGTGCCGCGGCGAGGAACAGGTTCATCGACCCGCACTCGTCGGCCTCCAGGTGTCCGAAGGTGATCCACCGCAGCGCCGACAGCTCGATCAGGCTCGCCAGCGCGGAACTCACCAACGGGTACATGCCCCGCGGCCCGGTGTGGAACAGCAGCGGTTGCTCGGCCCGGATCAGGAATTGGTTGAACGTGAAGCCGGTCGGCCCGATGTCCGGGACGAACGTGGCCAGCCGGAATATCCCGTCGGAGATCTCGTCGACGACGGTCTGCGGGGGTAGCACGGGGGTGGTTCCTCCGTCCGGCTCGGTGGTACGGCCTCGGGCTCGCCGACCGAGTCGACCACAGCGAGCCCGCGGACGGCAATCGCGACGCTGCCCACCGATGGGGAGAGGGATCTCCCTCCAGCGGAAGAGGACATCCCTTGACGGGTACGTCACGCTGGTCCTGCCAACGGCACAGTAGGAGGACTGGATGGCTGCTCTCGCCTCGACCGCCTGCCGGATCGGCCGGCGCGCCGCCGCCGTGCCGGACAACTTCAAGGCCCGGCGCGCCGTGCTGGCCAGGTTGGCGGAGTTGGACCCCGACGCCGACGACCACGAGATCACGAACCTGCTCCTGGGCCGGGTGTTCCCGGACGCGTGGTTCCACCAGGCGCTGTTCACCGTCTCCTACTACCGCCAGGTGGCCGTGCGGACGATCGGTCCGATCATCGGCCGCCGCGGCTACGGGCCCACCCTGACGGAAACGACCAAGCGCAACGACGACACCCTGCTGATGTTCGGGTTCATCTACCGCGACGGCCACAGTTCCCCGGAGGGCCACCGGACGATCGACCGGCTCTCGGCAATCCACAAGACCTTCGACATCAAGATGGACGACTACCGCTACACGATCGCGACCCTGTGCTACGAACCGGTCCGGATCCCCGAGATGCTCGGTGTCGACGCGCTCACCAAGGACGAGCAGCGGGCGATATTCAACTTCTGGACCAAGGTCGGCCACGAGTGGGGCGTGGAGATCACCGAGGACCAGCACACCTTCCGGAAGTGGTTCGACGACTACGAGGTGGCGACCTACGAGCGCACCAAGGACGGCGTCGAGGTGTCGCGGGCAATGGAGAAGGGCTTCCTGGACCGCTGGGCGCCCGGTCCGCTGAGGCCGCTGGGCTCACAGTTCCTGCGGGCACTGTGCAACGACCACCTGCTGGAGACCGTCGACATGCAACCGGCCTCGCCGGCGATGCGCAAGGCCACCCGGATCGCCGTCGACGCTTACTTCAGGGCCCGCCGCCGGATCCCCGGCCCCGCGCGCGAGGACAACATCATCCGGCCCTGGACCAAGGAGTACGGACGCATCCCGGACTCCTCGGAGGTCGGCCCGAGCTGGTCGCTGGAAATCCAGCCCGAACCACGGAAGTGCCCGGTCTGATTTCGAGCGGCTGACCCCGGCGACTAGAGTCCGTCGGTCATGACGACCTCGATGCTCGACCGGCTGATGGGGGACACCGACCCGTTCGACTACACCCCACAAGAGGTCAAGCAACTGTGGTGGTTCCGCGACGGCTCGATCATGAGCGTCCCGATCCGGGACCGCCTCTGGGAGGCCCGCGGGCTGTGCTACCGGCACGCCTGGGGCTACGCGATGCTGGAGATCGAGATGATGGCCGGCCGGGCGTTCTCCACCGCGATCCTGTACTCCGACTTCACCGAACGGGCCGCGAAACTGCTTGCCGGTAAGCGAACCTTCGGCCGCAAGCCGAAACTCGAGGCGAGCCAGCCGTGCCTGACCTGCGATCATCTGAAGACGACGGAGAACCAGACGCTGACCGGAGCCGAGTGGCCGCGCGGGGCGGAGATCGTGAACCGGGGCCAGAACACCCGCCTGCTCGTCGGGTGGTGCGTGGACACCTGGCGGGCCGCAGCCTGTCCAGAGTGCATGGGTGGGTCCGGGCCGACGTGCCGCCCGCATCTGATCGCCGGCACCTCGCCGTCGGCCGGGATCAGCGACACCCTGGCCGGGATGGCCGCCCGGCTCGATCCCCTGGTCCGGTCGATGACCGTAGACCGGACCGACGTCGGCGACTCGGAACGCTCCTCCTGGATCGAGGCGATCGGGTGGTTCACCGGCTGGAAAGCCATGCCGCGCTGCTGAACGCGCTGCCCGGTGCCGGCCCGATTCTGACGGACCGTCATTCGGAACGGGCAATACGCAGGTAATTCCGACGAATATCTCCAGTTCGTTGCTGTGGCCCAGCTGTTTACCGATCCGGGCGAGCTGCAACAGGCTCAGGTCGCCGAGCAATACGACGTGAATCCAGGACGTCGTGACCTGAGTCACATTCCATGTGGTCGAGCCCAGCTGACGCCTGTGCGTGACAGTGCTCAGCTCCTCCGGGTGGGCTCGGGATATGCGGTCACCACCAGGTTGTCGCTGTAGCTACGGCTGGTTCTGTCGAACACGCCACCACAGGTGATCAGCACGAGTCGAGGTGGCCCGTCGTGGGAGAACAGTTGGTCGTAGGGCAGGGCGTCGCGGGGGTAGAGAGCGGCCGAGCCAACGGTCCAATCGCTACGCGCCCCGTTGCGCCCGTCCAGCACCACGGCATCGCCGGACTGAAGGCGGCGCAGGCTCACGAAGAAGCCGGTTCCGTACCGGTAGGAGTCGACATGACCGTCAATGACCACCGCGCCACGGTCGTCCCCCGGCGTCGCCCCGTCCTGCCACCAGCCGAGCGTTTGGGGGTTGTCGGGGATTTCCAGGTCGCCGCCGTCATCGACGCCGACCGGCACCACCGTGGTGGTGATTCCCAGGCCCGGCAGGGTAAGCCGCGTCGGCACCGCCCTGTCGTCGCTGGGCGTCTCGTTGCCGGGCTCCGCCGGGATCGCGGAACCGGCGAGCGACGTGGCGCTCGCGTCGGCCACCGCCGCCTCGGGTACGCCCGGTTCGGGGATCATCGCCGCTGCACCGGCGAGAGCCGTCAACAGGCCGGTGGCCAGCACGAACCGGGCAACCCAGCGCCCGATGGGGGATCCCGCCCTCGCGGTACCCCCATCGGCACACTGTCCGGTCATCCGGGTTGCTTCGACTCAGTTACGACTCAGCCGGCGGCCGGCCACCGCCGCAATGCCCACGCCGCCGAGCACCATCGCGAGCGGGGCTACGGGAAGGCCCGTGGACTGATTCTCGGAGGCCTGTCCACCGGTCCCGGCGTGAACATGCTGCGGGGTCGCGGCCGGCGCCGCGGCTGGGGCGCCGGCCTTCGCCGGTGCCTTCTGCGGGGCACCCGGGCCGCCGCCCGGGCTCATGCCCGACATCGAACCCGCCGGTGCCTTCTGCGGCATGCCCTGGCCGCTCACGCCCATGCTGCCCGGCAGGGAACCCGCCGGCGCCGGCTTTGCGGCCGTCGGGGCAGCCGAGGCCTTGGCCGTCGCGGCGGGCGTGGCCGCCTTGGGCAGCGCCGTTGGCACGCCTGCCAGGTCCGGCTTCACGGCCGAGCAGCCAGGCATCTGGGCGGCCGGCATCTTCATCCCGTCGGGCATGGTCATCATGCCCTGCGCGTCGCCGATGCAGTTGGCCGGCACCGCCTTCGTGGCGGGCACCGCGGCCGACGTAGCGCCCGGCGTCGGCGATCCGCCTGGGGAATCCGCACTCGCCGTCCCTCCGGCGACCAGCAGCAACCCGAGCGCACCCGCACCGGTCAGCAGGGTCCGCCCGACCGCTGCGCAGCCGGGACGGATCGGCTGCACGGCGGAACGCGCAATTCTGTGTTGTCTCACGGATGGTCCTCCTCGGCAGGCGCGGGCCGCGACGGCATGATCGTGGCCACGTGCGCAAACTGGCGTAGCAAATCCCGTTATCGGATCAATGAACGGCAAATATCTATCCAAATTCCCCCAGTCAGTCATGCATAGCGCTAACCGGGCTTTGTTGCAAGTCGAGGGAATTGCACTGCTGTCCCCAGAAGGACCGATGCCGCACACGGCGACAGGCGAGTGATCAGGCGCCCAGCCGGCAACAGTGATCGGAGCGCGGATCCGGCCGTGCTTGGTGCGGACGGGTGGAGTGGTTGTGTCGTACGGCAAGTCAGTCGATGTGCATCGAAGCGAGGAACGCAGGGTAATTCATCGGCGCCGTGGGGATGTTGTTGCCCGCCTTGAGGTACTGCATTTCGTAGAGGGTCGATCCGGTGCTGATGATCCGCATGAAGACGGTGATCTTGCGGGACCCCCGATGGCCGTCGGCGACATGGAAGTCGGCTGCCGGGTGGTCCTGATAGGTACTGCTGACCACATCGGTGGGGGTGCCCCCCCACTCGGTCGCCGCTTCCTTGGCGGCTGCGGTCATGTCGAGGGTGGCTCCCTGCATCGGAGCGACCGTCGTGGCGGTGACGCCGTATCCATCGCGCCCACCCACGCAGAGGTATTGGGCGACCGTCATGGGACCAACGGGCGTGTTCAGGCTCTCGCTGTTCGGTTTCGGGACACACGGCAGGTCCACGCTGAAGCCGGTGGCCTGGAACTTCACGAGGGCCTTGTCGCTCATCTCGGAGCCATTGCGATGACGGATCATCGACAGCCCCATTGTTCCGACCAGGACTACGACTGCGCCCACGAGCAACACCCGGCGTCGGCCCGGGGGCAGTTGCACTCCTCGAGCCATTACCGGCACCTCGTTCCAGTCGGGTCCGGTAAGGGTACGGGTCCGCTCTCGAGGCGCCCCGCGGTGTTGGCATCTCCCCGGCAGGTGCCGAGATTGGCCCCCGCCAGATCCTCGGAGGCCCCCTCCGGAACATCCTCCAGGCGCTCGCCCGGCCCTGTCCTGGGATGCCGGTCGGAGGAGGGCGGCGGCGATGCGGATACGGGGTCTGCAGGCCAACGAGGCCGACCTTTTTGCCTCCAACAGGGTCAGCGCGCAGTTGCTGGGCCTCGACATCCGAGCCGTCGGCCAGATCCCGCCTCCGCCACAGCGCCGAGGACACTACGAGAAGTGGTGCGCCGAACACCGTGTCCTGCCCTACGGCGCCCTGGAATTGGAGGCCCAACACGGCCGCTCCCGAACGGTCGACGGCAGCTGACGGCTGAAATGGGGCCTCGGCGCAAGGCCCCTGGCCGCAGGTGTGGGCGCGCTGTCCGAAGGGCGAGTTTCGAGCCGCGTAATGAAGTTGTCTGCACGGCTGTCGTGCACAACTCTGTCCCGATGCGCACCCTTTCCGAGGCGGACCTCGAGAATTCACCAGGGACGGCTACATCCTGCTCAATAGTGTGATCCCCGAGCGACTTCTTGCAGCGGCTGACGACGAAATCGCCGAATACATCCCAACCGGCTGATGCCGGGAGGGCCGGCGTCTTGACCGACACGCGGAGACGAGTCCGCCGTGCACTCCGTCGTCAACGATGCATCGCGGTGGGCGTGGGCGTCGCCGCCGCGGCGGTGTCGGCCCGGAATCCTGGAAGGCCCCGGTGCGCGATCGCGACGGCCAATCGGGTTGCGGGGCCGACCACGTCGCGGTCGGTGTATCCGCTGTCAACAGTTGCGCTCACCAGAGTGCCGGGCGCGCAGCCGTGGACGATGGCTGCCGGGCTACCAAGGCTGTCCGCCCCGAGCACGCCCCGCCATCCGGCGGGCAGGCCGGTCAGCTCGGTCGCCTTGACCTTTCGCGGGCGGCTGAGGTCGTGGGCGATCAGGGCCGGGATCGCCTTCTCGCATGTGACCGAACCCATGTCGGCCACGTCGATCGAGGCGTGGGCGAGGGCGCCCTGCGGCGACCGGTCGGTGCTGACAGTGCTGACACTCCAGACCGAACCCAGCAGGTCCTCGTGCAGTGACAGGCCGAGATCCTCGGCCAGGACGTCCTTGAGGATGAAGCTGTGGTAGTCGAGGACGACCCGCAGATCGAAGGAGGCGACGGTCAGGTACTCCAGCGTCCGTACTTGTGGGGGCTCGAACGGGGTGGCGTCGGGCAGCGGGGCCATCGCCGCGTCGCCGGAGTCCTGGAAGTTGGACGGCGAACTGCCCGCGTAGTGCTTGCCGACCAGTCCGAGGAAAGCCACGCCGGCCAGCGCCCAGGTCGCGACGGTGCGGCGGGCAGGGCGCCACGAGAGTGCGGGCGTCGGTGCATCGGCCGGCCTGCCCAGCGTGATCCGACCCGGCTTCGGGAACAATTCGAGCACGACCCGCCGGCCGGCGGCCATCGCGGCCAGCGAGTCCGCAACGGGCATGTGGCCGGAGGCCGCCCGCCGTCGACGCTCGGCTCGGGCGCCGGAGATCACGTAGCCGATCGCGCCTGCGAAGCCCGCGGCCCCGGCGCCGGCGAGCAGGGCCGTCCCCAGGTAGCCGCGCCCACCGACGAGGTAGGCATGCCCGCCGGAGATGCCCCAGCGCTGGCCGTCCTGCGGGCGGGACAAACTCTCCGCCACCGCGCCGCCGTACAGAGTGTCGAGATGGTAAATGGATCCGTGCCTGCCTCGGGTTACCTCATCGACGCGGGCGTCCCGCCCGATCGTGACGACGTTTCCGTGGCCGTGCGCGGCCGACCACGCCCCCGGCAGCGCCACTGCACCGATGACTGTGGCCCCGAGCATCGTCAAGCCGAACATCGCCGTGCCGAACCCGACCAACGACTTGCGCCGCAATTCGGCCAACAAACCGCCGGCTGTGTCCTGACCGCTGATGACCCGCGGCTCGACCCCGGCCCCCGCCAGTGGGACGAGAGCTGCGGCGGTGGGGCCGGACCCGTCGGGCCGCCATCCGAGAAACCCGATGAGTGTGAACCCGAACGCCAGCACGATGATCAGCAGGACCGAGCCGGTGTCCTTGTCCATCTGGTACCAGAGCCGGGTGGACTCGGGCACCCATTCGTGGACGGCGAAGGACACGGCCAGCCACCCGGGAATGGCAAGCAACAGGAATCGGACTGCGGCCCGCACGTGCCGACGGGTCCGGACCGTCGAGAGCAACTCGAACGCATCAACGTCGTACCGCTCGGGATTCTCCGCGGGCGTCTGCTTATCCGCCCACGAGCTCAGCTCGTCCTCACCAGGCATCCGAACCCGTCCGCGATACACGCTGGATGACCAACTGCGATCACATTACTGGCCGGGGTTTTTCGGAACACCGGCCTGGTCATCGCAGAACGCACAGCCGAGGACACCGTTGACCCGGGTGCACGGCGTGACCGGCCAGAGGTCAGCACGCCGCGGCGGCCCGACCCATCACCCGCTCGGTCAGGGCGCTCGCCTTGTCCTCGAGTTCGCCGGATTCCGGAGGGATCACCGTTAATCGAGGCGCCGGAGGGCCTGCGCGCGTCCGAGGGAAACGCTCGGACGGGCCCGGAGCCTTGGACGCTCGCCGCAGCCGGGCCCGGGCCCGCCGCTGCCGCGACGCTAGTGAGTCGAAGCAGACGTTGGTCGCCAGCCTGGACGACACCAGCGACGACGGCGCTGACGCCGAAGCGATCGAGGCGGCCTGGGTCGCTGAGTTGCAAAATCGAACCGATGACCTACGCATACGAGGGTGCCGCCGTGCGTCGCTCAACGCTCCACCAGCACCCAAGTCACGCCTCGGGCACTGGCGGAACTCGGCGAACTGGGCGAACGCCGGAACGGATTCCACGAGGGATTCCACGCGGATCCTGCGCAACCGGCGCCGGCCCCACGACACCTGGACGTGGACGAGCGCCGACGTGAGGTCTGGGTCGAAATTCGTCGGACGATTCGACCGGGTCGTTGTCGGCGATGATCCAGAGGTCTGGTGCCCAGTCGGTCAGCCGGTGGGCCTCGCGATCCCAGAGGCTGCCTGGGCGGGCCAATCGATGCGGGTCAGGATGCAGCCCGCCGCGGGCGACCCACGCCTCTTCAAAAGCGTCGAGTGCCTGTTCGGCTTCGGGTCACCTGCCACCGCCCATGGAGATGGCGGTGGCACCGCGTGTAATGGCGTGACGGATGAGGGCCTTGACCCGCCTCGAGAGGGGCGAGGCCGTCGGGGCTGTCGCGGGGCGGTTGTCACGGCCGCGCTTCCAACCGCGATAGGCACCGGGAAGGCAAACGGCACAGGGTCGATAGCCGGCCTGTTCGGCGGCGGCAGTGTCGGCGAAGAAGATGCGGTGTGCGACGTACCTGCCGCGGGCAATCGCCCGAAGGGCTGCGGGGCAGTCGAGACGGCCGTAGATCCGGGACCGTCGGTGGCCACCGAGGGCGCCCTTGGTCGGGCTGGGATAGGGGCGCCGGTCGGCGTCGAGCAGCATGTACCGCGGCCCGGGGCCGGGAAGGTCGGAGGCGTGGTCCATGGGCGGGTTCAGGGTGCATCGTGGAAGAGGATGCCGAGCGCGACCCGGCGACCGCTGCGCACGACAGAGACCCCGTGCCGGACCGGGGCGGCGGACCAGCCGCGGGCGCTTCGCACGGGGCGGTCGCGGGTGGTGAAAACCAGTCCCCGGCCGTATGGCAGGGCGAGCACGGTGGCGCGTGACTGGGCGCGGGGTCGTTGTTCCACGAGAACGAACTCCCCGCCGGTGTGGTCGACGTCGGGGGTAGTCAGGTTGATCACCACCTGGAGCGGGAACACGAGTTCGCCGTACAGATCGCGGTGCAGCGCGTTCCAATCGCCGGGGCCGTAGCGCAGGATCAGGGGCGTCGGCCGGGTCTGGCCGGCGCTGTGACACTGCTTCAGCCACTCGTCGAAGTCGTCGGGCCATGGGGTCGCCCGGCCGAGCTTGGTGTACCAGTCTCGTGCGATCGGCAGCAGACGCGGGTACAACGCGCGACGGAGTTGTGCCACGGCCGCGGGCAGGGGGCGGGCGAAGTAGCGGTATTCGCCGGCACCGAACCGGTAGCGGCGCATGTCGATCGTGGACCGGAAGCCGTCGTCGCGGTCGTAGAGGCCGACGAGCTGCTCGGTGTCGGCGGCATCGAGCAACTCGCCGGTCAAGGCGCAGCCGTTCTCGTCGAGCTCGGCGGCCAAGGCTGCCCAGTCGTTGTCGGCCACACGGATGCGGTAGGGGCGTGAGGTGGTGGAGCGGGTCGCTGCGGGGCTCATGCGGCGGCCTCCATGTCGAGGAGTTGTCGTTTGGTCTGCGGTCCACCGATGTACTCGCCGATGCCGCCGTCGGAGCGGACGACCCGGTGACAGGGGATGAGTAGGGGAAGCGGATTGGTGGCGCATGCACTGCCGACGGCTCGGACAGCCTTCGGGTTCTCGACGGCGGCCGCGACCGATGCGTAGCTTGCGGTGTGCCCGTAGCCGATGGCGGGCAGGTGCTGGAGCACCCGCTGCCGGAAACCCGAGCTGAGGGATAGATCCAAGGGCAGGTCGAAGCCCTCACGGCGGTGGGTGAAGTATTCCTCGAGCTGGCATACGGCCACATCCAGCCGTCGCGGCGCGGCGATGATGCGGGGGCTCACCCTGGTAGCCAGCTGGGCCAGGACCTCGTCGATGCCCTCCCGCTCGTATGCGACGCGGACGATCCCGCCTGCAGTGGCAGCCAACAGCAGCGTCCCGACCGGGCTGTCGAACGTGCGGTAGGCGACGTCGAGCAGGCCGGCCTGTTCGGCGCGATCGGCGAGGCGGGCGCGCAGGGCGTCGAGCTCCGCGCTGGTCGGTGGCGGGAGCATGCCGAGGATCTCGGTGATGGTGTGGTCGCGATTCGGCGTCATCACGGAATCAGTGCCTCCATCGTGCGGAGCTTGGCGATGCCGTCGGCGGCGGCCCGTCGTGCGGCGGCCTCGGTCCCGCCGAGAATTTCGGCGACCTCGGCGTAGGGAAGGCCGACCAGGTAGTGATAGACGACGCAGAAGCGCTGTTTGCCGGGCAGCTCGGCGAGAGCCCGGTGCAGGTCTAGGTCATGTTGGGCAGGGGTCGAATCAGCTATATCTTATGCTCAGTCAGATAATGTCGGGTCGTGGCCGTCAGCTCCCGCACCTCGTCGGGGAGCTCGGAGGACATCTTGAGCCCAAGGACTGGGCAGCCCGACGTCGATGGGGCAGCCGGGCGTCCACCCAGGGCCCCGGCGAAGTTGATCCGGCCGTTATGTGAGTAGTCGGACGGCTCGGGCGGGGTGGCGCGAGAGGCGGCGGCAGGCGGCGGCGATGTTGGGCTCGCCGGCGAGGCGGTGGACGCTGATGGCGAGGTTGCGCA
>DATAUG010000185.1:0-3043 GCA_036268355.1 Sporichthyaceae bacterium
GACTACTGCGCGACCTACTGGATGAACTACTTCACCGCGCACCCCGAGGCCCGCTACATCACAGCCGGCAACCCGGGCCATGTGACGGTGCCCAAGACCGCGGCGGCCAAGGTCGCCCCGGCCTACCGCGACAAGCTCATCACCTACTGATCGACCGCGCGGGGCCGGCCGGTCGCCGCAGCGCTCAACAGCACTTGCAGGTGCCCGTGCAGCGTTCCCGCCCGGCGGTGGAAAGGACGGGTCGGGAACGCCCCTCGCCGGGCGTGGCAGGGGCCGCGGCGGGTGCCGCGTCATTCGGTGCGGAGTCCGGGTCGGCCGCCTGTGCCGGGTCGGTCGGGGCGGCCGACGCCGCCGAGGTGAACACGACCTTGCCGTGGCTACGCGCCCGTGCCGGTGCCGGGCAGCGCCTCAGATTCACCTCGTCGCCGTAGGGCGGGACCGGCTGGTCGGCGAAAACCCGGCACGGGCCGTACTCAACCGGGGCCACCTTGCCGGTCCACCAGGAGGTGCGCTTCTCCGCCCCGGCCCAGGAGAAGGAGAAGTGGATGTGCGAGGTGTGCGGATCGCCGTAGTCGTAGCCACGCCAACCCACCTGCGCGTCGTGCGCGGACCAGATCCGTCGGTTCCAGATCAGGTACATGAGACCCAGCCGACGAGCGTTGACCGCACCGTCGGCCAGCAACCAGTCCACCGCCCGGTTTCCCGCGTAGAGGTCCTCGTAGGAGTTCGGGTCGAGCATCCAGTCCCAGGCCCGACCCTCCTTGTGCTCCGAACGCCCCCCGGCCACCCCCGGGGCATCACAGGCTCGGGTGATGCCACCGCTGGATCCGCGCCGGAAGGTGGCCAGCATCATCTGCTCGAAGGCTGCCACGCCTGGTTTCGGGTTCGGGTCGCACGAGACCTGGGGCAGGTACGGAGAAACGTCCTCCACAGCGGCAGGCAGTCGCACGCTCGCCGACGGGACTGAGGTCGGCAACCCGTTGCCCGCCGCAGCCCATCCGGGCCCGGCCGAGATCACCATCCCTGCGGTCAGGACACCGACCGCCGCCGACCGCGCAGCAACCGATCGGGCCTTGCGCGTACCTTCGAGCGGCATTGCGCCACCCCCGCCTCGGAACCGTGCGGGCGAACCGCCCGCACCTCACGGTGTCCGATTTGGTCCGGTACGCGGCAGTTGCTCACTCCGTTCGGGTGATCACCTCAGGCGGATTCGCCCCGCACTGCAGGCGCCAGATCACTGACCGGGACGGCTCACCTGCTGCGGCCGGGAGACCGCGGTGGGCTTCGCCACCGGACTCGGCTTGACGACCGGCGGCGTCGGCTTCCCCATCGGCATCGGCTTGGCGGCCGGTGTCGGCTTGGCGGCCGGTGTCGGCTTCGCGGCCGGGGCCGACTTCGCGGCCGGGGCCGACTTGGCCACCACATTCTGCGGCATCAGGACGTTCGGGACCGGTGTCCCGTAGGCGGGCGGGCTCGGGTCGGTGTAGTGCGGGAAGGCGCCCTTTCGCCACGAGTCCAACTGCGCCGCCGGCACGTCATTATTGAGCCACTCGGCCAGTTCGCGGTTGGTCACGCAGCGCACCTCGGGCTTGGAGCAGACCGCCTTGGCGATCCCCGCGATCGCCTTCGTGTACGCGCCGTGGTGCCACATCTCCGGGTGGTTGCCGAAGAACACCGGGGCACGGTCGCCGGTGTAGGACTGCTCGAACGCGGCCCGCTCGGTGTCGAGCATCTGCTGGCTCCACCCCGCGGCCGTAACCTCACTTACCGGCTGGTCCAGGCAGTCCCTCTGATGCCAGTCGCAGATGTTGTAGTCCATGCCCAGCTCGTCGTGGGTGGACCCGTACATGTGCCAGACCGGGATCGGGAACGTCCACAGGTTCGTGGGCCCGGTGTTCGACGCACCCCGGAAGGGCCAGCGGACCTCGGGGATCGGGCTGGTGTCGTAGATGTAGCCGTGCTTGGCGAGCACCGGGTAGAGGTTGTGGAAGTTGCCCTCCAGGCACGGGGTTCGCGAGCCGTCGATGTCCTTGGACGTGAAGCCCAGATTGACCGGTGGGTTCAGGTTGTTGGTCCGGTTCGCGTTGTCGATCATCTGGTCGAACTGCTCGATCTCCTGCTCCCAGTCCGCGGCGGAGAAGGAGCCGACGTTCCCCTTGGTGCTGCCGCAGATGTGGCCGCCGTAGTGCGTACCGATCTCGTTGCCCTCGGCGTATGCGCCCTTCAGGTTCTCCATCTCGTGCCGCACTGCCTGAAGCTGGGTCTCCCCCGGCAATGTCTCGGCATGGTTGAACGCGAAACCCATGTGCGAGTTGGCCGGCCCCAGTTGCGGGGCGTTGTAGGTGTGCAGGGTGTCGCTGGTCAGCAGCATCGGGCCGGAGAGGAAGAAGGTCATCCGGGCGTTGTAGGCGCGGGAGACCTGGCGCCAGTAGTCGAAGATCGCGTAGTGCCCGTCGGTGTTCTCGACTGCCTCGAACGCCTCGCCGCCGCCCTCGACGTGAGGCTCAGCGTGGGATTCCAACCCCTCGACCGGGCCGGATGAACCAGCCGAAGAAATGAAGACACCGAATAGGCACCCACGACACCGAGCCGGACGAGACGTGGACGACCAGGTTGGCGGCCTTCCACTCCTCGACGGTCCTGGTGACGGGGGCGGTTTCTGAGCACCCGTCACCGGTGCAGATCAGCTGCACCCTGCTTGCTCTCTTTGCGCGGGAAGGCCATCGCGTCCACCCCGCCGGCGGCTGTGTCAACTCGAGTTGGCCCCACTGGAATCCGCCCGGTTTGATTTGGCCCCAGTTCTGCAGGCTCGGGCTTGGGTGAGCCGGGTAGCTGGTGGTTCCGGTCTCGATGATGTTGCCGCCGCGTCCTGGAGCGAGGCCGGGGGTGCAGGGGGCGGAGCCCCTTGCAGGGAGACCTCACGGGCCGACCCTTGGCGGAGTGATCCTGGATCGCTGAGCCTGAGGCTCTCAGACCCCGGGTCTACCAGTGGCTGGGACCGCACAGGCCTTCGGGGTTGGTCCACGGGTTGGGGTCGTTGTTG
>DATAUG010000186.1:0-19828 GCA_036268355.1 Sporichthyaceae bacterium
GTCCCTCCCGCGCGTTGACTCGCACCGTCGTCCTGCCAGTCGTCAACACCGGCCCCGGAGCTCCTCCGCAGGGCGAACGCCCGAGCCTTGGCCAATCTTCGACCTCCCCGACGGTCCAGGTCTTCGCGACCGCGTCGCGGAACCGGGCCAAGAACTGCGGGTGATGCAGCGGACGCAGCGTCAGATCCAGGCCGGTTCAGTGCCAGTAGGTAAGGATCGGACGTCAGCTCAGCACGGCATCCGCGATGCTCCCGGCCCGTTTGTGAATCTCCTTCCGCCGGCCTCGGCCGCGCGGGGCTCGGTGGCCGACGCGGTCGAGCTTGACGCTCTTCCAGGCGCATTCCTCAATGGTACGTCTGGATCCTGACTGACCACTTCGAGCGCCAATACCGCTGCGGCGTGACTCACGGGTCAAGCGTAGGAGCGACTATCCAATTATTTGATTATTTGAGGGACACACCATTGGCGCTTGGCCCGGCCGCCTGCCGACAGCTCCCTGGACCGCGGCGTCTCTGGGGACGTTCGGGCATGAATTGCCGGAAGCCAGGGCTCCGCCCGGTAGACGTACCCGAGCATTCGACGAACGGCAGAAACCCAGAGCCCATCCATCGACGGGAACAGTAAAAGACCCGATTCGGCAAGTCTTCCCGGATCGAAATGATTCCTTCGTCACTTTTCGTTAGCAGAATGAAAATGTGATGGACACAGACAAACTACCTAATTGGGTCCAGCACTTAACGCCCAGTCCGGAGACGGACAAAGTGTGGTCGGCCCTCGGCGAACGGCCGACACGGATTGGAGGTAGAGGCGAGCGGGGTGGCCGCTCCGTCGCACATCGAGACCTGCGCCACGCGAGTTTTTGCGGGCGCCTTCACCACACCGCCGCCCGGAGCCGGAAACGGTTCTGTGACGGGCATTTATGTGAGGAGATTGCATGCGCTCTTCGAAGAAGCGATTCGGTGGTAAACCGTTGATCCGCGCGGTGGCCGTCACGGCCTCGTTCGGCTTGAGTTCGGCCCTAGTGGTTTCCGGCGCCGCCGTGGCGAGCGGGGCCACCGGGCCGCTGGTGCAGAAATCCGTTTCGGGTGGCATCGGGCACAGTGCCTCGAAGCCGAAACTTGCCTTGCCCAAGGGCGACATCCCGATCGACTTCGGCGATCCGCCGGTCGCCGGAGGTCCACGGCCGGCCGTGTTCAAACTCGGTGACACCAACGGCGCCTGGTACGACACAGGCACCGAAGTCGTCGGCACGCGCTCGCTGGCGGTCGCACTGATGCCGACGGCCACAGCGGTGGGGGCCTCGACGCCGCGGTCGACGGCGCCCGCGGCGCCGGGTTCGCTGATCAACTCGGTCACCGGGGCCGCCAAGGTGATCGGTGATGGCTTCCTGACCGGTGACAAGCTCGCGCGGACCATGAACGATGACATTCCAGGGCTGAAGGTTCCGGTGGACTACCGGGGCAAGACGATGGGCCAGCTCGGTGCCGAAGTCGGTGCCGGCGTCGACAAGATGCTCGACCTGGCCCGGGTCCGTGCCACGGCCCACCAGCTCCTGAAACCGAGCGACCCGCGCAACGCGCAGGTCGACGCGCTGACCGTCAAGTTCGACACCGAGATGGCGTCGCAGGCGGTCGACAGGCCGTTCGCGATGCGATCCACCAAGACCGGTGCGGAACTGATGAAGGTGCTCGACTCGATCCGGGCCGACAACCCCAGCCTGCTCCCGGTGACCGTCAGCTTCAACGTCGGCATGCCGGGTACCGACCAGGCCCACATGGCCACCTCCATCATCTGGCCGGACGGTGCCCAAGGCATGCCGATGGACCAGGCCGGGCCCTTCATCGGGACCCGCACCGTGCAGCTGACCAAACCGGGCCTCTACGCCTGGATCTGCAAGGTGCACGCCTACATGATCGGTGCGGTGGTCGTGGCCGACCCCCTGTACCCGGGTGTGTCCCTGGGCAAGAAGCTGGACATCAAGATCCGCGGCCTGGTCGTTCCGACCACCGCGGACTTGGTCTACCGACTGGTGCAGGTCTTCTTCATCATCACCAACCCGAAGAACTGGCAGTCCTACAGCGCGACCGAGGACAGGGTCTGGGACCCGAAGTTTGCCCCGGTTCCGGTTCTGGCCTACGACGCGACCGGGCAACCGGTGCTGATCCCGAACCTCGACTCCTACATGAAGCAGAAGGCCGGCCTGCCCAGCCCCCTGCCGAAGGCCGACCTGAAGCCGGCGACCCCCGGCGTCGGGGAGCTCTGGGTCGACACCCAGATGGAGGAATACGCCGAAAAGGACAAGCCGGGCGCCGCGACCCAGATCGACACCACGACCTGGAAGGTCGTACGCAAGATCTCCGCTCCGGAGATCGACATGAACAACCCGCACAACATGTGGACCGACAAGGACGAGAAATACCTGTACCAGACCGAGTGGTTCAGCCACTGGCTGAACGTGTTCGACAAGGCGACCGGCAAGCTGGTCCGTCGGTTCAACGTCGGGCCCTCGCCGACCCACGTGATGACCGAGCCCCAGCCCGGCCCCAATAACGACAAACTGATAGTCGCGCTCAGTGGCGGCGACGGGATGAGAGAACTCATGCCCGGGGGCAGTGGCCTCAGCCGCCGGCTCCCGACCAACTTACCCGACGAGCCGCTCGCGCTGCCGCACGCGCAATGGATTTCCGGCAACGGCAAGTACCTCATCAGCCCGAACCAAAACCTTTACGACGCCTCGATCATGGACATCAAGAAGGGCACGTTCCACCACGATCAGACCGGTGAGTATCCCATCGCCACCGGCATGGACTCGCCGGGCACGAAGGGCTACTACGCCGACATCCTCGGCCAGGCCTTCACCTGCATCTCCAACGCACCGGAGGGCAAAGCCTGCGTCGCCGACGACGGCACCAAGGTGCACAGCAAGGAGATCGACCTGTGGGAGAACTACAACCCGCTGACCGGACCCACCGGTGGTGGTGGCTTCAGCGGGCTGCCCATCCAGGTCGCCTGCGCACCGGACAACTCCGGTTGCGCCATGGCCGGCATCTTCGCCGCTCCCAAGGTCACGATCTTCGACCCGAAGACCGACAAGATCACCGGGTACCTGCCCTGCGTCCCAGGGTGTCACGGTGTGAACTTCGGGGCCAAGAAGGGCGGCGGCTACTACGCCTACGTCTCCAGCAAGTTCGCCAATCTCGTAGAGGTCCTCGATCTCGATCCCAACAACACCGGTCACCCGAACGACGCGAAGGTCGTGGGCCGGATCCTCAGCAGCGCGGACGACAGCACGAAGATGGACGGTACGGTCACCGGCCTCGCCGGCATGGGTGGCGAGGGCGTCATTGCCTTCCCGCTCGCCTACGACGGTTGGGTCGAGGAGGCGCCGAAGAACGCCGTCAACGCCGAACTGACGTGCCGTCAGCGTCACCCGCTCACATGGAAGAAGGCCTGCTGATCGGCTGACCGTTCGGCAGCTTTCGCCGCGCCGGACAGGCCCGGTGGACGGGCAGGGGGTGGGCGTCGACGCCCACCCCCTGGCCCGCGCCCAGCCCTCAGCTCGTCGACAAGACCCCTACACAGAAAGGAATTCCATGCGCACTGCGCCTGCTCACGCTCGCTACCGGCACCGGTACTGTGCCTCCTGCGGCTGCTCCCACCGGAGCCCGGTGCTGCGACTGATCGCCGCCGCTGCCGTTGCCGCGATGGTCGCCATCGGTGTCCCTGCGGCATTCCGGGTCGCGAACACCGCAACCAGCGCAGAAGCCGCGGTCGCGTCCGGGCCGGCCGCCCCGGAAGCCACACCCAGACCCACACCCAACTACGAGCTGCCACCACGCCCGATCATCGGACCGGCGCACCAGGCCGCGAAGAACCTCGGCGACGGCACCCGGCTCGCCGCCTGGCACGTGGTGAACAACGTCAAGGTGTTCCAGCTCGACATCGAGGATACGAAAATCCTGGTCGCCCCCGGGATCACCAAGGCGGCGATCTCGATCAACGGTTCGGTGCCCGGCCCCACGATCCGGGTCAATCAGGGTGAACGCGTCCGGTTCATCGTGCACAACGGGCTCACGGGCGAGGGGACCTCGATCCACTGGCACGGCATGGACCTGCCCAACGACATGGACGGCGTCCCCGACATCACCCAGAAGGAAATCCCCGCCGGGGGCACGTTCAGCTACGAATGGACGGCTATCAGCCCCGGAACGCACTGGTACCACTCACACATGGAAGGCGCGCAGGAGGGCAAGGGCCTCTACGGCGCCCTCGAGGTCGTCCCGGCCGCCCACGACATCGTCGCCGACCGCGACTACACCTTGATCTTCGCCGACGGCCCGCTCGGGTTCGTGATCAACGGGCGTTCCTTCCCCGGCACCACCCGGATGCCCGCCCGGGTGGGCGACCGGGTCCGGATCCGTCTCATCAGTGCCGGCCCGGACCTGATCCACTCGATCCACCTGCACGGGGGGTTCTTCACCGTGATGGCACAGGACGGGCGTCCACTGCCCGTGCCCTACGAGGCCGACACCCTCTTGCTCGGCGTCGCACAGACCTACGACCTGATCTGGGTGCCGACCCGGGTCGGGGCCTGGATGATTCACTGCCACATATTCCAGCACTCCGAGACCAAGAACGGCATGACCGGAATGGTCAGCTTCTTTGACGTCTATCCGGCGAACGGGGTGGTCGCGCCCGCGGTGAACCCCGCCGGGGACGTGGCCGAGGACCGACGCCCGGGCTCCTGACCGCGATTTCCTGATGACACGTCACTTCGGACGCCCGCAGGCCCGAGAAGCAGGACAGGAACCGGTGCGAGTTCCGGTGATGGCCCGGTGAGCGTGCAGTTTTGCGTCGCGCCCCGGCTTTCCCCGGACGGTCAGGAGGACCTGCGTCGCCAGGTAGTGGCAGCGGTCAAGAACGGCGTGTCCCAACGGGAGGCAGCACAGACGTTCGGGGTCTCCCCCCGCTCGGTAGGTCTGTGGATCCGATTGCACCGGACGGGCGGGCCGGACGCGCTGCGGACAAAACGACGCGGCCGCCGCCCCGGCGCCCAGCAGGCCCTGCCGCGGCGCACCCAGGCCGAGTTGCTGCAGGAGATGGCGGCCGGCCCACCCGAGCGCGTGGGCATCGAGGGCGCGTTGTGGTCACGACGTGCCCTCACGGCCCTGATCTTCGCCCGAACCGGATGGCGGGTAAGCCCTACGACGGCGAACCGTTATCTGGCCCGATGGGGCATCGCCGTGGCTGCGGGCACGGTCGCACCCCGCTCGGCTCTGACCGGCCACCCCCTCGGGGAGCAAGGCGGGTCGAGCGCCAAGGGCCGGATGTGCATGCTGGCCTGGGAAAGACCGGTGCCGCGCTTCGCCGGTTCCGAACTCCTGCCCGGCCCCGGGACCTTCGCCGCCGGTCCGCGTCCGGGGCGTTTCGGGCCACCGCCGCCGTTCCTGGAGGCCCTGATCGCCCAATCCGGGCAGGGGGAATTGTTGTTCGAACTCGCCCAGGTGCCTTACCGGCCCGGCGACCTCCTCGACTTCGGGGAACGCCTGATCCGCTGCCTGGGCCCAGGAGTTCAGCTGGTCGTGCGGACCTGGCCGACGGAGCACGCCACCGCGTTGCGTTTCTGGGCGGCCGATTCCGGCCCCGGCCTGTGCCTCACTCCGTAGTGACGTGGCGCAATCCCTCCGATGCCCCGCGCCGGGGCCCAACTCCCGCGAAGGAGCCAACCGAGATGAAGATGTCGGTGACCATGACTGCTGCCCTGACCGCCGCCGCAACCGCCCTTACCGTGCCGGCGGCCGTCGCGACCCGGCACGGACCCGAGGAAAAGCCTGCCCCGGCCCAGACCTACCAGGTCACGCAGAAGTTCGTTCAGTTCAACCCGACCGAACTCAAGATCAACACGGGCGACACCGTCGTCTGGACGAATAAGGAGACCGACGACACCACGCACAGCGTGGTCCAGGGCAACGGCGACGACATCGACTCCCCCGACATCCAACCGGGCCACCAGTTCACCTGGAAGTTCGACTTCCCCGGCGAGTGGGACATCATCTGCCGCTTCCACCCGGCCATGTTCGAGACGATCAATGTGGTCGGCAAAGCGATCCCCGGGGCCAAGATGCCGGGACAGCAACACCACCGCACCGAGGCGCCGCCGGCGGCCAAGCCGACCGTGCCCGGCGGGTCCACGATCCCCGGTGTGACCGGCCTGCCGATCGCGACCCACCGCCATCCCCGCAGGTGATACCGACTGCGGGACTCCTGGCCCGCGGCGGCGCACCGACAACCCCAGCCTGTCCCGCAGGCACGCGCCGAACTGCACCGCGAGGTGGTCCTCGCCGTCGGCCAGGGCATGAGCCAGGCGGAAGCTGCGCGCCTCTACGGGGTCTCCCGCCGCAGCGTCGGGGTCTGGCGCGGGCCTACCAACCCAACGGCACCGAAGCGACCCATGACCGACCCGCTACCCAAGCCGTCCCAGGCCCGGATAATCCTGACACCGGGTCAAGAAACCGCCGTGCTGGACGTGATGCGAACCGGCGACCGGTCCTTCTTCAGGCTCCAAGGTCACCTGTGGACCAGACGCAACCTGACGGACCTGATCCGCAAGACCCGCCAGTACCGCTTGCGCGCCGGGCACCGCGCGTTGTCGCGAGGGGGACCCGTCCCCGACGGCGCCGGCGTGGCCGACCGTTTCCCCGACGCCGCACCGCTGCGGATATCCGCCGGCACGGACGAGACCCCGGCGGCTCGGTGCTCGGACAGCCAGGTTGCCTCGACACGGAATCTGCTGGAGCGTCAGTTCAGCGCTGTGGATCATCCGGCGGCCGGTTCGGCTGCTGGTGGCGTCCGGCAACGCCCCTGATGTTGGCGATCCGTTCATCGTCATGGCTCTACTGTGCCCTCGGTTCCCGTCTCGGACTGCGCCGCGAGCAGACGACCCGAGCGGGATGAGGATCCCGGGGAGGGCGCCGGTGCTCGTGGTGACGGTCGCCGTGTGGTCGGCGCTGGCGGCCGTATGTCTTAGGTTGCTCAGCAACGCCGGCCGATTGCGCCCGGCCGACCTGTTGATCGCAGCGCTGGCCGGCCTCGGCTGGCTCGCGATCGCGGTGTCGCTGGTGTTCGGGCGGTTCTGGGTGCCCTACCCGACCCAGCACGTCGACATCGCGGCTCGGTCCGCTGCGGACGGCGGACCCCGACGCCCCGCCCCCGGCCACTTACCCACCCCGGGCAACCGATTCGAGCCGGTGCAGGCGCATCCGGCCCCACCGCCGGCCGCGGCCCTGACCGACACCGGAACGAGCCCCGCTCGGCTGCAAGCGACCCCGGACGCCGGTGCCGCCGGGCATCCGCCCGCTCGCCTCCCGGCCGAGCCTGCTCCGATACCGGCACCGGCGGTGCGGGTCGCCGCGCCGGCGCCGGAGCCGGCCACCCCACAGCAACACCTGCTGGCGACAATCGCCGAACCCGGACCGGGCGGCGCGGACTGGACGGTTCTGGTCGGCTGGTCCGACGCGACCGCTTGGCCGCAGCGAGGGACCGTCCTGTCCACGACCCTGCACGGGGTTGTCTCGGGACTGTCGGAGCAGGCCTACGTCTACCTTCCCCCGAGCTACTTCGACCCGGTCCAGCACCAGGATCCGCCGGCCCAGGGACAACGGGACCTGCCCCTCACGGTCGTGTTCAGCGGCTACCCCGGTGACGCCGACCGGTTGATCACCCATCTGCACTACCCGGACGTCACGCTGACTGGCATCCAGGACCGCACGATCACACCGACGGTCCTGGTGATGCTCAGCCCCTCGGTCGACTACCCGTGGGACACCGAGTGCACAGACATCCCCGACGGTCCGGCGGCTTTCACCTTCTACGCCCGAGACGTTCCGGACGCCGTGGCCGCCCAGTTCCACCTGCAACCTGACAGCTACGCCGTCGTCGGCGACTCCACCGGCGGGTACTGCGCGGCCAAACTCGAATCCGTCGACCCGGCGCGCTTCGCCGTGGCCGCATCGCTGTCCGGTTACTACCACCCGGCCACCGATCCCACCACCCGGGGCGAGTTCGCGAACACCGCCGTGCGCGAGCACAACGACCTGGGCTGGCGGCTGCAACACCTGCCCAGCCCTGCCGTGTCCCTGCTCCTGGCCACCGCCACCGACGAGACCGGCGACGACGGCTGGACCACGAACCAGCAGTGGATGGGCCTCATCCACCCGCCGATGAAGGCTCGCGAGCTGGTCCTGGACCACGGTGGACACAACTTCGCCAGCTGGAACCGGGAGATCCCCTACGCCCTGTCCTGGATCAGCGCTCAACTGCCGCGCAGCGACGTCGTGGCCGAGCCGACACCGCTCGGCGCGACGATCGCGAACAGCCCACGATCAGCCGGGATCGGGTCCATACCCGCCGACACCGCCCACGCCGATTACGTGGGTGGGGCGAACCCAACGGTGCCGGAACCCCGGGATCAGGGGCGGCTGGGACGGACCCGCCCCGAGAGCGCGACGCCATTGGCGGAGCCCGGCCGACCACCGCCCGGCCCCGAGGCCGACCGGAGCTCGACCTCGGCCGATCTGACGGCCCGTCAGCGAGTCGAATCGCGCCACTGACCGCAAAAGGTCACCAGTAGGCCACGGGAACGGACGTGCTCACAGAACTGACGAAAGGACGATGAACGCCGCCGGGCGATGGATTGGATGTGGGCCCGACGTGGCCCGACTCCGGACAGCCGCGACAGCGGCCCGTTCGCCCGCCCGGAGGCGCCGTACAAAAAAAACCGACTGGTCAGTCTTATAATTGCCACGTTGTCGTGTCGCCGGGGGCGATCGCTGACCTCGAGAGGGCGTGCCCGTTGCGGATTCCGGCGCCCGGCGTGTTCGGCGCGAGTCGTTCGTCGGCTCGGCCCGGCCCGGGTCCGACGAGGGGGGGAACGGCCGGTCGGATGCGGATGCCGGCAGGCCTGCTGCGCAGGTTGCACGACTGGTTGAGCGGATCACCCGCAGGGCTGGTGCCCCTGGCACTGTTGGTCGGCGCGGGTGCCGGGGCAGGGGCGGTGGCCTTCCGCTACCTGGTGGTTTGGTGCACCCGCTTGTTCACCGGCCGCGACGACTACAGCGCCGTTGGCCGGGTGGGCAGCCCGCACTTCCCCGGTCTAGGCGCCGCGTTCGTCGTGGTCGCCCCGGCGATCGGTGGTCTGGTCTACGGGCCGATCGTGCAGCGGTTCGCACGGGAGGCCCGGGGACACGGGGTCCCGGAGGTGATGCTGGCCGTCGCCGAGCGCGGCGGGCGGATCGGCCCGCAGGTGGCGGTGGTGAAGTCGCTGGCCTCGGCCCTGTGCATCGGATCCGGCGGCTCGGTGGGCCGTGAGGGTCCGATCGTGCAGGTCGGGTCGGCACTCGGGTCCGCTGCGGGCCAACTGCTGCGGTTGCCGGAGAACCGACTGCGGTTGATGGTCGCCTGCGGAGCGGCCGGCGGCATCTCCGCCACGTTCAACGCGCCGATCGCCGGGGTGTTCTTCGCCCTGGAGCTGATCCTGCGCGACTTCGCCACCGAATCCTTCGGCGTGGTGGTGCTGGCGTCGGTGACCGCGGCGGTGATCGGTCGCGCCGCGTTCGGGGACCGACCGTTCTTGGATCTGCCCGCCTTCCACGTGGTGTCGGTCTGGGAGTACCCGGCCTACGCCCTGCTGGGCCTGATGGCGGCGGTGGTCGGGGTCGGGTTCGTGCGGGTCCTGTACGGAACCGAGGACTTGGCCGACCGGATCTGGGCCGGCCCCGAATGGTTGCGGCCGGGGGCCGGCGGCCTGCTGCTGGGACTGCTCCTGCTCGGGTTGCCACAGCTGTACGGCGTCGGCTACCCGGTGCTGTCCGAGGCCGTCGGCGGCCATTACGGACTATGGCTGCTCGGCGCACTGCTGCTGGGCAAGATCGCCGCAACCAGCCTGACCATCGCCGTCGGCGGATCCGGCGGAGTTTTCGCCCCCTCGTTGTTCATGGGCGCCATGCTCGGCAGCGGCTACGGGCAGATGCTGCATCACCTCGCCCCGGCCTCGACCGCGGCCTCCGGCGCCTACGGCCTGATCGGCATGGGAGCGGTCTTCGCCGGCGCCGCCCGGGCCCCGATCACCGCCGTCCTCATCATCTTCGAGGTGACCGGCGACTACACCATCGTGCTGCCCCTGATGGTCGCCGTCGTGCTGTCCGCCGGTGTCAGCAACCTGCTGTCAACCGACACCATCTACACCCTCAAACTGCGCCGCCGCGGCATCGACGTGCTCCGCGGATCTTCGGCCAACCTGCTGGAGATCCTCACGGTCGCCGAGGCGATGTCGGAGGTCCCCGAAGCATTACCCCCCGACGCCCCGCTGGCCATCGTCATCGACCGGTTGGCGGCAGCTCGCGCCGAAGCCCTGCCCGTAATCCACGAGGACGGGACCTATCTCGGCACGCTCACCGCGTTGGAGGCCGAACAGGCCGTGCGGTCCAACGCGCTGGACACCACCGCGACCGAACTGGCCCGCGCGCTGCCGACCTTGCGGCCGGAGCAGACCCTGAACGCGGCCCTCTCTCAGGTCCTGAGCCACGATTCCGGTGGGCTGCCGGTCGTCACCGCGGACCGCCGCGTCGTCGGATGGCTGGGGCACCTGGACATCCTGCAGGCCTACAACGACCGGCTCACCCGTGACCTGGCCCACGCCGAGGCGCGCGAGGCGCGGCGTACCGACCCGACCGCCGGCCGCGAGGACAAGCACCGGACGGGCCACACCGCGCAGCTCGCGCACCTGCAGGGCTACCGCGTGGTCGACCTGATCCTGAGCACCGACCGGCCGCCCGCGGGCCTGCCCGTCTCCGAGGTCGCCTGGCCCTCCGGCGGAATCCTGATCGCGCTGCGCCGCGACGGTCACACCGTCGAGGTCGACGGTTCGACCGAGCTGGCCGTCGGCGACCGACTCAGCGTGCTGGTCCCCCGCGAGTACTCCGACGACCTCGACGAACAGCTGCGCGGAGCCCCCCGATGAGCTGACTCACCTTGCCGGGATCGAGCCCAGCCCTTGAGGGCACAGGCGCTGAGCCGACCGGGCATGAGGAGACGGCGTTGCGGCGCTCCAGGCGAGTGTGAGGCACAATCCCCGGACCCGACCGAACCAGCACGGCGATGTTCATCACCCCGACGGCGGCGAGGATCAACACCTAACGGCGGTGGCCGCCCCACACGATCACACCACGCTCGCCGCCGCGCCGGCACACCACCTTGCGGGGTGCCACTGAAAGAAAACCGCCCCGGTTTCCCGCACATGGCGTACGCGTGCGGAAAGTCACGTACGCCGTGGAAAGGAACGAGGCACCCGGGGCGGTACTGCCGCAGCTTCGGGACCCGGACGCCTGTGGAATACCCGCCGGCCACGACTGGGCGAATACTAGGAATGCAACCGTGAGAGAAATGTGCACGAGGGAACGAACGGGGGCGTCAGCTTTCATCGACGGGTCGGCCCACCCGTCCGACAAGCGTCCCGCTCGGCTGCTGCCGCCCGAGACGGGCCATACAAGGGCAAGACGCGGACCCACCACCTGCGCAATTACCTGACCACGCCCTGGGAATGCGAATCCGCGCTGAACCAATTCGACAACATTCACCAAATCCTCATGACAAGACAGCCAACGACCGCGTAAATGCCCCGGCCGGCCCAATCGGCCCCTTGGAATAAGAGCCCCGCGCTGCAGCGTGACTACTCGGCGCAGGCCGACCCGTAACGCATCGCAGGATTGCTACGATCAAACACTGTAACCGGAATCACCCCGTAACCCCCTGTTCGCCCGCAGCTTTGTCACAGGTTCCGCGACTAGCGCTGCCACGTAATCGCCCAGCGGTCGGGCCGTCCTCGGTTGTCCATTTATGCCCAGGAGACGGAAAGCGATCATGCCTATTCTGCCCAATTCCACGATCCGGTCGATCGGTCTGTTGAGCGGGGCATCTGCCCTGGTGCTGTTGACCGGTGTCCTGGCGACGCCTGCTGCCGCTGCCGGATCCAGGGCTTCCCACGGAAGTATGCCGAAGAGGCCGGGTTTCGAGTTCAACAACGAGGCCAGCTACCTGCTGGACATGCGCGACGCCGGCGTGGAGGAGAACACCTAGGATCCCTTCGTCGATCTACGAGGAGTACGGGTTCAGCGGGATCCAACTGACCCACGACATCGGTCAGCCGCACGGCAGGTGCGACGCCCGGGGCGCCGGCTACTGGGGTCAGTACGTGGAGGAGCGGTACTCAGCAAAGGCGCTGCCCCGCCCGGAAGCCGGTGACGTCTCCGGTGGGTACGCAAACCCCGTGGACTCCCGCACCGTCAAGACGGACGTCTCGGCCGACCCAGCCCATAATCTGACCGACCGGCATCCGTTCATCCAGAACACCTTCCCGCCCGACAAGGAGGTCACGAAGCTTCCCAACGACGGCATGCCCCTGTACATCACCAGTGCTTGCGACAGCGACTTGAAGGGTTCCGCGACGGGCAACGTCGCCGATATCGCCAAGGTGGCCGACGTCATCGGCAACACCGTCCAGGGCGGGGTCGGTCGGGCCACCCTCCCACGGCAAGTTTCGAGGCACGGACTCCTTCCGGGGAATATTCATCGGCTGGATAATCGGGACGGCGTAGATCCCGCCGCTGGGCATCTCGGGCAACCACCTCGGTGCCGAGGTTCTGGGTTCGATCTTCGGCAAGTGGCCGACCGGTCGTTACTGGACCAACACCACCTACAAGCTCTGGGGCACCGAGTTCATGGCAGTCATGGACAAGTACGCCCGTACCAACACCGGCTCCAACCACCACATCGTCCAGGCCGGCTACGCAGCCATCAACATCTTCGCCGAGGCCGCCAAGCAGCTCGGGCCGAACCTGACCCGCGACCGGATCATCGCCCAGCTGTCCAACGGCTCGATCTACGCCACCGACGCCACGCTGGACCAGAGGTTCTCCTGGAAACCGGAGGAGCGGCTGAGCCCGGACCAGGTCCGCGCAGGCACGACGACCGACCAGACCCTGGCCAACGGTCGTGAGTTCATGTACCGCTACGACAGCACCAACACCGTGGCCAACCCCGACGGCTCGCCCAACGGCTTCGTCTACTCCGGTGCGCCGGGCGGCCCGTCCTACGAGGGCAAGGGCCAGTTCGTGATCTACACCGGCGGCGGACAGGACAAGTAGTTCGAACCAGGCGTCAGGTAACGACCTGACCCGACCTCAGATCCACATCCCGCCGGCGACCCGGTGGGAGTCCCGACGATCGGGAATTCCCACCGGGTCGCAGCGACGATTCGATCGTGCCGGCCATCGGCGACCGACTAGCGTGCTTTTCCCCGCGAGCACCCGACGACCTCCACGAACAGCTGCGCGAGGCCCCTCCGATGATCTAACTCAGATGCCCGGGTTCCCGGCGGCGGGGGAACCGTCGGGGAACCGCAGCCCGGCATCCGCGAGCGCCGCAGAGCCGTCGGAATCGCCGACAAACCGAATATGCGATGGGCCATGCGTTATTTTCATGGATTTTCGGTGACAATTCGCGATTCATCGAAAATTAATCCGGATTATTTGCGACGCGCCCGTGGATCCGATCGTTAACGGGGTAGATGGTTTGTGTATCAGTTCTTCATCTGGGGAGCGGGAGCAAATGGTAGGTTCTAGAATTCGTGGTGTCAGATCCGTTGCGTTGATGAGCGGGACCCTGCTGCTGGGAAGCGCCTTCGCCACCCCGGCCGGCGCGGCCCCGGCGCAAGGCCAGGGTCATTCCGTCGGACACGGCTTCAATTTTGTGAACGACGCCTCCTACATCCTGGACATGCGCAGCGCCGGCTTGGAGACAGAGGCCGACATTCCGGCAGCCACTTATCAGGACTACGGGTACAGCGAGGTGAACCTGTCCCACGACCTCGGGGAACGGCTGGGGCAGTGCCATTCCTATGCCGCGCTGTACTGGATGGGACAGTACGTCGAGGAGGCCGTGCTCGGTTTCGGGGCCGCACCCCCGGACGCCGGCAGCGTTTCCGGCGGGTACCACAACCCGGTGTACTCCCGCTCGGACTACCCGAACCTGTCGGCCGGCAACAGCCTGTCCGACCGGCACCCGGGAATCGTGAACTACTTCCCTCCCGGGCAGGAAATCACCCCGCTGCCGGCCCAGGGGACCCCCTTGCGGATTCAGAGCCACTGCGACAACGACATCAACGGCCATGCCAACGGTGACGCCGTCGACGTGTCCGGCACCGTCGACGAGGTCGGTAGCACCACCGCGTCCGAGGTGAACCGGGTCACCGGCGTCTACACCAGCACCGCACGCGCCTATGTCACCGGCATCAAGGGCGCCGGGGGCGTAAACACGATAAGCTCGATGATGCAGGTGACCCAGAAGCCGAACGCGCAACCACTCGTCACCTACCGGATGTCCCTGTTCAACTCGGGCACAGGCTCCACCGACACCGGCTTGAACGGCAGGTCATTCGTCTTCGTCGGACGCGACGTCCCGGCCAATGAACTGACCGACCAGTTCAACAGCCAGGCCAAGACCCTCACTGTGGCGGCCTCGGCGATCGGTCCGTTCGGCTTCCAGATCCTCGCTCCGCAGACCGGAACCGAGCCCTCCACCGAAGCCGGCACCACCGGCCTGCACTACATCACCGCGCCGGCCGTCGGTGGCGAAGCGGGCTTCAACGCACGCAACGGCACCATCGGCCAGAAGCAGTACTCCCGATTCGGCTCGGTAACCTTCACCGGCGTCAACGGCGAGCAACCCGGCAGCTGACTGATCGAAACCCGAGCCCGGGCGACGACGTTCGTCGAGCGGGCCGCCTGACGAGGCCGACCGAAGCAACAACCGACTCGGTGCGGGCGCGACCTGGACGGCTCCGGTCGCGCCCGCGCCGTACCACTCACAGGCCAAGGGCTGTCGGCTCATCCGGGGGCGCCGCGTCCGGACAGGGCGCTCCGGGGGTGCGACGGAACGGCCGAAGGTCCCGACCCGGCGGCGTCCCGGGACAGGTCGGGCGCCGACTTGCGCAATCGCGGAATCCCCAGTGCGCATCCGGCAGGCCGGGCGGAGGTGGTGGCCAGGCTGTCGGCGACCGCGATAAGGATCTCCGCGGCGCCGGCACGCACGAACCGGCGGGCGACACCGGGCGACGGGGCCTCAGAACAGCGGCTGGATCGTGGTGCGCGGCCTTTCGCCGGCCGAACTCCGCTGATCCGCGGCACCGATGTCGACTCATCGGCGAGTGGTCGTCCCGTCAGGCCGCCGAGGAAGTCGTGGTGGACGGGTGATCGATCCATTCAGCACTGCTGAACTCGGCCGGCTCCGCAATTCCGCCGTGCGCCTGCCCACCCGCCTCAGGGATGCTTGAGGCTTGTCCTTCCCAGGGCATCACCGATTCGTGAGCCCGTGGTCCCCTGCCTCTACGGTCGACTCCCCTGCGGGCACGGTCGGGCGATCGTGTCGGGTCGGGCTCGATCGTCCGGTTCTGCCGGCAGCGGTCCCCACACCTGCCGTGGCCCCCACGGCGTCGTCGGATCGACCCCTGGAGGCCGGCGCATCCGGGGGATCATCGCCCACGCGACGGCCACGAACACGCCGCCGGTCATCCACCGCAGTGCTTCACCGGTGTCCATCCAGTCTCCTCGCTCGGGGGCAAAGCCGACTGCTCAGCGCAGTCCGGTTCGGTCCAGGGATTGCGATCCGTCCGGTCGCCGAAACCCGCCGCTGTCGGTTTGATCGCTCAGTCGGGACGGCCCGGCAGTTCGAGGTGTCGGGCGGGACCACCATTCGACGGCACCGTCAAGTGGAGCGCTCCGGTCCGTCGCGTGGGTCAGGGTGTTGGGCCGGGTCGGCCGGTGAGTTGCACCGACGCTGAATCCGGCCAGCCGTGCGCCGATCCGCTGCGGGCTTCGTCCCAGTCGCTGCAGCTCACGGCGCAATACCGTGGTAATCGCTTCCAGTTCAGCCTGGGCCTGGCAGCGGTGCCGGTAGCCGACGGAGACGGCCGCCCCGGTTCGGTCGACTACGTACCACCGCTCGCAGATGGGCCTGCCGGGCATTGGTGTGGGTTGGTGGCTCACGGGCGCTCCTGTAGCTGCAAGGCGACGGCCCCGGTGGGTCGAGGCCCGGACGGACGGGCGGACCGCCGGTAGTGCCCCCAAAGGCGGCACCGGACCCGGCACCGACGGGGCTCGGACGAACCCTCCGGACCTGTTCCCCTTCATCGGTTTTGATCCTTGTCCCCCTGCCATGACTGCGACGTGGAAACATCCTGTGCCTGGCCTGTGAGTTGCTGTTCGGTGGCTGATAACGAATCGGTCGAATTCCAGTGGAGTGGCGGTCCCATCGCCCGCCCGGACGGGTTCTGGCCGCAGCGGTTTCGGGGAGCGGTCGCGACAGTCATCGTGAATTCACCGCCCATGCAAGGCAATGGCGAGCGCGGATCAGCTGATCAGGCTGATCTCGCACAGGCAGGAGGCCGGCATGCCTTGGTGGCAATTGACGTTGGTGTTGGCCGGAATCCCCGCGACCGTCGGCGTGCTGATCGCCTGGATCCTGTGGCACATCACAGCGCCGCCGGGCCCGCCCGCCAGGGATCCAGGGCAACACCACACCGGCCGGAGTCCAACCTGAGGCGCAGTCGGCCGGGATCGTGCAGTGCTTGGCGATCGATCGGGCAGTGCAGGCAATGCCCCGTCGCGCGGGGAGAATCCTGTTTGGAGCACACAATTCGGGGGGCGATGTGTCCAACCACTGCCGGCGTTCAACGCACTCTCGGAGCAGCTGGACGAACAGCGAGGAGCTCCCGACCACCGCGTCTCCAGCCCTGTCCCGGAGCCAGGGGCGGACACAGCATGGGACAACGTGTGCGTCGCACTGGGCCGGGCCGGCTTCCACGACAAGCCGAACGTCACCCACAGTGCGATCGTGAGCCAACCGGTGCCGGCGACCAGGGCGATCCCTACGACGACCGGACGCGGTTGACCGCCGTCGCTGAGCAGCCGAAGACAGACGGCCACCAATCCCCACACAGCGACGAGGACGACGAGCACCGACACGCTCCCGGGGATCGCTCACCCACTCGTTGCGCGGCTCCGCATGAGACGCACAACGAAAAGATCGCCGACCCACTGGAGCGCCGAGAATGAAAGGATCGGCAACGATCGCCCCGCGCGGTCGACCGCCGACCGTGGCCGAAGGCTTGGGCGCAATCAATCAGGCGGTCTAAGGCGGAGTCCACCATCCGCAATTGGCTTGCATGAACAGGACACAATGCGGCGCCTACGCTGCCGCCGGACCCAAACGTCCCCCCTTCGACGGACGGTGCGATCAGTGAAGCCGCGCGGTGGAGGTCCGGAACGTCGACAGCGGGGGCGATGTAGGACATGGCGTTGAGCGAGGACGCTGAACTGGGGCGGGACTCGATCACCGATCGACTGCGCCCGGTGGGTCCCGGCCGCATCGACGCCGGCAACGGGCGGGTGCGGCCGGGCGCCCAATACGGGAAGTTGATTCTGCTGTCGGCGGTGCTGGTCCTCACCTGCTGGACGGTCGGCGTGCTGGCTGCATTTGCAACGGTCCCCTGGTGGGGCCGCGGCTGAGGTTGTCATCACCTCGCGGCGCGTTGTCGGTCAACTCGAGGGAGGGCCGCAAAAGGCGAGCGGGGTTTCGTCACGGCACCGGCCGGTGCGCGAGCGACGTCAAGGGCGCCGCCACCGGTAACGCCGCCGCCGTGGCCAGGACCGTCGACCGGGTGGGCAGCACCACGGCGCCGAAATGAACCGGGCCACCGGCACCTGCACCGGCATCGGGCGCGCCTGCGTCATCGCCTCCGCCTATGTCATCGCCCCGGCCCCGGTTGGCCGAGCCGCCTGGAATTTCGGCGCAAATCAGCTGCAGAAACTCCGTCGTGCGCCCTGGGCGATCCGCTGCTTCATGAATACTTCGAAATTCGGGTCATGAATTATTCGTGACGCCTCGTCACAATTTCGCATCGACAATTTCGCGTCCGTTTCCTCAGGGAATGTTCAGTTTATCCTGCTGAGCACTCGACCCGAATTAAGGAGTCTCGATGAGGCATCGTGCTTCAGCACTCGTGAAAATGATCCCGCTCCTCGCGGCCTCGGGGCTCGTGCTCGCGGCGTGCGGCAGCAACGGCGACCCCAACCCCATGGCGCAACAGGCGGCCGATCCGGTCACGCCACCTGCCGCAGCCGCCGCCGCCCCGGCCGGCACCGCGACGCTCGCGAGCGCCACCTCCGCGGCGGCCCGGAAAGCCCCTGCCACGAAAACCACGAAGTCGACCTCGACGAGGGCCCCCGTCATCGCACCGGCGCCGAGGAGTGCGGCGGCCGCGGTCCACGCCAAGGCGCCCAAGTCGTCGGCCAAGGTCGACACCGCCGGCAAGGGCGAGAACGCCGGCACCGCGAGCGATCCTCGGAACAAGTCCGCAAGCACGGGCATCGACGGGCGGCCGACCGCATCGGGCAGCTACGACAACAAGGACCAACGACTGGGCACCGACCTGACCCAGGTCAAGGGTGCTGAGTCGGCCGCGCAGAAGGCGCAGGACCGGGCCGTCTACAACCAGAAGAACGGCGCCACCGACGTCGGCATCACCAAGGACACCATCAGGATCGGCTCGGTGAACATGCACGGCATGGCGCTGGGCAACGTGCTGGTAACCCCGCAGGTGCACGGCGACCTGGCCGCCCTGCAGGCCATCAATGATCGTGGCGGTGTGCTGGGTCGCCGCCTGCAATTGATCGACTGCGACGACGGCCCCGGTGAGGTCTCCCGGGCCAAGGCCTGCATCAAGAAGCTGGTCGGCCAGGACCAGGTCTTCGCGCTGCTCACCGGAGTGGACTGGGCCACCGCCTCGATCCACGACGACCTGAAGGAATACCACCTTCCCTACGTGGGTGCCTGGGCCTACTCGCAGACCGAGTGGCAGGACCCGTTCATGTTCCCCACCCATATGTCCATGATCCACGAGGCCATGGCCAACGCACACTGGGTCGTCAACACCATCAAACCGAAGACCTACGGCCTGATCTGCCTGACCTCCCCGGAGATGCAGCTGGCCTGCAACAACGTCGCCAAGATCATGGACGCCTCAGGCAGCAAGCTGGTCAAGCGCGCCGACGTCTCGATCTCCGAGCCCTCGATGAGCGCCTACGTACTGGCCTTCCGGGCCGCCAACCCCGAGCACATCATCCACTACGTGATCAACCCGGCCACCATGGCCAAGTTCATGGTCGAGGCCGCCCAGCAGGGCTACTACCCACCGAAGGGCATCTCCGGCAACCATTTGGCCGCCGAGGTACTCGGCTCGATCTTCGGCCAGTGGCCGGTCGGCCGGTACTGGACCAACACCACCTACAAACTATGGGGCCCGGAGTTCATGGCCACCATGGACAAGTACGCCCGCTCCAACCGCGGCACCAACCACCACATCGTGCAGGCCGGTTACACCGCCGCGAACATCTTCGCCACCGCCGCCAAGGCCGTCGGCCCGAACCTGACCCGCGACAAACTGATGGCCGAACTCGGCAACGGCACGGTATGGCAGTCCGACGCCTCGATGGACCAACGATTCAGCTACGTACCGTCCGAGCGAACCGGGAACAACTGGAACCCCGACTACGGCCAGGGCCGGGAATTCATGTACGAATACACCTCGACCAACACGGTGGCCAACCCCGACGGCACCCCGAACGGATTCACCCCCGATCCGAACCAGTTCGTCATCTACACCTCGAAGTAACCCCGGGAACAACCGCCGCGGGTAGTTCCACCGGCCGCGGGGCCG
>DATAUG010000187.1:0-94901 GCA_036268355.1 Sporichthyaceae bacterium
CGACTCGGGTGCCATGGCTGCGGTGGTCGCCGGCGCCGCGGAGGTCGAGGCTGTGCTGAGGGCGCGCGGGCTGTCCGACCAGGTGGTTGCAGCGAACCGCAATGCCCCGCGGCAGACGGTGATCTCCGGTGCGACGGCCGAGGTCACCGAGGCGATGAAGCACCTCGCCGACGAAGGCTTCTCGGTCAGACAGATCCCCGTCGCATGCGCGTTCCACAGTCCGGTGGTGTCCGGTGCGGGCGCACTGTTCGCCGACGTCCTGGCCACCCGCGACGTCCGCCGCCCTGCGCTACCGGTGTTCGCCAACCGCACCGCGGCCCCCTATCCGGACGACCCCGCGGCGATCCGGGCCGAACTGGTGGCCCAGCTCGTTTCGCCGGTGCGGTTCGCCGACCAGGTGGAGGCGATGTACGCCGCTGGTGCCCGCGTGTTCGTCGAGGCCGGACCCGGTTGCGTGCTCACCAAACTCGTCGCGGCCATCCTCGGCGATCGCCCGCACCGGGCAATCGCCCTGGAGGGCAGACGCAGCGGTGTCGCCGGCTTCCTCGACGCCCTGGCAGAGCTGGCCGTATCGGGGGTCCAGGTGGACCCCGGACGTCTGATGCGCGGGCGCGAGGCCGTCGACGCCGGCCGGGTGCAGCCCGCGCGCCGCGCCGGCTGGAGCGTGGACGGGCACCTGGTCCGTACCGCCGCCGGAGAACTCTTGCCAGGCGCACTCGTGCCGGCCCGGATCGTGAAGGAGATCTCGGTGACGACGCAGGCAGACCATTACGCCTTCAACGCCGCGACCGACGCGCTGATCGCGGATTTCATGCGCACCGGCCGGGAGATGATTGCGGCACAGCGCGACGTCCTGCTGACCCACCTCGGGTCTGACGGGTCGTCAGTACCGGCTTGGGCCTCGGCTCCTGTCGCAATGCTCGAGCGGACCCCGGCGGACCGGCCCGCCGAAGCGCTCCTGCCCCGGGCGCCGGCGGAGCCTGCTGCCGGCACCGTATCGGCCGTGCCCGCCCCGTCGCCGGCGGCCGGGGTGGGTCTCACTCCGGACGCGGTCCTGCGAACGGTCATCGAGACGATCGCCGAGCGCACGGGTTATCCCATGGAGATGATCGAGCCCGACCTCGACCTGGAAAGCGATCTTTCGATCGACTCCATCAAACGCACCGAGATCGTCGGCCTGCTCGCGCGGCGCCTGGCGGGCGGCGGCGACGAGGCCGGTCTGGACGTACTGAGCGACGCCGAACTCGAGGAACTGTCGCGAGCCCGCACTGCGGTGGCGATCACGGCTTGGCTAGGTGCCCGCCTGGCGCCGTCGGTCGCAGCGGGCCCCGCTTCGGCTGCACCCGTGGCATCTGCGCCCGCCATCGAACCGGCCGAGTACCTGGCCCAGGACCCGGCCGGCGAAGCACCACTTGCCGCCGGCCCGGTCGCGGCAGGCGAACCTGCGGTCATCGGGCACGCACCGGTGCGTCTGGTGTTCGAGCGGAAACCATTGCCGGCGCTCGAGGAGGGGGCGCAAGCCATTGCCGGCAGACGTTTCCTGCTGCTCGGTGGGGATGACTCGGTGGCGGCGATCACGGCCGCGCTCGCCGCGCACGGCGCGCAGGCGATGGCGCGGGACGCCACGCACGTGATCTCCTCCGCCGATGCTCCGGTGGACGGAGTGCTGTTCCTCGACCCGCTGTGCGGCGACGGCCCGGCCGTCCTGCCGGCCTGCGTGCCGGTGCTGCAGGCGGCGTTGCGCGACCGCCCTCGCTGGCTGGTGGCGGCTCGCCGCGCCGGGAACGCCACCGGCGGCGACCCCGGGCGTGCCGATGGCCTGCGCGGGCTGATGCGCAGCCTCTCCCGCGAGTACCCCGACTCGATCGTGCGACTGGTGGAGCTGGACCTCCCCGGCGGTGACCGGACGCACGGCGGCCGAATGTCGCCCGAGAGCGTTGCCCAGGCTCTGTTGACCGAACTGCTCGCCGGTGATCGCGAGCCCGTGGTGCTGCGTGATCCCGACGGCCGGCACGGACTGACGCTCGTGGAATCCGACCTCGGCGTGCTGGCGAGCACGGGCGGCGGGCCGGCAGGTGACGGTGCGTCAGAAGCCGAGGCGCTGGGACTGGATTCCGACGCGGTCGTCCTCCTCGTCGGCGGCGCCCGAGGAATCACCGCCCGGTTCGCCGCGGCGCTGGCCGGTGTCTCCCGCTGCCGCCTGGAACTCCTGGGTCGCACTCCGCTGCCGGAGGGCCTCGAGGACCCGGCGACGGCCGCCGCCCAGGACCGCAAGGCGTTGCGTGCGGTGCTCGCCCGCCGTGGAGTCCCGATCGCGGAGGTCGATGCGGCCGCGTCCGCCCTGCTCGCCGCCCGTGAGGTGACCGCGACGCTCGCGGAACTGCGGGCCCTGGGTTCGCAGGCGCACTACCGATCCGTCGACGGGGAGGACCCCGACGCCTTGGCGCGGGCGGCGAAGGAGATTTACGCGGCTCACGGTCGGCTGGACGGAGTGGTGTTCGCGGCCGGCGTCATCGAGGACAAGGTGTTCGCGGAGAAGGACCCGCGCTCGTTCGCGCGGGTGTTCGCCACCAAGGCCGATGGGGCTCGGGCGCTGCTCGACGCCCTGGGCGACCTACCTGACGGCCCGCGATTCACCGTCCTGTTCGGCAGCATCGCGGCGGTGTTCGGCAATCGCGGGCAGAGTGACTACGCCGCGGCCAACGACGCGCTGGATTCCGTGGGGGCGCGCTGGGCGCAGCGCACCGGGTACCGCGCCCTGACTGTGCACTGGGGTCCGTGGGCCCCGCAGGGGGTGCACTCCGGCATGGTGTCCGAGGCGCTCGCGCGCGACTACTCCCGCCGCGAGATCCGGATGATCGACCCCGAAGCCGGCACCCTCGCCCTGCTCCGGGAACTCGCGTGGGGACCCGATGAGTTCCGGTCCGTCGTCTACACCGCCTCCGGTTGGTGATGAGCGCGCAGTCCGACGCCTTCCCGGACGGCGTCGCCATCGTCGGCATGTCCGTGCTCCTGCCCGGTGCGCCCGACCTGGACACGTACTGGCGCAACCTGGTGGCCGGCGTCGACGCCATCACCGAGGTCCCGGCCGATCGGTTGGATCCCGGGTACTACGACCCTGACGCCGCGTCGGGGCCGGCGATGCCGGACCGGATCTACTGCCGGCGCGGCGGGTTCGTCGATGACGATGCCCGCGTCGAGCCGACCCGGTTCGGGATCATGCCGAGTTCGGTTGCGGGGATCGAGCCCGACCAGCTCATCGCATTGCACGTGGCCGAGGCGGCAATCCGTGACGCCGGCGGCGCCGACCGGTTGCCCGCCCGCGACCGCGTGGGGGTGATCCTCGGCCGCGGTGGATATCTGACGCCGGGTCAGGTACGCCTGGACCAGCGGGTCCGCAGCCTGCACCAGGTGCTGCGCACCGTCAGCGAGCTCGCCCCGCAGCTCGATGCCGAACAGCTCGGCGCACTGAGGGACGCCTTCGTGGCCCAGCTGGGCCCGGACCGTCCCGAGTCCGCGATCGGCCTGGTGCCCAATCTGGCCGCCTCCCGGATCGCCAACCGGCTCGACCTGCGCGGGCCGGCCATGACGGTCGACGCCGCATGCGCATCCTCGCTGATCGCAGTCGACCAGGCGGTCTCGGAGCTGATCCGGGGACGCTGCGACGTCATGCTCGCCGGTGGCACGCACCACTGTCACGACATCACCCTCTGGAGCGTCTTCACCCAACTCGGCGCTCTGTCGACCAGCCAGCGCATCCGTCCGTTCCATCGGGACGCCGACGGGATCCTGATCGGTGAGGGCACCGGGATCGTCGTCCTCAAGCGACTCGTCGACGCCATGGCCGACGGTGACCGCGTCTACGCGGTCATCCGCGGCACCGGGGTGGCCAGCGACGGGCGGACCGCGGCGTTGGCCAGCCCCGACCCGGGCGGGCAGACCCGCGCCGTCCGGGCCGCCTGGGCTGCCGCGGGCCTGGATCCAGCGGTACCGGACTCGGTCGGCCTGATCGAGGCACACGGCACCGGGACGCCGGCCGGGGACGGCGCGGAACTGATCACCCTTGCCGAGGTGTTCGGCGGGCCCGATCCGGGGCGCGAGCGCGCCGTGCTCGGTTCGGTCAAGTCGATGATCGGGCATACGATGCCGGCCGCGGGTGTGGCCGGACTGGTCAAGGCGGCCCTGGCGATCCATCACGGCGTACTACCGCCCACGCTGCACTGCGACGACCCGCACCCCGCGCTGGCCGCGACGCGCTTCCGAACGATCTGTGCCGCGGTGCCCTGGGAGTCGCGGGGCCCACGTCGCGCCGGGGTGAACGCCTTCGGCTTCGGTGGGATCAACGCCCATGTTGTGCTGGAGCAAGCTCCGCGGCCGGTGAGGTCGAGGCGGGCAGCCGATCTGACGCCGGGTCAGCAGCATGGGAGCGCCGCGGTGAGCGAACCGGATCGCGTGCTGCGGCTGGCCGCCGGCTCGCCCGCCGAGCTCGCGGCGCTGCTCACCGCGCCGGACGCCGACCTGATCACGGCGGGCATGCGGTTGCCCGCCCCCGACGCGCCACCGTGTCGGCTCGCCATCGTGGACCCGACCGCGAAGCGGCTGGCCCTGGCCCGTTGGGCGGTGGAACGGGGTGCGGCCTGGCGCGGTCGCAACGACGTCTGGTTCTCGCCGACCCCGATGATCGGGCCCCGCGCCTGCGGTCGGGTGGCGTTCCTGTTCCCCGGCCTGGAGGACACCTTCGCGCCCCGGGTGGCCGACGTGGCCGCACATTTCCACCTCCCGATGCCCAATTTCGCCGACGAGGTCGGCGATGTCGGTCGGCTCGCCGTCGCAGTGTTGGCAGTCGGACGCCTGCTGAACGACGCCATGCATCGGATCGGCATCGACCCCGACGCGGTCGCCGGGCACAGCGTGGGGGAGTGGACGGCGATGGTGGCGGGCGGACTGTTCTCCACCGAGGACTCCGACAGGTTTATGGCGACGTTCGATCCGGACACGGTTCGAGTGCCCGGTCTGGCGTTCGCTGCCCTGGGCGCGTCTGCAGAGCTCGTGACGGACGAACTGGCCGCCCGGGCGTCCGCCGCCGGCACCCGGATCGTCCTGTCCCACGACAACGCGCCGCAGCAGTCGATCGTGTGCGGTCCGCAGGACGAGGTGGAGAACTTCGTCCTGGCCATGCGCGCCCGCGGGATCCTGGGCCAGACCCTGTCGTTCCGCTCCGGGTTCCACACCCCGATGCTCGCGCCCTACCTCGGCCCGATCCGGCAGGACGCGGAAGCGTTCGAGATTCACCGGGCGCGCGTGCCGGTCTGGTCGGCCACGACCGCGGCGGAGTTCCCCGCCGATGAGGCGGGGGTCCGGGACCTGTTCGTTCGCCACCTGCTCGAACCGGTTCGCTTCCGGCCGTTGCTCGACCAGATGTACGCGGCCGGCTTCCGCGCCTTTGTGCAGCTCGGCGTCGGCCAGGTGACCGCGTTGGTCGGCGACACGCTGCGCGACCGCGACCACGTCGCGGTCGCCGCCTGTTCCCCCCGCCGCGCCGGCCTGGCCCAGCTGGATCTGGTGGCCGCCGCGCTGTGGGCCTGCGGGGCCGAGCCGGAGCCGGCCCGTCTGACTGCGCTCGTGCGGGCCGACGCTGTGGAGGAGCGCGCGCACGCCACGGTCCGCCTCGACCTGGGCGGCGCGACGGTGTCCCTCGATGCAGAGCGTCTGCCGGCGCTGCAAGCCTTCCTGCGCCCGCAGCCGGCCCCGGCACGGCGGCCCGACCTGTCGGAGCTGGGCGGCCGATTCCCCGTCCTGGCCGAGTTCGAGGCACTGATGCAGGAGACCGAGCGTTCCGCGCTCGCCCTGCTCGCCGCCGGCCGGGACGCCCTGGCGACCCCGGCGCGATCGCGCCGTCCGGAACCCCCAGCCACGCCGCCCGCGCGTCGGACCTCGGTCCTGCACGTCTCGCTGGAGTCCATGCCGTACCTGATGGACCACAGCTTCTTCAGCCAGCGGCCCGGCTGGCCGGACCCGAGGGACCTGTTCCCCGTGGTGCCCGCCACCGCGATCACCACCCATCTGATCGAGGCCGCGTGCGCGGGCGAAGCCGGCACGGTGGCGGTGGCCGTGGCCGACCTGCGGTTCGAGAAGTGGGTGCCTGCGATCCCCGGACACGACGTCGAGATCACCTTCGAGACACGGCCCGACGGCCGCCTGTCCGCCAAGTTCGGCCCTTATGCGCGTGGCGTCGTCCAGTTGGCGGCGGCGTACCCGCCCGCGCCCGCGCGGTGGCCGGTGGACCTCGCCCATGAACGTCGACCCTCGATCACCGCCGCCGAGCTCTACGCCGACCGATGGATGTTCCACGGACCGGCCTACCAAGGTGTCACGGAGCTGACCGCGGTCAGCGACACCGAGATCCGCGGAGTGATCACCGCGCCCGCGGCGCCGGGGTCGCTGCTCGACAACGTCGGCCATTTCCTCGGCCAGTGGATCGTCGAGACGCAGACCGACCGCCTGGTCGTGTTCCCCACCCGCCTGAGCGAACTCCGGTTCTACGCACCAACGCCGCCGCCCGGCAGCCGGGTGAGCTGCCACATGCGGATCGTCGAGGCTTCCGAGCAGGCGGTGAGCTCCGACGTCCAGCTCTGCGTCTCGGGGCGCGACGGATCCGAGATCGTCTGGGCGGAGCTGTCGGGCTGGCGCGAGCGCCGGTTCGACTCCGACCTGCAGTCCTACAACGTGTATCTGCATGTGGAGCGCTTTGCGCACGGGGTCGCCCGGCCCGGCGGGTGGGTGCTCGTGCAGGACCAGTGGCCCGACCTCGCCACCCGGGACATCATCATGCGCGGGTACCTCGGCGCGGCTGAACGGGAAACCTACGAACGTCAGCCGCCGCGGGCGCGGCGCGGCTGGTTCCTCGGGCGCCTCGCGGCCAAGGACGCGGTGCGCCACCTGCTGTGGGCCGATGGCGAGAGCGACTTCTGGCCGGCCGAGATGGCCGTCGGCAACGACGAGCGCGGGAAGCCTTACGTGCGTGGGATGCACGGCCGGATCCTGCCCCGCCTGGAGGTCTCGATCGCGCACTGCGCGGAGGCGGCGGTCGCGGTTGCCAGACCTGCGGCGGACCTGCCGGCCGGCGCTGGGGTCGGGATAGATGTCGAGGAAGTGCTGGCGCGTCCGCCGGAGACCGTGGACTTCGCGCTCGGCCGGGCGGAGCGCGAACTGCTTGAAGCCTGCGTCGCGGGCGGCGAACCACCCGAGCTGTGGTTCACCCGCTTCTGGACGGCGAAGGAAGCGGTCGCAAAGGCGCGCGGCACCGGTTTGGCCGGACGCCCCCGGGACTTCGCCGTGGTCTCGGCGAACCAGCGGCAGATCTGCGTAGCCGTGACTGACGACAAGACTGACGACCAGTCAGAAAGGCTCCTGCACTACCGCGTGGACCTGCACCGGCTGACCAACGGACCTGGGCTGCCTCCTCGTGACTATGTCGTGGCGGTGGCCGGCAACGGCCCCACTACGGAGGAGATCGAGCATCACCACCGAGAGAGGATGACCACGGTATGAGCCCGTACCCCACCAACGACGAGGTTCTCGTCGAGATCTCGGCGATGCTTACGGAGATCCTCACCGACCTCGGGCCCTACCAGGTCGAGATCACGATGGACACCCTGTTCCTCGCGGACCTGGACCTCGAGAGCATCGACATGGTCACACTCGCGGGTCTGTTGCACGCGCGCTTCGGTGAACGGATCAACCTGGCCGAGTTCATCGCGGGCAAGCAGGTTCCGGAGCTGGTCAGCCTGACGGTGGGTCAGTTGGTCGAGCACATCACCGTCCACCTGGCAACGCCTGAGGTAGTCCTGAGATGACTTTCCATCAGATCAACGGCTTACGCCTGCATGTGGAGCGGATGGGCCCGCAGGACGGTCCACCGGTGGCCACGGTGGTGCTCGTCCACGGCCTGCCCGCCGACAGCATGGCCAGCTACTACTTCACGATCGCTCCCGTGTTGGCTGCGGCCGGGCTCGACGTCGTGATGTACGACCAGCGCGGCCACGGCAGATCAGCCCGTCCCGAGTCGGGCTACCGGCTGGAGCGATTCGTCGACGACCTCGAGACACTGTTGGACGAACTCGACGTCGCGGGTGCCGTTCATCTCGTCGGCAACTGCTTCGGCGGGGTGGTCGTGTTCGGCCTGACCGCTCGACGCCCGGACCGGGTTGCGAGCATCTTCGCCATCGAGTCCGAGCCACCGACACCGCAGTGGACGAGCAAGATGAACGGCCATCTGGAACGCGGCAAGAAAGAGCTGGTCCTCGAGGAGACCATCGCCGAGATAACCGAGAAGCACGGTGCCCACATGGCGCGCCTGGGCCGTTCCGCGGGCCGGTTCCTGAGCACCACATCGCTGGCCGACGACATCCCGGCGAGCACGGAAACTCTCCAACCACAGGAGTTGGAGCGCATCAAATGCCCGGTGCTCGGCGTCTACGGGGCGGATTCCGAGGTCGTCGACCTGGCTGTCGAGATCTCGAACGCCCTGCCGGACTGCCGTACCGTCCTGGTCCCCGACCAGGATCACTACGTGCTGTCCGGTGCGCCGGAGCAAATCTGCGCGCTGATCCTGGACTGGCTGGCCGAGCAAGGCGTCGCGGTCCGGCCGGCCACCGGCGTCGGACGCAGCCGCGCCTCATGACCCGTTTCCTGATCGTGGTGCCGCCCCTGGTCGGGCACATCAACCCGATGATCGCAGTGGCCGCGGAGTTGTCCCGGCACGGGCACTCGGTCGCCTGGGCAGGCATGCCGGAGATAGTCGGACGCCTGGTGGGTCCCACGGCCACGGTCTTCGACTGTGACGCGCCCCGGGGCCCGACCGGGGACCTCATCCAGCGGCCGGCCGGCATGCGCGGTATCGCGGCGTTCCGGTTCCTCTGGGAGGACTTCCTGATCCCACTGGGCGAGATGATGACACCGGGCGTGGCCGCGGCGGTCGAGCAGTTCCGCCCGGACGTCCTGATCGTCGACCAGCAAGCGGTCGCGGGCGCGCTCGTGGGTGATCGCCTCGGCATGCCCTGGGTCACCTCGGCCACCACGTCGGTGGAGTTCACCGGGCCGCTGGACAGCGTTCCGCTCGTCGACGAGTGGGTGAACGGGTTGTTCGACGACCTGCGGAACCGCACCGGAGGCACCACCGGCGGTGCGGACCCCAGATTCTCGCCACACCTCATCGTTGCGTTCACGACACCGGAACTGGCCGGCTCGCCGACGGTGAATTCCGGACCGATCCGATTCGTGGGTCCCGCGATCGCCGCCCGGCCGACGGTTGGGCATTTCCCGTGGGGATGGCGCGACCGCGGGCGCAAGCTCGTGCTCGTCAGCCTCGGCACCGCCAACCCTGGTTCCGGATCGCGGTTCCTGGCTGCCGCTCACGCCGCCCTGGCCGATCGTTCGGAGCGACTGCAGGGCGTGATCGTCGACCCGGGTCACGTCCTGGGCCGCCCTGCGGCCACCGCGGACGTCCTGGTGCTGCCGTTCGTCCCGCAGCTCGAGCTGATGCCGTGGTGCTCGGCGGTCGTCTGCCACGCCGGCCACAACACCGTCTGTGAGGCGCTGCGCTACGGCGTACCGCTGGTGGTGGCGCCGATCTGCGACGACCAGCCGGTGATCGCCAGACAGGTCGTGGCCACCGGCGCCGGAGTGCAGGTTCCGTTCGGCCGGATCACTGCCGAGCGACTGGGCGAGGCGGTGGACCTCGTGCTGGACGACCCGATCCACCGCAAGTGCGCGCAACGCGTCGGGGAGTCGTTCGAGGCCGCAGGCGGCGCCGTCGCTGCCGCTCGGTACATCGAGGCCGTGGCGTGAAGCCCCGGAGGAAAACCCCGCCGGGGCCCCGGCAGCGGCAACCCGTCGTTGCCGCCGAAGGGGTCCGGCGGCTGAGCGGCCTGGACGCCGCGTTCGGCTCGATGGAACTTCCGGGCCAGCCGATGAACGGCACGGGGTTGTTGATCCTGCGGCCCCGAATTGGACCGGACGGCTCACCGAATCCGATCGCTGTGAACGAGATCCGCCGACACGTCGCCGATCGGCTGGGTGCGCTCCCGGCATTCCGGTGGCGCGTTGTGCCGGTGCCGTTCGGGCTCAGCCAGCCGGTCTACGTGGCGGACCCCACGTTCGACATCGCCCGCCACGTCGGCGAGCATGTTCTGCAGGCTCCCGGAACGCCCGAGGTTCTGCAGGCCTACTACGCCGAGGAGCTCGCGCGCTGCCTCGATCGGCGGCGCCCACTGTGGCGACTCACCCTCGTGCACGGCTTGGCGGGCGGCGGGCAAGCGGCTGTGCTCACCGTCCATCACAGCGTCGCCGACGGGTTCGCTTATCTCAACCTTCTCCTGGCCCTTTTCGGGGACCTGGATCATGACGCTGCATCAGTTTCATTGCCGGACCGCTCGCCGGGCGCGGCGCGGCTGGTGGTGGACGCACTGGGCCACCGGGCGCGCACCGCCCGCCGGCTGCCCGCCCTCGTCCGCGTGAGCCGGACGAAGGCCGCCGCCGCGAAGGTCGAGTCCGCGGCTTCCGAGGTGTTGACCCTGGACGGGCGAAAGACGCCGATCTGCCCGCTCAACCGCGTTTCGACCGGGCGGCGCACGTTCGCGGGAACCAGCCTGCCCATGGCCGACCTCGAGCGGATCAGGGAGATCGCCCAGGTCACGATCAACGACGTCGCGCTCGCGCTCGTCGCCGATGCGCTGCGCGAGTACCTGTCCGTCCGGGGGAGCCTGCCCGGGCAGCCGCTCGTCGCACGAGTGCCGATCGGCCTGGACCGCAAGGGCGGGCCGCCCCGCATGTTCGGCAACCGGATCTCGGGCCTGCGGACCACCCTGGCGACCGATCTGGTCGACCCGTGGGAGCGACTGATCACCATCAGCGCCGTCACCGCGCGCGCGAAGCGCCTGCTGGTGGTCGCCGGTCCGGGGCTGCTCGGGGAGTGGCTCGACCAGATACCGCCACTGTTGACGGGGCCGCTCATGCGGCACCAGCACCGGCTGCACCGACGCCGCCCCGGGAAGGCGGCGCCGGACTCGAATGTCGTCGTGTCGCACGTCAGCGGAATACCCCCGGGAAGCTCCCTGCTCGGTGCACCGCTGGAGGCCGTGTATCTGAGCGGCCCGCCCAGCAACGGGGTCGGCGTCAACGTGTTGCTCACCACATACGCCGACCAGATGTTCGTCGGCATCGTGTGCGTCGATGCCGCCGTCGGCGAACCGCGGGAGCTGGCCGACGGTATGCGCCGGGCGCTCGCCGTGCTGCGTACACACGCTGCCGCCAGACAGGCGGCGCAACAGGTTCCGGCCGGCCCCCGTGACGTGGGCGTTGTCGTGCCCTCGCCGTCCCGCGACATCTCGGCGATGGAGCAGGTGTGATCGAGGTCGACGGCCTTTCCAAGCGCTACGGCAACAAGACCGTCGTGACCGGCCTGACGTTCACCGTCCCTGCGGGCACGGTGACCGGCTTCCTGGGGCCGAACGGAGCCGGGAAGTCGACGACGATGCGGATGATCGCCGGCCTGGACCGCCCCACGTCGGGGTCGGTACGGATCAACGGGAAGCGGTATCGCAACGCGGTCGCCCCGATGACGGAATTGGGAATTCTCCTGGAGTCCAGGGCCGTCCACTCGGCCCGGTCCGCGGTGCACCACCTGCTCGCCCTGGCCCAGACCAACGGGATCGGGCGGCGTCGGGTCGACGAGGTCCTCGAACTCGTCGGGCTGACCCACGTGGCCGAACACGCCGCCGGTGCGCTGTCGCTCGGCATGGGCCAGCGATTGGGCATCGCCGCGGCGCTGCTGGGCGACCCGACGACGCTGACGCTGGACGAGCCGATCAACGGCCTGGACCCGGAAGGGATCCGCTGGGCACGCACCCTGCTGCAACAGCTCGCGGCGGAAGGGCGGACGGTGTTCGTCTCCTCGCACGTGCTCTCGGAGATGGCCTTGACCGCGCACCGGTTGATCGTGATCGGTCGCGGTCGGCTCATCGCGGACACGACCGTCGAGGACTTCATCGCCCGGGCCGCCCCGGAGCACGTCCTGGTGCGGACCCCGGACGGCGACCGACTCGCCGCCCTACTGGCGGGCCCGCAGGTGCGGATCAGTGGCGTGGGCCCGGACATGTTGGCGGTGCACGGTCGCGGTGCCGAGCAGATCGGCGAGCTGGCCTGGCGCAACCGGATCCGGATCCACGAACTGTGCGTCACCCGAATTTCGCTCGAGGAGGCCTTCCTGGAAATGACCAGGGATTCGGTGGAGTACCGGGCGCCGGGCGACCGCGTCGCCATGCCGATCGGTGTGGGTGCAAAGTGGTGAGTGCGGCCCAGGCTGCGGTTTCGAGCGGTGCGGCGCCCAAGCGGAATCGGCTGCTCGCCGCCTACGGCGTCGCCCTGATCGCTGCGGCGACCCTGCTGCTCGCGGGGGAGCCTCGGGGAAGCGTCTGGTCGGTCTACGGCCTGGCGTGCGAGGCGCTCGGGCTCGGCTGCGTGATCTGGGCCGGACGCTACTGGCTTACCCGAGCGGTCGGTGGGATACGTCTGCTGGCGGTCCGGTCGGCGGCGTTGTGGCGCGTGGTGGGCACGGCAGCGCCTGCTGCGGTGCGCGCGGCCGCTCCGGCGGCGATTCGGGCGCAGGCACGCGCCGACGGGCTCGGGACGACGCAATGGCGGATCATCCGCTCGGAGTGCACGAAGTTCGTCTCGCTCCGGTCCAGCCGGATCGGGCCGGCGGTGGCCGTGGTCTGCATCGTCGCCTCGGCATTGTTCGTGCCCGCAGCCAGAGGTGCCCCCGGGGACCTGCCCGTGGCGCCGCCCCTGGATCCGGGCGTCGACCTGCTGGTCGGCGTCGAACTGGCGCCGCTCGCGGTAGGCATCCTCGGGGTGTTGCTGATCACCGCCGAGTACGCGACCGGCCTGATCCGATACTCGATGGCCGTGGTGCCGACCCGGATGCCGGTGTTGTGGGCGAAGCTGGTTGTGGTGGTCGGCGTGGTTGTCGGGATCGCGGTGGTCTCGACGCCGGTCGCCTTGCTCGTCGGGGTGACGCAGCTGCGTGTGCAGGGCTGGTCGGTGGAGCCGACCGACCCGGAACTGTGGGTGGCCGCGTCGCGCGCGACCCTCTACATGGTGCTGGTCGGGGTGATCGGTCTGAGCGTGGGCACCCTGCTGCGGACCACCGCGGCCTCGATCAGCGCCCTGGTCGGGATCTTCTTCGGAGTACCGATCCTGGTCCAGCTGCTCCCGCAGGCCGGCGCGCGGTGGATCGGGCGATATCTGCCGGCCGAAGCCTGCCATGCAATTTGGGCTGATCCGCATGGTTGGGACCTCAGGTCGCGGACCACCGCGACGATCCTGTCGGTCGCGTGGGCCGGCGCGTTGTTCGCTGCGGCCTCGTACCGATTGCTGCGCCAAGACGTCTGACGAACGGACCCGAGGTAGACATGCGAATCTCTGTCGTGGCGGTGGGTTCGCGCGGTGACGCGCAGCCGATGATCGTGCTGGCCGATGAACTCAAGGCGCGCGGTCATCACGTCACTCTCGGCCTGGCACCGGATCTCGTGCCGATGGGCATTTCCGCAGGCCTCGACACCGTCGGCATCGGGCCGGACGCCCGTCCCCTCCTCGAAGAGCCCCAGGCCAGGGCTTGGCTCGCGTCGGGCGACGTGCGAGCGCTCGGCCGGCGGATGGGGGAACTGACGCGGGATGCCGCCCCGCAGATGTTGGCGGACATACTGAAGGCCTGCACGGACGCCGATGTGATGATCGCGAATCTGTTTGCGGACGATCTGGTTCTCGCCTGTGCCGAAGCCAGTGGGGTGCCGTTCTTCGGAGTTCATTTCGCTCCCTTCCGACCGTCACGGGCCTATCCACCGCTGATTGTGAACGCCCGATCCCTGCCCGGGTTCGTGAACCTGGGCGCCGGTCACCTGCTCCAGGTTCTGTCCTGGGCGACGTTGGGTCGCTACGCCAACGAATTGCGCCGGCAGCTTGGTATGCGGTCGACCTGGCTCCCGACGGGCGTACGGATGGCACGCCGCGGAGATCAGGTGTTGCAGGCTTTCAGTTCCACCGTCGTGCCGAATCTGCCGGCTCGGCCTTCGACGCCGGTCGTCGGTTACTTCTCGCCGCGTCCGCAGTTGCACGAGGTATTCGGAGACGCCGGGTGGGACGAGGATTTGGACAGGTGGATCGGCTCGGGCGAAAGCCCGGTCTACGTCGGCTTCGGCAGCATGCCGGTCGCGGACGATCGCGTCCTCGACATCTTCCGAACTTCCGCCGAGCGGCTGGGGATCCGGGTTCTGCTCAGCTCCGGATGGAGCTCGGTAGGGGCCACCTCCGACGATCGGGTCCGGATCGTCGGGAAGGTGGATCACGACCAGGTGTTCCCGCGATGTCGCGCCGTCGTTCATCACGGGGGTGCAGGCACCACGGCGGCCGCGCTGACCGCCGGCGTACCGGCGGTGGTCTGCACGGTGTCGTTCGACCAACCGTTCTGGGCCGACCGCGTCGAGCGGCTGGATGCCGGAGTGCACCTGCCCTTCCAGAATCTGTCGGTCTCCAGCTTGTGCGCGGCATTGAATTCGGCGGTGGAGCCGGCGAGGGTTGCCGCCGCGTCCGGCATCGGATCGTTGTTGCGCGCGGAGCGGGCCGGTCAGTGTCGGGCGGCTGATCTGATCGAGGCGGCCAGGCCGGTGCAATTGAGTCGACCGACCCCGGCACGGGGCTCGAGAAACGGCGTCGCCACCAAAACTGTCCAGCGCGCCCCAGCAGCATCGAACAGGAGAATTGACGTGCTTGATACCTACCAGGCCTCGCGCGATTACTACCAGGCAGAATTGGCTGCTGGTGTCGATCGATTCTTCGAACGACGTCGGGAGAACTGTCCATGGTGCGAGTCCACCGATCTCTCGGTGCGCCTGCGGACGACCGACATCATCCAGGGGAAACCCGGAAGGTTCGTGCTGGAGCGGTGCGGCAGGTGCGGGCACATTTTCCAGAACCCGCGCCTGTCCCCGGCGGGCTTGAACTTCTACTACAAGGATTTCTACGACGGACTGGGTCAGGCGGCGTCGGATCAGATATTCAAGTCGCAGGCTCCGATGTACCGGATGCGTGCTCGGATGCTCAGGCCCGTCACCACCCCTAAGGCCTGGTTGGACGTCGGCACCGGGTACGGCCATTTCTGCGCAATCGCGCGGAAGATCTGGCCGGACACCGTATTCGACGGCCTGGATCAGAGCGAGGGCGTGGAGATCGGAGCGCGTCGCGGTTGGATCCAGCACGCTTATCGCGGCGAGTTCATCGCGCTGGCCGACGAATTGGCCGGCCGCTACGACGTGGTCAGCATGCATCACTACCTCGAGCACACGTCGGATCCGTTCGGTGAGCTCGACACTGCGGCCCGCGTTCTCCTGCCGGGAGGCCATCTACTCATCGAGGTGCCGGACCCCGATTACCGTTTCCACCGGGCTCTCGGGCGTTGGTGGATGCCGTGGTTCCAACCCCAACATCTGCAGTTCTTCCCGTTCGACAACCTGGTCGCAGCCCTGTCGGACCGTGGATTGGTGCTGGTGGCTGCGGATCGCGGCGCGGCGCACGTCTTCGCCGATCTGACGTCGAGCATGGCGATGCTGCTCAACATCTGCGCGCCCGATCCGACACTTCCCTGGCTCAGGGCCGGCCCCACCCGGTGGCGCAAGGCGCGCCGCAGCGCTGCCATGGCCGCGGCCGTACCCCTGTTCGCGGCGACGGCGATTCTCGACGCCCTGCTCTACCTGGCCGTGCGTCGGTCATCCAGCGGAAATGCCTACCGGATACTCGCCAGGAAGGAGGTCTGACAAAGCACGGCGCCCAGAGCCCCCCGATCAGCGACAGCGGGCCCGCCTCATCGAAGGAAACTTCACCGTGTCGCCGCACGTCGTCAACCACCAGGGGCGTACCTTCGCCGGACGCGAAGCGGAGGTCAGGCGTGGACGCACCGTCGGGGGAGCAGTACGAGTTGGTGCTCGGCCAACAGCGGGCGACGGTGGTCGAGGTCGGTGGTGGGATCCGCGCGTACACCGTCGGTGGACGCGACGTGCTGGAGTCCTACCCGGTGGACGCCATGTGCGACGGCGGCCACGGTGCGGTGCTGATCCCGTGGCCGAATCGGTTGGCCGACGGTGCCTACACCTTCGACGGCGTGGCCCGTCAGTTGCCGATCGACGAGGTCGACAAGCACAACGCGAACCACGGCCTGCTGCGCTGGCGATCCTGGAGATGCCTGGACCGCCGCGACGACAACGTCGTACTCGGCGTCCGGTTGCACCCGATGCCCGGCTACCCGTTCACCCTTGACGTCGCGGTGGTCTACACGCTGAACCCGGACGGCCTGCTGGTGACCACCACCGCGACCAACGCCGGGCCGACGGCCTGCCCGTACGCCTGTGGCCAGCATCCTTACCTGTCGCCGGGCGATGGGGCTGTCGACGGGGCAAACCTGGTGCTGGACGCGGCCACCTGGATCGACACCGACAATCCCCGCCGCCTGCCGACCGGCACCGCGCCGGTCGCCGACGGGCCGCTGGACTTCCGCGCCGGCCGGCTGATCGGGGACCAGCGCCTCGACACCGCGTTCACCGACCTGGCCCGCAGCGCCGATGGCCGCGCCACCGCCCGGTTGACCGGCGCGGACGGCGCGACGGTCGAACTCTGGGTCGACGCCGGTTACCCGATCGTCCAACTCTTCACCGGCGACACCTTGCGGTCCGACCGGGCACGGCGTGGCCTGGCGTGCGAGCCGATGACGGCCCCGCCCAACGCCTTCGCCACCGGGGCCGGGTTGATCCGGCTCGAGCCGGATCAGTCGATGACCACGCGATGGGGTGCACGGCTCGGCTGACCGCTGCCTGCGTTCGGGAGCAGTTGCCGTGCGGCAAGTCAGCCTTGGCTGCGCCGAACGGGGCATAGAAAGCTGTCCAGAGCCTATGAATATTGCGGATTCGGCCGCGAGTCGGAACTGTCCGGGCTTAGCTGCGGTTGTCCGGTTGAGGGCCTTCGGGGCTTTCGCAAGACGATGGAGGGTGGACCGCATGGACGGACATGGATGGCGGAGCCGCCGCCGGCGGGCGGGCGGCATCGCAGTTTCGGGGATGCTTACGGTGGCTGGGATCGCGGTAGCGGCGCAGTCGGCTTCGGCGGCAGAGCCGTTGCCGGGTCTGATGGACACGACGGGTCACTGGGCGCCGATGACCACCGCGACCGTCCACCCCGGAGTGGTGACCCTCACGGGCAAGGCCGAGTGCACCGGCAACTTCATCTACACCGCCGCCGGCCACACCTACCTGGGCCAGGCCGCGCACTGCTCGGGCACCGGCGCGGACACCGAGACCAACGGTTGCACCTCCAAATCCCTGCCGCTGGGAACCCCCGTACAGATCCTCGGTTCCGGGGTGACCGGGAAGCTGGCTTACAACTCCTGGTTGCTGATGCAGAAGATCGGCGAGAAGAACCCCGACGCGTGCGCCTACAACGACCTGGCCCTCATCGAGATCCCGGCCGCGGACGTCTCGAAGATCAACCCCTCGATACCGGTCTTCGGCGGCCCGAACGGGTTGAACACCACCGGCACCAAAGCCGGCGACAGCGTGGAGTCCTATGGCAACTCCCCGCTGCGGCAGGGCATCGCGCTGCTTTCGCCGAAGACGGGAACCAGCATCGGGGACGACGGCAACGGTTGGACGCACAGCGTCTACACCCTGACCCCGGGCATCCCGGGCGACTCGGGATCGGCGTTCCTGGACTCCCAGGGCCGTGCCCTGGGCGATCTGTCCACCCTTTCGCTGGCCCCCACCCCGCTGAGCAACCAGGTCAGCGACCTGGCCCATGAGATCGCCTACGCGCGCGCCCACTCCGACCTCAAGAACCTGCGCCTGGTGGCCGGCACCCAATCCTTCACCGGGAAAACCCTGCCGCTCTGAAGCACGGTCTGTCCCCCACGGTGCCATCGCACCGTGGGGAGACGCTCCTCGGGGGAGGTGTGTCCGCGGAAAGCGCGAACCGGGTCGTCGGTCGTTACATTGCGGCGCTCCGCGCCGCTTCGTGCTCGCTTCGCTCGCAGGGCCTCCGACAGATTGGCGGTCCGCTTCGACGGAAAGCGTGAACCGGATCGTCGGTCGTTGCATTGCGGCGCTGCGCGCCGCGCAGGCGTGGGAACCAATTGGCCCGCCGCGACGACACTATTGGCAACGAGGTGTGAACTTGCCGGCCGCCGTCAGGCGTTGCGGGCGGCAGGTCTTGCGGTGGCCGCCCCCGGGTGCCAGGTAGTTCCCGGTCCTATGTGACTGGGGACGGACGGGCGTGGAGGAATTGCTTGCGCCGCCGGTTCGCCGGGTGGTGCGCGGCTTCGCCGCCGTCCGCCCGGCGACTGCCCGGGTGCCCGCGGGTGTGCGCGGCGCCGTGGCGGCCGGCACGGTGGTGGCCTGTTGGGCGGTGGCGACCGGAGTGGCCGGCGCGCTGCACGTCCCGACGGCGGCTCGTGCGGTGGCGCTGTTCGGGCATCTGGCCGGCCTGGTGGTCGGTCTGGGTGCGGTGGTGGCCGTCGACTGGTTGGGCCTGCTCTGGGCCGTCGGGCGGCGTTCGTTCGCGGAGGTGACCCGAACGGCCTCGGCGCTGCACCCGTTGATCTGCGCGGCTCTGCTGGCTCTGCTGGTAACCGGAGCGGTGCTGCATCCGGACATGACCTCCGGGCTGACCCGGGTGAAGCTCGCGCTGGTGCTGGTGATCGCGGTGAACGGGCTGTACGTGACCGCGCTGCAGGCCGGCCTTTCCGGCCGGTGCGCCGACCCGCCGCCCGGGCTGCTCGCGCAGGCGACCGCGGCCGTCGTCGTCTCCCAGCTGTGCTGGTGGGCGACGGTCGCCATCGGCCTGGCGAACGCCCGGCGCTAGGCGGGATCGATGCCCCCACCCGAGCGGCCCAGGCGTGCGGTGCTTGCGGTGCTCGCGTACCTGCTGGGCCTGGCCGCTGTGTTCGGCGCCGCTTACCTCTACCTGAGCGGTCGTGCCTGACCCGAGCGAGCGGGTCAGGACTGGACGAGACCCCGGATGGCCTCGGCCAGCGTCCGTGCGGCGGTGGCCCCGGCTTCGGGGCCGTACTCGATCCGATGTTGCATGCAGTGCTCCACGTGCGTGCAGGAAACCTCGGCACCCAGCGAGCGCAGGGTCTTCATGATGATCACGAGGCGGATCACGACGTCGTCCCGGCCGGCCTCGGCCTCGACCATGCGCGCGGCCGTCCGGGCCTGCGCCTCGACCCGACGAAGTGTGCTCACCCGGCGGGCACGCTGCTTTCGCTCCTCTTCCGGCCGGCCGGCGCCCGAAGCGCAGTGAAGGAGTGCGTCGGTGTACCCGCGCCCGGTGTTGACGGAGAATTCCGCGCCGGTCGGCCCGCTCACCACGGGCAGCTCGGCAAGGCGGGATCGCTGTTCCCGAATAACTGCAATCCCCACAACACCGCTGACAAGTCGCCCGAAGGCGTTCCTCAGTTCCGTGACCGCCCGGAATTTCTGCCCCGCCACTCGGGATATCCGGACGCCCGCCGAGAATCAATACCCGTAACCGGTATCGGCCTGATTTGTGCGAATACGGGTATCGAATTCATCGGATACCCGTATCAGGTATGCGGCCAATTGGATTCAGGCGGCGAGCCGGTCAGAAGATGTCGTCGATGACGTCCTCGGCCAGGCCGAACCCAAGGCCCAGCCCAGCCCCTTGGGCGACCGCGCTGCCGAACCGCCCACCCATGAACCGGGCTAGCAGACCCCTGCCCCGCGCCGGTTGCTGCTCCTCGGGCTGGTACTGCGGCTGTTGTTGCTGTGGCGGTGCCTCGTAGGAAGCCTCGACCAACGCCTGGTGGGCGTTGTCGACCACGAAGTCGTGCAGGGCCTGGACCAGCGCGGCCACCTGCCGCTGTTCGGCCTGCAACGCCATCGCGATCTCCCGCAGGTCGAGTTTCCACTCCTGCATGGACCGGTGGCTCTGCGCCTGCGCGGCCTGGAACTTGCCTGCCAAGGCCCGTATCGCCGCCACGGTCTGATCGGCCTGGGCCTGCAGTTGGGCCTGTGCCGCGTCGACGCGTTCCACCTCGGACATCGCTGCCTCCCTGCGACCCACCGTAGCGAGTCGTCGCCCCTCCGGCAGCAGCCCGGTCGAGGGGACAAAATAGTTGACACTTCGCGATGTCGTTAGCAGGCTAACGACTTTGGTCCCTGTCGGAGTAGTGAGGTCAGTCGATGGCCACAGGCTTGAGCCGGACGCCCAAGCGGGCGCGTACCGACGCCGACCAGACCGAGTTCTGGAGCGCCTGGGACGAGTTCTCCGCCGCGTGGCGTGCGGCCCGCGGCCGTGCTGCCCAGGAGACCCCGGACGGGCTGACGCACTCCCAGTTCCGGCTGTTGTGTGCAGTGGCCGAATCTCCGGACGGTCGGTGCGGGCAGCTGGCCGAGCAGATCGGAGTGGCCGCACCGACGGTGACCCGCATGCTCTCCGGACTCGAGGCCGCCGGCTTCGTCACCCGCGCCCCGTCCGCCGAGGACCGGCGCGGGGTGTGCGTGCACCTGACCGCCGCCGGCCGCGAGGCGTTGCGAGCCAAGGAGGAGGTCGTCGCCCGCAAGCGGCAGACGCTCTACGACTGGTTGAGTCCGGTCGAACGCCGGCAGGCGACCGAGCTGTTCCGTCGGCTGGCCGACGAGCTGGATGTTTTGTGAGCGAGCGCAGCGAGCGAACAAATGTCACCGTGCACGCCACACTCGGCGTGCACCGTCAGACGTTGGTGCGCCGGTGAGTTTGGTTCCGCCTCGGCACAACCACATGCTCACCCTGGTGGCGTTGGTGAGCGCCTCGACGGCCTATGCGCTGTCGCAGACGTTGGTCGCCCCGGCGCTGCCGCTGTTCCAACGCGCGCTGCACACCTCGACGACCGCCGTCACGTTCGTGCTCACGGCGTACCTGCTGGCGGCGTCGGTGGCCACCCCGATCGCCGGTCGGCTGGGCGACATGTTCGGCAAGAAGCGCCTGATGATGGTCGTCCTGTCGTTGTTCGCCGCCGGCTCGCTGCTCGGCGCGCTGGCCACCTCGATCCAGGTGATGATCCTGGCCCGGGTGATCCAGGGCTGCAGCGCCGCGATCTTCCCGTTGGCGTACGGGATCATCCGCGACGAGTTCCCGCGCGAGCGGATGTCCGCCGGGATCGGCCTGATCAGCGCGACGTTCGGGATAGGCGGCGGCTTCGGGTTGATCCTGTCCGGGCTGATCGTCGACCACCTGTCCTACCACTGGCTCTACTGGACCGGGCTGATCGTGGTGCTGGGCGCCCTGGCCGCCACGCATGCGTGGGTGCCGGAGTCCCCGGTCAAGACGCCGGCCAAGGTGGACTGGACCGGCGCCGCGCTGCTCAGCTCGGGCCTGATCGCGGCCCTGGTCGCGATCAGCGAGGGCAACCGGTGGGGCTGGCTGTCGCCGCGCATCATCTGGCTGCTGGCCGGCGGACTGATCGCGTTGGCGGTCCTCGTCTGGTTCGAACCGCGCCATCCGCAACCGCTGGCAGACATGCACATGCTGTCCCGCCGGGCGGTGCTCACCCCCAACCTCACCGGGTTCCTGGTCGGGTTCGGAATGTTCGGCGGGTTCATCCTGATCCCGCAGTTCGTCCAGATGCCCACCTCGACCGGTTACGGGTTCGGCGCCTCGGTCACCACGGCCGGGATCTTCATGCTCCCCTCGACCGTGGGCATGCTGCTGAGCGGGCCCGCCGCCGGGTGGATGTGCGACCGCATCGGCTCGCGGACCGCGCTGCTGGTCGGCACGGTGTCACTGACCGCGGCGTTCCTGTTCCTGGCGGTCCTGCACGACGAGGCCTGGTCGGTCTACACCGGCTCGGGCCTGATCGGTATCGGCCTCGGCTTCTCGTACGCGGCAATGGCGAACCTGATCATCGCCGCGGTCCCGCAGACGCAGACCGGGGCGGCCACCGGCATCAACACCATCATGCGCACGATCGGCGGCACACTCGGCGGCCAGATCGCAGCCAGCATCATCGCGGCTCAGCTGGCTTCGTCCGGGCTTCCGAAGGAGTCCGGCTTCACCGCCGCGTTCGCGATGTTCGCTGTGGCGCTCGTCCTCGCGACGCTGGCGGCCCTGGCGATCCCGGTCACGCGTCGCGTGGTGGCCCGCGACCTCGTGCTGCCCGGTGCGGCAGTCGCCGCCACCCTGCCCGATCCTGTCGACGACGAGCACGCCATCGACGGCGCGGTCCACACCACAACCGGCGACCCGTTGGACGATGCGCTGGTCGTGCTGCTCGACCAGCACGGCCACGCCGTGCAGCAAACCCGCACCGGCCCGCGGGGCCAATACCGCATCACCGGCATCCAGCGCGGCCCGCACACCATCGTGGTGATCGCCGACGGCCACGACCCCGACGCCACCGACATCGCGGTGCCACGCCAGGGCGGACCTGTGCTCGTCCTCGGCAGCCGTTACTCGGCGACCGATGCGGTCGCCGATGTCGATCGGCGGCGGCCGGCTTCACTCGCGACCCGACGAAGCTTCTGACCGTCCCTCACACCGGCCTGGTTCCGCCTCCGGCGCGTGGACAGCCACGGTCGAGGTAGGCGATAGTTCGGGCGAACTGCCGCCGGATGGGTCAACGGCACCGCTGGAGCGGGCCGTGCCGATCGGCAGCCGCAGAGCGGGTCACGGCGCCGTAGAGGGAGACATTTATGAAGACCAGGGCCGCACTTCTGCCCGGAACGGGCAAGGACTGGGAGATCGCCGAGCTCGACCTGGACCCGCCGAAGGTGGGCGAGGTCCTGGTCAAGTACATGGCATCGGGGCTGTGCCACACCGACGAGCACTTCCGGGCGGGGGACCTGGTGCCGCGCTTCCCGATCGTCGGGGGCCACGAGGGCGCCGGAATCGTGGTGGAGGTCGGGCCCGGGGTGACCCACGTGGCGCCCGGCGATCACATCGTCACCCCGTTCATCCCCGCCTGCGGCAAGTGTCGCTACTGCGCCACCGGCAGGCAGTACCTCTGCGACCGGGGTGCGACCCTGCTGGAGGGTTGCCTGGTCGACGGGACCTTCCGCTTCCACCGCGACGGCGAGGACATCGGCCAGACCTTCGGGGTGGGCACGTTCGCGCAGCACGCCGTGGTCTCGCAGGACAACTGCGTGGTGATCGACAACGACGTCAGCTTCGAGGTGGCCTGCCTGGTCGGCTGCGGGGTCCCCACGGGGTGGGGCTCGGCCACCTCGGCCGCCGACGTGCGGCCCGGCGACACCGTGGTGATCTACGGCTCGGGCGGCGTCGGCATCAATGCCGTGCAGGGCGCCCGCTTCGCCGGAGCCAGGAATGTCGTGGCCATCGATCCGCTGCCCAACAAGCGGGAGGCGGCCGAGGAGCTCGGCGCCACGCACAGCGCCGCCAACCACGCGGACGCCGCGGCCCTGGTCATGGAACTGACGCGGGGTCAGATGGCTGACAAGGCAATCATCACCGTGGGCCTGGCCGACAACGAGGTCATGATCAACGCCTTCGACATCGTCGGCAAGGACGGCGTCGTCGTCCTCACCGCGGTGAGCAGCCCGACGATGACCATCAACGTCCCCGGCATCCTGCTGACCCTCTTCCAGAAGACGATCAAGGGCTGCCTCTACGGCAGCATGAGCCCCAACATTGCTGTCAAGGAGATGATCGCCCTCTACCAGTCCGGCGACCTGAAGCTCGACGAGCTGATCACCAAGCGCTACCAACTCGACGAGGTCAATCAGGCCTACCAGGACCTCCTCGACGGCAAGAACATGCGGGGGATCATCGTTCACGAGCACTGATCGCCCGGACGACGATCCGCGATCAGGATGCGTCCGCGATCGCGGCAAGCAGTGCGTCCGCGATGCCGGGCCGGGCGATCACCAGGTCCGGCAGCAGCGGATCCGGGCGGTTGTAGCGCAACGGCGAGCCGTCCAGCCGACTGGTGTGCATCCCCGCGCCCCGGGCGACCGCCACCGGGGCCGCCGAGTCCCACTCGTACTGGCCCCCGCTGTGCACGTACGCGTCGACCTCGCCGAGGACGACGGCGGTCACCTTGAACCCGGCCGACCCCATCGGGATCAACTGGGCGCCCAGGGCTTCCGCGGCCGCCACGGCGACCGCCGGCGGGCGGGTGCGGCTCACCGCGATGCGCAACGGACCCTCGGCGCGATCCGGCGCGGTCGGGGCGGCGCCCGAGGACAGCACGATTCCCCGACCGGGCAGCGCCACCGCCCCCACCGTCAGATCGCCGTCCGGACCGGCGATGCGTTCCCAGAGCGCGACGTGCACCGCCCAGTCCGCCCGGCCCTCGCCGAACTCGCGAGTGCCGTCCAACGGGTCGATGATCCAGAGGCGGTGCCGACCCAGCCGCGCCGGGTCGTCCCGAGCCTCCTCGGACAGCACCGCGTCGGTCGGTCGCGCCCGGCCCAGCCGTTCGGCCAGCAGTGCCTGCGCCCGCGCGTCGCCCGCCTTGCGCAAGCCCGCCTCGTCGCCGTCCCAGGAGTCGCGGACCCCGGTGAGCAGCTCGCCCGCCGCCCCGGCCAGGTGGATGGCGAGCGCGAGGTCGTCGGAGTCGTCCTCGCTCCACGGGACAAGCCGGCCGGGCATCCCGGTCACCATAGCGGCCATGGTGCGCTGCTCGACGGTGAGCGCCGGTCGCGCCCCAGGCTGCCCCGGCGGCCGGCAGGTATCTCAGGCCTGAGAGCGATTTCTCAGAAATGTCCGGATTGCCACCACTTGTCCTGACCCTTTTGGGAGATACTTGTAAACCATCGGTGAACGTGTATGCCGTTGCTGGCGGGCCATGTTTCGTGACGTTCGCGTGCTTGGTCATCCATCACCAGGTCCTGGAGGCAGAGCCATGCGGAAAAAGTCCGTCGTCGCCAAGGTCGCCGTCCTCAGTGGCGTCGTATCCATGAGCGTGCTCGGGACGGGCGTCGCGATGGCCACCCCGCCGTCGGGCGTCGTCCAGTTCACGGACCTCGCCCGGGCGCAGGCCGTCGAGAGCCTGTCCGTGCCCATCAAGCCGGGCGCCGCCCTCGTGACAGGGGCGTACTCGCTCGCCCCCGGTGGTCAGACCGGGTGGCGGAAGCTGCCCGGCGCCGCGATCCTCGCCGTGACCAAGGGCAAGATGACGGTCCGCCGGGCAGACGGGTGCGGCACCAAGGACTACGAGAACGGGCAGGCCGCGGTTGTCCCGGCGGGGGAGTACCTGGTCGTGAACTCCGGCAAGGAGCCGCTGGAGATGTTCGGCGTGTTCTTCGACCAGGCCGCCGACGCCCCGAAGCCGCTGGCCGAGGGCCCGACGGCCGGCGCTCCGGCCAACTGCGCCGCGTTCACGGCGGCGTCGGCCCCGTCGGGCGTTTCGGTCAGCAGGCACGAGGCGGCGACGATGGTCCCCGGGATGTTCGGAAACGGTTCGACCCTCGACATCGATGCCGGCAAGGACGTGTACGCCAGCTTCCTGGACATCTCTCCCGGGTTCAGCAGCGGTTGGATTTCGCACCGACCGGCCGTGAACATCATGTCGGGCGGTGAACTCACCTACGTCATGGCGCGCGACGGCAAGTGCGACAGCAGCGAGAAGTACCACACCGGCCAGGCCTTCTATCACCCCGCGCACCGCCACATGGCGAACAACGAGGGCACGGAACACGTCCTGCTCACGAGCATGTACTTCGACCTGCCCCACGACACTGCGGCGCCGGTGATCGGCGACACGATCACGGCCGTCGACTTCACCCAGGCGCCGCCGGCGGACTGCGTCCGGCTGCGGTGAGCCCGACCGGGACGACCGCTCGTCGGAATCTCGTCGTCGGCCTGGTTCCGGCGGTCGTCGCGATCTGGCTGGTCGGGCCGGCCGGCGTCCGATCGTTTGCCGCCGGGCAGCCCGATGCGGTGACCTGCAGCCCGAACGGCACGGTCGTGTCGGTGATCGCGTTCGACGGGAAGTTCGACAGGAAATGCCTGGCGGCCCCGGCCGGCCAGGCGTTGACGATCGACTTCAAGAACCTCGATCGCGGTATTCCGCACAACGTGGCGATCTATCGGGATCAGACGGCACAGCAGATGCTGTTCAAGGGCGCTCTGGTCGAGGGGCCGGGCGTGAGCAGCTACTCCGTCCCGGCCCTGCCGGCCGGACGGTGGTTCTTCCGCTGCGACCCGCACCCGGACATGAACGGCACGTTCATCGTGGGAAAGTCGTAGCCGAAAACCGGTGGCCGGACGGCCTCAGGGTCGGCAGCACGGGTGATCCCGACGGTCGTCGAACGGGAAGTCCGGATCGTCCAGGAAGGCACTACTCCGAGCGCGTATGAACTGATCCGAACCTTTTCGGATCAGTTCATTCGGTGTTCACCCGAAAGTTCTCCGGCATACGAACCAGGGCGACGCCCGGGTGTCGGCGAGGTTCCGGCCGGCGTGCCTCCGGTCGGCGTTCTGAACGGCACCCACTGCTCCGGGGCACCTACGGCCGAGGACGGGATTCTCGGTCGGCGCCCTGGTGTGACGGTGCGTCAGCAAAACGGATCGTCGGGCTTTCCGGTCGGTGCCGGACGTAGATCGCGTCCCATTTGTCCAACTGCCTGCCGGAATGCGCTATTTGAAGGCAACGGGTCCGACCGGCTGATCCGACGGGTGAGGTAGGGCCGCCGGGGACGAAATCGACCCGAGTCCGGAATCGGGTGTTCCCAGGGCGGCTCAAAGTTTCGCAAGATCACCGCCACCGCACCGGTCGGCGATTGCCGGCGAATCGACCCGGCGCAACACTTGAGATCAACAGGAGGCGCGGGTTTCCCCGGGGATGGAGGTGATCGGCCAGTGAGCACCTACCAGGTGCGCTGTGCATGGGAGAACGGGAGCTGGCTGGTGACCGGCCTGGGGGCGGGCTGCGACATCCGGTCTCGGTGCACGCGCCTGACCCAGGCCCAGGACCGCTTTGCCGAGGCGGTGCACCGCTCGACCGGTGAGCCCATGGCCGCGATCCGGGTGGAGATCGCCGAGGTGACCGGGCTTGCGCAGTTCAAGGACTTGGTGGTGGTCACCGACGAACCCAGCCCACTCGGTGCGGCCTTGGCCGAACTGAAGCTCCGGACTCCGATCCCACCGGGCACGGTTCGGCAGACGGGCGCGCCGGCCGGCCGTCGCCTGCGCGAACTCTCCGAGCCGATCCTGCACCGCTGGTAGCGCGCGGCGCGGGTACCAGCGCGGGTACCAACAGCCCTCGTCCGAACGGAGCGAACCCGCGCTGTGCCGTGCCCTGGCCGGCGGCGATGTCCGGCCGTTCGCGGGGGACCCGGGCCGTAGGGTCGAGGGATGGGAGTCGGGGGCCTCGTCGCGGCGCTGACCGAGGTGGTCGGGCCGCAGCATGTACTGACCGATCCGGCCGATCTGGCCGGGCGGACACAGGACTGGACGGGGCGATTCAAGGGTTTCGCCCTCGCGGCCGTCGCTCCGGCCGACACCGTCGAGGTCGCCGGGGTGCTCGCCTGCTGCCGGGATTCCGGCGTCGGTGTGGTGCCTCAGGGCGGCAACACCGGACTGGTCGGCGGGGGTGTGCCACACGGTGGAGTCGTCCTGGATCTGCGGCGGTTGACCGCGATTCGGGTGGATGCCGACCTGGCGCAGGCCACCGCGGGCGCGGGCCTGACAATCGCGGGCCTTCAGGCCGAGGCGGCGGCGCGCGGGCTGCGTTATGCCGTGGACCTCGCCAGTCGTAGCGCAGCGACCGTCGGTGGGACGGTGGCGACCAACGCCGGCGGGTTGCGGGCCGGACAGCTGGGCGACACCCGTGCGCAAATCGTCGGGCTGGAGGTCGTGCTCGCGGGCGGAACCGTGCTGTCCAGGCTGGACGGCCTGCTGCGCGACAACACGGGGTACTGGCTGCCGGGGATCCTGTGCGGCAGCGAAGGAACGCTGGCCGTGGTGACCGCCGCGCGGCTGCGTCTGCTATCCGTGCCGATGGGCCACGCCGTGGCATTGCTGGCCTTCGCCGACGTCGAGGACGCCGTTGCGGCGGCGATGGCCTTGCGCCGGGAAAGGGCCTGCGAAGCCATTGAGCTGATGCTGCCGAGCGGGATCGCGCTGGTTTGTGAGCGCATGGACCTGCGTCCGCCGTTCCCCGGAAAGTTCGGCGCCGCAATCCTCACCGAGTTCACCGCAGCCGATGATCCCGCGGCCGCGGAAGCGGCCCTGGAGCACGGCGTGGGGCGGTTGGGCGGGGTTCTGGCCGCGGCGGTGGCGATGGATCCGCCGGATCGCCGCCGGCTGTGGGCCTATCGCGAATTGCACACCGAGGCGATCAGTCGGGTGGGCAGCCCCCACAAGCTCGACGTCGTCCTTCCGCTGACCGGACTCGCGGCGTTCGCTGATGACGTCCACCGCACTCTGCGCGACCGGTGGCCGCACACCCAGCTCTGGCTGTTCGGGCACGTCGGCGACGGCAACCTGCACGTCAACATCACCGGCGCCGCCCCCGACGATGACGACCTCGACGCCGCCGTGCTCACCCTCGTGGCGCAAGCCGGCGGGTCGATCAGCGCGGAGCACGGTATCGGGCGGGCGAAGCGCCGATGGCTGTCGCTCGTGCGGACCCAGGCCGAGGTGGATCTGTGGCGCGCGGTGAAAGCTGCGTTCGACCCAACCGGGCTGCTCAACCCAGGGGTGCTCATCCCGGAACCGGCTTGATGGATTCGTCCCGAATTCCGCCGTTCGACCGAGGCAGGTATGGCCGTTCGTCGGCAACCGGGTGATCGTTCCCGGGGTCCAATTTGGTACCGGCGGACCGTGCCCTGCTCGCTGACGCATTCCACCGTCCGGCACGGTCATTCCGACATCCTCACCTGTCCGGCGCCCGGTACGCCGTCGGGCACTGCTGCGACCGTGCAATACCAATCCTCCGGCCGGAAATGGACCGTCCTGTCCAGCAGTGCCCACATCTGGGGCGGGAAGCTGAAATACACGTTCACCCTGACGAAGAAGGGCAGCTACACACTCGCCGTGCTCGTCCACGACAACTCGGTCTACATCGGCGGCCACGGCCAGACCCACGTCAAGATCACCTGACCCACCACGCGGGAATGCACGCCGTACCTTGGGTGATCACTCCGAGGATGGGCGCAGGTGGAGCATGTCCGACTACCCGCTGGGGCGGCTGGGGCTGCGGGTCCGCCCGCTCGAGGTGCGGCCGTTCGCCGAGGTGGCCGAGTGCGTCGCGGAGTTCGAGGAGCTGGGCTGGCCCGCGTTCTGGATCACCGAGACGGTGGGCCGGGAGGCATTCACCTTCGCGACGTTGCTGCTGGGCGCGACCCGTCGGCTGGTGGTGTCCATCGGGTGCGCCTCGATCTGGGGCCGGGATGCGCTCACCGCGTCGGCCGCGCAGCGCACGATCACCGAGGTGTACGGGGATCGCCTGGTCGTGGCCCTTGGTGTCAGCCACCACACCCTCACGGAGGAGGCACGCGGTCACCGCTACGTCGCGCCCTATACCGCGATGCGGGATTTCCTCGACGCCATGGATGCAGCGCCCTATCAGGCCGCGGCGCCGGCCACCCCGCAGCGGCGGCTGCTGGCCGCATTGGGTCCCCGGATGCTCGAGCTGTCCGGGACCCGGGCCGACGGTGCGCATCCGTATCTGACGACCCCTCATCGAACTGCTCAGGCCCGCGAGATCCTCGGTCCTGGGCCGGTTCTCGCCCCGGAGCAGTTGGTGGTGCTGGACCCCGACGCCGGCTCGGCCCGGACGCTCGCGCGCGTCACGTTGGCGCGTTACCTCACGCTGCCGAACTACCTCGCGAACCTGACGCGGATGGGATTCACCGACGACGACGTGCGCGGCGGTGGCAGCGATCGGCTGGTCGATGCCCTGGTCGCCCGGGGCGACGAGGACGCCGTGCGCCGCCGTGTCCAGGAGCATCTGGACGCCGGCGCCGACCACGTGATTGTGCAACCGCTCCCGACCCCCGACGGCCTTGACCTGAACGAGATCCGAAGACTCAGTGCCGCCCTGCTCGCCCCGGCGTAGATCCGCGCTCGCATGTGAATCAGACAATCACTTTCGCTGCGGAATGTAATTTCGACAGCCGGAAAGCGCCGGTCCGAGGTGATACTGAATCCGGCATGGGCGACGTCCTACGCCGTGCGGACCAATCGGGGGGTTGGTATGAGGTCTCGCATGTGTGTGCGCCGTTGGCGCACCGGTCTCGCGGTTCTTTCCGCCTCTTGCATGATGGCCGCGGCTCCGAACGGCTGGGCCGCCGACGCCGGCCGGGCGCTCGGATTGCGTGTCCACCGGGCCGCGACCTCGGGAGCGTCGGGCACCCGGCCCGGGATTTGCGCGAATCCCGCCACCGGTCCGGCCACGGCGCCGGCGGGGGCAGTGACGGTGAACCCGTCCGTGGTCGGCGACCTTCAGACGCTGACCAACGCCAAGCCGGCCGGCACAACGTTCTGGCTGGCCCCGGGCGTGCACACCCTCGGCTCCAGTGCCGGCGCCCAGGTCGTGCCGCTGAACAACGACGTCTACCTGGGCGCCCCGGGGGCGATAATCGACGGGCAGGGCGTGAACCAGTGGGCCTTCGCGCAGCACGCCGGCGGCGTGACCATCCAATATCTGACGATCCGTAACTTCAACACCCCGCAGAACCAGGGTGTGGTCAACCACGACTCGGGCAAGGGTTGGGTGATCGCGGACGACGTGATCACGGGCAATCACGGGGCGGCGATGATGGCCGGAGCCGGTCAGCAGATCCTGCGGAACTGCTTGAGCAGCAACGGCCAGTACGGGATAAACGCCTACCAGTCCGGCGACGGGATCACGAACCTGTTGGTGTCCGGCAACGAGATCGTGGGCAACGACACCGACAACTGGGAGGTCACCCAACCCGGCTGCGGATGCAGCGGTGGGGTGAAGTTCTGGGCGGTCAACGGTGCGACCGTCGCGAACAACTGGGTGCACGCCAATCGGTCGGTGGGTCTGTGGGCCGACACCGACAACAACGACTTCCTGATCCAGAACAACTGGATCGAGGACAACGTCGCCGAGGCCGTCATCTACGAGACGAGCTACAACCTCAGGCTGACCGCCAACACGATCGCGCGCAACCTGCTGACCAAGGGCGCGGCCCGCGCCGCGGCCGGCGACGCCTTCCCGTACGCCGCGGTCTATGTCAGCAATTCCGGCGGGGACTCACGTGTACCGGCCCGTACCGCGGAAATCGAGATCTCCCAGAATCTCCTGCAGAACAACTGGTCGGGCATCACCGGCTGGCAGGACGCCAACCGGTTCTGCAACTCACCGGCGAACACGTCGACCGGATATTGCACCTTGGTCGGCGGCGGGGCGAGCACCAGAACCTGCGTGCAGCCCGGTATTGCCTCGGCGCCGCTGTACGGCAACTGTCAGTGGAAGACCCAGAACCTCGACATCCACGACAACACCTTCGACTTCGACTCCGGCGCCGCCGGCTGCACCAACGCCCTGTGCGGCTGGATGGCCCTGCTGTCCGACCTCGGCACCTACCCGTCCTGGTCGCCCTACCTGGGCACGGTCGTGGAACAGGCCATCACCTTCGACCAGAACAACCACTGGCACAACAACACCTACAGCGGGCCCTGGCGGTTCATGTCACATGACAACGGCACGGTCCTGACCCAGGCCGCGTGGACCGCCGCGCCCTGGTCCCAGGACGCCGGCTCCACCTTCGCCGCCACCACCCCGGCGAACATTCTCGATCCGGCCACCGCCGGCGGTGAGGGCGGCATCGGGCACTGGGCGCCCTGGTACAAGGCGACCGTTCAAGACACGAGCGCTGACCCGCACAGCGGCACCGGCGCCATCCAGGTCAACGTCACCGCCTCGTACGGGTGGGGGATTCAGCTCAACAACTACCCGGGATTCCGGGTCGCCCCCGGGGCCGTGACGGTCAGCTTCTGGGCGCTGGCCGGTACGGCCGCCGCCGCCGGATCGCCGGTCTCCCTGACCGTCGTCTGGACCGGCCCCAACGGGCAGACCGGGACCACCCTCACCAGTCCCGCGCTGACCGGGAACTGGCAGCAGGCCACCACCAGCCTGCAGGTCCCGAGCGGCGCCACCGCCGCGTTCCTGACGGTCAACGGCAGCCAGCCGGGGGGTGCCGCGGTGGTCCTCGACGACATCTACGTCGGGTCCTGAGCCGGGGCGGCGGCGGACCGAGCTCAGTAGTCGCCGGTAAGGAGTACCGATCCGTCCGAGGCGTCGACCGACACCAGGCCGTTGGGGCCGTCGGCGGTGGTGGCGCACCGCTGGAAGTCGTCGACCACCGCCTGCCCGGCGGTGTCGTCGCTCTCGTCCTGCGCGAGGTTCGGGCCCTCGTCGCCGCCGATCGTGGTCGCGATGACGACGGTGGACACGAAGGTGCCCGGGTCCGCGGAGACACTCATGACGTTCGGGTCGTCCATGCACGACGTCAAGGCGGTGGCCGCGGCCGCGGCCGGGGAGTCAGCGTCGCCGGGCACGGCCGGTGCGCCGGTCGAATGTCCGGTGAACGCTGTCGAGGCGAGGCCGCCGACGGCGACGAGGGCGACGAGGGCGTAGCCGATCTTGTGTCGACGCAGCCACGAGAGCTTCGACGTGCGGCGGGCTGCCGGCCGCGGCGACGGGGTGGGCGGGTTGACCGGCATGAGGGCGACCCTGTGGCTTGTGCGGTTCCGGTTCGGCCGTGGCTATGACGGCAACCGGCGTGGAGCGGACTCATACTTTCGGTCGGACTTCGCCCAGCCGTTCGGCTGATTTCCATCCTTGCGGGCACGCAACTGATCTGACGGTGGGTCAGGTGAAGGTGCTGCGTCGGAAGACCTGCCCGGCCCGAGCTCGGGCCGGCGAGTCAGTTGTCCTGGTCGGTGTCCCCGTCGTCGCCGGAACTGCCGGTGTCAGCTGCCATCCGGGCAGACGAGTGCCCGGATGTCCCCTCCTGCAGCGGCAGGACCTGGTGGGCGCCGGGGATCAACGGAAGGTCCAGGTTCGCGACCTGGCGGACGGCCCGCGCCAGCTGGGTCCTGGTGTCGGGCAGGCCCGGGAAGTCGCGGGCGGCGACGGCGAAGGCGGAGGTCAGGTCGCCGAAGGTGTTCCGCCGCCAGGCGGTCAGGTTCGGCACCGCAACGCCGGTGAGGCGTTCCAGGAACTGCAGCGTGGAGGTGTGGTCGAACCGCTCGCTCGCGACATACCCGCCGGTGGTCCACGGCGAGACGATCAGACACGGCACCCGGAACCCGGCCCCGATCGGCAACCCGTTGATGAACTCGCCCGGAGTGCCCCGCGGCGGCGTCGGCGGCGCGACGTGATCGAAGAAGCCGTCGTTCTCGTCGTAGTTGAGGATGTAGACGGTTTTGGCCCACACGTCGGGGTCGGCGGCGATCGCGTTGATCTTGCTCGCCACGAACTCCGCGCCGGCCGCCGGGGTGTAGTCGGGGTGCTCGGACTGGTAGCTGGTCGGCACGATCCACGACACCGTGGGCAGTCTGTCGTGCATCGCGTCGTGCTCGAACTGGCCGGCCGGGTAGGTCCGCATCGCGTTCTGGTGCAGCGGGGAGCGGGTCGGTGCGTCCTGGAAGACCTGGAAACGCTCCAGCAGGTTGCAGCCGTAGTTGTCGGCCTCCTGGTAGATCCGCCAGCTCACGCCGGCCGCGGTCAGCGCCTCGGGATAGGTCCGCCAGCGGTATGGCGTGTGCGCGACGTTGCTCGTGATCGGCCCGCCGTGCTCGCCGTGCGGGTCGATACTCGCGCTCCACAAATACAACCGGTTCGGCCACGTCGGCCCGAGCACGGAACAGTGGTAGTTGTCGCAGATCGTGAAGTTCTCGGCCAACGCGAAGTGGAACGGGATGTCCTCGCGCTTGTAGTAACCCATCGTGTAAGGGCCCTTGTGCCCGTCGGTGTCGTAATGGGCGGGCACGAAGTTGTCCATGCCCCCGCCGTTCCACGACGAGTGCAGCGCCGACCAGGAGTGGCTCAACGTCGGCACGGCCTGTGCACTGGTCGTCCTGGTGTCCATGTGGAACGGCAGCAGATACCCGTGCGGATTGCCCGGATCCGGCTGGTGGAACACCGACCGGCCGTTGTCCAAGGTGGCCGCGGACGGGTCGGCGAACCCGCGTACCCCAGGCAGTGTGCCGAAGTAGTGATCGAACGACCGGTTCTCCTGCATGTGGATCACCACGTGCTTGATGTCCCGCAACCGCCCGCCCCGCGCCGCCCCGACCGCCAGCGCCCGGTTGACGTTCGAGGGCAGGAATTCCGCCGCGAGCGCCGCCGTCGTCACAAGTCCTGCCGACTGCAGCAACCGCCGCCGGGTCAACCCAGCCACCGGAACCTCCCTGTCGCGGGCCGCCGCCCGTGGTTCGGCGCGGAATTCGCGCTGCGCAACTCGATCGTCGGCTCGTCGCGTGCAGTGCCGAAACGAGCCGGCAAACCCTCGCACGTGGGGTTTACCGGACGAAGTTGAACACACGGCGAATGCAGGCCTCCGCGCCGCTGGAGGGCACACGCCACTTCGGTACATCCGGCGGACGGAGGCCCACCGGATACCGGTTTGCCGGACGCAGGCGACGGGGCGAGGGGCGGGCCCACGACGGCATCTGATGTGCCGTCAGGACAGCCGGGGCGATCGTCGGGCCGGCCGCGGTGAAGCCGCCGAAGTGTAAGTTGTGGACGTGGCGGCTGAGAACGAGCGTCGGGCGGGGTCCGGGTCTGCGACGGCCGCGGACGTCGGCGAGTCGTTCGGTGGGCACGATGGTGCTGGGCCGCAGCGCCCGGTTGTCGCCGGCCGATCGGCATCGGGAATTCGGCGACCTGCTGACCGCCAGGTCTCGGCCGGCGCCGGCTCGGTGGGTCAGGTCGGGGCGGATCTGCAGCCGGCACGTCTGCGGGCCCGGGAGGCGGCCTGGCGGGCGGCGCTGGTCGACGAGCTGCAGGACGGCTTCTTCGTGATCGACGCCGATCGCCGGGTCGTGGAGGTCAACGACGGGTTTGCCGCGATCCTCGGCTACGGCCCCGAGGGCCTGCCCTACGTCGTGCCGCACCCGTGGTGGCCCGATCCGGCGCAGGACCCGGCCGGATACGCGACGATGCTGGCGGCCGCCGATCAGGCCCGGGGCACCGGCCGCGGCCGCTGTGTGGTGGCGTTGCGCCACCGCAGCGGGCACCGGGTCTGGGTCGATATCGCCGCGGACGCCGTCCCCGACCGGGAAGGCAGCGGCACGGCCGTGGTCGGGGTGATGCGCGACGTGACCGCCGCTCACCTGGCGGCATTTCGCGCGCGCCGGTTGGCCGACCTGGCCGCCGCGCTGGCAGGCACGCAGACGCCGGCGGAGGTCGTGGCGGTACTGGCCGAACAGGTGCAACAGGCACTGGACTGTCAGACGTTCTCCCTGCGCGAAGTGTTGCCCGGCGGGCAGTCGGCCCGGGCGATGCACGTCGGAGGTACCCCGCTCGGTTACCCGGACCGCTTCACGGAGGTCCCGCTGGACGTGCCCAGCGCGTTGGCGGAGGTCGCAACCAGCAAGCAACCGGTTTTCCTCGGCTCGGCCCAGGAGAATCGGCGCCGCTACGGGGCCGAGGGTGCGCAGCGTTACGAGACGGCCCGCATCGAGGGCCTGGCCCGGTTGCCGCTGCTGGTCGAGGACGAACTGATCGCGATCCTCTCGGTCGGTTACCGGGCGCCACGCGAGTTCGACCGCGATGAACGCCAGTTCCTGACCACCGTGGCCGACCTGGCCGCGCAGACCCTGGGCCGGGCGGTGCGCACCGAACGACTGCGGATGGCCGCGCGCCGGCACCGATTGGTCTCGGCGGCTCAGGCGGCGATCAACCGGCGGTTGGATCCGGCCGACCAGTTGCGCGCGCTGGCCCGCTCGGTGATTCCGGAACTGGCCGATTTCTCCAGCGTCCACGTGCTGGCGACCCCGGTGCCGCCCGGGCTGATGCCACCTCTGCCGGTGATCACCGAACGGGTCGCCTCGCAGACCATTCCCGGCGTCGAGACGGCGCCGCTGCAAGGCGACATCGCCTGGTACGAGGGCGACCCGATCACCGAGACCGTCCGGCACGGTCGCCTGCTGACCCAACCCATGCCGACCCCGGCAGTGCCGGAGTGGGCCATCCGCACCGGGACCGCCGCGACGTTCCGCACCGGGCTCAACCACGTGGTGCTGGCCCCGGTCGTCGTCGCCGGACTGGTGGTGGCAGTCGCCTCCTTCGGCATGTGCAACGACCGGCCGGTGTGGGAACCGGTCGAGTTGGCGATCATCGAGGAGATCGCCGGGTACGCCGCGGTCGCCCTGGAGCACGGCCTGAGCTACCAGCACAGTCGGCAGACCGCGCTGGTCCTGCAGCGGGCCCTGCTGTCCGACCCGCCACGGGTCCAGGGCGTGGAACTGTGCGGCAGGTACGTTCCGGCCGGACGCGACCAGGTGGGCGGGGACTGGTACGACGCCTTCGAACTGGCCCCGGCGACCTGGCCCTGGCGGTCGGCGACGTGGTCGGACACGAGATCACCGCCGCGGCCGCGATGGGGCAGCTGCGGGCCGCGCTGCGCACCCTGGCCCTGGAGCGCGACGCCGACCCGGCGATGGTGCTCGACCGGCCGGCCGAGACCAACCGGGCGCTGCGAATCACGGCCTTCGCAACCGCGGTGTTCGCCCGGCTCACCCGCATCGGCACCGCGTGGCAGTTGAGTCGGGCGGTGGCCGGCCACCCGCCCCCGCTGCTCGTCGGTCCCGACGGTGCGGTCGAGCTGCTCGACCGCACCACCGGGGTCGCCCTGGTGCCCACGATCACTCGCCCGCGGGCCGCCGCGCACCTGTCGGTGCCCGACGGGTCCACGCTGCTGATGTACACCGACGGGCTGGTCGAACACCGTGGCGTCAACCTGTCGGAAAGCATCGCCGACCTTTGTCGCCTGGCCGCGGCAACGGCCGGATGTCCGCTCGACGAGGTCTGCGACCGACTGCTGCGGTACGCCCCGGGCAGCGACGACGTCGCGCTGCTCGCCGCGCGGGTCGCCGGCCCCACGCGCTGATCGGCCCACCCGAGGAGGTGTCGTGCCAGGTGCCCGGCCCACTCACGCCGCACCCATTCTGGGGCGACAAGTTCGCAAATGTCCGCGGTGCGGGCGGGGCTCGTGGGTGCGGCGGGTGTCCGGGGGTAGAGCGCGCCGCCGCCTGCGTTCCGGCCTCGGCCAGGCTTGCGCGGGCCTCGGGGCGGGCAGGTTCAGGGCGGTGTGCGCCACGAAGGACTGGAGGCCAGGGATGCAACTGCTGGAGAAGGTGGCCGGCGCCGCCCGGGCCGAGCAGGCCGCAGGATCGCCGCCCGATCGGGACACTCGGGGCAGGTTGCAGCGTCTGGTCGATCCCCTGGACGTTGCCGGACGGATGACCCGGGCGGTGTCACCTCATCGGCCCACGCCCGACGGTGCCCACCTCGTCTACTACCTGATGTTGGGCGGCTTCGTCCTCGCCGAGCTGGTCGAGCCGCCGGTCGCCGCCCTGCTGGCCGTGGGCCATCTGCTGGTCCATTCCCACAACCGGTATCTGGAGGAGGTCGGCGAGGCATTGGCCGAGGCCGACTGATCCGCCGAGTCGGACCATGATCCGTGGGGCGATCACCGACGCCGCCGTGGCGGTTGTCGCGGTGGCCACCACAGCGGCCCAGGCGGCGGGGTCGAGCGGGGTGCAGCCGAAGAAGTGACTGACGCCGGGCGTCTGCACGATCGCGACCAGCGCGACGCCGCTGCCGACCACGGTGGTCCAGACCAGCGGACTACGCCGCCCGACGATGAGGGTCTGGCCGAGTTGGGTGCCGACCAGCGCGACCAGGCCCATGGTGGCTGCCCGCCGCGGGGGACCGGTGACGCGGCCGGTCCACCAGGCGCCCAGCGCCCCTGAGGCGGTCGCGGCACCGCGTACGACGATGGCCTTCCGCAGCTGTGGGCCCAGATCGGGGGCCGGTGCCCCCTGGAGTTCTTCGCCCAGACCGGCCGCTTCGTCGAGATGGAACCCCGCGGTGCCGGTCGGCCGGCCGCGGGGATGGGAGACCGCGACGGCCATCGCCGGGAACATGTCGGTGAGCAGGTTGACGAGCAGGAACTGGCGGGCGCTGACCGGGGCGTGTCCGGCCCAGGCGGTGCCGAGGATCGTGAAGGCGACCTCCCCGGCATTGCCGCCGATGAGGATGCCGACCGCGTCGCGCACTTGTTGCCACATGCGCCGGCCCTCGACCATGGCCTCGAGCAGCAGCGTCAGGTCGGGCTCGGTGAGCACCAGATCGGCCGAGTCGCGCGCCGCCGCCGAACCGTGGGCGCGCAGTCCGATACCGACGTCGGCCAGTCGGATCGCGGCGGCGTCGTTGCTGCCGTCCCCGGCCATCCCGACGACCCGCCCGGTTCGCTGCAGCGCTGCCACGATCCGCACCTTGTGCTCCGGGCTGACTCGGGCGAACACCGTGGAGTTCGCGATCAGCTCGGTCCGGGCGGTCTCGTCGAGTGCGTCGAGCTGAGCGCCGGTCACGACCGTCCCGGTGATGCCGAGCTGCTGGGCCACCGCGCGTGCGGTCACCGGGTGGTCCCCGGTGACCATCCGGACGTCGATGCCGTTGCGGGCCAGTTCGCGCAGCACCGGTCGGGTCGCCGGCCGCGCGGTGTCGGCCAGGCCGAGGAAGCCCAGCAGCGTAAGCGACTCCACCGCGGTCTCGAGGTCGACCGGTCGGGCGTCGAGGTCGCGGCGGGTGACCACCAGGACCCGGAGTCCTCCGGCGGCCAAGCGTTGCACCGTGCGCAGCGCGGCGTCCCGGTCGGCGTCGGTGAATGGGTCGGTCGGGGCGCCGGGTTCACTGTCCAGGATGCACACCCGGGTGCACCGGGCCAGCAGCACTTCCGGCGCGCCCTTGACGATCAGGCGCAGCTCGGAATCCGTTTGCCCCAGGGCCGCGGCGTAGCCCCGGTTGCTCTGGAACGGCAGTTCGTCGACGGGGTCCCAGGCCTGCGCGGGCCCGGGCAGGTTCCGCGCGGCGGCCAGCACCGCCCGGTCGGTGGCGTGCAGGACCGGCCCGTCGTCGCCTGCCGGGCAGGCCCGGGCCGCCGCGCGGAGCAGTTCGCGGGCAGCCGGCGTGTCCGGCGTGCTGTCCGCGGACCAGTGCCGCTGCAGATCGGCCAGCTCGACCAGTTCCGGCACCCCCTCGGTCAGGGTGCCGGTCTTGTCGAAGCAGATCGTGTCGATGCGGCCGAGGGCCTCCACGGCCCGACTGGACCGGACCAATACGCCGCGCCGCGACAGCCGTAGCGCGGCCGCGGCCTGGGCCACGGTGGCCACCAGGGGCAGGCCCTCGGGCACAGCGGCGACCGCCACCGCCACCCCGTCGGCGACGGCGGCGCGCAACGGTCGCGCCCGCAGCAGGCCCAACGCGGTGACCAGGGCGCCACCGCCCAGCGTCAACGGCAAGGCCCGGTCGGTCAGCGACCGCAACTGGGCCTGCACCCCGCCCGCGCCGACGCCGGCGGGCACCGCCGCCATCGCCCGCCCGGCCTGGGTCGCCGCGCCCACGGCCACCACCACCGCCGTGCCGCTGCCCGCCACGACGACCGTGCCCTCGAACACCATGCAGGCGCGTTCGGCCACCGGCGCGCCCGGCGTGGCGGCGACCTGCTTGCCCACGGTGATCGACTCCCCGGTCAGCCCGGACTCGTCCAGCTCCAAACCGTCGACGGTGATCAGGCGGGCGTCGGCCGGCACCACCTCGCCGGCCCGAAGGCCGATCAGGTCACCGACCCGAAGTCGATCGGCCGCCACGAGCACCGCCTCCGCGGCCGCGTCGTCGATGGCCGCCAGAAGGTGCGCCGGGTCCTCCGACTCATCCGGACCGCCGTACCCGTCGAGAGCGGTTGACGCGTGCGGCAGGCCGCGCAAGTTGCCGTTGGACGGGTTGCCGGTGGACGGGTTGCCGGTGGACGAGTCGCCGGTGGACGTGAGGACGCGCGCGGACACCGTGGCCTGCTTTCGCAATTCCTGCATCGCCCGTTCCGCCCGGCGCCGCTGGGCTGTGGCGACGACGGCGTTGACCCCCATCACCGCGCCCACCAGCACGGCATCGGTGGGCGCCCCGAGGACCGCCGATGCCGCGGCTCCGACGGTCAGCACCGGGGTCAACGGGTCGGAGAGCTCCTCGCGCAGGTGAACCAGCCACCACCCGGCGTCGCGCACGACCCGTCGCGCCACCGGTGGGACGGGCCTCGCGACGCCCACCCGGGCAACCCACGACTGTGCGGCGGGTGCGTCGCTGCCGGTGCGGTCGCCGCGGATGTGGGTGACGGACGGTGCTGCTGGACAGGCCGATGCCGGGCCGTTGGGGGCCGCGGCCTGCGGGCCCAAGCGCCTGCGCACCTCGTCGGGCTCCAGGGCGTGCCAGGGCAGCAGTGGCACCTGCACCTGTGCCGGTGGCCGGGCGGCGCGGCGCGCGCCTTGCAATCCCGTGACGATGCCCATCAGCCCCGCGGCGTTGACCGGTCCCAGCGCGCGTCGCCATCCGCTGCGCCGGGTTCCGGCGAGGACCAGCAGACCGGCCAGCGCGCTGGCGGAGACGGCCAGGGTCCGGCCGCGTTCACTGACCCGACGGGCCGCGGTGGTGGCGGCCACGATCTGCTCGACCGTCGCCAGGTCCGGGCAGACGACGTCGGCGGTCCACGGGATCTGCGGGGAACCGTCGAGGGGCGCAAGGCCGATGCCGACGTCGGCGGCGCCGAGGGCGCGGTGCGCCGCGGAGCTGATCACCGCGACACCGTGCCCGGCCGCCTGCAGCCGGTGGACCGCCGCCGAGATCGAAGTCCCCGGGGGAAGCTCCTCGGCGGCCCGGGCGCGGAGCTCGTCCGCCGTGAGCTGCCCGGCCAGCACGACCCGCAGGCCGGCCCGGCGGGCGGCGGCCAGCAGAGCGTCGGCCCGAAGGGCCGGTTCCCGGCCGACCAGGATCCGACCTACCGGCGCGCCGTCCCGCACCACGTCGCGCCAACCCTGGGCCGCGGACCGGTCCGGTCCGGAAATCAGCCGTTGGCCGGCGCTCCAAACGTCCGCGGTGTCCCAGCCAGGTGCGGTGGGCGTCGCATCGACAACCATCGGGGCCGCGCCGCGCAGCACCTCGGTGTCCACGACGACCGTGGTGACGCGGTCCAACCGCCGCCACGTGCCGCAGTCGAGGGTGAGGACTCCCTGCCGGGCCAACCGCGCCGACAGGCCGGCGGCGAAGCACTCCCGGGCCACCCGGGCCGCTTTGGGAATCCCGGCCAGCAGCGCGTCGGCGGCGCCCTGCGCGCCTCGTCCGGCCAGCACCGACGCGGCGGTGCCGGCCAGCGAGGCCACGCCGACCCGGTCGGCCAACGACTCCACCGGACCGGCCGGCAATGGGCAGGGCCGGGGTTGCTCGGCGAGTCGCTCGATGACCGTCCCGCCGTCGGACGGATCCAGCCCGTCGATCCACCGGGCCCAGCACGCGCGGGCGGCCGTGAACTCGGCCACCGCGCAGGCCCGTTGGCCGGCGTCCACGAGCAGCCCGGCGAGGTCTCCGGCCAGCACCTGCGTCGCGGCCTTGCTCGTGCCCAGCAACAGATCCGCCCGAGCCGGACCCAGCCGCCCCTCGACGAGCCGGCGCAAGCGGGGATGCGAATCCATGCCTGCTACCAGGGCGTTCGGCAGCCGAAGCGCCGGCACCCGCGGCACCGGTCGCGTCCAGACCGTGAGAGCCAACCCCAGCAGGTCCACACCCAGGGCGAGCCGGGCCGCCGACAGCAGCTCCGGATCGGCGGGCAGGCATGTGTGCCGGGACCAGCCCTGCTCGCTCGTGCCGCAGCCGTCCTCGACCTGCTCGACCACGTCGAGCAATTCCTCGACCGAGTAGGAGTCGCCGGCCCAGCCGGCCGTCAACCGACCGGCCGACGCGTTGATCTGCCACCACCGCACGCCCGCGGTCTCCGTGAGCGAGGACTGCAACTTCTCGACCAACTCGGCGGCGCTGCGCCCGTCCAGTCCGCGCACCTCGGTCCAGACCGACCGGTCGGGACCCTGCCGGGTATCGAGGTGGACGTGACGTCGGTGCCGTTCCGGCCGCGGGTCGAACAGGTCGGCCAGCTCCGCGCCGGGGCCGGCCATCTCCTGGCGCGCCCGGGCGGCGGCGCGGCGGAGCAGCCCGGCACCCGGCGCGCGGCCGACCCGGGGCGCCAACCCGACGGCCGCGAGGGCCCCGCCGAGGCTGACGGCCGTGCCGAGGGCGGCCACGGTCGTCGCGGCGGCGGCCGTGGCCCCGATCGTCGTGGCGGCCGCCGAACCGATCACCGCCGCGCCCTGGCTGGGCACGAGCCGCACGCTGTCTCCCGTCGCCGAGTCGGTCCACCGCTGCCGGGCGGACCGGTCGCGCAGACGGAACGCCAATCGCTGTTCACCGCGGACCCGCGCGCTGTTCGGCGTCGAGCATGGGTCGTGCGTGCAGCCTTACCCGCGAGGTGCGTTCCCCATCCCCGACGTGCTGCGCGCCGCCGGGGACCGTCAAGGAGGATGAAGACATGGGCGAAGTGTTGTTGGCGTTGGCCGTGGACGTGCTGGCCGCGGTACTGGGCGCGGTTGCGCTGGAGGCGTTGCGGCGGGCGGTCCGCGCGGTGGGGACCGGTCAGACTCGCCCGTGCTGAGCCCGACGCCAGGTCGCCCGCCTGTCACCGCTCCGCGGGCGACCCGCGCCCCGGGTCGGGGTCGCTGTCGAAGAGGCTGAACGAGGGCCGCAGTCCACCCAGGCGGCCGCGCCCGAGCAGGGTCCCGACCAGCGCGATGCCGGCGGCCACCGGAAGTTCCACCGCGCCGCCGGCCACCAGTGCGGCCACGCCCGCGTAGTACAGCGCACCGGGCGGCAAGGTGAATCGGACCGGGCCGACCCGGGCCACCGCACCCGGCCCGGGAAGGCGTATCGAGGCGGACACCAATGGCGCACGCAACGTGGCCTCAACCCGCCCGGTGCGCGCCGGTTGCCCGCTGACCGCAGTCTTCGCCGCGGGTCGCGCGGGCCGCGGAGTGCCGTTGGGCGAACTGTTCTTCGCCGCGGTCGACCGCTTGTGCGGCGGCTTCGGCTCAGCCGCAGTCGCTACGGTGGGTTCGGACAAAACGACTCCCTTATCGGCGGGCTGGCACCGCCTTCGCGCCAGAGAAGGCAATCTGCCCCGAACGCCGGTCCCGGACACCTGGGCGCCACTGACCGACCGGGGGTTTGCGCCGGCCGTGGGTCTCGGGGGGACTCGCCGGCGCTCGGCTCCGACAGCGCGCCCGAGGGCGGCGCTCCAATGACGCTGGGCCTCGGCTGCCATTACCTTGCTCCGGCGACGCCGCCGGGCTCCACACAGCGCTGCTGTGCCCTACATGGCCTCGACCTTCGGCATGATTTCTTCCCTCAGCCGCTTGAGGTCGTCGAGCGTCTTCGCGGTCGGCACGTCGCGGAACGGCGGCCACAGCAGCGGCATCGTCAGGCCTGCCTCGCTGTAGCGCTTGAGGATGTCCTCGATCTGCTGCGCGCTGCCCACCAGCAGGTTGGAGCCCTTGCCCGCCGGGGTCTGGTCCACGTCCACGTCCGTGATGACGAACCAGATCATGCTGCACATGTCGAAGTTGGCGGGCAGCGACTTGCCCAGCTCGCCGAGCTCGCGGGTGATTTCGCTCTTCCACCTGGCCAGCTCTTCGGGGGTGTCCTGGATGCCGATCCAGCCCGAGAGGCCGTACTTCGCGATGCGCTTCGCCGACCGCGCCGGGTCCTTCAGGCCGCTGAAGTAGATCGGCGGCCCCGGCTTCTGCAGGGGCTTGTGGCCGAACCCGCAGAGGTCGAAGTCGGCGAACTCGCCGTGGTACTCGAACAGGTCGTTGGTCCAGATGCCCTGCATGATCTCGATCGTCTCGCGCACGTGCGCGTGCCGCCGCGGGAACAAGTGCGAGACGCTCGCGGCGGCGAACTCCTCGGGCATCCAGCCGGATCCCACGCCCACGTTGAGCCGCCCGTTGGACAGGTGGTCGATCGTGGCCAGTTCGGTGGCGAGCACCCCGGGCGAGCGGTACGGGGTGTCGATGATGCTCATCCCGATCCGCAGCTTGCTCGTCTTGGCGGCCAGCCACGGGATCAGCGGCATGCCCTGGAACCACTCGCCACGCGCGATGACCGGCATGCCCTTCGGGAACTCGGTCATCATGCCGAACGAGTGCTGCAGTTCCATCCGGTCGGAGGCCTCCGGGACGACGATCCGGTCGAGCGTCCACACGGAGTCGAAGTCGAGCTCCTCGGCCAGCGCGGTGAGGTCCTCGAGCTCCTTGACGGTTACCTTGTCGCGGAAGTTCGGCAGGTAGAGAGCGAGCTTCATGCGTGCGGCCTCCTTGCTGGGTGCCCGGTTGAGTGGGGCAGCAACTCTATGGGGGCGCTGATTGCCTATGGGGGCGCTGATTGCCCGACGGTCCAGGCCGTGCCCAATCCTCAGGGTGATTCAGGACCGGCGGCCGGTAACTGCCGCACCATAGGCACCAATAACCTCGTGACATCCCACCCATATCCGCGACTGAGCAATGGTCGCGTTGCGTCCGCGCACGAGGAACTCGTCGGGCGCTGCCGGCGTGGAATGGGAAGGGGAGCAGGACACCGAGATTTCGCAAGTCGCCGGGCGCTGCAGCCATAAATGCAACTGCCCAAAATATCGGTCGGGCCGCAGGCCATTGGGCGTTTGCAGAACCGTGTCGTGGCGAGATTCGCGGATCGAGCCCGAAACTCGAGGCCTGGCGCCCGGGACACCGGTGCCGGGTGGGAGCGCCGGCCACCGCGATTCGGCGGATCGGGACCGTCGGCCCCTGGTCCACGATCGGTCGGCAGCCGCGTGCCGAGCCAGAATGTGCCTCTCACCTGCGCAAGGACCGCGAGCAGGGGCTCGAGAGTCAGGTGTGCAACTCACACCCAGGCCCGCCGCAGAACGGCTGGAAACGGTTGTAACGCCCGGGGCGGCCGCTGCGATGTACTCGGCGGGGCGACACATTGCGAACACATTGCAGTCTGGCCGGGATGGGCTTACGCTCAAACCGGATTCGTCCCGGTAGTTCCGATATTCGTCCCCCGTGATACTCAGCTCAATCACAGGTTCAGCTTCACATTAGATATCCGAGATCGCACTGCCACGTGCTCGGCGCCTCCGGCCCGGGTTCGGGTCGATCCGCCTAACCCATGGTTCGGAGAAGGGAAGTGTTAATGCCCACCTTGCCCATCCCCAGGCTTCGGTCGCGAGGCGTGGCTAGTTCAGCAGGTGCCCTCGTCCTGCTGGTCGGCTTACTCGCGAGTCCGGCGGCAGCCGGCTCAGTTCCTTCCAAGGGCGGTGCACCGCACGCCCCCGGCTTCGATTTCGACAACGAAGCCAGCTACCTCCTCGACATGCGCAACGCAGGCGTCGAGGAGAACACCCAGATCCCGTCGTCGATCTACGAGGACTTCGGGTTCAGCGCGCTTCAGCTGAGCCACGACCTCGGTCAGCCGCAGGGCAAGTGCGACGCCCGCGGTGCCGGCTACTACCTGGGTCAGTACGTCGAGGAAGCGGTCCTGAGCAAGGGCGCCGCTCCGCCCGACGCAGGTGACGTCTCCGGCGGGTACGCGAACCCCGTCAGTTCCCGCACGGTCAAGCCGGACGTCTCGGCCAACGCACAAGACAACCTCACCGACCGGCACCCGTTCATCCAGAACCCCTTCCCGCCCGGCAAGGAGGTCACGAAGCTCCCCAACGACGGGACGCCGTTGTACATCAACAGCGGTTGTGACAGCGACCTCAAGGGCAACGGCGTAGGCAATGTCGTCGACATCGCGAAGGTTGCCGATGTCATCGGCAGCACCACCGAGGGTGGGGTCGACCACACGACCGGGGAGTACACCAGCACTTCCCGCTCGTACATCGCCGGAATCAAGGGCGCCGGCCCGCTGACCGCCCTCAGCTCGTTCATGACGGTGGACCAGAAGCCCGGTTCCGACCCGACGGTCACCTACCGGATCTCGTTGATCGACAACGACTCCGGCGGTTCGGTCACCGGGTGGAACCAGAACGGGATCACGTTGTCCGGCTCGAACGTCCCGGTCAACCAGTTGACCGAGCAGTTCAACAGCCAGGCGTCGACGGTCGCCGGAGCGCTTGCGTCACTGGGTCCGTTCGGCGTGCACCTCCTGGCGCCGGAGACGGGTAACCAGGGCCCGAACGACACCGGCACCAGCGGCCGGTTCGTCAGCGCTCCGTCGGTTCAGCTCGACTACGGCGCACACGCCCGCGACGGTGGCATCGGGCAGCACCAGATCACTCGGCTCGGCGCCATCCAGTTCACTGGTGTCTACGGCGATCACTGACCGAGATCACGAACGGTGCGCCCGCCCATGGCGGGCGCACTGTTCGTTTCGGGCCCCGGAGTGCACAGGTCAGGCCGAACAGCTCGGTCGGCGACGACCGTTGATCCCTCCGTCCTCGGGTGTCCGAGCGGTCGTCGTTCTTCCGCGGACAGGCGGTAGGTAGATGCCGAATCATCCGGTCCGATGGCGCGGGCTGCTGGTGGCACTCATCGTGCTCTGCTCGGCAATTCCGCATTCTGCTGGGGCCGCCCGGGCCATCGGGCCGGACCAGGTCCGCGAAGTCGGCCCGGTTCGTGCCAACGCCGGCTCCAGTGGGATCGCCACGGTGGGTGGCTTCGTGTGGTTCACCGAGGAACTCGCCGACGGCATCGGTCGAATCGGTCCCCGAACCCGGGAGTTGCACGAGTTCCCACTGTCCGAGCATTCGAGCCCGGTCGGCATCACGGCCGGACCCGACGGGAATGTGTGGTTCACCGAGGCGGGCGCGAACAAGATCGGGCGCATCGACCACACGACCGGGCAGCTGACCGAATACCCGATTCCCACGCCCTTGGCGTTGCCGTTACGAATCACCACGGGCCCGGACCACGCCCTTTGGTTCACCGAGTTCGGGGCGTCGGCAGTCGGGCGTATCGATCCGCGAAGTCCGCAGGTGACCGAGTACCCGCTGGGCGACGGCGGCAGCCAACCGGTGGCGATTGCCGCCGCGCCGGACGGTTCGGTCTGGATCACCGAGCGCGGTCACCTCGCGCGGATCGACCCGCGCAGTCATAAGGTCGTCCACTACCCGGTCGGCTTCGACTCCTCCGGTCTGGCCGTGGCTCGCGACCAGACACTGTGGCTGACCGACCAGATCGGTGGCTCGATCCATCAGCTGAACCGCGACGGACAGACGATCGGTCTGTATCCGATCGCGGCGCCGAGGAGCATGCCGGCCGGTATCACCACCGGACCGGACGGTGCCTTGTGGTTCACCGAGTTCGGGAGCGACTCCATCGGACGTGTCGACCCCGTCACCCATAAAATCACCGAGGACCCGACTCCCACGCAGATCACCGCGCCGGACGGCATCACCGCGGGACCCGACGGCAACCTGTGGTTCACCGAGTTCACGGCCAATTCCATAGCCCGCCTCGAACCGCGAAACCACGCGATCACCGAGTACCGAACGCTGACCCCGCTGAGGTAGGCGGGAGATGTCACGCGTGGTGACTTGAACTGACGCTACGTCAGAAGAGCGGCGCCCCGGGGCATTCCGATTCCTGTTCGGCGGCCACCAAGGTTGCAGAGTCGACGGCCCCTCGGCGTCGTGCTGCGGACCCAAGGTATTGCCGTGGTTGCTCGGTTCGCGCTATGACCTCTTCATCTGCACCTTTAAGCCGAGGAGACACCGATGAATGCTCCTGCTTCCAAGCGCATCGGCCTCACGACCGCGGTCGGCACCTTCCTGGCCTTCGGCCTCTCGGCATGCGGTGGCTCAGGGGCCCCACGGTCGGAGGCCGAACAACAGCCGGCACCGGCGGCTGCGCAGCCTGCGTCGCAGACTGCCCAGACGCCGTCGCAGACCGCGGCGCAGCCGGCACCGGTCTCCGCGGCGGCCCCGGCGGCCACCAGTACCGGGACGCAGACCACGAAGACGACGGCCCAGTCGCAGCCGGCATCGGCGCCGGCGCCGGCCGGCCCGGCCACGGCACCGAAGGCCGCGGTCGTCAAGGCGCCGACAGTCAAGGCGCCGGCTGCCACGGCGTCCGGCGCTTCCTCCGCCGGCGCGGGACAGACCCGGACCGAGGCCGGGCACCCGGCGGCACCCGCTGCGGCGCCCGCTGCGGAACAGACCAAGACCACCACGTCCGGGCGGTTGGCCGCCTCGGACGTGGGCGTCACCACCGACGCGATCAGGCTCGGTTCGATCAACATGCACGGGATGGCGTTGGGCAACCTGATCACCTCGCCGCAGGTGCGTGGCAATTCGGCGGCCGCGGCGGCGATCAACGACCGGGGCGGGGTCCTGGGCCGACGGCTCACCATTCTCGACTGCGACGACGGCCCCGGTGAGGTCTCGCGGGCCAAGGCCTGCCTCAAGCGGTTGGTCGGTCAGGACCAGATCTTCTCGCTGATCACCGGCATCGACTGGGCGACCGCCTCGATCCACGACGACCTGAAGATCAACCACCTGCCCTACGTGGGCGCCTGGGCCTACTCGCAGACCGAGTGGCAGGACCCGTTCATGTTCCCCACCCACATGTCGATGATCCACGAGGCCATGGCCGGGGCTCATTGGGTCGCCAACGTGATCAAGCCGAAGGCTTACGGCCTGATCTGCCTGACCTCCCCGGAGATGCAGCTGGCGTGCAACGCGGTCATGAAGATCGTCGACGCCTCGGGTGCCAAGATGGTCAAGCGCGCCGACGTCTCCATCTCGGAGACCTCGATGAGCGCGTACGTGCTGTCGATGCGCGCCGCCGCCCCGGACCACATCATCCACTACGTGATCAATCCGGCGACCATGGTCAAGTTCCTGATCGAGGCGGAGCAGCAGGGCTACTACCCGCCCAAGGGCATCAGCGGCAACCACCTGGCCAGCGAGGTGTTCGGCTCCATTGCGGGCAAGTGGCCGCTCGGTCGGTACTGGACCAACACCACCTACAAGCTGTGGGGTCCGGAGTTCATCGCCACGATGAACAAGTACGCCACCGAGAACCACGGCCTGAACCATCACATCGTGCAGGCCGGCTACGTGGCGATCAACATCTTCGCGGCGGCCGCCAAGGCCGTGGGGCCCGACCTGACCCGCGACAAACTGATGGCGCAACTGGCCAACGGCACCGTCTGGCAGGCCGACTCGACCCTGGACCAGCGGTTCACCTACGTCGCCACCGAGCGGCAGGGCGACAACTGGAACCACGACTACGGACAGGGTCGCGAGTTCATCTACCAGTACACGGGACTCAACACGGCCTCCGGACCTGACGGTACGTCAGACGGTTGGCGCCTCGACCCCACCCAAGGGGTTGTCTACACCTGGAAGTAAGCCGAGCGAAGCGGACGCCGCATAGAGCGGACGGCTCGCCGACGTAGGCGGAGTGGATCGTGAGAGCGAGCTTGCGAGCCCTCACGAATCCGCGTAGCCGAAGGCGGCGAGCATCAGCCGCGAGCTTGCGAGCGGCATCCGCTCCCGAGGCGCCTGACAAGGTGTTGAGCGCGAAGCGCGAACACACCTGGAAGTAAGCCGAGAGGAGTGCGAGCAAGCGAGCCTGCTCGCACTACCGAGGCGATTGAACACGTTGACCGCAGGGAACACGTGGAAGTGACCAACCCGCGGCGCCGGCGTCCTTTGCGCAGCGCTCGGCGCAGTGTTGGTAGCGCACTTGACCGGATCGTCCGGTCCTATGTTCGGCTGGTTCGTGGCGCCGAAGGTACGGATCGGGCGTTCGGGTGCAACCGGGTGATCCCGTAGCGCGTCCGATTGGGGTCCGGGCTGTTCAGGTGCCCGGGGTCTATGCAGGTTGGGGTGACGGCGGGATGTTGCGAGCCGTGATCTATGGGGGCTGGGCGCTGTTCTGGCTGGGCTGGTTGGCCGCGTCGGTGAGCGCGAAGCGCGGCTCCTCCAGGGCCGGCGGCCGGCGTATCCGCGGGGTCGCCGCGATCGGGGTTTTCGTGACGGCCCGGCTCGCGCCCGTCCATGGCGCGGCCATGCACGACACCGTGCCGGCCGCGCTCGGCGCGGCCCTGTTCGCCTGCGGGCTTGCCGTGGCGATCTGGGCACGGGTCAACATGGGCCGCAACTGGGGAATGCCGATGACCCTGAAGGACGAGCCCGAACTGGTGACCTCAGGCCCCTACCGGCTGATCCGGCACCCGATCTACTCCGGGATCCTGCTGGCCGTGCTGGGCACCGCCCTGGCGGTCAACCTCGACTGGCTGGTCCTGCTCGCCGTCCTCGGCGCGTATTTCCTCTACAGCGCCAGGGTCGAGGAACACCTGATGACCGCTGAGTTCCCCGTGGTCTATCCCGCCTACCGCAACCACACCAAGATGCTGGTCCCGTTCCTGCTCTGACCTCCCGGTCCGAGACGACGGCTCCCGAGGAGTTGTGGAGGTCCGCCGGTGAGCGGGCGGGCAACTATCTTGGCGTGGTGGCCGAGGACACCTGGGCGGGTTTGGCGGATCGATTCGCCGACGACGCCTATGCCTCGGTGAAGGGGTTCGTCCGCACCTACGTGATGCACCATCAGTTGCTGGAGCACCTGCCGCCGACGCCCGCGCCGGTACTGGACGTCGGGGGAGGCGCGGGCCACCAGTCGTTCCCGTTGGCCCAAGCCGGCTACCAGGTGACGTTGCTCGACTCGTCGTCGGCCATGCTGGACAAGGCTCGAACGCGGCTGCGGCGACTGCCTGAGGAAGTTCGGAGCCGGGTCACGCTGTTGCAGGCCGACGGTGCGAACGCCGAAGCGGCGGTCGACGGCCGACGATTCGCTGCCGTGCTGTGCCACGGCGTGCTCGGATACCTGGCTGACCCGGAACCGTTGGTCGACCAGCTGTGCCGGTGCGCCGCCACCGGTGGCCTGGTGTCGATCATGACGGCCAACGCGAAGGCGATGGCGGTCCGCCCGGCCCTGGAACGGCGCTGGGACGACGCCCTGGCGTCGTTCGACGCCAGGACCGAGATTGGGGTGCTGGGAGTGCCGGGACGAGCCGACACCGTGGAGGAGATCGGCGAACTCCTGCGCGCTCGCGACGTCGAACCGGAGCGCTGGTACGGGGTGTGGCTGTTCGTCGACTGGCTCGAGTTCGGTGGCGCGCGGTTGGACCCGAGCGACTCCGGGCAGCTCGCGGCGACGGCCGCGGTCGAGCTCGAGGCAAGTCGACGGGACCCCTACCGCCAACTCAGTCGGGTTTTCCATCTCGTGGGACGCAAGGGCCCGAGCTGACGCGCAACCCACCGCACCGCCGCACGCGGTTCTCGAGTCGTTCGGGATCGGCGCCGCAAGCCGACACGATTTGACCCAATGCTGGAGCTGCGCGTACGCCGCGCGCGCCTGGCGACCCGTAGCGTGCCTCATGGGGTTATTGGGATAGAAGTGATCAAAGTTGCTGGTGGGTTCTGAACCGCTCGCGTCCGCGATCGCGAGCAAGTCGGCGGAGCGGTCGCCGCGAGGGACGTTCGCAAGCTCAGAACCCGGCCGGAGCGCGCAGGTCACGTTCCCGGCCACCGGGGCCGTCGTGCGCGGCACCGTCAGCGTCATAGACGTGGAGGAAACCGTGGTCACCCAGATGGTCGAGTACAACGTCAAGATCGACCTCGACGCTCGCGCTGTGGAGCAGATGCTCGGTCAGAGCACCTCGCTGCTGATCACCCTTGCCTCTCACCCCGACGTCGTGAAGGTCCCCAGCAGCGCCGTCCACCCGACCGGTGACGGCAAGGGGACCGTAATGGTCAAACGCGGCGACGAATACACCAAGGTGCCGGTCGCCGTGGGTTTGGTCGGCGACGACAGCACCGAGATCGCCTCGGCGCTGCTGAAGCCCGGCGACTTGGTGGTCTACACCGGGCGGGCTGATGGCGGCGCCTGGATCGACCCGCGGGACGCGGCCGAAATCCCCGACCGGTAGGGGATTCGGCTCTCGCTCGCCGCGCGAGTTGACGGGTTACCAACGGCGCAGCAGCGCCGATCTGCTTGCCGTAGCGCCAAACGCGACCCGGCGCCCAACCGTGGCCACGGATGGCTCGGGCCCGGTCGAATGCGAGCGTCTCGACGGCCTCGTGGCTCCCAGGGCGTCGGAGATCCCGATCTGAGCGGCCCCCCGGCCCCGCCGGCGGTTGGGCCCGCCGGCGGTTAGGCGACCAGCGCTTCCTCCCGCACCGGTTGAAGCGCCTCGCGCACCAGGTCCGCGACATCGCTGACGAGCCGTATCTCCAGTTTTTCGCGCACCGCGCCCGGAACGTCGTCGAGATCTGGTTCGTTTCGCTGCGGCAGGAACACCGTGGTGAGCCCGGCTCGGTGCGCGGCCAGCAGCTTCTGCTTGACGCCGCCGATCGGCAGCACCCGGCCGTTCAGGGTGACCTCGCCGGTCATCCCGACCTCGGAGCGGACCGGTCGTCCGGTCGCCAGCGACGCGAGCGCGGTGACCATCGTGACTCCCGCCGAGGGCCCGTCCTTGGGCACCGCGCCGGCCGGGACGTGCAGGTGCAGCGCCCGGTCGAACTCGGTCGGGTCGATCCCGAGGTCGCGTCCGTGTGCCCGCAGGTACGAGAGCGCGATCTGGGCCGACTCCTTCATCACGTCACCGAGCTGACCGGTCAGGGCGAGCCCTCGTTCACCGGGCATCGCGGTCGCCTCGACGAACAGGACGTCGCCGCCCGCGCCGGTCACCGCCAATCCCGTCGCAACCCCCGGAACCGCTGTCCGCTCGGCACTTTCCGGCGTGAACCGCGGCCGGCCGAGGTAGTCGCGCAACGAGTCGACGGTGATCGGCAACGGCGCCCGGCCGGGGTCGGCGGCGAGCTTGGTCGCCGCCTTGCGAAGCACTTTCGCGATCGCTCGCTCCAGCTGTCGAACTCCGGCCTCGCGAGTGTGCTCGCCGGCGATCAGACGAAGCGCGGCGTCGTCGATCGTGACGTCGGTCGCCTCCAACGCTGCCCGGTCCAGCTGCCTCGGCCACAGATGGTTGCGTGCGATCGCAACCTTCTCGTCCTCGGTGTAGCCGTCCAGCAGCACGAGTTCCATGCGGTCCAGCAGCGGCCCGGGGATCGTGTCGGCCACATTGGCGGTGGCCAGGAACAACACGTCGGACAGGTCGAGTTCGAGCTCCAGGTAGTGGTCGCGGAAGGTGTGGTTCTGCGCCGGGTCGAGCACCTCGAGCAACGCGCTCGCCGGATCGCCGCGGAAATCAGCACCGATCTTGTCGACCTCGTCGAGCAGCACGACCGGGTTCATCGAACCGGCCTCCCGAATCGCGCGCACGATCCGACCCGGCAGCGCCCCGACATAGGTGCGGCGGTGGCCGCGGATCTCCGCCTCATCGCGCACGCCGCCCAACGACACCCGGACGAAATTGCGACCCAACGCGCGGGCCACCGATTCACCGAGCGAGGTCTTGCCGACGCCCGGCGGTCCGACCAGTGCGAGCACGGCACCGCTGCCCCGGCCGCCCACGATCTGGAGGCCGCGCTCGTTGCGCCGGGCCCGGACCGCGAGGTATTCGACGATGCGGTCCTTCACGTCGTCGAGGCCCTCGTGGTCGGCGTCCAGAACGACGCGCGCGGCCACCACGTCGGTGTTGTCCGCGGTCCGGGTGTTCCAGGGCAGCTCCAGGACCGTGTCGAGCCAGGTGCGGATCCAGGCGGACTCGGGGTTCTGGTCGCTGCTGCGCTCCAGCTTCGTCACCTCGCGCAGTACGGCCGTCCGCACCTTTTCCGGCAGGTTCGCGCTCTCGACGCGGCTGCGGTAGTCCTCGGCGCCCTCGGCTTCGTCCTCACCGAGCTCCTTGCGGATGGCGGCCAGTTGCTGGCGAAGCAGGAAGTCGCGCTGGCTCTTCTCCATGCCCTCACGCACGTCGTCGCGGATCCGCTCCGACACCTCGAGTTCCGCCAGGTGCGCGCGGCCCCACTCGGCCAGTTTCGCCAACCGCTCGTCGACGTCGACCGTGGTGAGCAGCCACAGCTTCTGGTCCAGGTCCAGGTAGGGCGCGTAGCCGGCCGTGTCGGCGAGCATCGACGGGTCGGCGATCCGCTGCACGCCGTCGACGAACTGCCAGGCGCCACGCTGCTGCAGGATCGACACCGCCACCGCTTTGTAGTCGGCCGCCAGTTCGCGGGTCCCGTCGGTCGCCGGCGTTTCCTCGAGCACGTCCAGCTGTACCCACAGGGCTGCGCCGGCGCCGGTCACCCCGGTCCCGATGCGGGCCCGGCGAAGTCCACGCAGGACCGCCGCGGGCTCGCCGTTCGGCAGCCTGCCGACCTGCTCGATCGCGGCCACCACGCCGTAGCCGTGGTAGGCGCCGTTGACCCGGGGGACGAGCAACAACCGGTCGTCGGCAGCCGACCTGGCCGCGTCGACGGCCGCCTGCGCGGCCGCGTCCAGCTTGATCGGTGCCACCATGCCCGGCAGCACGACCTCGTCCGCCAGGGGCAGGACGGGGAGTTCCATTGATTCACTCACGTTTCACCGCTCCTTGAGTCGCATCGGCTCAACATCGTGAGGTGCGTCTTGCTTCCCGGCCCGATTCCGCGCTCGGCGAAACCGATCGCGGTCCTCCGAGGTGCCCGGTGCGCTTCTGCACCGCGGTACGTTCACGATCAGCCGGCTGACGTGCCGTGCACCGGCGTCGTTGCGGGGAGACCGAGGCGAATGTTCAGTGCGGCCGCCGGGGATCGCCACCGCGCGCGGGCCCTGGCCGCGTTGATGGTCGGCGTCGGCCTCCTGGCCGGCTGCGCGGACTCGATGTGGCGGTCCAGTGCGCATGGCGCAACCCGGCCGGTCGCCAGTGCCGGTGCGCCACCGGAGGTGCCACCGCAGTTCACCAGGTTCGCGGTCCCGACCCGGTCGGCCACGCCCGACGCCTTGGCCGCCGGTCCCGGCGGCACTGCGTGGTTCGCCGAGACGGCGGCCGACAAGATCGGTCGCCTCGATCCGGACGGGTCGATCCGGGAATTCCCGGTCCCGACCGCCGCCGCTGGTCCGGAGGGCATTTCATCCGGTGCGGACGGGAACATGTGGTTCACCGAGAACGAGGCGGACAAGATCGGGCGGATCACTCCGGCGGGCGTGGTTCGGGAATTCGCGGTGCCCACCGGTGAGGCGGGTCCGGAGGGCATCGCGTCGGGTCCGGACGGGAACATGTGGTTCACCGAGAACGAGGCGGACAAGATCGGGCGGATCACTCCGGCGGGCGTGGTTCGGGAATTCGCGGTGCCCACCGGCGAGGCGGGTCCGGAGGGCATCGCGTCGGGTCCGGACGGCAACATGTGGTTCACCGAGAACGAGGCGAACAAGATCGGCCGGATCACCCCGGGGGGAGGAGTCCGCGAATTTCCCGTACCCAGCAAGGCCTCCGGGCCCGACGGCATCACCGCCGGGCCCGACCACAGCGTCTGGTTCGCCGAGGACGACGGCGTCCGGATCGGCCGGGTCTCCGCCCTTGGAGTGGTGCGTGAGTTCGCGATCCCGACGCCTGGCGACAGCCCGTCCGAGCTGACCACCGGACCCGACGGGACCCTGTGGTTCACCGAGAACGACGGTTACATCGGCCACCTGGGACCGGACGGCTCGGCGCACATGTTCCCCTTGCCGGATCCGGACAGCAGCCCTGGTGGCATCGCCGCCGGCCCGGACGGCCACCTGTGGGTCACCGCGAAGGACACGAACGCGATCTATCGGGTAGCGATAGTTCGGTCGCGCACCCCGGGGCCCACCCCCACCGCGGCGCGACCTTGAGTCGCAACTGATCCAAGGATTTTCCGCCGACCGCGTCGCCGGCCACATGAGACACCCTCGAAGCCGCGCAGGCACGCCGGAATCTCAAGCCTCGCCCAACGAAACCATGGAGGGAACGGCGAGCCTGGAGCGGACCAGCCGGCGGGTCGCGTCGGCGGCGGAGCTGACCAGGAATTCCAGGGGTCCCATCCGGGTGAATCTGCGGATTCCGACGGCAAGAATCATCGACCCGGCGCCCATCAGCACGAACAACGCCACGAACTGATCGGTGAAAACGCCGGTGGCGAGCACGATCAGATGGGCGGTGTAGACGGTCAGCGACATGCTTCCCGCGGCGGCCAGCGGATACAGCAGTTTCGCGATCACCTCGACCCGGCAGACCAGCAATGCCAGGCCGAGAAGCGCCATGGCACAGCCGAGGGTGTGCAACAGGTCCAGCGTCGAGTTCGAGTGCTGCGCCCGCAGGGCCGGCCACCACCAGTTCGGCCGGTCCGGCGGGATCGGCTCCCACAGGATGACGTTTCTCGCCTTGCCCGGCGAGGCATCGCCCGCCGCATCGGCGAGATGGGCCAGTCCGTCGGCGTGGAACAGGACGTAGGTGGCAACCACCCAGGAGACCACCGCCAGCGCCAGGCCGCTGCCGAGAATTCGCCAGGCCACCCGGATGGAATTCAGGTCGGACCGCCCGATCGCCAGCCCGACCAGGATGTAGGCCAGGTAGGCGATCACCGGGTACGACCCGCTGATCAGCAGGCGTTCGGCCAATTTTGCCGGCTGGAGCAACATGCCCAGGGTCGGGTTGTCGCGGTCGGGATTGAAACCCAGGCCGAGGCCGAATGCCCACACCAACACGACCGGGGCCACGGCCAACACGAGCGTCGCGAGGCCCACCAGCGCCCGCCGAGACAGACCGAGCAACGGAAGCGCCAGCACGAACAACAGGGCGTACGCACCGAGGATCACGTCCGCGTCGTTGGCGTAGCCGACCGACAGTCCGATCGCGGCGATCAGGACCGCGCGCACCACGACACCGGCCGACACGGCAATGCGTTCGGTCCCGCGCACCGCGTGCCGTCCACCGCTGAGGAACGCGAGCGTGACACCGGCCAGCACCGCGAAGGTCGCGGCCGAACGCCCGCCGGCGACCCGGATCACCAAAGTCGGCGTTCCGTCGTGATGGAAGGTCGGGAAGGCGTGCACAGCCATCATGCCCAGCAACGCGATCCCGCGGGTGACGTCGACCCCGATCACTCGTCGCTTACCGGTGCCGGACACGAACAGCAGAGTACTTGCGCAAATGTCCCCGGTGACCGACCGGACCACCCGCCTGCGGTCGGTGTTGCTCCTCGGGCATGACCCTGGGGTTCCGGCGCCAGGTCGGTGATCCCGCCACTGACGTGGAACGGATCACCACGCTTTCGCAGGTCGTCAATTCTTGACGACCTGTTGCCCTTTTACGTGCCGGACCGGGCCGGGATTTCTTTTGGATCAGTTTTCCTGGAGGTCGGTGGTTGAGTTCTCGTGTAGTGCGGAATGGCGGCGGATTGTGGTGACGGATAATCGATCACGGTTGCACGTCTACGCCCGGCACGCTCCGCCGCCGGGTGCGTGATGGCCGAGTCGGGAAAGCACCGCAAGCGACGCGCGGGTTCGCCTGCTCACATGGTGGCGCGCGGGGGCTTGATGGGCGTGGTGGTGATGGGCTGCGGGCTCGCTGCCCACACGGTGGCGAACACCGCGCGGAGCACCTCGGCGGAGGTCTCGGATGTGCCCGTCGCCGCTGTGCCTGCGCCGGCGGCCAATGGTGACCTCGTTCCGCCGTTGTCGACGCCGCGGGCCGGCCGCCCGGCGAGCCCTGCGGTGAACCCGGCTGCGAACCCGACTCTGAACCCGATTGCCCAACCCGGTCCGTCCGTCACCCCGACTGCCCTCGCTTTGAATGCCCTCGCTCCGACCGCGATGCCTACCGCCGCCCGGATCGACCAGGCCGCGGTGGCGCGGGCCAAGCGGTACATCGGCTCGGTCGGCGATTGGGCGCACCTGTGCCTGGGCTTCGTGCGGACGACCTTCGGGTTGCCGGAGGTCCAGTCGTCCGCGATCCGGGCCTGGGAGGCCGCGAAGTACAAACACCGTCGCGACGCCAACCCGCCGGCCGGCGTCCCGGTCTTCTGGTCCGGCGGATCCTCCGGTAGGGGTCATGTGGCCGTCTCGCTGGGCGACGGATGGATCGTCAGCACCGACTTCCCCTACACCGGCCACATCGCGAAGGGACGGCTCGCCGACATCGCGGCCGACTGGGGACTGAACTACCTCGGCTGGACCGAGGACCTGGAGGGCGAGCGCATCTACACCCCCGCAACCGCCCTGCTGCCGACGGTCCCCGGGGCAACGCCGTAGGCCCGAACGGGTGGTTGTCGCACCGCCCACGGTAACCCGTTCGGCGGGGACAACTGTCACGAATAGCCGCGGAACGGACACGTTGGGGGTGGGGCGCATCTCGGGTGTCGGCGGCCCCGTCGGGGGTGGTGGCGATGCGGTCGAGGCGGACCGGGCGCGGTGGGCGCGCCCTGCTGGTTGCGGCGATCACGGCGGGAGTGGTGGCCTGCGGTGGTCCCGGTTGGGCCGCGGCGGGTACGGGCATGCCGACAGCGTTGCCGGCCGCCGCGGTCCGGCTGCCCGCCCAGGTGGAGGAGCCCTCGCCCTACCTGCCGCAGGTCTCCTGCGACCCGGATCCGAAGCCCGGCGCGACCGCGTTCGAGCAGTTGATGCTGAGCACGTTCCAGCGGGGTCGGAGTGGGGGTGTCACCCGGGCGTGCGGCGCCCCGGGGGTGGCCGGTGGCCGGTCCGAGCACAAGGAGGGCCGGGCCTGGGACTGGATGCTGGACCAGAACTCTTATTACGACGTCGTAGCCGGCAACCGGGCGGTCGACTGGCTGTTGGCCGACGGTGCGGTCAACGCCCGTCGGCTGGGAGTCATGTACCTGATCTGGAACCGGCGGATCTGGTCCGCCCACGAAGCGGCGGCCGGGTGGCGGGCCTATGACTACGGCGACCCGCACACCTCGCACATCCACTTCTCTTTCTCCTGGGCCGGGGCCGAGAAACGGACCTCCTGGTGGACCGGCGCCGTCGCCCCGATCGAGTACGGGCCGTGCCGCGTCTACGCCGACCAAGCCGCGCCGCCTTATGGCTCCCGGGTCAACCTCGAGCCTTGCCCGGCACCGGCTCCGGAGCGGTCGTCCGGGCGGCTGGTGCTGACCTCGGACGCCCCGATCGACCCGACGGACCCCGCGTCGGCTCCCGACCCGGACGCCCCCGGGGACCCCGTGCCAGGGTCGCCGAGCGCTGCCGGGCCGGCCACCGCCGGCGACGGCCGTCCGCGACCGACGCTGTCCACCGCGGGTCGCGAGCGCTGCACCGGAACATGCCGCTGCTGCTGACCGGCGTTCACCGCCGCCCGAAGCCCTTACGTCCGGCCAACCCGACGCCAATAGCCTCGGGTTGGCGGGACGCAACGTGGGATCGCCGCGGGCGTCGTCTGGATCTGACGGGACGTCACCTTGGTGCCCCGCCTCGTTCATCTGAGCCTGTCCAAGTCATGTCCGGTCCGTGGTAAACCCTTGAGCGCGGTGATGGCAGCGTGAGTGCCGCAAAGTCGATCTTGCTCAGCTCATGCACGGGGGAACGTGCCGGCTCCAGCCGCCGGCCTCAGCGAAGGATCATCGGATGAGTTCTGCAAACCCGATCTGCGGCAAACCGTCCGCGGTCGCCCGCGGGGCGCGCCGCTCGATGGGCCGTGCCGCCATCTGCGCCACCGGGGCAGCCGTTCTCGTGATCGTCGGTGCCGCCGCGGCGGACGCGCATGTCACGGTGCACAGCAAGGACGCCAAGCCCGGTGGGACCAATGCCACGTTGGTTTTCAAGGTCCCCAACGAGGAGGACAACGCAAAGACCACCAAGATCGAGATCGATCTTCCCACCGACACGCCGTTGGTCGGCATCGTGCCGCAGGCCCCCGCCGGTTGGACCGCCACCGTCACCACGGACAAGATCGTGTTCTCCGGTGGGTCGATCAGCGGCGACGATGACGTCGAGTTCCCGGTCAAGGTCGCCCAGTTGCCCAAGTCGAACACCATCGTGTTCAAGGCTCTGCAGACCTACAGCAACGGCGATGTCGTGCGATGGATCGACCAGGCGGCGCAGGGTGGCCCCGAGCCCGCGCATCCCGCGCCGACGCTCAACTTGTTGAACCCCAGCAAGCTGTCCGCCGACGAGATCGCCGACCAGAAGGAAGACGCCGAGAAGGCAGCTGAGGCGAAGGGCGCCACCGCGGCCCCGACCCCCACGGCAAAGGCCAAGGCAGCGTCGAGTACGGCGGCACCGACCGCTGCGGCAAGCGCCAAGATCGGTGCGGCGGCACCGGCCGGCGCTGCCACGGCTTCGACCGGTGCAGCGACTGCGCCCGGCGCCGCCAAGGCCACCGCCGGCGCTCCGACCAAGGTCGCGGCGGGCGGGTCGACTCCGGCCGATGCCGCCAAGGCCTCGACCGGCGCTGCGGCTGCGCCCAAGGCCGACCCCGCGGCTCCGCCGAAGGCCGCGCCGATGCCCATGCACGTCCACGCCGGTACCGGCGGTCAGGCCTCGGAGGCAGCAGGCGGTGCCGGCACGCCGGTCCTGCCGGTCGGCCTGGTCCTGGGCGGTTTGGCCGCCGCCGGTTTGGCCGCTCGTCGGCTGTCCCGCAACAACTGATCGAGCGCGCAGACCCGGCGTCGAACAGCACGTCCCGCTCGCCTCGGCGCGGCCCTGACGGCCGCGCCGGGGCGGGCGGTTTGGTTTCGATCAGCACAGTCCCTGACGGCGTGGCCGGGCCGGCCGTTCCGGGAGCAGACCTACCTCGGCCGGTGCGGCAGCGGCCCGGATCCGGAGCCCGGCGATTGTGAGCCGGGTGGGTCGGTCAGCCGTCCGATCGTGTCGCCCACCGTCGGCGGAGGATCCGGCGCCTGCGGTTCACGCGGGCCGCACGGCGGGGCCGCGCAGTCGCCCGGCAACCTGCCGGCATTCCCGGGCGCCGGACCGGGCCGGGTGTTCGGCGGCAGGGCACCGCGGCCGGGTGCACCCGCGGGGTTGGCCGGGCCCGGACCGGCCGGCCGAGCCGGCGGATTGTCGGCGGCTGCGTACCGCTTGGCCGCGGCGGGGTCCCTGGAGTCCGGGACGGTGCGGGAACCGCTGGAGTACGCCTGGAACCAGGCCTCCACGTTCGTTGCGTAGTCCTGGGAGTTGTTGTAGCGCAGGACCGCGGCGTGCCGGGCGGTGGGGACGGACAGGTCGCCACCGCTGCCGCAGAGGTAGCGGGCGGCGGTCGCGGCGGCGTCGTAGACGTTCTCCGGGTCGGAGGTTTTCTGGCCCCGATGCCCCGCGGTCGCCCAGTCGGCGTACGTACCCGGCAGGAACTGCATCGGCCCGACCGCGTGCTCGTAGACCGGGTCGCCGTGCAACCGCTTTCCCAACGGGCTCGCGTGGATGAGCGCAAACCCGGGCCGGCCGTCCAACGGTGGTCCGATGATCGGCAGCAGCGACTCGCCCTTGCGATCCACGTAGCCGTTGTAGGCGTGATCGGACTCGATCTTGCCGATCGCCTCGAGCAGCGCGGTGTTCAGGTGGCAGGCCGGGTCGTAGTGGTGGAACATCCGGGTGGCGTGCCGGTAGGCCTTCTCCACGGTTTTCGGGATTCCGGTGGCGGTGATGGCGGGCTGTTGCCGACGGACGAGGGCCGGCCGGGCCGGCCCCTTGACCGCCCGGCCGGCGCGCGCCGATGTCGCCGGTGCCGCGGGCGTCGCCACCGGGGCGACCGGAATCGCGGGTATCGATGAGCTGATCGCAACCGGCCCCGCCGGGACCCCGCCGCCGCAACCCGCCGGCCCGAGCACCAGGCCGCCGACCCCGACCACGGTGGCCGCGGCGGCCCGCAGCCGTCCGGCCGGTAGAGGGTGTCTCACGTGGCCGGTTCGCCACGTGGGGCACCCTCTGGATGGCACGGTGGCGTCCTCCTCCGCAGCGGCGATCCGGCAGCACACCGAAACCGGTCGGCAGGCCGCCGTGTGGCGACCGGCCGGATGTTTCCGGCGGGTTAACGGAAGGCATCAGTTTAGGTTGGCGGGCCCGGGGTACCGCAATCCCCGAAATTCGCTGGAGCCGGCCCGATCTGACCCCCCGTCACGACGGCGCGCATCTGCGGGCGGCTGCGACCGATTGCGGGTATCAGATGCAGCATCGGCTGCGGCCGTGCGGGTCGGCGAGCGGGCGATAGCCTGACCGCGGCCGGGTGATCGTGCGCCGGCCCACGGGTTGCCCGGTCGGATCCGTCGGGGAGGTGGGCAGGTGAGGCAACCGGCTCGCCCGCAGGACGTGCTGGAACCACCGGCGTTCGCCGCGATTTTCCTGGTGGCCACCGTCCGCCCCGGTGGCGAACCGGTGGTGACCGACTTGCTCGCCGACCTGGCCGGGCTGACCCGCTCGGTGGGATTCCGGGTTCCCGAGCACCGGTTGAGCTGCGTGGTCGGCATCGGGTCGGACGCCTGGGACCGGCTCTACGGCCCGCCGCGTCCGGCCGAGCTTCACGTGCTGCCGGTGTTCGCCGGAGCGGTCCACACGGCGGCTTCGACGCCGGGTGATCTGCTGTTCCACCTGCGCGCGCGGCGCCCCGATCTGTGCTTCGAGTTGGCCGCCAAGATCATGGATCGGCTGCGGGATCAGGTCGAGGTGATCGACGAGGTGCACGGCTTCCGCTACTTCGACGAGCGCGACCTGCTCGGTTTCGTCGACGGCACCGAGAACCCGACCGGCCCGGCGGCCGTCGCCGCGGTGACCGTGGGCGAGGAGGACCCGGACTTCGCCGGCAGCAGTTACGTGATCGTGCAGCGGTATCGGCACGACATGGACGCCTGGAACGCGCGCAGCGTCGAGGAGCAGGAGATGGTGATCGGCCGCACCAAACTCGACGACGTCGAGATGTCGGACGCCGTCAAGCCCGCCAACTCGCACGTGGCGCTGAACACGATCGAGGACGCCGACGGCACGGCGCGGCAGATCCTGCGCGACAACATGCCGTTCGGCACGATCGGCACCAGGGAGTTCGGCACGTATTTCATCGGATACACCGCGAGCCCGGACGTGATCGAGCTGATGCTGCGCAACATGTTCATCGGCGATCCGCCGGGCAATTACGACCGGGTGCTGGACTTCTCCACGGCACTGACCGGGGCGCTGTTCTTCGTGCCCACCGCGGATCTCCTGCTCGACCCGCCCGTCGCGCCGGCGCAGGCGCCGGCAGGTGCAACCGCCGAACCCTCGCGCGGCGACGGTTCGTTGGCCATCGGCAGCCTCAGAAGGAGCGGCACACCGTGAACAACCTGCACCGCGAACTCGCCCCGATCTCCGATGTCGCCTGGGCCGCGATCGAGGCTGAGGCGCGCCGCACCTTCATCCGGAACCTCGCCGGTCGCCGCGTCGTGGACGTCGTCGGCCCGGCCGGTCCGACATTGTCCGCGGTCGGCACCGGACACATGCGCCGCCTCGAGGTGGCCTCGGCCGGGGTGATCGTGCAGGAACGCCAGTCCCAGCCGGTCATCGAGCTGCGGGCGCCGTTCCGTGTCAGCCGGCAGGCCGTCGACGACGTGGAGCGCGGTGCCCAGGACTCCGACTGGCAAGCGGTCAAGGACGCCGCCACCCAGATTGCGCTGGCCGAGGACCACGCGGTGTTCAACGGTTGCGCCGCGGCCGGGATCCCGGGGATCGTCCCCACCAGCTCCAACCCGGCGTTGCCGCTGCCGTCCGACATTCGGCACCTCCCGGACACGATCGCCCGAGGGCTGAGCGCGCTGCGGCTGGCCGGGGTCGACGGGCCGTACAGCCTGCTGCTGTCGGCGCAGGCCTGGACCGCGGTGGCCGAGACCACCGACCACGGCCACCCGGTCCGCGGACACCTCGCCCGCCTGCTGGACGACGGCGAGATCCTCTGGGCGCCGGCGCTGGAGGGTGGCCTGCTCGTCTCCACCCGTGGCGGGGACTACCAGTTGCACCTGGGCCAGGAGCTCTCGATCGGCTACCTCTCCCACGACGCCGAGCAGATCCAGCTCTACCTTCAGGAGTCGTTGTCGTTCCTGCCGCTGACCGCCGAGTCCGGCGTACCACTGACCGTCGCCTGACCGTCGCCTGACCTCCGCGCCCCCGTCTCCCACTCCTGCTGCCTGTCGCACCCGTCGGAGCGCCTCGACAGGTGCGACAGGCAGCAGAAGTCGTAGGTAGGGCTGGGATCTGAGGGTCCGTCAGCTCGGGTGCGCCCGAGCCAGCAGGAGCGCGATGTCGTCCTGGGCCGGCCCGGTCGCGAAGCGGCCCACCAGCACGTCCGCGAGCGTGATCGGGTCCAGGGTCGCGGCCGCGACGACGGTGTCGCGCATCCGTTGCATCGAGGCCGCGAGATCCTCGCCGCGGCGTTCGATCAGGCCGTCGGTGACCAGTGCCAGGACGCACGGCTCGGTCAGTTCGACCCAGTGGCTGTCGTGGTCCTTGGGGACGATGCCGAGGATCGGGGAGGCGTGCTCGATGAAGCGCGCGTCGCCCGCGGTGACCAGCAGCGGGGGGATGTGTCCGGCGTTGGCGACCTCCACGCGCCGGCAGCCGTCCTCGAAAACCAGCAGCGCCAGGGTCGCCATCTCACGCGGATGGTTGCGGCGCATGAGTTCGTCCAGCAGGTTCAACGCCCGGGCCGCGGACGGGCTCCCGGTCAGGAAGGCGCGCAGCGAGAAGCGCAGTTCGGCCATCAGCGTCGCGGCGTGCAGCGAGTGTCCCTGCACGTCGCCGACGGCGACGCAGGTCCGCCCGCCCGCGAGCTCGAAGGCGTCGTAGAAGTCCCCGCCGACGCTGACCCCTTCCTCGGCGGCGAAGTAGCGCGCCTCGAGTTCCAGGCCGGGGACCAACGGCAGCGCCCGCGGGAGCAGCGCACGTTGCAGGGTCAGCGCGATCAGGTGCTCGGTGGTGAACGCGCGCAGGTTGTCCAGGGCCACGCCGGCCGTGGTCGCCAGCTGGCCCAGCAGGCCCAGTTCGAACTCGGGCAGCGCGGATTCCCCGGCCGGGACCGCAACCGCGATGACCGCCCGCAACGCCTGTTCACCGACCGGGATCACGCACCAGCGCGGGGCCACCACCTGCGTCGCGGCCAGGATCTCGGCCCACGCCTGCGGCGGGTTCCCGGTGACGAGGACACCCTTCGGCCAACCCGCGCCGCCTGCCGTGGTCGAGCTCTCACTGCGCGCCGCCGCACCCGGTCCGGCGCAGACGGCCCGGGCGGTGCGGCCGTCGCCGAAGGTGCCCTCGGCCAGGGCCGGGCCGCCGAGCATCTGGGCCGCCCCGGTCACCAACGCGGTCAGCAGGTCGACGAGATTCTGCGCCGCGTTCACCTGCGCGGTGACCTCGGCCAGTCGGGTCAGTTGCTCGACGGACCGGTCGCTTCGCTGCTTGGAGCGGGCGGTTCGCGCCAAGGCGCGCACGGTGGCGAGGAACTCCGCGACGTCGAGCGGTTCGACCAGGTAGGCCTGAGCGCCGCCGTTGAGCCCGCGGGCCCGGGAGTCCCCGTCGATCGCGGTGGCCGAGACGTGCATGACGGGCAGGGCCGCGGTGGCCGGGTCCGACTTCACCGCCGCGCACACGTCGTAGCCGGTCATGTCCGGCAGGTGGACGTCGAGGACGAGCACGTCGACGTCCTGACGGGCCTTGGCGATGGCCTCGGCCCCGGTGCCCGCCTCGACGACCTCGAAGCCCTCCCGGCGCAACCAACTGGCCATCACGTACCGATGCGCCTCGACGTCGTCGACGACCAGGATCCGACTCGGCGCCGTCACGCCTGCTCCTTCGAGGTCAGCACCGCGGCAATCATCCCGGCCAAGGTAGCCCGATCGAGATCGCTCTTGCTCAGCAGGGCGGCGGCGGATTCGACGTCCCGCCGGAGGGCGGCGTCGATCGGCATGTTGGTCATCAGGATCGTCGGCAGGTCGCGCAGGGCGGGGTCCGGACTGTTCCGCAAGGTGGCGTAGACCTCGGCCCCGCCCAGGTTCGGCATGCGGAGGTCCAGCAGCAGCAGGTCCGGGCGCGACGCGGTGATCATGACGATCGCCTCGGTCCCGTCGCCGGCCTCCGAGACGTGTTCGGCCAGTCCGTCCAGCATGCCGCGCAGCACGTAGCGGAAGGCCGGGTCGTCGTCGGCCACCAGGACATGTCCGATGCGGAGGTCGTGAGGGTGGTCGGGGCGCTCCTCGGCGGCCACCGGCAGCACCACGGTGAACGTGCTGCCCGAACCGGGGACGCTGTCAAGCTCCAGTCGTCCGCCCAACGCCTGGGTGACCCGGCGCGCGTAGGGCAGGCCGAGGCCGGTCCCGTGGCGCTGGGTCTGCAGCCGGCTGGGGACCTGGAAGAGCTCCTCGAAGACGCGCCCCAGATGTTCCGCGGCGATGCCGATCCCGGTGTCGCCGACCGCGATTCGGACCTCCAGGCCGGCGGCGTCCGTCGTGGTCCGGACCCAGATCCGGCCGTGCTCGGTGAACGCCAACGCGTTGGTCAACAGGTTGCGCAGCACCCGGGTGAGCAGGTCGCGATCGGTCACCAGTGCGTCGATCTCGGGTTCCTCGACGACCAGCTCAACGTCCCGGTTGATCGCCAACGGCCGCAGGGTCGCGGCCAGTTCGCCGAGCAGCGGCGCCAACTCGAACTTGGCGACCGCGACCTCGAGCTGGTCGGACTCCGCCCGGGCCAGGTCCAGCAGTTCGTTCACCAGCTTCAGCAGGGACCGGCCGCTGGACAGCACGTAGTCGACCTGCCGACGTTGTTCGGGATCGAGCTGGCCGGACAGGAGCAGGCCACCCAGGCCGAGGATGGAGTTGATCGGCGCCCGCAGTTCGTGGCTGACGTTGCGCAGGAATCGCGACTTCGCCTCGTTGGCATCGGCCAACTGCTGACCCCGCACGTCGAGCTCGGCGTAGAGCGCGACCACCCCGCGGTTGGTCTGGTCCAATTCCGCGGACAGCGTCGTGTACATGGCCAGCACTCCGGAATTGGTCGAGGCCAGTTCCTCGTTGAGGCCCGCCAAGTCGTGCTGCCGGCGTCGCAGTTCCTCCAGCGTCTCGATCAGGTCCGCGTTCTGGACGCGTAGTTGCTCCAGCGGCCCGAGTTGCACCTCGGCGGCCCGCAACTGGCCGCGTACTGCCGCGATGTCCAACGCCGCGATGTGCCCGCGACGCAGTTCCTTGGTCAGCGTGACCTCGATCCGGGCCGACCCGACCCGGACGTCCAGGGAGTCGACCAACCGTCGGGCCGGGCTGTTGGCCACCTCGATCCCGGTGCCGGCGCTCGGCAGGGGCGCGGACAGCTCGATGAGCAATCGGGGCACCGGGCCGGCCTCGATCCGGAAGCAGACCGTGGCCGGGTCGCGGGTGAACAGTTCCCGGCCCACCTCGGACAATGCCGTGGCCACTCGGACCTGGTCCTGCCGGTCGAGGCCGACGGCGGCCGCGACGTCGCGGGTGCGTTGTCTGGCGCGGAAGATGTCGGCGTCGGTCAACCAGTCCAGGCGCGCAATCTCGCCGCCGTTCACAGTTCGTCGCCCGATGCCTCGCTCATGTGGCGGGTCCTGGACGCATCACCAGCACCCCCGCGTCGTCGTTGCGGACCCCGTGATCACGCAGGATCTTGGCGGCGATGACCATCGGGGTGCGGCGCGGCAGCCCGCCGCCGGCCGGCAGGACGACTTTCTCGCTCACCCCGTCGCTGTGCAGGACCACGACCGTGTCCGGATCCAGGGCATAGTCGAACTCCCGCGGGGCACGGGCGTTGCCGCCCACGATCCCGGGCATCGAGGTCAACCCGCGCCGGCCGGTGCCGCTGAACAGGTGTCCGCCGATGTTCCCGATTCCGGCGTAGCACAGTTGGGCACCGGTTCGCATCTGGGCTATGGCGACTGCCGCCCCGCGGGTGCCCTGCAGGTCGCGGTGCACCCGGGCCAGCAGCACGCCCGGAGATCCGGGTGCGGCGTCCAGGAAGCTGCGTACGGCGGCCCGTGACGCCGTCGCGGCCAGCGGCCCGTGGCCCAGGCCGTCGGCGATCAGGCCCGTGACCACCTCTCCGTCGCGGCGCAGGGCATACGCGTCGCCGCAGGTGTCCTGGCCGGTCATCGCACGGGTCAGGCCCCCCGCGTCGGCGGTCCGGTCGCCGGGCGGGATCTGGTCGCAGTACCCGAAGCCGGCCACCAGCACCGTGCCCGCGCCCTTTTCGGTGTACACGTCCCAGGAATCGGAAAGCCGCAGGACCGCGCCCAGCCCGATGCCCAGGCTCCCGGCCGTGGAATGGCCGTCCCGCGAGGCGATCCCGAAGTCGGCCATGCCGGGACCGCTGTCGACACCGACCAGGCACAGTCCCACGCCGCGGTCCGACCGGAAGGCGCGGACCAACAGCCACCCGCTGCCGGCGTGCTTGAGCTGGTTGTCGGCGATCTCGCTGACGACCAGTTCGATCTCGCTTCCCCGCTCGCCGGCGATGCCCAGACGTGCGGCGAAGGTGGCCGCCGCGCGGCGCGCCGTGCCCACCGCGCTGGCGTGTTCGACGCGGATCCAGGCCAGATCCTCGACGTGCACCACCCCGGGCGGGGTGGTCACCGGGCCCACTTGACGATCTCCACGCGCGTCCCCTTGCCGGGCGCACTGTCCAGGACGAAGCCGTCGACCAACCGCCGGGCACCGGACAGGCCCAGCCCCAGGCCCGAACCGGTTGTCCAACCGTCGGTCAGGGCCAGGTCGACGTCGGCGATGCCGGGACCTTCGTCGACGAAGCTGACCCGGACGCCGCTGCGGCGCCCGTCCACCACCAGTTCGAGCTGGGCCGCCCCGCCGCCGCCGTAGATCAAGGTGTTGCGGGCCAACTCGCTGGCCGCGGTGACCAGCTTGGTCTGATCCACAAGCGAAAGCTTGGCGGTCACGGCCAGCACCCGCGTCGCCTGGCGAACCCGGACGACGTCCTGGTCGGCACCGATCGCCAGCTCCTGGACCTCTCCGGTGGGAAACGCCACGGTCAGTCCTCCACGCCGAGGTCCGCCTCGTCGAACTCCGGCAACCCCGATCCGAGTGGCGTCCGGCGCAGGTTGCGCAGCAGCGCCAGCCCCCGCTCCACGTCCAGGGCGGTGTGGATCCCGTCCAGGTTCAGGCCCAGCTCCACCATCGTGATCGCGACCGCCGGGCGCATGCCGACCACGACCGTCCGGGCGTCCAGCACCCGGGAGATCGCCGCGATGGTCGACAACATCCGGCCGATGAAGCTGTCGACGATCTCCAGGGCGGAGATGTCGATCAGGACCCCGGTGGCCTCGGTCTCGACGATGCGCTGCGACAGGTCCTCCTGCAACTGCAGCGCGCTGTGGTCCTCCAGATCGATCTGGACCGACACCAGGAGGAACGATTCGAGCTTGAGGATCGGGATTGCATCCATCAGGAGGCGCTGACCGGCCGTGCGTTGGCCTGTCGGTTGCGGATCGCCGCCACCAGTGCGTCGGCCAGGGACGCCTTGGTCCGGATGTCGCCGAACTCGATGCCGAGCGCGACGATCGTCTGCGCGATCTGTGGACGGATACCGCTGATGATGCACTCGGCGCCCATCAGGCGGGCGGCCACCACCGTCTTGAGCAGGTGTTGGGCCACCTGCGTGTCCACCGCCGGCACCCCGGTGATGTCGATGATCGCCTGGTCGCTGCCGGTGTCGATCAAGGTCTGCAGCAGCTTCTCCATGACCACCTGGGTCCGGGCGGAGTCCAAGGTGCCCACCAGCGGCACGGCCACCACGCCGGTCCAGAGCTTCACCACCGGGGTCGACAGCTCGAGCAACTGCTCGGCCTGCTCGGTGATGATGCGGTCGCGCGCCGCGCTGAACACCTCGAAGGTGAACAGGCCAAGCTGGTCGATCAGCCGGCCGAATTCATGGAAGGACTCCCCGACCCCCTCGCCGGTTTTCTGCAACGCGGCCATGGTGGCCTGTTTCAGCGCGAACACCGCCGTGCACGTCTCGGTCGGGCTGAATCCCTGCCGGACGCGCGTGTAGGACAGCTCGTCCAGCAACGCCCGCGCCGCCGCGTACGCCTCGGTATCGACATCCGTCGAGCCCGCGCTCAGTCCGGCGTGGATCGCGTCGAAGAGCGCCGCCTGTTCGCGGCGCAGTTCGAACTCGGTGACCCGCCCCCGCAGGCGTCGGCCCGTGATGGCGACCCAGTCCTCCAGGATCTCGTCCTTGTCCGCGAGCAACGCCACCAGCGGTTTCGTCGAATCAGTCACTTGGCCCCGGCTCCCTGGTGAACCCACACGCTGGATGCTGGGCGGTCTTCCCCGGGGGCGGGCAGATTACGCAACGGGTTTCCGGGGTAAGCACCCGATCCGGACCCGAGCGGGCCTGGCAGGCCGGCGCGGTTACCGTGGGCGGGACGGCGCGGGGAGGGGTCCGGACGGTGTGAGCATCCTGTTGCACCGGCGTCCGCCCGAACGGTTGCGGTTCGCGGGTGGTTGCTCGACTGACGGCCTTGTCACACCGGCCGTTGCTGCCGGCGGATCGATGGTGGGCCGGTGAGTGCCTCGACCCTGCGGGTCGTGCTCGACCCTGCCGCCGGGCCTTCGACTCTGTTCCCGGTCCGTGCACAGATCCGGGCGTGGCTGCAGGACGCCGGAGTCGTGGGTCGCGAGCTCGACGAGTTCGTCATCGCCATCGGCGAGGCCTGCGCCAACGTCATCGAGCACTCCGGCGCCCAGGCTGCCGGCGGGCATGAGGCCGGATGGATCGAATGCAGCGCCGACTCCACGCACGTCCGAGTCGTCGTCCGTGACCGGGGGCGATGGAGACCTCCGGATCCGGTCGCCGACGCCCCACGCAACCGAGGTCGCGGGCGGTCGATAATGGCCGCGCTGGCGGACCGGATGAGCATCAGCACCGGATCGGACGGGACCGCGGTGGAACTGGTCAAGGAGCGCAAGGTGTCGAACACTGCCCACGGATCGACCGAGCCCCCCGCCGCCGGCCCTCGGTTGCGCATCGAACGGCCGCGTGCGGGGGAGGTGGTACTGGCCGGTGAGATCGACATGACCCAGACCGAGGCGCTGCGCGCGGAGCTCGAGGCCGCCGCCGGCGAGGCGGCGGAGTTGCTCATCGATCTGCGCGCGGTCAACTACTTAGACAGCGCCGGGGTTTCGGTCCTGGTGGACCAGACGCGGCGGCCGCTGCGGCTGCTGGTCCGCGCCGGCTCCGCGGTCGCCACAGTGATCACCATCTGCGGCCTGCCCGGCCTGGCCCAGGTGGAGTTCGTGACCCCGGCCGGACCGTAGGGCGGCGCATCGGGCCGCGCCGCCCGGGTACCGCCGCCGGCCGGCCGTGAGGGTGTCCGGCCTGCCGGAGTGGGTCGCGCCCGGGCTCGAATTCCCTTGGCAGCACGGGAATTCGGTCCGACCTCGCCGGTTGTGAGGCGCTCGCCGCCGGATGTCCGCCGTGCCCCGGGCGCTGGGCGGAGCGGGTCCCGCCCCGCCCGGGCGACGGCGGTCCGGGTCCGCGGGTTGCCCGTGGACCCGGACCGCCGTGGCGGGCTCAGTGGGCGGTGGGGCCGCCTGCCGGAGCACCGGGCGCGCCGCCGGTCGGCGCCCCGGCCGCCCCGGGGGTTCCGGCGTCGGTACCGGTGCCCGGTGCCGAGCCATTCTTGTCGTCCTTCTTGTGCTTGCTGTAAGCGGTCGTGGTGCTGTCGCCGCCCGGTACGGCGCCGCCGCCGGCGTGCGTCCCGGTGTTGTCACCGGTGCCCGTGCCTGTCCCGGTGCCGCCGGGGGCGGCGTTGCCGGGCGTGCCGGAGATCGGCGGCGGCGTCGGGGTGCCTGCGACGGGCGTCGGGTTCTGGTCGGCGGTGGTGGTGGGTTCGCTGGCGCAGCCGGCCAGTGTGAGGCCGGCCGCGACCACGACGGGGACGATCTTGCAAGCGGTTGAGTGCAGACGTCGATTCATTTGGAAACTCCTTGAGTCCACCCCGAGCACGGTTGCTCAGCGGTGTCGGACGGTTCGCCGGTGAGTCCGGGCGCTCGCCTCGGACGCGGATCCCACGCTGCGGGGATTTCAGAGTTCGCCGTTTGCTCCGCGCCCGGCAGGTTGCTCGCCGCACACGGATCCCACGCTGCGGGGATCGGGGTCGCCGTTTGCTCGACGACGGTCCGGGTTCTTTTTCATGAATCCCGGTGCAGTCCATTCAGGCACCGGACAATCCCGATGTCCAGCAAGCTCGCAGCGTGTCGCGGGCCATCCGTTCGCCCGATAACCCGCTTTTGACCTGCGAATTCACCGCCGTTGCGGCCGGTATTCAAGGCGTCGAGTTTCACCCCTTCGAGTGAACCTGCGTGGCGTGCGGATGAACCGGTCGCCCACGGGAATTGGAAAACGGTGTCTCCGGTCCGCGCCGGCGCGCCCGGGCTCCGGCCACCGCCCGCGGTGCGTACTGACGCACCTTCAGGTGACGATGGGTCAGATACGGGCGTCGGCGACCTCGAGTGCCGCACTTTCCGACTCGACCTCGGCTCGCATCCGGCCGAGGTTCTCGCGTACTGCCGCGGCAGGCAGCGCCGACCGGACCGCCCAGGCGAAGATCGCCAGGCTGAACCCGACGACCACGATCATGTCCAGGTAGAACGGCAGGATTTCGCGGCCCTGCACGTAGTCCGGACCGATCGCGGTCAGGCCGATGATCCCCAGCACCCAGACCGGGATCCAGGCGACCGCCCGCGGGTGCAACGCCTCCCGCAGATGTTTCGGTTGACGCGCGCGTCCGGCCGCGAGCAGGCCGACGCCGAACAGCATCGCGACGCCGACCCGCCAGTCGATGACGAAGCCGCTCCAGTAGACGATGAGGCTCGCCAGCGCGAACGCGGCCGGGGTCCACACCCGTGCGGCCGGTACGCGGTAGGTGCGGCTGTTGTCGGGCAGCGCCCGCCGCAGGGTCAGCACGGCAACCGGCGCTAGGGCGTACATGAAGAACGTTGCCGAGGTGGTGTAGTTCACCAGCTTCGCCCAGGAGCCGAACGGCAGGAACATCAAGCAGCCCACCACCGCGGCCAGCACGACCCCGACCCACGGCACGCGCCGGGAGTTCACCCGCGCGAGTGACGCCGGTGCGCCGGTACGGCCGAGCGCGAACGACAGCCGCGAAGTGGTGGAGATGTACACCATCGCCGTTCCGCCGGGGGAGATGATCGCGTCCAGTTGCAGGATCGTGGCCAGCCAGGTCAGCCCGAGCACCGTGGCCAGGTCATAGAACGGGCCGAGGCTGTTCGAGGCCAGCTTCGCCCAGCCCGCGGCGGCAATCTTGTGCGGGTCGGTGGCTGCGATGAAGCACACCTGTAGCGCCAGATACAGCAGCGATCCACCGACTATCGCGATGAGCACCGCGCGCGGGAGATCACGTTCCGGACGACGCGCCTCCCCGCCCAGCTGCACCGCCTGCTCGAAACCCTGGTAGGAGAACAACACCCCACCGGACAACGCCAACAGGATGCCCTTGAGACCGAACGGGGCGAACCCGCCGCCGCCGTGCACCCCGTGCAGATCGAAGTTCGACCGGTGGAAGGCCTGGGTCGCGATCACCAGGATCGTCAGCACCGGGATCGCGATCTTCCACAGCACGACCAGGTTGTTGCCCTCGGCGAGCCTTCGGACGCCGACCAGGTTGATCAGCGTGAACGTGATCACGAACCCGACCGCGACGGCGGTGCCGCGTCCGGTCAGCACGTGCTGACCGTCGACGTCGTGCACCAGGCCCGGCCACCAGTTCGCGCTCAGGTAGTTCAACGACGCCACCGTCTCCACCGGCGCCAGCGTCACCGCCTGAAGCCAGGACACCCAGCCGGCGAAGAAGCCACCCAGCATGCCGTGGCTGAGGTAGGTGTAGCGCGCGGTACCGCCGGACAACGGACAAGCAGCACCCAGTTCGGCATAGGTGAGCGCCAGCACGACGCACACCACGGCGGCGAGCACCCAGCTGACCAGCACCGCCGGCCCCGCCAGGGCCGCGGCGTTCTGCGCGCCGAACAGCCACCCGGACCCGATGACCGAACCCACGGACACCGACGTCAGACCGGCGAGGCCCACGTCGCGCCGCAGCCCGCCTCCGGCTTGGGCCGGCGTCGCTCGATCCGCGGACGCCCCGACCATCCGACCTCCCGCCCGGCGAAAGTCGGCGGCGTTCCGTCGCCCGCGCCGCCCAGCCGTTGCGGTCAGACTCCCCCGACTGGACCGGTGATATGCCTCCGTGTTCGCACCGCAGGTGTCGGCAGGGCCGATTCAGACGAGCATCGTGCCGCCGTCGAGGTAGAGGTCGACGCCGTTCACGGACCGGTTTCGCACCAGGAAGTCGACCCCGTCCACGACGTCGGCCATCGTTGCCAGTCGACCGGTCGGCGTTCGGGCCACGACCGGATCGAGGACCGCGGCCGGCTTCGTGGCCCAGAACGGGCTGTCGCCGACGAGCCCGGGATGTATTGCGTTCACGCGTATCGGCGCCAGCTCCACGGCCAGGGTCCGCATCAGCCCGCTGACCCCACCGTTGACGGTGGACACCATGGTCGACCCGGGATACGGGCGATCCTTCGCCCGCCCGCCGAACAGCACGATCGTCGATCGCTCCCAGAGGCGGCCGCACAACGCGTGCACCACCTCGGTGTAGCCGACCAACTTCAACGTGGCCAGCCGCAGCGCGTCGACCGGCCGGTACCCGCGGACGGAGTTCAGATCGCGCTCGATCGCGACCAGGATGAGGTTGGCGACCGGGCCGACGTCGGCCAGCCCGGGCTGGATCTGATCGGGAGAGGCCAGGTCGAAGGCGAGGCCGCGGGCGTTGCCGCCCAATCCCTTGGCCGCCGCCTGCGCTCGGCCCGCGTCCCGTCCGGTGACCACGACGGCCCCGCCCCGACCGGCGAACGAGCGTGCCACCTCCAGTCCGATACCCGACGTCCCGCCGACCACGACGGTGCACGCCTCCGTCTCCATCCCGACTCCTCCTCGATCGACCGATTCCTGGCGGTACGGCGTTTCGTCACCGACCCGCCGCCCGACGCACGGACAGGGCGAGCGCCGACCAGTCGATGTCCTCGCCGTCGATCGCCATCGTCGACAGCAGGTGGTCGTGCAGCAGTCCGACCAACGGCAACGGGGTGTGCTGGGCATCGGCCGCCTGCGCGACCAGACGCAGATCCTTCAGCCCGAGCGCCGCCGTGAATCCAGCCGGCCGGAACCGGTCGGCGACCAGGATCTCGCCGTAGGTGCGCACGACCGGGGAATCGAACAGCGTGCCGGTGAGAACCTCCAGCAGCTTCCCCCGCTCGACGCCGCCGTTCTCGGCCAGGGCCATCGCCTCGGCCAGCGACTCGATCGTGGCCATGATCAGGAAGTTCCCGGACAGCTTGACCAGGTTGGCGGCCGGGGGGTGTTCGCCGAGTGGGAACACCCGGCGGCCGATCGCCTCGAACAACGGCGCGCAGGTGCGCAGGGCCGCCTGCGGGCCGGCGCACAACACCGCCAGCGCGCCGGCTGCGGCAGCCTCAGGACGCCCGAAGACCGGGGCGGCCACGAACGCCTCGCCCCGGTCCTGGTGGGTCGCCGTCAACCGCTCGGACAGCGCGACGCTGATCGTGCTCATCGACACGTGGATCCCGACCCGCCCGGCGGCCAGCATCCCGTCCGGCCCGTCGAGCACCCCGGCCACGGCGGCGTCGTCGGCGAGCATGGTGATCACGACGTCGGCCGCGGCCGCCTCCCGTGGCGTCGCGGCCGCCGAGGCTCCGGCATCGAGCAGCGGGGTTGCCTTTTCCGGGGTTCGGTTCCACACGAGCAAGTCGTGGCCGGCCGCCACCAGGTTGGCGGCGATGGCCGAACCCATCCGGCCCAGCCCCAGGAATCCGACCCGCATGCGCCTCGACTCCTCACCGGCCCGGGACCGGGCCTCGGATCGACCCTACGACCGGCCGGTCGGCGAACCGGCGTCGGTCGGGGTCACGCGGGCGGCCCAAAGTCACAACTCCGGCAGGCGCGGCGTGCGAAAATCCCCGCAACAGGACGAATCACCGGCTGCCGACCTCCCGGTCGCAGACCGAAGGGCGCGGTTCCCCGGGGGGCGGTTGTGGACACGGTCACGGGCGCCTGCTACCCGCCGGACCCGGCGAGGATCGCATGAAGCGGCGGCGTGCCCTGCTGGCCGCGGGCCTCTCGACGGTCCTGTTCGCGGGCGTGGTCGCGGTGCCGATCGCCCGGGCCGACGACACACCGGACCCGATCGGGATCGGCCCGCTCCCGCCGATCCCGCTCCCGCCGCTGCCGTTCTTCCCGCAACCACAGCCGGAGCCACCGCCGAAGCCGGAGCGCGGGTGCAGCACCGCCGATCGCCCGTTCGTGCCGAGGATGATCAGCCTGGAAGGCATCGACGACCGCATCCCTGTCGTCGCACTTCCTCGCGACTCCGATGGAAACCTCGGCGTTCCGCCGATCGACCACGCCGGAAAGTCCGAGATGGCCTTCGACCTCGGCAGCGGCATCAAGCCCGGCGATCCGCAGGGCAACTCGCTGTTCAACGCACACACCTGGCCGGACGGCAGCGCGCTGGGCAACCGCATGCTGGCCGACCTGCAGGAGGGCGACCAGATCGTGGTGCGCGGCAAACCGGGCTACCTCTGCTACCGGGTGACCGAGCGCGTGGAGGTCCCGGCCGACGACCCCGGGAAGCGTTACTACGCCACTACGGGCAAGCCGCAGATCGCGCTGGTGGTTTGTTCCGGACGTCGCCTCGGCCCGGGCCGGTGGGCGATGCGCACCATCTGGTTCGCCTCACCCGTGGACCGGTCGCTACCGCGTGACGGCGACTGACCTTCGCCAACTTCTGCGGGCGCCCGCACCCATCCTGGGGCGCCGACAGGTATCACCCTCCCGCTCGGCTCGGGCGCCGTACGCTGCGCCGGTGGTCGTGCAACTACAGGTCCGCGGGCGGACGCTGGACATCACCGGCACGTTGGTCATGGGCGTGGTCAACGCCAGCCCGGAGTCGTTCTCCGACGGCGGGCGCTACCGCAGTCCGGCCGATCGGATCGCGCTGGCGGAGCACCTGGTGGCGGCCGGTGCCGACATCCTCGACGTGGGTGGGCAATCGGCCGTCACCGGGGAGCCGGAGTTGGCCGCGGCGCAGGAGATCGAGCGCGTGCTGCCGATCGTGGAGTGGTTGGCTCGTAACCACCCCGAGGTGCTGATCAGCGTCGACACCTACAAGCCCGCGGTGGCGCAGGCGGCCGTCGCAGCCGGGGCGGCGATCGTGAACGACGTCAGTGGCCTGCTGTACCCGGAGGTTGCGGGTATCTGCGCGGCGGCCGGGGCCGCGCTGGTGGTGATGCACAACCGGGCACGGCCGAAGGTGCGGCTGCAGGACCCGGGCCACTACGCCGACGTGGTCGCCGACGTGGTCTCGTTCCTGGCGGCCCGCATGGAGGCCGCGGTCGCCGCGGGGCTGCCCCGCGAGGCCCTGATCGTCGATCCGGGACCGGACTTCACCAAGACTCCGCACCAGACGCTCGCCGTTCTACGTCGGCTGGAGGCGGTCCGCGGACTGGGTCGACCGGTCCTGCTTGCCCTGTCCCGCAAGGATTTCGTCGGCGCGATCCTGTCCCGCTCCCCGCGTGGCCGCGACGCCGGTTCGATGGCGGCGCTGGCGGTGTTGGCCGCGGTGCCGGGCAACATCGCCCGGGTGCACGATGTGGCCATGGCCCGCGATGTCGTCGGGGTCGTGGAACATCTGATGGGGCGTCAGGACATCGCGGCGGACTACCTGTTGCCCGACCAACTCCGTCACGACCGCGGCTGAGCCGCTCCGCACGGGGTGGGCCGGCGGCGCTCGGTGAGCACCGCGGTCAACGGCGGACGTTCGCCCAGTTCGACGTCCTGCGTGCGCGGCCGCAGCCGACCGCCCTGGCGCCGGAAGTCGGTCAGCGGTGCCGTCGGGCCGACCAGGTCGCCGCCGAGAACGTCGGGGCCGATGACGTCGACGCCGGGCATCCGGGCCAGCATCGCGTGCCAGACCTGGGCGGCCATGCGGCCCAGCGCCGCGTCGTCCTGGTGTCGGTGATGTCGGGCGCCGAGATCGACCTGGGCGATGCCGTCGAGTCCGACGGTGCGCAGCGTGTCGATCAGCACGGCGATCTCGACACCGTAGCCGGCCGGGAACCACAGCGTCTGCAGCAGATCCCGGCGGGCCGCCCACTCACCGGCCAGCGGTTGCACGACGCCGGCCAGTTGTGGCCAGTGCAGGTTCAGCAGCGGGCGGGCGACCAGTTCGGTGACCCGACCACCGCCGGCGGGCAGCACCGCCTGCCCGGCCCGCAGCGGCCGGTCGTAGGCGCCCTTGACCAGATGCACCGCCCGGTCGCACAGCAGCGGGCCGAGAAGTCCGCTGACCACCTCGGGGCGGAAGTGCTCCAGGTCCGCATCGACGAAGGCCACGATGTCGGCGTCGGTTGCGGCCAACGCCCGCCACATCGCGTCGCCCTTGCCCACGGCGGGTCCGAACTCGGGAAGCACGCCCGCCGCGGAGACCACCCGGCCGCCGGCCGCGGTCGCCGTCGCGGCCGTGCCGTCGGTGGAGCCCGAGTCGACCACCACGATCTCGTCGACCAGTGCGACCTCGACCGTCAACCGGTCGCGGACGGCGGCCACGATCGCGCCGATCGTCGACTGTTCGTCCAGTGCCGGGAGCACGACCGCGACCGAGAGTCCGGAATCGAGCTTGGCCCGGTACAAGTCCCCGATGGGCCAGTCCGCCGCCGCTGTGGTCCGGCGGGCGAACCAGTCGGTCACCTCGGGCTGCACGCACTCACCTCGCCGCGATCGGTCGCCGCCGGGGTGGGCAGGCCCCGACGACATGCGCAACCGGCCGAGATCTCCCGGCCGGCCGCGACGACGCTACCTCAGGCGAGGTGGCGTATCACCGGCGAGCGTCGGTCGGTCGACGACGCCCAGCACCGCCTTGAGCGCGGCCAGGTCGGGTGAGCCGAACATGGCACGATCCCCGGTCGCCACGAAAACCAGGACCAGGGCGGCCGCGAGGTGTGCCATGACCGGGCAATTCACCAATCAGCACAGTGGCCCCGCCGGAACCCCGCGGACCATGGTCCGCTCGTCGGTCAGAGGGCGGTTGCTCGACTCTCGGGACTCTGCGCGGGCTCCTGCGGATGGTCGCGGAAGCCGACTCGGGCCGCGACCAACGTCAGGACCGCGAACCCGGCCGCGCACAGGTAGGCCGCCTGCAGTCCGTCGACGAAATCGCCCGAGGCGATCCGCGAGACATTGCCCGCGAGCAGCCTGTTACGAGCGGCCGGCGCAAGGTCGGACAGGGCGAGGGTGCCGAACAGGGCGACCCCGAGGGCGTTTCCGACCTGCCGGAACATGCTGGTGACCCCGCCGGCGACACCGGCCCGGCCACGCGGCAGCCCGGCCAGGGCGGCGTTGGTTATCGGTGCGTTGACCAACCCGGCACCCGAACCGACCAGGACGTACCCGATCACCAACACCGCAAGGCGATCGGTGCGCACGCCCAGCACCAAGGTGAGCGACCCGAGCAGCAACGCGATCGAGGCCACGGTGACCGGCAGACACGGACCGCGCGCCGCGGTGAGCCGCCCGGACAAGGGGGACAGCACCAGATTGCCGATGGTGGCGGGGACGACGAGCAGCCCGGCCGTCAACGGCGAGTACCCGCGGACGTCCTGCAGGTAGAGGGTGTTGACGAACAGGAACCCGGCCCAGATCACGAAGGCGGTGGTGGCAACCACCGCCGCCGCGCTGAACTGTGTGTCGCGGAACAGACCGAGCGGGAGCAGGGGTTGCCGCGCTCGTGCCTCGGCGGCGGCGAAGGCGGCGGTGGCCGCGGCCGCCACCACGAACATCACCACCACGGCCTGCGCCGTCCACCCGGCGGTCGTCGACTCGATGAACGCGGACGTCCCGGCGAACAGCGCGACCGCGACCAGCGACTGGCCCAGCAGGTCGAGCCGACGCGTGGGATCGCCGCCGGCGGCAGGCGCGTGCCGATGGGCGAGGGCCACCGCCATCACGGTGAGCGGAACGTTGATCCAGAACACGCTGCGCCACCCGGCCAACTCCACGAGCATCCCGCCCAGCGGCGGGCCGAGCCCGGTGCTCACCGCGGTGGTCGCGCTCCAGATCCCGATGGCCCGGGCCCGCTCGCCGGTGTCCGGATAGGCGTCGGTGACCAGCGCGAGGCTGGAGGGCACCAGGAAGCACCCGCCTGTCGCCTGCAGAACCCGGGCACTGACCAGCAGGTCCGGACTGGTGGCGAGGCTGCACAACAAGGAGCCTGCGCCGAACACCAACAGGCCGTGCTGGAACATCCGGCGGCGGCCGTAGCGGTCGCTCAGCGCACCCGCGGTCAGCAGCAGCGCGCCGCGGACCACGATGTAGCTGTCGATCACCCACTGCAACTGGGTCGCGCCGGCATGGAGGTCGCGGCCGATCGCGGGCAGCGCCACATTAGCCACCGAGTTGTCCAGCGAGGACATGAACAGCGCCAGGCATGCGGTGACCAGCACCATCCGGGATTTCCGCGCCCCGCCGGCGTCCGGACCGGTCGTCGCGGCCGAGTTGATCACCGGCGGCACCGGGTGGTCGTCGTCACGCCGGGTGGCCTTTGTCAGCGGATGACCCCGCGGCACCCCGCGGCCGCACCCCGGTCGGTCATGTCGGTCTCCCTACCCCTGCGGCGCAACATTACCGGCCGGCGCCGCGGACCGATCCGGCACGGATCCGCACCGGTCAGCGGCGCAGGGTCTGCTCGGCGGGGACGCCGAAGCACTCGCGGTAGGCGTTGTCGAACTGTTCGCGGCGGCGAAAACCCCAGCGGCCGGCTATCTCGGCGACCGTGGTGTCACTGGTGGGGTCGGCGGCCTGGAGGTCCCGATGGGCGGCGAGAAGGCGGACCCGGCGCAGGTGCGCGGTCGGGGTGGTGTCCAGGTGACGACGGAACGCCGCCCGGACGGCGGACGTGCTGGTGCCGGCGGCCGCCGCGATGTCGGCCACGGTGATCGGCAGGGAGGCGTTCGCGTCGATGAAGGCCACCGCCCGACGCATCGCCCGCGGCTGCACCGCCCCGGGTTGGGGCACGTATCCACAAGTCATCGCGGTGTTGGGGAACGTGGTGAGGGCCGCCGCGATCACCGTGTCGATCATTTCCCGGCGAACCAGCGGGTTGGTCAGCATGCTGTCGGGCGCCCACATCTCCTGGAAGGCCAACAGCGCCACGGTTCGCCACACCGCTGCGCGGTCGGCGGAGACGGGACCGGTGCCGCAGAACCGCAGGGGGACCGTCTCGTCGAAATCGATGAGCCCCGGGGCGGACTCGTGCAGTTGCGCCATCGGCAGGCGTAGCCCGACGACGTCGAAGTCGTCCCAGGAGGCGAGCATCGGTCCGTCGGTCGGACACAGGAAACTGTCCCCGGCGGCGCAGGTGACCTCGTCGAGCCGGCCCGGGACCAGGCGCATCCGACCGCTCAGGAAGGTGGCCACCGCGAGTTGGTCCGCGGGCGGTTCGACCGCCAGCGCCAGCCGCATTCCGACGTTGATCAACCGGCCCGCGGAAAGCTCGCCGACGGTCGCATGACCGAGCGTCAACCGTCCCGCGCCCGCCTGCGCCGCTCCGACGAACCGGCTACGAGCGCCCAGTCGGTCGATCAACTCGCAGGCCGCCTCGGCGGTGGTCGCCGAACGCTGGAACCGATGGATCGGGACAGCCATTGTCGGACCTGCCTTCAATTCTGACCCGCCGGGAGACGGACGCAACAGCGCGCGCTGCAAAAAGAGCTACTTTCGGGTGCAGTTGGTGACGATCAGCGCAGTACGAATTCGTCGGCCGACTTACCGGGGCCTCTACCCGCCCACAGCTGGCTACGCGGACCGAGGCGTTCTACGCCGGATGTCCTGGCGACAGCGGCGGAAGTTCGCTGAACCGCACGGCGTCGGAGGGTCGGGTGCGGGCGGCGGCCACCGGCGCCAGCAGCACCGCGACGTGATCCCCGGCGTCGATCCGGCTCAGGATCGCCCCGACCAACCAGGCCGGGCAGCCGGTGAGCAGGGGCAGCCCGAATGGGCCGGGCGTCCAGTGGCAGTGCGCGAACTTGTCCACGTCGTCCTGGGTGTGCTCACCGAACAACCGCACCAGGTCCAGCTGATCAGGGCCGATCTGATGCAGCGCCAGATGTGTTGCCGCCTCGGCCACCCGGGTGGTGGCGTTGGCCCGCGACAGGCATACCAGGTACCGGAACGGGTCCATGCTCGTCTGGGTGCTGAACCCGACCAGGCAACCGGCCAGGGCAGGTCCGTGCCGGGTGGTGACCAGCAGCATGGTCCGGTCCAACTGCGCCACGAACTCGCTCACCGGCGTCGAGTCGCCGGCCGGTTCACCTGCGGGCGCGTGCGGCTCGGACACGTCCACCTGCTGCGCGGCCTGCCGGTGACGAGTGGCGCGGATGTTCGCGGCCGCGGCGCCCGGTCAACACCCCGAAGACGAACAGGAGCGCGGAAACCGGGACTCGCCCGAACCGCCGCGGTCTGCGCCGATGCGGTGCTTGCCGCTCCGGCCCCGGCTCCGCGGCCCGAGCGGGTCGGGGCGGGTCCGGCGCGGTGTCCGGCCCGGCCCGGTCGAGGCGAGGGAGGGCGAGCTCGTCCAGCAGCAGTTTGATCGTGGCGGCCACCGGGATGGCCAGCAACGCTCCGACAATCCCGAGCAGCGCGCCGCCGATCATCAGCGAGACCACCGTGACCAGCCCGTTGACCTGCACTGTGCGGCCCATCACCCGTGGGGTGATCAGGTAGTCCTCCAGCACGCGGTAGGCGACGTAGAAGCCCGCGGTGCCCAGCGCCACCGGAACGCTCACCGTCAGGCCGAGCAACGCCGCCAGCGCACCGCCGACGGTGGAGCCGACGATCGGGATCAGGTCCAGAATCCCGATCACGACCGCCAGCAGGAGCGGGTCGGGCAGCCCGAAGACCAACGCCCACAGCGCAGTCCCGGCACCGGCAATCACCGAGGTGAGGAAGTTGCCCAGGACGTACCCGCCGACGCGTTCGCAGACTGCCTCGGTCAGTGCGTGCGCCCGGTCCCGGTGTGCCGCGGGGGTCAGTCGGCGGACCAGGAGCTTCAGTTCCGGCAATCCGGCCAGGAAGTACAGCGTGAGCACGATCAGCAGCACCGACCCGGCGGCGGCGCTTATCGCGACCTTGCCGACACCGAACACGCCCCCGGCCACCGCGGCACCACCACCGCGCTGAACGGTGCTGCGAAGGTCGTCGAGGACGTGGTACCGGGAGTTCAATCTGCCCAGCCAGCTGTTCTGGTCCTGCAGCCTGCGCTGGTAGTCGGGTACGTGGTGGACGAACGCGGTCGCCTGCTCGGTCAGCGTCGGTACCACCCAGGCCAGAAAGGCGGCCAGCGCGGCAAGCCCGGTCAGCGCCACGACCGTCACGGCCCAGGGCCGGGAGAGCCCGAAGCGGCTCAGCCGCACCACCAGCGGGTCCAGGCCCAGCGCGAGAACCAGGGCGACGGCGATCAACAGCAGTTCCGAGCGGGCCTGTCCGACTGCCAGGAACAACGCGTACCCGGTGAAGGCGCCCAGCGACGCCAACAGCCCCCAGCGGTACGGATTCCGAGCCGGTGTTCCGGACTGACGTGGCGTCATGTGGGCACGGTAGCCAAAACGGCTGGGGACGGCGCCGTCGCGTGACGAGGGGTGCAAGCCGGTCCCGGGCCGGCCGGCCTGCGGCTGGTGCATCAGGGCCGCCGTCGCTTCCGGCGCAGCGGCTGAGCACACCCACGCCCCCCGAGGAATCCGGCGACCGACCGACGCGACGAGGTTGCCCGGAGCCGGCGACCCGAAACCGTGCCGCCGGCCTCCGACGGTCCTTCGGGCGGCGGCCGCGGCCGCATGACCGGCGTGCCGATCGGGTAACGCAACGTCAGATTCGCAGCCTTCTTCTGCAACGATGCGAACGACCGAGGAGGCGACTGCAGTGAGCGAGCCATCCGCCGCCGCCCCGCAGCGGCTGCGCGTCCGCCGCGACCCGGACGGAGCGGTCGTGCTGCACGGCGAGATAGACCTGGGCACCGCTCCGGCGCTGTGGGCAGCCCTTGATGCCCGTTCCCCGGCCGGGGTTGTCCAGGTGGTGGACCTGCGTGGCGTGACCTACCTGGACAGCGCCGGCTTGTCCGTGCTGTACGAGCACGCCGCCCGCCTGCACCTGTTGGTGGCTCCCGCCTCGGTCGTGGCAACCGTCATCGACGTCAGCGGGTTGATGGACGCCACCAGCGTCGAGCTGCGCGCGCCGGATTCGTGAGGCCACCTCCGCCGCCCGGTCCCGGATCGGCGCAGCCGGTCGGGCACGGCGCGGAACGGCCGTTCCACGCGGACCTGGAGCCGACGCGGCGTACCGCGGGCCTGGGCCTGGTGCGGGACGAACTGCGCGCTTGGCTGGCGGAATCCGGCGTGGCCGCGGCGCCGGCGGCGGAGATCGTTGTGGCCGCGGGTGAGGCTTGCGTCAACGTCCTGGAGCACTCGGGGGCCCGCCGTAGTGGGGAGCAGCCCGCGGGGTGGATCGAGGCGAGGGTGGAACCGGGATGGGTGCGGGTGGTCGTGGTCGACCGGGGGCGATGGGTGGAGCGCGACCCAGCCACTTTCGCTCGGCGCAACCGCGGCCGCGGCCGCTTGGTGATGGCCGCTCTGATGAATCGGGTGACCGTCCTCACCGGCGCCGACGGAACCACGGTGACGCTGCTGAAGCAGTTACCCCCGCCGGAATCGTGACGCGGCGGCCGTTGCAGATACCCCGCGGCGGCTCCCGGATGCGAGAGCCGCCGCGGGGGACCGGACCGCCTCAGACGTGTGCGATGTCCATCACGGGCTCCGGGGCCGCTGTGCCCTGCTTCGGGATGCTGCCGCGAAGCTGGACCTGCTTGATGAACAGCGAGCCCACCAGCCCGAGGATGCTCACGCAGGCCGCGACCGCGAAGACGTTCGTGGCTCCGTCGGAGATCCCCGCCTGCAGGGTGGCGACGACGGTGTGCGGCATCGACTTGAGCGCGTCCGGTGGGAGCGAAAGACCCTTGCCGAACTGACCACCGGTGTCCGCGGTCAGGGTGTGGGCATAGAGCGCACCGAACAGCGAGATCCCCAACGAGCCACCGATCGACTGCATGAACGAGGTGGTCGCGGTCGCCGAGCTGATATCCGTGAGCGGCACGCTGTTCTGGGCGATGGTCTGGGTGCTGCTGAACATGCAGCCCATCCCGAGGCCGAGCACGAACATGAACGCGCCGGTCTCCACCCGCCCGGTGTCGACCCCCAGCAGCGAGAGCAGGCCCAGGCCGGCGATCATCAGCGCGGAACCGGCGATCGGGAAGATGCGGTACTTGCCGCTCTTCGAGATCACGCGGCCGGAGGTGAGGCTCATCAGGACCACGCCGGCCATCATCGGGAGCATCAGCAGACCGGACTGGGTCGCCGAAGCGCCCTGGACGTACTGCTGGTACTGCGGCAGGAACGTCATCGCGCCGAACATCCCGAAGCCCACCATGAACCGCAACCCGGAGGCCACCGCGAAGTTGCGGTTGGCGAACACCCGCAGCGGCACGACCGGCTCGGCGACGTGCAGCTCGACCCAGATGAACCGGGCCAGGCCGGCGGCAGCCAGGGCGAACAGGCCGAGGATCACCGGCGAGCCCCAGGAGTACTGGGTGCCCGCCCAGCTGGTCGCCAGCACCGCGGAGGTGATCCAGGCGATGGACAACCCGGAGCCCTGCCAGTCGAAGCGGCCCTGACGGACCTTGTTCGGCGGGAGCTTCATCGTGCGTGCCAGGACCAGCATCGCGGCCAGGCCCACCGGAAGGTTGATGTAGAAGTTCCAGCGCCACGAGAAGTTGTCGGTGATCCAGCCGCCGGCCAGCGGTCCGCCGATCATCGACACCGGCATGACTGCCATCAGGTAACCGGTGTACTTGCCACGGTCCCGCGGCGACACCAGCACGGCCATCGAGGCCATCACGCCGGTCATCAGGTCACCGGCGCCGATGCCCTGCAAGGCACGGAAGCCGATCAGCTGATTCATCGACTGGGACAGTCCCGACAGCGCGGACCCGATCAGGAAGATGCTGATCGACGTCATGAACACGGCCTTGCGGGGCAGGATGTCGCCCAGCTTTCCCCACAGCGGGACCGAAACGGTCGCGCCCAGGATGTAGGCCGTGGTCACCCAGGCCAGGTGTTGTATCCCCCCCAGATCCCCGGTGATGGTCGGCAACGCCGGCGAGATGATCGTATTGTCCAGCATTGCCAGCATCATCACGATCATCAGCCCGGACATCACGACCAAGATCTCGCGCTTCGACCGGTTCTCGTTCACTTGAGCCACCCCTCGCTTCGTCCCCACCTTGCGCAGGGCGTGGCGGCCGACTCGCGGCTGCCCCTGCCGTCCCGGTCGGGTACGGCGGCCGGCGGTCGTCCCCATCGACGCGTCCGGATGACTCTGCTTGCGCACAAGTTTGGACATATTGCCGAGTGAGGACGATCGGTCGGCCGGGCACACTGGGCCGTCGAAAGGCCGGCTCGTGATCAGCCGAACGGCTGACCGGACGGCGTGGAGAAGAAATTGGGCGCGGGGTCTGGACGGCGGCGCCGGAAAGCGGCCATAGTGGGGGCATTAACCCGATCTGAAGTAGGTTACTGGTCCGTAGCGCCACTGGGTCGCAGAAAATTGCCTGTGGGTACGGGATTTCAGCTCTCGACTGCTCGTTCGAAAGTCGACCGCAGAACCCGACTACGGGTAGGCGACATCCCTGGATTGGAGTTGCCCGGATGAACCGCGCTTTCGCTCGCGTTGCCGCGATCTGCCCGCTGACGGCGGCCACGACCCTCCTGCCGGCCGGTGCGGCCGGCGCCGAGGACCTCACGGGGCACGCCGGCAATGCCTGCAGTGTCGTGGGCACGGTCGCCAGCCCCACCGGACTGCGTTACGAGCCCACCGGAGGTTCATACGTCGTCGACGGCGTGATGGACTGCACCTCCAAGGCGTTCGGCCACGGGACCATCACCGGCCGGGGCAAGGGGATCGTCGGCTGCCTCGGCGGCACGAGTGCGGCCGTGCTCGACGTGGCATGGCGCAACGGCGAGCACAGCGAACTCACCATGCAGACCGGCGACCTCACCTACGGCACCGGCGGCTACGGGATCGTCACCCGGGGCGCCATGACCGGCAGCCATGTCGGCATGGCCTGGGGGCGGGAGGCCGCCGGCGCCGAGTTCGCCTGCGCGACCGACAGTGTCCGGTCCTACGAGTTCGCGGGCGGCATCGGGTTCCACGAGGGCTGAGCCGGGAGGCTGAGCCGGCCGGCTCAGCCGCAGATGCTGACACCGCGGGCCCGCAGCACCGCGGTGACCGCGGCGTCGATCCGGGCGTCGGTCAAGGCCCCGGAATCCAGGGCGGTGCGCAAGGCCGCGACGATCTGCTGGAACGACGCCGACAACCGGTCCTTGCTCAGCGCAGCCACGTCCGCCGCGGTGCGGGTCGAGCCGAACAGCACCAGATCGGCCCCGGACTCGATCGCGTCGGCGGCGGCCTCGCCCAGCGAGGACGTCGCCGCCGTTACCGCCCCGGCCGACAGGCTGTCGGTGACGACCAGACCGGTGAAGCCCAGTTGCCCGCGCAGCAGGCCGCCGACGACCGCCGACGACAGGCTCGCGGGATGGGTGCTCAGCCCGGGCACGGTGGCGTTCGAGATCATCACCGCCGGAGCGCCGGCGGTGATCGCGGCCCGGAACGGCCCGAGGTCGTCGGTCCGCAGTTGCGCGATCGGTTTGGTCGCCGCCGGTCGGACATCAGTGTTGCCGGTCGAGCCGCCCAGGCCCGGGAAGTGCTTGACCACCGGAAGGACTCCGCCTTCGCGCAGGCCCTGCATGAACGCGACCCCGTCACGGGAGACAACGGTGGGGTCGCCGCTGAAGGAGCGCTTACCGTCCGGGTTGGCGTCGGAGGGGCCGGGGCGGGCATCGACGTCCAGCACCGGAGCCAGGGCCACGTTGACCCCGAGCGCGGCCATCGCGCGCCCCAGCGTCGCGGCCTGCTGCTCGATCTGCTCGTCGTCGGCGGTGCGCGCGAGGTCACGCGGCCAGGGCAGGTCGGGCACCGCTCCGAGCAGGCGCTGGACGCCGCCGCCCTCCTCGTCGGCCATCACCAACGGCGGGGCGGGCCCACCGGCCGCCGCCGCGGCCGTGTGGATCCGGGCGGCCAGGTCGGCGGGCGGAGCACCGGTGCCGAGCAGCAGCACCCCGCTCGCCCCGGCGGCCAACTCGGCTGTGATCGTGTCGAAGTCGAAGCCGTCCAACGGCATCGCGACGACCGTGGCGCTGCGTCGCTCGACCGGCCAGTTGGCGATGTCGGTGGCGTTCAGACAATCTTCGGGCGCGCCGCCGGAGAACGTGGGCAATGCCGCGGCCGAGGGCGGCGCGGCCGTGGTCGTCGGTGTGCCCGGGCCGGGCGCGGCACCCGACGACCCGGGGGATCCGCAGGCCGCCAGCGCGGTGCCCGCCGCCGCCGCGGCGAGGACCCGGCGCGTGCGGTGCCCGCCCATGTCCCTCCCCGGCGTCGATCCGATCGCCGTGACCCTACGGGGATGCCGGACACCGTCTCGACCGGCCCCGACCTGCGGGGTGCTGACCGTCCGTCAGAACCGCTGACGCACCGGTGGTCCGTGGGTCCGCAGGCCTCGATCGGGTCCGCGGCCGCAGTTGTCATGAGCCCGCCGGCGCGCGGTGCGTGCCTCCGGGTGGCGCGATGCGTGCATCGGGGTAGTGGGCACGCATGTGGACGCTCGGCGCGCAGACATCGTTATGGACCGGTCCCGGCCAGGGGACCCGGCAGGTGGCGGAGCTTTTGCTGGCCTTCGGGCTGGGTTCGCTGATCGGTCTGGAGCGGGAGTTCCGCGGCAAGAGTGCCGGCCTGCGGACGCAGACAATCGTGGCCACCGCCGCGGCATTGGTGCTGTTGGTGAGCAAGTACGGGTTCGGCGACGTGCTCCACCCGGGCACGGTGGTGCTGGACCCGTCCCGGGTGGCGGCCCAGATCGTGTCCGGGATCGGGTTCCTGGGCGCCGGGCTGATCCTCACCCGACGGGGAGCGGTTCGCGGTCTGACGACCGCGGCCGCCGTGTGGGAGACGGCCGCGATCGGCATGGCTGCCGGTGCCGGACTGCCGTTGCTGGCGATCGTTGTGACGGGCCTTCACTTCCTGGTGGTCTTCGGCTACACGGGACTTTTGCGCCGGTCCGCCCGACACCAGGTCGTGGTGGTCCGCCTGGCCGTGCACTACCGCGACGGGCAGGGCGTCCTGGGGCGGTTGGTCGCGTCCGGCACCTCGACCGGCTGGACGCTGCACGACCTCATGCACGAGACGCGCGAGTCCGCGCCTGGCACGGTCTACGCCGAGATCGGGCTGAGCGGCCGTGGCGAGCCGAGCGAACTTCTGCTCTGCTTCAGCGAACTCCCGGGCGTGCTCTCGGTGGAGAGCCTCGACGACGACTCCGGCTGACTCGGCCCGGCCGATCGTCACCGAATCACGGCAGGTCCGGTTGCAGCGGCGGGGGCGCCGGTGTCGGTCTGTCCGGTCCCGGGCCGGGGATCGATGGGCCGGGATTCGGTGGGACGGGATCGGGCCCCGGTCCCGGTCGTGGTGGCCGCGGATCGGGCGTCGGCCTGGGATCGACTGGTGTTGTGGTCATCGTCGGGGTCTACCCGTGGCGAGCCGTGACGATGTCATCGACCGGGGCCTGCCCGAGACCACGGGGGACACGGGAGGCCGCGGCGGCCCATCGGGGCGTGACCGATCCGCGTCGGCCTGTCCCCGGGCCGGTGCATCGCGTGTCCGTCCGGGTGAATTCCGGTGCCGAGCCGATTTGCGCGGCATCTGATGGGTAGTCACGCGCGAGCAGTTGCATCGCTGGGCTCCAGAGAAGGGGGCACGACGTGTCACGACGCATGTTTGCTCGCCGTCGGCCTGCCTGTCCCCGTAGGGACGACGAGGACCCCGGCCGGGTGATGAGCCCGCCGGGGAGTTGGCGTGATACGTGGCAGCACTACTGAGCGGAGAGGGGGGCTCGCTGATGAACGAGAGGTTCGCGATCGTCGTCGACGAGGCCGATCCGTGCACGGTGCTGATCACTGGCCGGATACCGGATTCAGGACAGGCGCAATTCGCTGACGCCTTGGCGCGGGCGGTCCGCGGCAGCAGGTGCCGCCTGGACCTGACCGGGCTGGAGGCGTTGCACGTCGCGGCCCGGCAGGTGTTGTTCGTCCTCGCCCAGGAGGTCGATCTGGAGTTGTTGATCCGCTCCGGTGGCCCGGTCGCCCATGCGGTGCACGCCTCGGGATTGGACCGATTGGTGATCGTTCATGAAGTTTTCACACTGCGCGCCCAGCGCAAACGGCCGTCCATCCGGACGGCGGCTTCCGCCTGACCGCTTGCCGACCAGGTAGCCGGCGAGGGCCGGGGCCGGCCGGCGAGGGCCGGTACAGCCCCGGTATTCTCGCGGGCTGTTCCAGAAATACGACCAGAGATGAGGATCAAATTGATCGTGCAGGCGATGAAGATGCTCACCGTTCCGGTCCTGCTCGCGGGGCTCACCCTGGGGCCCGCAGCTGCCGCGATGGCTGACACCACCCCCGGTGGCGGCGCGCCGGCGCCGGCAGCCAAGGAGTCCCCGAAGCCGACCCCGTCCGCCAAGCCGAAGATGATCAAGGCAGACCCCACGCCGAAGCCCACCGCAAAGCCGAAGTCGATCGTCGTGAACTGATCAAGCTCGCGACGGCGCCGCTCCCGAACTTCGGGAGCGGCGCCGTCTTTCGTGCCGGTAAAGCAACTGACGAGCAGTCAGCTCAACTCGAGGCCCGCGCCGGCGCCGTCAGCAGGGCGTGCAGGCCGGCGTCCCAGATCCGGTCGGCGTCCTGCGGCGTCCCGAGGAAGCCGCGGATCTCCAGCGCCGCCAGTCCGTGCAGCATCGCCCACCACTGCCGGGCGAGCAGGTCCACCTCGCTGTCGACCTCCAGCGGCGGCATGCGCCGGCGGCGGGCCACCGCGGGGACCGCCGGGTCCGGGGTGTGCGGGAGCGAGACGATGCCCGCGTCGCGGCAGTCCGCGAGCACGTCGGCCAGCAGATGCAGCGCCGCCAGCGCGTGGGTGCGGTCGTCGCAGGTGGGTGTGAACTCGGGGACCAACTGTTCGCACATCAGTCGGTAAAGCACCGGTTGGCCGCGCGCCTGTTCCCGGTAGGCCGAGCAGGCAGCCAACAGGTCGGCCCGGGGGTCCGCGCTGCGCTGGATCGCCCGCAGTCGGTCGACCAACTCGGCGAACCCGTCCACGTACAGCGCACGGGCGAGGTTCTCCTTCGAGCCGAACAGGCTGTAGATCGCCCGGGTGGTGGTGTCGACGTGGGCGGCCAGCCCGCGTAGTTCCAGCCCCGCCGGCCCTTGTTCGGCGAGCAGTCGGCGCGCGGCTCTCATCAGGTGGGCGCGGGTCGTCTCGGTGTGTTCACGTGGCCGGCCCATGACATCCGAGTGTAACGTAACGACGTTACGTTACGGTTCGGCGCAGGGAGGTGATGGCGTGGCGACCTTCGTGTTCCTCCATGCCCATCCGGACGACGAGGCGATCGGATCCGGCGGCACGATCGCCGCCCTGGCCGCCGCCGGGCATCGCGCGGTTGTGCTGCTGGCCACCCGTGGCGAGCGCGGCATCGTGCCGGCGGAGCTGGCCGAGGCCGATGGGTTGGGCGAGTTGCGCGCCGCTGAGGCGCACCGGTCGGCCGAGTTGCTCGGGGCGGCCCGGCTGGCGTTCCTGGGCTACCGGGACTCCGGCGAACAACCGGGCGATCCGGCGCCGGGGTCGTTCGCCGCTGCCGATCCCGACGAGGCCGCCGCCCGGGTGGTCCAGTTGCTGCGGGAGGAGGCTGCCGACGCGTTGATCATCTACGACGAGCACGGCATCACCGGCCATCCGGACCATGTCCAGGTGCACGAGGTCGGGATGCGCGCGGCCGCCGGCCTGCCGGGGCTGCGGGTCTACCAGGGCACGTTGTCCGAGTCGCAGCTGGCGGTGTTCGTCGCCAACGTCGCCATATTCTTGGCCGGCGCCGGCGCCGGCGCGCCGTCGGCAGCCGGCGGTGGACCGACGTTGTACGCGAGCCCGGACGCGTCGGTGACGACCCGGGTCGATGCCCGCCCCTGGTCGGCGCGCAAGCGGGCGGCGATGGCCGCGCACGCCAGTCAGATCGGGCCGGACTCGTTCTTCCTCTCCCTGTCCGAGGAGGACTTCATGGAGGTCTTCGGGACCGAGAGCTATCTCGCCCGCTCGACGCCCGACGGTGCGCCAGGGCCGCTGGAGGCCGCCCTGAACGGCTCCGGGGCGTTGCGATGACCCGCCCGGGACCGACCGCGACCGGCGGGGTGCCCGCCGGCGTCGCACCGCCGCCGGTCGCCTGGGCGGAGGTCCGGGTTGAGCTGGAACGGGTCGCGGCCCGGATCCCGCCGCTGTTCGCCGCCGTCTGCGACCCGGCGGCACCCGGGTTGGGCGTGTGGAACGTCGCCGAGTTGGCCACGCACCTGTCGCATCCGTGGCGCGGGCTGCCCGCGCTCGCCCGAGCCGACCTGCCGGCGCTGATCCAGGCCGCCCCGCCCGGGGCGCGGGAGGGGCTCGGCACGCCGTCGGGGGCGATGTTCGCCGACATCGCAATGCTGGCGCCGTGGACGAAGGTCGCGGTGGCGGCCGACCCGGAGCGCGACCTTGCGCGGCTGGCCGCACAGATCCAGGACTGCGCGGCGCGGTTCGTCGCCACCGATCACGACGTCGACCCGAGCCCGCGGCCGTGGATCGTGGACGGGATCCACGTACCGCCGGCGACCTTCGGTTGCCACGTGCTCAACGAGTCGCTGATGCACGGCCACGACATCGCCCGGGCGGGCGGCGGGCTGCCGTGGCCCATCGAGCCGGCCGCCGCCGCCCTGGTGGTCCGCGGTTTCCTGCTGGTCGTGCTGTCCCAGGCGATGAGTCTGCGTCCGGAGGTCGGCCCGCACTTCGCCGTCGACGTCCAGCTGATCGGCGACCGGCGCTTCTGCGTCGTCAAGGACGCGGCCGGCATGCGCCTCGAGCAGACCTCGGCGCGCCCGGTGGACGCTCATCTGCGTACCGACCCGGTCAGCATGCTGCTGATGATCTGGAAACGCCGCCGCCTGGTCTCGCTGGTGGGACGCGGGAAGCTGGTCGTCTGGGGCAGGCGACCGTGGAAGGCGTTGGAGCTGCGCAGCCTGGTCCCGGACGTCTGAGTACCCAACCGCACGTTGCGTCCGGCTGACCCGACGCCAATAGCCTCCGGTCAGCCGGACGCAACCCGTTGGGATGCGAGGGTGGCGCCGTAGGCGGACGTGCGAGGAGGGGGCCCACGGTGGTCGCGCAGGCGCCTGTCGTCACGTTGAACAACGGCACGACGATGCCTGCCCTCGGGCTCGGCGTGTTCCAGAGCGCCCCGGAGGAGACGGCGCAGGCCGTCGAGGCGGCGCTCGCCCACGGCTACCGCCTGATCGACACCGCCGCCGCCTATCGCAACGAACGACAGGTCGGCGCCGCCATCGCCGCCGCCGGCCTCCCGCGCGCCGAACTGTTCGTGACCACCAAGCTCTGGATGACCGACTACGGCTACGCCACCGCATTGCGCGCCTTCGACGCGAGCCTGCGCCGACTGGGCCTGGACCACGTGGACCTCTACCTGCTGCACTGGCCCGCGCCGGCCGAGTTCGACTCGACCGTCGCGGCCTACCAGGCCGCGGAGCAGGTGCTGGCGCAGGGGCGGGCCCGGGCGATCGGGGTTTGCAACTTCACGGCCGAGCACCTGTTGCAGCTCATGGCACGAACGGACGTGGTGCCCGCCGTCAACCAGGTCGAGCTGCATCCGTTCTTCAATCAGCACGAACTGCGGGACGCCCACCGACGCCTGCGCATCACGACCCAGTCCTGGTCGCCCATCGGTGGCGTGCACCGCCGGCGCGCAGCGTCCCCGGACCAGGTGTTCGGCCCGTTGGAGCACCCCACCGTGGTCGCGCTTGCCGCTGAGCGTGGCCGGACACCGGCCCAGATCGTGCTGCGCTGGCACCTCCAGCAGGGGCTGTCGGCCATCCCCAAATCCGTCCGCCCGCAGCGGATCGCGGAGAACTTCGACGTCTTCGACTTCGGGCTGTCCGACCACGAGATGGCCGCGATCGACGCCTTGGACACCGGGTCCCGGACCGGCGCCGACCCCGACACTGTCGGCAGTCGGACCTACGACCTCCGCCCGCCCGAGGACGACTGACGGACCCTCGGCCCACCGGGCAACGCCGGTGAGCTCGAGGCCATCGAAGAGTTAAGTAAACACTGAAGGATCAAGGCTAAAGACTTGATGGACAACTTCAGCGTCCGCCCTCGATGATCTGCCCTATGACTGACGAGAGATGGAACGCAGGCGTCATCCCCTACGCCAAGATGGGTTACTGGGAGCCGGACTACGTTCCCAAGGACACCGACATTTTGTGTGCTTTCCGGATCACCCCGCAGGCCGGGGTGCCGGCGAACGAGGCCGGCGCCGCGGTTGCGGGTGAGTCCAGCACCGCCACCTGGACGGTGGTCTGGACGGACCGGTTGACCGCCCACAGCCACTACCAGGCCAAGTGCTACAAGGTCGACCCGGTGCCGGGCCGCGAGGGCGAGTACATCGCCTTGATCGCCTACGACATCGACCTCTTCGAGGAGGGTTC
>DATAUG010000188.1:0-8427 GCA_036268355.1 Sporichthyaceae bacterium
TGGCGGTCGGCCTCCCGAGCTGCCCTGCCTGGTGCGGTCGTGGAGACTTGGCCCGCTATTGCGTCGACTCCTGGGATCTCGAAGGCGTTCACGTGATTCACGGCGCGTACCACGCCAGCGACACGGGCCCTGGGTTCGGAACGCTGCGCACAGGCGGCGGGACGGCGCGGGTATATGTCTCCCGCAATGATGTACCGGACAGGCAGGGCCCGGTCGAGGTCAACCTCGACGAGGACTCCGATCTGCTCGCGTACAACCGGATGTCACCGGAGGTAGCACGGCAACTCGCGGTCGAGCTGGCCGCCGCAGCGGAATTCGCCGCCCGACTCAACGCCGCGGGAGTTACGCGCGCCTGACCGATCGACCGAACAACGGCGGCGGCGGCGGCGGCGCAGTCAGAAACGACCGAGGCGGCCCATCGGGGAGAAGGGAACCAGCTTCACCTGCATTGTCTCTGTCGGGCTGGCCGGATTTGAACCGACGACCCCCTGACCCCCAGGGGCTTTCAGGGGTCCCAGGACGTTCACACTCGGACGCGTTCCAGCAGGTCAGAGCCATATTTCGTCCGTGGACGTCCACGTTGGTTCGCCCGTATTTTCGGAGTTAGGGTCCCGGTTAGGGTCCCGAAGTCCGGGCTCGAAGAGGGGCGTCAGATGACGGAGAGGCGCGGACGCGGCGAGGGTTCGGTGACCTTCGACTGCGCGGCAGACCGGTGGGTGGGGCGCTTGGATCTTGGCCGGGACGCCGGCACGCGTCGGGTGAGGATCAAGGTCACAGCACCCACCCGCGCGGCGGCGCGGAAGAAGTTGTTGGACCTGCGACGCCAGCACGAGGTGGGCGTCGACCTCCGGGAACGAGGCACCACCTTCGCCGAGCTGGCCGACCTGTGGCTGACCCGCGGGCTGCGGGCCGAGACGGCACCGAACACACGTTCGAGCTACGAGTCGGTGATCCGGATCCACCTGAACCCGGCGTTCGGCCATCGGCGGGTCGGTGAGCTGCGACCGGAACACGTCGAGGAGATGCTCGACGGCATGGCCGCCGCAGGCTTCTCGGCCAGCTACCTGCGCCTGGCCCTCGCGCTCACCCGTCGGATCCTAAGGCTGGGCGAACGGCGCGGCCTGGTGATCCGCAACGTGGCCGGCCCGGTCGAGGCCCCTCCAGGCCCGACGCATCAACGGCACGGCCTGACCGTCGAGCAGGCCCAGGCGCTGCTGGCCGAGGCGGTCAACCATCGGCTGGGGAACCTGATCACCGTCTCTCTGCTGCTCGGGCTGCGACCGGGCGAGGCAGCGGGACTGACCTGGGGATGCGTGGACCTGGAGGCGGACCCTCCCACGGTCCGGATCGAGGCGAGTCTGCGACGCGACGGCCGGTCCCTGTCGCTGACCAAGGCCAAGACGCCGTCCAGTCACCGAAGCCTGGCACTGCCGCCCGCCTGCGTGTCGGCGCTGCAGAACCAGCGCGATGCCCAGGACGCGGACATGCTCGCCGCGTGGCCGCACTGGGACAACAGCCTGGGCCTCGTGTTCGCCTCGGAGACGGGGACGCCGCTCGACCCGTCCAACGTCCGACGTGCGCTGGACATCATGGCCGCCCGTGCAGGGCTTGAAGGCGTCCATCCGCACCTGCTGCGCCACGCTGCGGCCAGCCTGCTGTCGGCAGCCGGCGTGCCGATCGAGGACATCTCGGACACCCTCGGTCACCGTTCCATCGCCGTGACTGCCGAGATCTACCGACACCCCATCTCCCCGGTCCGCAGCGGCCACCTGAAGGCCATGGCAGCCCTCGCCCCGATCGACCGGGATGCTGCGACGGCCTCGTGACAGGAGGAACCGCCGAACCGGAGGCCTATTACATAAGGCGCACTCCTGGAACCGTGGAGGCCCCGGTGACATCGAAGCAGGCGTGGAGCCTTTGTCCCCTCTTGTCGCCGGCGCGCTGGCGCGCCTCGACGAGCGCATCGCCGCCCTCGAGACACGAGGACCCGGCGGACAGGCGGAAGCAACGACCACCACCCGATCTGTCGTCTGGTCCGACCTGGACGAACGCGCCACCAGAACCGGGTGGCGCCTCCTCGGCAACTGGGTCGACATGCTCCTGAGCCGCCACCCGATGCACCGCCGCGCCCTGCGCCCCTGCTGGCGCGCCCACACCGACGTCGTCGACGAACTCTGCGCACTGCGCGTCGCATGGCAGGCCGCCTACAGGTCACCCGACCCGTACCCCACTGCCGCGGTCGACTGGATGACCCGCTGGCTACCCGCCACCATGGCCCGCATCGACCTCGAGTTCACCCACGCAGGCTGCAAGGCCGGAAGCCAACCCGAACACAACGACCCCGACGCACACCCGATCGCCGCCTGGGACAATGAGCGGATCGAACGGTTCATCACCGAGAACCTGAACGCCCGCGCTGCCGCGCGGTGACGTGACCTGTCAGAGCTCGTCGTCCACCGTCTCGTACCGGACCCATCTGAGCGCGAACTCCACCCCGGCTACGTAGGACCTCCCGCGCAGATCCATGACGGCGCGCCCGTGCAGCATGGCCGTAGCCAGATCCGCCTCCCTGTCGATCTCGCGCGCATCCTCTGCCCTGGGGCCGGGCTGAAGAGTCAGCGGTGACAGATTCTCTAAACCCAACAACCAGTCCAGAGCGACTAGTTGCCCCTCGGTATACGTATCGCGCGGATCGTGGTCGGCGGGTGGCACACGCCGAAGCCTGATCTCATGGTTCCTACGTAGGCGCATTACCCCGGCCTCAAGTTCGTGCCGGGGCCGCATACCGCGTCGCTCCATCAGATCTCGATCCCCGGCTCGGGCGTCCTCACGTGTGTCTCGTCGTAGCCGTCGCGGTCCAAGAGGTCTCGACCGACGTCGTGACCATGACTGGTCATGCGGGCCCCCGTCTGATCATGGTTCACATCGGGAGCCTGCTCGACGGTGCCGTTTTCCGGGTAGGTAACACGACGGTCGAGTTCGGTCCTAGCCATCGCAGCTGCACGACGCTGCGAGTCCGTGGACGAGCGCCATGCGGCCCGTTCTGCGGCCGCCTGCTCCAGCTGAGCGAGGCGACGGCGAGCCTGCGCCTCAGCAGCCCGGAAGGACGCGACGGTCTGGGCCACGGTCGGATCGCCGACGTCGCCAGCGGCCTGGAGGTGGCGGGCCTCGCGGTCGCAGTAGTCCGCGGTGCGAGCGGTGGCTCGCATCTCCTCGTCGACGTTCGGCGGTGCCGTGGCCTCAATCCGGTGCCATACCAGGACCGTATTGAGGAGCTGTCCCGTTCTCGCGGCTGCGTGGAGGCGGTATTCGCCGGTGCGCCCTAGTGCGCGCCACGCTGCTTCCCAGTCGGCTCGTTGTTCGAGCGCGGCCCTGCTGGGCGCCGGGCCGATGGGATCGACGCCGTGTCTGTGGCCGTGCTGCTCGCGATACCCGGCGACTGTGCCGGCACGTCTCACCCACTCGGCGCGAAGAGCCGGGTCCGACGGAACCGGTCCCAGGTCAGCGGTCCAGGCAAGTGGGTCGGCAGCCGCTCGATCTCCGAGGGCCTGGACTCGTTCGTCCATCGCGACGGCGATCGCTCGCGCGTAGACATTCAGGTGCGGATCACGCAACGAGGAGGTGCGCTCGAGGAACGAGGCGGGGGTCCTGTCTGTTGGGCGGGGCTGGTTGTTGGAGATGCGGTGGTGGAGGACTGCGGCGATCGAGTCGGCGGTGTCGAGTTCCTTGCTGGTGACGGCTCGATGGACGAGTTCGGCCAGGTCCTGGTAGTCGAGCGCCTCGTCGGTCTCGACTGCGCGGAGCGCGCGCAGCAGGGGCCCGAGCGCGGGGTCGTCGGCGACCTGGCTCCACTGCTCCGGACCGAGGGCTCGTTGGAGTTCGTTCCGGTATCGGGTGTGGGTGTCGCGGGTGATGAGGTCTGCCCATTCGGGGGCGAGGCGCGCGAGGGATTCGCGTGCATCGATCTCAGCGGCCAGCAGCTGAGTAGCCGATCCGGGTTCCCGGGGACGGCCGATGATGCCCGCCAGCACCGCTTCGGGCGTGGTCGGTTCACGTTGGGGGTCCTGTTGGCCGAGGGCATCGATGGGTTCGGCGTCTGTCGGTACGGCGAGAAGTGTACGTTCACGGGCCCGGGTTGCAGCGACGTAGAGAGCGGCGAGGTTCATCGTCGGATCGACGAGGGCTGTGCAGGTGTCGACGGTTCGGCCCTGCGCGGCGTGCGCCGTCGCGGCATAGGAGAGCTCGACGTGCTCGGCCACGTAGTCGGCGGGTAGCACCACAGGACTGCCCATGCGGTTGGCGCCGGTGTCGTTGGGTCCGAGGTACCGGGCCACAGTGAGGCCGCCGTCGCCGTTCCGCTCAAGGACGTGGAAGACGTCTCTGTTGGCGATCCAACCGCCGGCTCCGTCGTCGAGGCGACGGTCGTTGCGCCGTGTCGAGATCAGGTCGCCGACGCCAGCTTTGTTGGCGTCGTGAAGGCGCACCCCGTCCGGTTCGACTCGGCCGAGGCTCACGAGTTGAGCGCGGACGTGGGAAGCCACCTCGGCGGCCTGTTCGTTGGTCGGTGTGATTACCACGCTGGAGCGGCCGGTCAGGTGGTCCGCCACGAAACCACGGCATGCCGCAACGAGCAGGTCGTCACGGGACCCGGCTTCGATGCGTCCGCGCCGGTCGTACTCCGCAATCACCGAGACATCTCCCTCCCGCAGGCGCAGGGACGCCGGACCCTCCCAGCTGTTGGTGAAGCGCACAACCTCGTCCAGGACCACAGGTCGCGTCCGCTCGATCAACAGTCCGAACGCCCCGCCAGCCCCGACTGAGTCGAGCTGCCGATCGTCGCCGGCCAGGACCAATTTGGCTTCACCGAGCCGCGCCGCGCCGGCGATCGCCTCGATCGCCTCCGTTGTCACCATCGACGACTCGTCGACGATCAACAGGTCGCCCGCATTGACGCTTACTAGGTCTCGGACCGACACGCTCATTTCGATTCCGTCGAGCAGGTCGCGCCGCCCCGTGAGGAACCGGTCCACATTGAGAGCGCGCTCAATCCCGTGTTCACTCAGAACACGTACAGCAGCTTCGGACGTTGCCAAGCCGAGAATGCGGGGCCGCCCCGCGCCGGACGCTGCCGAGATCGTCTCAGTCCACATTCGCGCCAGCTCGGCCAACGTGTAGGACTTGCCGGTCCCCGCCGGTCCGACCAACAGGTCCACCTGACGCCCCGACGTGAGGATCCGCTCGACCGCCGCCCGCTGACCAGGCCTCAGCGTCGTGGCGTCCAGCAACGTCGCTGCCGTCCCCCGCTCCGCTGCGGGCGCCCCGAGTTCCAGGGCGCCTTCCAGGACACGCGCCTCGCGGGAGAGCGTGGCGGTGCCGGTCCACCGGTCGTAGGCAACCGGTGGCTCGTGCAGACCGCGCCCGTCACCAGGACGCCGCCACCCGGCCGGGGCCGGGATCAGCGGCGGCGCCGACAGCAGCACGGCGTCGGGGTGGGCGACGGCCAGGTCGGTCAGCGCGTCCAGCAGTTGACCCTGCTGGGTGGCGGGCACCGTCGCGAGGGTCGCGGCGGGCAGCCGAGTGTCGAGCGAGGCGCGCAGTTCGGCCCGTCCGAAAGTCGTCATCCGGCCGAACACATCGGCCAACGCGGACTCCACCACGAGCTCCCGTTGCCCGGGACCGAGGACCTCGTCGAGCCATTCGATCGACCCCGCCCGCAGCCCGTTCTCTGCCGTCGGCTCGGGTGCAGTCGGCTCGCCGGCCGGGTCGGCGCAGCGGGCCCCGGTTGCTTCCGGTACTTCGGTCAGGCTCCGTCCGGTCCGTTGGACCGAGTCCTCCCAGGATGCCCGCAACTCCGGTCCGGTCGGCGGGTGTTCGGGCTTGCGTTGACGGGTCGTCAACGTGGCCTGTTCGGACATCAGCCGCAGCTCGTAGGCGTCCGGGTCCTTGCCGTAGGCGGCCCGGTACTCCTCGGCGATGCGGGCGACGACCGGTTCGATTGCCCGGCGCCGGTTGGAGAAGTGCTCCAGCAGGTTCGCCTCGACTCCGGCGATCTCCCGCCCCAGACCGTCGGGGCGATCGACGAAGGAGATCCCCAACCGTTCGACCGCCAACGACTCCGCGACCCGGGACATCGTCGCCGCGGCCGAGCGGCGCACGTTCTTCAACGCGGTCCCGTCGACGGCGAACCACCCGACCTGACCGTCGAACCCGGCCGCCCGGGCCCGGTTCAGCACAGCGCCGTGGATGTGCAGCTGCGGGTCGCCGGCGCGGGAGGTGTGGTGGGCGAAAAGTGCCGCCGTCCAGTCCTCGGCGTGCTCCCAACGCCCCGACGACCGCCCCGCCAAAGCCCGCCCGGAGTGACGCCCGGTCCGCACGAATCCCGCCGTGTCCATGGCCTCGGTCAGCCCCGCCTTATACCCGTCCACAAGACAGGACCAGAGGGTTTCGGCCTCGGCGTCCATTCCCGCGGCATGAAGTCCGGCGAAGAGCACGCTCCAGGACTTGGTCGGGGAGAACGTCAGGTCGTAGTAGTGCGTGGCCTCCCGCTGCGCGGTCCGGGCGGCGAACCGCAACTCCGCCACCCGCTCTGCGTCCGCCCCCGGTTCGCCGGCCAGCAGGCGCTCCAACCGTTGCTCGAACGACGCGTACTTCCGCGGCCGCGACCCCAACGAGAACCCGGTCGCCGGGTCCCGCAGCCTCCCGAAAACCGTCTCCATCGCCGCCGCGGTCACCACCTGACCCGGCGCGAAACCCAACACCGCGACACCCGGACCGAACCACCGACCCGCCGGCTCACCCGCCTCCGCACCCTGCATGTAGTAGCTACCGGCACCACCGGCCGCACCGCCAGGACCCGCATCCAGACCGGGCTCACCCGCTTCCCGGGCATGCGCAACCAGGTAACGCCAATCGCTACGAGCCACGAACCCGAGGTGCCCCACACCGGGCACCATACCCCGACATCATCATTGATGCATTGGTGTGCAGACAAGCTCGAGGTTTCAGGGCTTCGAGGTGGTCCACGGTCATCGGGGTTCCTCGCTGACGGCGAGGGCGACCTGTCTGTGCGGTTGGCCGGTGTCTTGATCACGGACCTGCAGGCGGATCCAGAAGTCGCGGTGGCCTTCGCCGTTGGCGGCCAGCTCGTCCCGTACGCGGACGGCGGTCTCGGCGGCGATGTCTTCGGCGGCATTCAGTGCCGCTGCGAGTTCGTCGCGGACCGCCAGCACTCGGTCCATGTCCAGGTCGTGGATCTCATACAGCCGGCCGCGGGTGCAGGCTGCCTCGTCCAGCGCGATCTGCTCGGCAGCCTGCCGGGCGGCGGTCAGGTCCTCAGGTGTTGGCGTCATGACCGGCACGGTGCGGCTCGGGGCTCTCCCCCGGCGCGTCGTGCCGGTCGTCCTGTGGACAGAACACGCCTGTGGACAGCGCTGTGCCGGGCCGCGGCTCGGCACAGCGCTGTCAGTTCTTGGGCAGGCGCCCGGTGCGGGCGATGAGGTCGCGGGCCCGGTTCTCGGTCGCGGTGAACGCGTCCGGGTCCGGCCAGACCCGCTCGGCCGTCGACAGCGCGGCCGCCCAGCAGTCCGCGGTGGAGCGGACGGCGGCCAGGTCGTGGGCCTCGATCACCAGGCGCCCGACCTGGACCCGGGCGTGCGGCAGCCCGGTGCTGGACGCGCCGGGCGGGATGACGTTGTATGCGCACACGGGCGTGCCCTGTACGCGCAGGATGACCCCGACGTGGTTGCGGTCACGACCGGGTATCCCCGGCTCGTGGCCGGCCCGCTCCGGCAGCACCCGGGCTCCTTCGGCGGTCTCAAGCGTGCAGGCCCAGGTGCGAGCGAAGGCCCGGACCGCGGCGGCGTCCAGGCAGTAGATGACCAACGAGCCCGACATGACCGTGACCACGTCCCGGATCTGCGCGTCACCGCGGGTCGTGATGTGCGCATCGACCGCCGACGGCTGCGGGCCCGCGATCACCGCGTGGATCTGGCTGACCTCGAACCGGGACCCGACCGGAGCACCCATGGCACTGCCCTGCCTCTCGGCCGGTGCCCGGGGCCGCCACCTGCTCGTCGGTGACCGTTGCGGTGCCCCTTCCCGGCAGGGACAGGCCTCGGCGGGCACAGGTCCGGCCCGGGCAAGGTGGAGCGCCCACGAGCACAGCGGCGGACGTACGACCTTGCCGGGCCCGACCGCGCCCGCAGACTGAACCGGCAGGGGAAGGAAGCAACGCACGCCACCCACAGCCAGGGACCGGTGCCCGGGGGCGCCGGCCGGTGCGCGGTTCGGCACCGGCGCGGGCTGAATGTCAACCGGACCTCCCGGGCACCCAGGCCCCGACGGCACCCCGCGTCGGAGGCGCGCCGCTGCTACGCCCGCCGAGCTGGGTCCGGCTGCGGTGCGGCGCGCACACTCAGACGGCCGCCG
>DATAUG010000189.1:0-3344 GCA_036268355.1 Sporichthyaceae bacterium
AGTTCGCATGTGGTGCGTCGTTTCCGTGACTGGAACGTCGGGTAAATGGGACGCCAACTTGAGTCGCCCGGGGTAATTTCCACAGCCATCGGGCGACGTCGCGTCGATGTTGTGGAGCGCCGTAGGGTGGCCACGCGGCGAATTTTTCAGTTGCCCCGGGAGATCTCATGCCAGACCGGTCGTCGGCGGTACGGCGGTTCGGGACCGTGCTGGCCCTGGTAGCCCTATTCGTTCTCGGGCTGCCGGCCGGTGCGCAGGCGTCCACCTACTCCGTCGGGGTCACGCTCGGTTCGCCGACGGTGCTGATGCACCGCGCGGTCTCGGTGTCGGGAACGGTCTCCGGCAAGCCATCGGGGAGGACTGTTTATCTGCAGCGGAAATCGTCCGGGAAATGGCAGAACGTCGCGAACACCAAGCTCAGCAAGTCCGGCGGCTACAAGTTCTCGTTGAGCCCGACATCGGCCGGTTCGTGGTCGCTGCGGGTCTACAAACCGAAGGGGTCCCGCAAGGCCGGCTACAGCCGGACGCTGACGTTGCACGTCGTCTCGACGACGTACCAGTTGACGCTTGCTGCCGCCTCACGCGGGGGGTTCGCGAAGTCGTCCACTGCCAAGCCGCAAGCCCGCGCCGCTGCCGTCGACACGTCCTCGGGTCTGCAGTTGCTGGTGGTCCTCAGCGGTTCCGTGACGCCGCCCGACCCCTACGCCCGCCTCGTGGTCGAACGCCTGTTGAACGGAACGTGGACGGGGATCACCGAGTCGACCCTGGACGCCAACTCGAACTACTTCATAACGACCCCGTTGGACACCAGCATCGCGACCTCTACGTATCGGGTGACGATCGGCGGCGACGAGAACGCGGCCGGCGCCAGCAGCGCACCGGTCACGGTGAGCGTGCCTGCGCTGGGCCCGAGAATGTCGCAGGTCGCCATGTCGGACACGAATCACTCGTGCGGGGTCACCGAGGCCGGTGCCGTTCTGTGCTGGGGCGGCTCCTCGGGCGCGGCCGAGCAGGACCCGGTGAACCCGGGCGCCTCCTACCCGTCCTCCACCACCCCCGTCCCGGTGCGCGGCCTCACCTCGGGCATCCGGTCGGTGGCCGTGGGCGAGGGCTTCGCGTGCGCGCTGACCACCGCGGGGGCCGTGCAGTGCTGGGGCAGCAACGGCTGGGGCCAACTCGGCAACGGCTCGAACGTCACCCAGGCCGACTACCCCACGCCGGTCTCCGGGTTGAGCTCCGGCGTTCAGGCCATCGCCGCCGGGGCCAACAACGTGTGTGCGTTGACGACCGCCGGATCGGTCCTGTGCTGGGGCGACTTCCCCGGCGACGGCAGTACCCCGCCCCCCTACACGTACGCACCGACCGCGCGAGTGCCGGTACAGGTCTCCGGGCTCACGTCGGGCGTCCGGGCCATCACGGCGGGTCGGGAGTTCTCCTGCGCCGTGCTCGACTCGGGCGAGGCGCGGTGCTGGGGATCCGGCGGGCCGGGCGAGTTGGGCGATGGCGATTCCACCGAGGCGAACGCCTACACACCGGTGACGGTCACCGGCGGGCACCGGTACGTCGCGATCAGCGGCGGAGCGAACTTCGCCTGCGCGGTCACCACCACCGGAACGGTCGACTGCTGGGGGCAGAACAACTACGCGCAGCTGGGCACCGGCACCGGGACCGGTACCGAGATCATCCAGCCGGTCGCCGCGTCCGGGATCAGCGGCGGCGCGACGGCGGTGGCCGCCGGCGGGGATCATGCCTGTGCGTTGGTCAACGGCGGCGTGCAGTGCTGGGGCAATCTGGCCGGTCCGTTGACGCTCTCGCAGGAAGCGGGCGTCATCGGCGGGCCGACCTCGATTCCCGGTCTGACCAGCAGTGCGGCGTTGATCGCGGTTTCGGGTCAGAGCAGCTGCGCGATCTCGACCGGAGATGCGGTGGTCTGTTGGGGTGCCAACCCCGGCAACGGCCGCACAGATTTCAACACCCCGCAGCCGTACCCGTTGGCGCCGGTCTACGTCCGGCCCCCGGCACCGAACAGCGGCACGAACTTCGCCACGGTTGCCGCAGGCGACGACCACGCCTGCGCGATCACCAAGGCCGGCGCGGTGCTGTGCTGGGGCGCGAACACGTACGGGCAGCTCGGCAACGGGACCAAGACGTCCTCGACGACTCCGGTCGCAGTCACCGGCCTGACCTCCGGGGTGGTCTCGATCGGCGCGGGTCTGGGCTTCACCTGTGCGATCACCTCCGACGGCGCGGTGCACTGCTGGGGTCGTGACGACTACGGCATGCTCGGCAACGGGACCACGACCGCCTCGAGCGTCCCGGTCACCGTGTCCGGCGCGGCGAACATGAGAACCGTCAGCGCCGGCACGGGAACCGCCTGCGCGGTGAGCGCAGCGGGCGGAGTGTCCTGCTGGGGCGACAACGGTTCGGGCGAGCTCGGCGACGCCGGCAGCGAACCGAATTCGGCCACTGCGGTGGCTGTCTCCGGCCTGGGCTCCGGGGTCAGGAAGGTCAGCGTCGGCAGCCTGGCCACATGCGCACTGCTGAACATTGGGGGCCTGAAGTGCTGGGGCGACGGGTTCTACGGAGAGCTGGCCACGCGCCTGCAAGCCGCCTCGTCGAACGTGCCCGTCGACATCGCCGGGTTCACCTCCGGAGTGGCCGACGTGGCTGTGGGCTACGAACACGTGTGTGCCGTTCGCACGGTCGGGACCGTGGCCTGCTGGGGTCAGAACGACCAGGGCGAGGACACCGGCCCCAACTCGATCAACTACAGCCCGATCGACGTGCCGGGCCTGTCGAACGTCGCGGCTATCAGTGGAAACGGGCCGACCACGTGCGCGCTGACGACTCCCGGCGGCGTGTTCTGCTGGGGCGCGGAGGCACTCGGTGACGACGGGCAGGGGGTTCAGAACCTGCCGCAACCCGCGTACGACCTGAGCTCCGGCGCGACCAGCCTGGCCTCGGGCGGCAGCCAGCGTTGTGCGGTGATGAAGGACGGGAGCATCAGCTATTGGGGCGCACTGGTGCCTCCGAGCTCGGCGTCCCAGGTACCGCGGCCGCTGTGACAAGTGGCCTGCCGCGCCGAGCGGTGTTGGGGGGTCTGGCCCTGGGGCTGGTCTCCGCGTCGGTCGGCTGCGGTACCAGGTCAGGCGGCCCACCGCCCACGCCGGCCGGTGCCGGTTCGCCAACCCCCACCCCGAGCGCGACACCGACGGCGCAACTACCGCAATTGACCGCGTGGGCCGCCCGGCCCGGCGAGGTGAACCCGGCGGTCAAGGCGCGGGCGACTGGGCTGTTGCAGGCGGTCGGGTCGTGGACCTCGGGTGGTGCCGCGGCAGCGCGCG
>DATAUG010000190.1:0-1663 GCA_036268355.1 Sporichthyaceae bacterium
GCAGTGCCCTCGAAGATCGGCTTGCCGAAGTCGAGGACGTGGATGTAGTTGCACGTCGACATGACCAGCGCCATGTCGTGCTCGACGATGAGGATCGCGACGTTACGGTCGGCGACCACGGTCGTGAGGATCTGGCCGAAGACCTCGGTCTCCTGGCGGTCCAGGCCCGAGGACGGTTCGTCCAGCAGCATCACCGGAAACTCCCCGGCGAGGCAGCGGGCCAGTTCCACCAGGCGGCGCTGACCGGTACTCAGATCCGCCGGTCGACGTTGTGCCAGGTGGCCGATGCCGCACTGCTCCATCGCGTCCTTCGACAGTCGCCGCAGGTTCGCGGCCTGCGTCGCGGTGGCCCGCAGGTGCTTGAACGGGTTTCGGCCGGCCAGCGAGGCTTCCTTGCCCAGCGCGACGTTCTCCGCGACGGTGAGCGTGTCGAACAGCTCCATCCGCTGGAAGGTCCGGCCCAGTCCCTTGCGGGCGCGAGCCTGCGGCGCGGCGTGCGTGATGCCCTCACCGAACAGGTGCACGGTGCCTGCGGCCGGCCGGACGAGCCCGGTGCAGGCGTTGAACGTGGTGGTCTTGCCGGCGCCGTTCGGCCCGATCAGGCCGGTGATCCGGCCGCGGGGGGCCGCCAAGGTCTGTCCGTCGACCGCGACGAGGCCGCCGAACTTGACCACGATCCCCTCGACCGCGAGGCCGTCGACCATGTTCCGCGCAGTGCTCGTCGAGGAGCTCGCACTGTGTTCATTGATGAGCTCGCTGCGCTCGCTCATCGGACCAGCACCGCCCGCAGGACCTCACCCTTGGCGGTCGCGTCGAGGGCCTCGTTGACCTGGTCGAAGCCGTACCGGCGGCTGATCATCGAGGCCAGGTCGAGCTTGCCCGCCTCGGCCAGCCGGACGTAGTTCGGGAAGTCACGGTCCGGCACGGCCGAGCCGGAGAAGCTGGCCACGATGTGCTTGGCCCCGTAGATGAAGCTCAGCCCGTGCACCTGGAAGAAGTCTGTCGGGCCCATCGCGCCGACTACCACGGCTGTCCCCGCCGGGCGGGTCAGCTCCACCGTCTGGGTAATGGTCGCCGGGTGACCGACGACCTCGAAGGAGTAGTCCGCGCCGCGGCCCTGGGTCAGTTCGCGCACCGCCTCGACGGGGTCGGAGACGGTCGGGTCGATGACGTCGGTGGCCCCGCGGGCCAGTGCCGCGGCGCGCTTCAGTTCGACCGGGTCGATCGCGATGATGCGTTCCGCACCGGCGATCCGGGCGCCCTGGATGACCGACTGCCCGACCCCGCCGCACCCGACGATCGCCACCGTGGCGCCAGGCTGGACGTTCGCGGTCACCAACGCCGCACCGACCCCGGTGGCCACGCCGCACCCGATGAGCGCGAGTTGCTCCATCGGCAGGTCGGACTCGACCGGCACCAGTACCCGCTCGCTGACCGTCATCAGATCGGCCATCGTGCCCAGGCCGCCGACGCAGGTCAGCGCCGAGCCGTCGGCCCGGGTGGCGTGGGCGATGCCGTGGGCCGCGTAGGTCTGCGGACAGACGAACGGCTGGTCCCGCTTGCAGTAGAAGCACTCGCCGCAGGTGGTGACGAACGAGGCGATGACCTTGTCGCCGACCTTGACCCGGGTGACGGCCGAGCCGATCGCCTCGACGACGCCCGC
>DATAUG010000191.1:0-1502 GCA_036268355.1 Sporichthyaceae bacterium
AAGAGAATGTCTTGGTCTTCGACCGGCGTTGGTCGCTGGTGGTTGCCGGTACCGCTTGGTTCGCTGCGCTGATGTGCATGCTGGCCTACGCGCTCACCGCACGCTGACCTGGCGGGTCAGCGGTTCGTTCCGGGGGGTCCGAACCGCAGATCCGTCGAACCAGTCGGCGCCGTTTCCCGGTCGGGGAGCGGCGCCGATGGGTTTAACGGCCGCGTTTCCGCCGCTGGGCGACCTCGGCGAATTCGGTCTCGCCGGAATTTGCGCCCACCGCACGATTTCGCACCAGAGCCGGCGCCTTCGACATCGAGATTCGCCGGCAGTCGTCGCGTATGGCGCTGCCGGGTCGCGACGTTGCGGTGCACGACTCGTAGCGGATCCGGGTGATACAGCATGGGCAGGAAGCTGCGGCATCGGGATCTGAGGGGTTGGGTATTACGGTTTCATCGGTATGACCGTTGGTCGTACCATCGAGGTATGGGTTCTGTGGTGAAGCGGACGATCTCCGTGCCGGCCGACGTGTTCGCCGCGGTGCAAGCCGAGGCCGAGGCCGCATCAGGTGAGTCGGTGTCCAACCTGTTCGCCGAGGGCGCGCGGTTGCTGCTGCGCCAACGGGCCGGACGGCGCGCGATCGCGGCCTACGAAGCCGAGCACGGTCCCATCAGCCCCGCCGCGCTTGCCGAGGCAGATCGCCTGCTCGACGAGTCCGGGCTGGGCGAGGCGTCGCAGGCTTCGTGAATCTCGTCTACGACGCCGGAGTGCTGATCGCCGCCGAGGCCGGCGCCGAACGGGTCTGGGCGTTGCACAAGCGGGCCCTGGAACGCGGGGTGGAACCGGTACTCCCGGCCCCGGTGCTGACCGAGGTCTGGCGGGCCGGTGCCAGGGCCCACAAACTCGCGGAGTTCATCGCCAGCTGCGTGGTCGAGGAACTGACCGAGGAACGCGCGAAGGCCGCCGGCGTACTGCTGGCCAACGCCGCCGACGGCGTGGTCGATGCGGTGGTCACCGAATGCGCCCTGCGCCGTGGCGCCGCGTGCCTGACCGGCAACCGCGCACACATCAGCGAACTGGCCGAGCCGATGCACCTGCACATCATCGACATCTGACCCGCGATCCGCGTAGTTACCAGGAATGTGGCTTCTGGCCGGCGACTTCGCGATGTGCGCCCGGCAGGATTCGAACCTGCGACCAACTGCTTAGAAGGCAGTCGCTCTATCCACTGAGCTACGGGCGCTCGGCCCCGGCGCCCGGTCGGGCGGTCGGGTCCTCTGCGATTGTGCCGCGTGCGGCAGTCCGGGGGCGAGGGCGGTTTCTACAAGGCGAAGTTGTCCACAGCGCGAAGTTGTCCACAGGGCGACGATCGGCCCGCGCGGTGCCGGGTCGGCGCAGGCAGGGTGAGTTCGTCGCCCGACGGCGACCACCGGGCACCGCAGAAGGGGGACGAAGTGAACGAGTTGTGGGTGACCATCACCGGGAACGTGGCCGACGACCCGCGCCACCTGCAG
>DATAUG010000192.1:0-18939 GCA_036268355.1 Sporichthyaceae bacterium
AGTGGCCCGGGATCAGTGGCCCGGGATCAGTGGCCCGGGATCAGTGGCCCGGGATCAGTGGCCCGGGATCAGTGGCCCGGGATCAGTGGCCCGGGATCAGTGGCCCGGGATCAGTGGAACGAGTCGCCGCAGGCGCATGAGCCCGCGGCGTTCGGGTTGTCGATCGTGAAGCCCTGCTTCTCGATCGTGTCCACGAAGTCGATGCTGGCGCCGCCCAGGTAGGGCACGCTCATGCGGTCCACGACGACGTTCACGCCGTTGAAGTCGAAAACTGCATCGCCGTCGAGGGAACGCTCGTCGAAGAACAGCTGGTAGCGCAGCCCGGAGCAACCCCCCGGCTGCACGGCGATCCGAAGCTGAAGATCGTCGCGACCCTCCTGGTCGAGCAGGTGCCTGACCTTGGCCACAGCGGTCTCGGTGAGGATCACACCGGTCGCGGTCTCGCTCGAAACGGTCATCTGTGCACTCCCGCTAACTCGAGGCTGTCACACCCATGCTGACACATGCCGAGGGCCGCGGCATTCCCCGTGTGCTTGCGCCCCGGATGTGGGACGGGTCACAGCACTTGTCGCTCGCTCGGGTTCCATACTCGTCGCCGTCACTCACGGTGCTTGTTGTTCGCTTTGTTTGCTTCTGTTCCACGCTCGTCGGTGCTTGTTGCTCGCTCGTGCTCCTCGCTCGATTCCTCGCTCGTCGCAGTCACTCACGATTGCTGGGACGACCAGTTCCGGGCGACCCGAGCGGCCAACGCCGCGAGATCGGCGGCGGCGTGATCGGCACGCACCTGCTGGGGCTGGTCCTCCTCGAGGATTGCGTAGGCGCCTGCCACACCCAGCGTCGCCATCTCCCGACGGCCGACCTCGACCCGACCGGCCAGCACCAGGCAGGGCCGGCCGAACTGCCCGGCCACCGCAGCCACCCCGGAGACGACCTTCCCGGCCAACGACTGCCAGTCGAAACAGCCCTCGCCGCTGATCACCACGTCGGCGTCGGCCACCGCATCGAACAGTCCGACAATCTCGGCCACCGTGGCTATGCCCGAGATCCGACGCGCGCCCAGCAGCATCAGGCCGAACCCGAGGCCCCCGGCCGCCCCGGACCCGCGCTCGACGGCGGCCGAACCGGGCATGTTCAGCCCGACCTCCGGCTGGGCCGCCCGGGCGAAGCGCTCCAGGGCGGCGTCCAGCCGTTGCACGGCGTCCGGGTCGGCGCCCTTCTGTGGTCCGAAGCCGGCGCTGGCGCCGCGGATGCCCAGCAGCACGTTGTCCACGTCGGTGGCGATCCGCAGATCCACGTCGGCCAGCCGGTCGCGCGCCGCCGAGAGGTCCAGGGCCGCCGGGTCGAGGCCCGCCAGGGCGCCGCCGCCGGCCCGCAACACGTCCGCCGGACGGGCTCCAAGTGCGGCCAGCGCCCCCGCCCCGCCGTCGTTGGTCGCGCTGCCCCCGAGTCCGACCAGCACCCGACGGGCACCGGCCCCGATCGCGGCGTCGAGCAGTTCGCCGACCCCGAACGTCGTGGTGCGCATCGGGTCGCGTGCCTCGATCGGCACCAGGTGCAGCCCGCAGGCCTGGGCGGACTCCACGTAGGCGATCTCGTCGACGAGCAGCACGCCGGCCACGACCGGCTCCCCCATCGGCCCGGTAACCCGATGCGCGAGCAATCGACCACCGGTCGCGGCCCGGACCACCTCGATGAAACCCGGCCCACCGTCGGACAGCGGCGCCAGCACCAGCTCGTCGTCCGGCGCACTCGTGCGCCAACCTGCGGCGATCGCCTCGGCCGCCTCGACCGCGGTCAAGGTTCCGCCGAAGCTGTCCGGGGCGATCAGCACACGCACGCAGGCATCCTGCCGCTCCGGGAAGAGGCCGACGTCACCGGCGGTTGTCCGTGACAGCATCTGGAGTGTGTGTTGGACCCCGAGGCCCCGACGCGGCGAGGTGGTTGCGTGAGTTCGGTACCGCTGACGTTGTTGCTGCACAGCGCGGCCGACCCGTGGTCCGAGCGCGGCGTCGAGTGCCCCGGCGACCTGCCGCCCGCGGCCGACCCGACGCTCACCGGGCGGGCCGCCGCGGCCAAGGCCGTACTGGGCGACCGGGTGTTCGTGCTCGGGCACCACTATCAGCGCGACGAGGTCATCGAGTTCGCGGACGTCACCGGCGACTCGTTCAAGCTCGCCCGTGAGGCGGCGGCTCGTCCCGAGGCGGAATTCATCATCTTCTGCGGCGTGCACTTCATGGCCGAGTCGGCCGACATCCTGACCGCCGACTCCCAGCGGGTGATCCTGCCCGACCTCGCGGCCGGTTGCTCGATGGCCGACATGGCCTCGGCCGACCAGGTCGACGACGCCTGGGACGTCCTGGGCGACGCCGGGGTGGCGTCGGTCACCGTGCCGGTGGCGTACATGAACTCCTCCGCCGCGATCAAAGCCTTCACCGGACTGCACGGCGGCACGATCTGCACCTCCTCCAACGCCCGGCGGGCCCTGGAGTGGGCCTTCACCCGGGGCGAGAAGGTCTTGTTCCTGCCCGACCAACACCTCGGCCGGAACACCGCCGTGCGCGACCTCGGCCTGAGCCTGGACGACTGCGTGGTCTACGACCCGCACCGACCCGGTGGCGGGCTGACGGAGCATCAGATGCGCGACGCCCGGGTGATCCTGTGGCGTGGCCACTGCTCGGTGCACGGGCGGTTCAGCGTGCGCAACGTGGCGGAGGTCCGGGCCCGGATCCCGGATGTGAACGTCCTGGTGCACCCCGAGTGCACCCACGAGGTGGTCGGCGCGGCCGACGCGGTCGGGTCGACCGAGCACATCATCCGGGTCCTGGACGCCGCACCGGCCGGTTCGGCGTGGGCCGTCGGCACCGAACTCAATCTGGTCCGTCGGCTGGCCGCGGCCCATCCGGACAAACGAATCACGTTCCTGGACTCCACCGTCTGCTACTGCTCGACGATGAACCGGATCGACCTGCCCCACCTGGTGTGGACATTGGAGTCGTTGACCGCCGGTCTGGTGCGCAACGTGATCACGGTCGACGCACCGACCGCGGAACTGGCGCGGGTGGCGCTCGACCAGATGCTCGCCCTGCCCGGACTCTGAACCACTCGAGGGAGCTGATTCAGCCGTCTTTCGGGCGACCCTTCAGGCCTAGCCCGAGTGCCAGATAGAGCGCCACGTACTGCCCGGTCGAGTGCAATGCCGCATAACGGCTCACCGCTCCGCCCTCGATGCAGGAGATCCGGCGGTGTCGCACGCGGTTCGCCTCGGCCTCGGCGAGCAGCCGGCCGCGGCGGACCCGGATGGCCGGGTCCTCGGAGCCGTCATCGAGGGTGAGCAGCACCGGCCGGCGCTGCGCCGGAGTTTCGAACGGGTCGGCGAAGATGTCCCGCTGCGGTGCGGAGCGGAGCACGGGCATCAGGTGCTCGGCGTCCGCGGCCAGTGCGGTCCGCCCGCTGGCCTTGCGCAATGCCTCGGCGAACCGGCGCCCGGCGCGGGCCGCCAACACCGACCCGCCCCACACCAAGGGGGTGGCGTCGGCGAGCGCCACCGCGATGTCCTTGGCCGGGTTGGCGGCCAGGTTGCTGCGCGGCCCGCAGCGCAGGGCGGTGTCGACCAGCGCGGCGGCCACCTCCTCGGCGTCGACCTCGGGCCCCAGGCGCAGCGAGTGCAGCGCCTGCAGCGCGACCACGGCCACCGCCAGCACGTCCGAGGTCTGCGCGGGCAGCAGCACGGTCGAGCGGCCCGCCGAGGCCTCGGCCAACGGCGAGGCGGCCGGCGCGGAGACCAACAGCCCGCAGCCCCGCCGCACGGCCTCGGCGGCGGCCGACGCCGCTTCGGGGTTGTGCGAGCCCGGGGCGATCACCACGACGAGATCCAGCGCTCCGGCCCAGCCGGGCAGGCTCGGGCCCGGCCAGGCCACGAACGGCACCGGGCACCACGGTTCGAGCACCGCCCGCAGCAGTCGCGCGTCGGCCCCGGCGGCCACCACCGCACGCGGCCGCGGCAGGTTGACCAGCGAGGTCATCGCCTCGTACGCGGCGTTGACCTCGTGCCGGACCCGGGCACCGGCCTCGGCCAGGTCGCGCAGTTCGTCGTCCACCTCGGCGAGCGACTCCGGATCGTCCAGTCTGGTGTCGTCGAACTCCTCGGCAGGCATGCCGCAAACCCTAGCCAGAGCCGATCGAACCCGACGCGCACGGCGAAGCGGGCGAAGTCGGCGAACGCCCGCTGACGACCAGCACAGCGGGATCGGGCCGGGACTTGGCAGGCACGGCGACCGACGCGGCGCGCGCACTCGTCCCGAAGCGCCCGCCACGCCCTACGCTTGGCCCGTGTTCTCCCGCCGCGAGAAGTCCGCGACCACGACGACCCAGCTTGTCGAGGACCCGGCCGGTCCGGGCAAGGGCCATGCCACCCCGAAACGCCGCGACGCGGAACGGGAACGCCGGGAGCGGGTGAAGGGGCCCACCGACGCGAAAGCGGCCAGGAAGGCCGACCGCGAACGTAGGCTCCTCGACCGCAAGGCCCAGAACGAGGGCATGATGCGCGGCGACGAGCGCTACCTGCCCAAGCGCGACCTGGGCCCGCGCCGCAAGCACATTCGAGACTGGGTCGACGCGCGCCGGACCGCGGCGGAGATGTTCCTGCCCGCCGCCGGGGTGATCCTGGTGCTCGGGCTGTTCGGGGGCTCACCGGCAGTCAAAGCCTTGTCGGTGCTGATCTGGATGCTGCTCGCGTTCTCGATCCTCGTCGACTCGATGATCTGGACGATCAAGCTGCGCAAGGATCTCCGTGCCAAGTACCCGAACGAGCCGCGCACGGGCGACGTCGCCTACGCGTTGATGCGGGCGATGCTGGTCCGGCGAATGCGGACCCCACGGCCCTCCGGGCCCCGGGCCAAGAAGGCCTGATCGGGGTCACCCCGCCGGTGCCTCAGTCGGCCGGATGCAACGACATCGGGCCGTAGACGCGGGCTCCGTTCTCCAGCAAGGTCACGGCGTCCACGCCCTGCTCCAGCAGTTCCCGCCAGACCTCGCCGACCCAGCTCTCCGCATCGGCCTGGGTCGGGAACTGCGGCACGGTGCCCGCCACCGGCAGCACCTCGCTGCCGTCCGAACGTTCGTAGCGCCAGCTCCACGCCATCGACTGGTCCTTCCCTCCGACACCGATCGAGGATGGACAGTCAGGCTAACGACTGCGCTGGTCGCTCCCTCGGAGGCCGACCGAGATGGATCGTCAGATTAGCGGGTGCGCTGGTCGTTCCCTCCGAGACCGACTGAGGCAGGCTACGACTGCAATGGACAGTCGAGGGAATCCACCGTCGCGACGCGTGCTGTTCCTCGGCGGCGCGCGGTCGGGAAAGTCGGCCGCGGCCGAGGCCCGGGCGGTCGCCGTGGCCGGTTCGCGGTCGGTCGTCTACGTGGCCACGGCCCCGCTTCGGCCCGACGACCCCGAGTGGACAGCCCGGATCACCGAGCACCGGGCCCGACGTCCCGCCGGTTGGCAGACCGTGGAGACCGGTGACGTGGTCGCGGAACTCCGCGCCGCCGGCGTCGTGCTGGTCGACTGCCTGAGCCTGTGGCTGACCCGGGTCATGGACGAGGCCAATGCCTGGGACGGCGCCGCCGGCGCGGCCGCGCAGGTGGACCGCCGGTGCGCGGCGTTGACCGGCGCCTGGCGCGCCGCAACCGGGTACGTGATCGCCGTCAGCAGCGAGGTGGGACTGGGGGTCGTGCCGGTCAGCCCGGCGGGTCGGCTGTTCCGGGACCGGCTCGGGCAGCTCAACGCCGCGGTGGCACAGGCCAGCGACGAGGTGGCGCTGGTCGTGGCCGGTCGGCTGCTGCGGCTGACGGATCCGGGCATGCCTTGATCGCACTCGACGGCCTACGGCTGTCCCTGGGAACGCTCACCGTGATCCCGGTGGGTGCGGTGCGAACCGATCGCGCCACGGCCGGGGCGGCGATGCTCTGGGCACCGGTGGTCGGGGCGGCCCTGGGCGCGACAGCCGGTGGGGCGGCCTGGGCCTGCGGTCGCCTGGGCACCTCGAGCCTGGTGGCGGCCGTCTGCGCCGTGGCCGTGCCGGCCGGGCTCACCCGCGGCCTGCACCTGGACGGCCTGGCGGACACCGCCGACGGCCTGGGCTCGGCCGGCGGCCCGGAACAGGCGCTGGCCGTGATGAAGCGTTCGGACATCGGCCCGTTCGGGGTGGTCACCCTGGTGCTGGTGCTCCTGGCGCAGGTGGCGGCGCTGTCGGGCCAACTCGGCTACGGGCATGGGCACCGGATCGTGGCGGCGATGGTGCTGGCTGCCACGGCCGGTCGCGGGAACCTCCCGTGGGCCTGTCGCGGTCCCCGGGCGGCCCGGCCGAACGGTCTGGGGGCGATGGTCGCCGGGACGGTGGACCCGATGGCGGCCGCGGGCGCCACTGCGTTGGTCGTGTCGGTGCAGGTCGCGGTCGGCGGGGTCGCCGGGCTCGGGATGGCGCGCTGCGCGCTGGCCGCGACGTTGTCCTGGGCCGCGGCCGAGGTGTTGCTGCGCAAGTGCGAGCGCCGGTTCGGCGGGATCACCGGCGATGTCCTCGGTGCCCTCGTCGAGATCGGGACCACGGTGGTCCTGGTGGTCCTGTCGACGGCGCCCTTCCCGTACGACTGATCCGACTGAACCTCATCGCACCCGGGACGGCACGAACGGCGGGCGTACCACGCGGAACTCCCCCGGCCGGCCGCGCACATCGAGTACGACCGACGAGCCGTCGGCGATCCCGGCCGCCACCAAGGCCAACCCGATCCCCAGCTTGCGGGTCGGCGAGAACGTCCCCGAGGTGACCTCCCCCACCACCGGACCGTCGGTTTCCTGACGCACGGTCATGTGCGGGCGCGGGATCGACCGGTCGAGCGCCTCCAGCCCCACCGGTCGCATCCGGCGACCGGCGGCCCGCTCGGCCGGCAGGACGTCCCGGCCCCAGAACGCCGGCTTGTCCCAGCCGACGGCCCAGCCCAGGCCGGCCGTCACCGGGGTCACCTGCAGCGAGATGTCCTGCCCGTGCAGCGGGTAGCCCATCTCGGTCCGCAGCGTGTCCCGGGCACCCAGGCCGCACGGGACGCCACCGGCGGCCAGCAGCGCCTCCCACATCGAGCCCGCGTCCGACCACACCGGGAGCAGTTCGTATCCGCGTTCCCCCGTGTAGCCACTGCGACAGACGGTGACCGGACGGCCCGCCCAGGTGCCGATGGCGAAGCTCATGTAATCGTGCCCGACCGGCAGGTCCAACTCGGTGAGCAGTCGATCGCTTTCCGGGCCCTGGACCGCCAGCACGGCGAAGGCCTCGTGCTCGTCGGACACCGCGACCCCGGGCGGGGCCGCCTCCGCCAGGCGTCGCGCGACCTGCGCCGCGTTCGCCGCGTTCGGCACGAGCAGCAGGTCCGACTCCTCGCGCAGGTAGACGATCAGGTCGTCGACGATGCCGCCGGATTCGGCGTCGCAGCACAACGTGTACTGCGCCTGGCCGGGCTTGATCCGGTCCAGCGAGTTGGTCAGGCAGGCGTCGACGAACTGCGCCGCCCCCGGACCGCGCACGCTGACCTTGCCCAGATGGCTGACGTCGAACACGCCGACGGCGGTGCGCACCGCCGTGTGTTCGGCGACCACGCCCAGCCGGCTGGGCTCGCCCCCGTAGTCGATGGGCATCTCCCATCCCCCGAAGTCGGCCATCTTGGCGCCCAGCGCGCGGTGGTGGTCGTACAACGGGGAGCGGCGCAGTGGCACAGCAGCAGTCACAGGAGCCGACGCTACTAACATCGTTGGGACATCCGACATCGAGCAGAGGACGGCAGTGGCCACGATCTCGTTGAGCGGCGCGGCAGTCACCGAGGTCAAGGGCGACGCCGTGGTGGTCGGCGTGTCCACCGGGCCGCGCGGGTTGGTCCTCACGGACGCCGCCAAGGCGGTCGAGGCCGCCCTCGGGGGGAAGCTCGCGGCGCTGCTGACCGCCCTGGGCCACGAGGGCAAGGCCGAGCAGATCGCCAAGCTGCCCGGCGGCGGGAAAGTGGCCGCCACGCTGGTCGTCGTGGTCGGGTTGGGGAAGGCACCCGGCGCCCGCGCCGGTTGGGACAACGAGGTGCTGCGGCGCGCCGCCGGTGCCGCGACCCGGTCGATGGCGGGCAGTCGCTCGGTCGCCCTGGCGCTGCCGGCGAGCGACGCAGGCGCCGTGGGCGCCGTGGCCGAGGGCGCGCTGCTGGGCGCGTACGCGTTCCTGCGGTACCGCAGCACCGACAACGGCTCCGCGGACAGGGCGCCGGTGGCGGCGATCACCGTGTGCGCCGACTCGGCGAGTGAGCCCGCGAGCAAGGCGGCGGTGTCCCGCGCCGAGGTGGTGGCCGAAGCGGTCAGCCTCGTGCGCGACCTGGTGAACACCCCGCCGTCCGACCTCCGCCCCGCGGACCTGGCGACCGAGGCCACCACGGCCGGCGCCGTGACGGGCGTCAAGGTCGAGGTGATGGACGACAAGGCCCTGAAGAAGGGCGGCTACGGCGGGATCGTGGGCGTCGGGCAGGGCTCGAGCAGCCCGCCGCGGCTGGTGAAGCTGACGTATCGTCACCCGCGGGCCAAGGTGCATCTGGCGTTGGTCGGCAAGGGCGTCACGTTCGACTCCGGTGGCCTGTCGCTCAAGCCGGCCGACGCCATGATCACCATGAAGTGCGACATGGGCGGCGCCGCCGCGGTCGTGGCCGCCACCCGGGCGATCGCCCGGCTCAAGCTCCCGGTCAACGTCACCACCTGGGCGCCGATGGTCGAGAACATGCCCTCCGGCACGGCCCAGCGGCCGTCGGACGTGCTGAAGATGTACTCCGGCAAGACCGTCGAGGTGTTGAACACCGACGCCGAAGGCCGGCTGATCCTGGCCGACGCGCTGGCGCGGGCCTGCGAGGACACCCCCGACGTGCTGGTCGACATCGCCACGCTCACCGGCGCCGTGGTGATCGCGCTGGGGCACCGCACCTCGGCAATCATGGCCAACGACGACGACCTGCGGGCCCGCGTCCACGACGTCGCCGATCGTGCCGGCGAACCGATGTGGCCGCTGCCGTTGCCGGAGGAACTGCGAGCCGGACTCAAGTCGTCGGTGGCCGACATCGCCAACATCGGCGAGCGGTTCGGCGGCGCACTGACGGCCGGGATCTTCCTGAAGGAGTTCGTCGCCGACGGCGTGAAGTGGGCCCACCTCGACATCGCCGGCACAGCATTCAACGAGTCCGAGCCCTACGGCTACACACCGAAGGGCGGGACCGGGGCCGGAGTGCGCACCCTGATCCGGCTGGCCGAGGACTTGGCCGAGAACGGCGCGCCCGCCCGGACCTGACGGCGCTGCCGACCTCGGCGGGTGCGCTCGACGGCGTGGTCCGCCGGCCGGCTCAGCGTCCTTCCGCGCTACGTGGTGAACGTCCTTCCGCGCTGCGCCGGGCGTCGTAGTCGCGCTTGCGTTGCGGATAGCCGGTGATCGCCACGTCGTAGCACGGGATCCCGATGCGGGCGGTGAAGCTACGGGCGATCTCCGGGCTGGGCACCCGGCGCCGGGTCCACTCGCCGTCGCCGGCGATGAGCATCATCGTGGCCTCGGTGACCGTGGTCCGGGGTTCCAGGTAGGCCTCGACACCGCGCCGTGCCTTGGCCCAAGCCTCGAGGTGGTCGCGGTCGACCAGGTCCGCCCGGCGCATCGTGCCCGGGCGCTGACGGCGGCGGAACCAGCGCATTGGAGCAGTATGCCGTCGGGCGGCCCGCCGGTCGGAGAAGGTGTGAGCGAGCGCAGCGAGCGAACAAATGTCGCTGCGGCATTCCGCGAGCGCTGTCACGGAGCGTAGTCAGGCGTCGGCATGAGCGCTGCTACGGGAGATGTTCGCCACTACCGGGCCGACCGGCCCGTTCCGGCCGCTGCCCAGGTGGAAGGATTGCCGGTGAATCCCACAACGTTGTGCATGGTAGCCGCGCCGGCGACGCCCGGGCGCGGCGCCGCGAAGGACACTTGCAGTGATGCAAGCCGTGAGCGACTGCGACGAGCGAGGAACGAGCGAGGAGCGCAAGCGAACATGAGTACAGCCGGCACCGAGTACGACCTGGTCATCCTCGGCGGCGGCAGCGGTGGCTATGCCTGCGCGCTGCGCGCTGCGGAACTGGGGATGTCAGTCGTACTGATCGAGAAGGACAAGCTCGGCGGCACCTGCCTGCACCGCGGGTGCATCCCCACGAAGGCCCTGCTGCATGCCGCTGAGGTGGCCGACTCGGCCAAGGAGAGCGAGCACTTCGGCGTGCGGGCCACGTTCGACGGCATCGACATGCCCGGCGTGACCGCCTATCGCGAAGGTGTTGTCGGGAAGCTCTACAAGGGCCTCCAGGGCCTGGTGCGCAGCCGCAAGATCGTGGTGATCGAGGCCGAGGGACGCCTTACCGGGCCGACGTCGGTCGAGGCCGGCGGGGTGCGTTATGTGGGAAAGCATGTGGTTCTGGCGACCGGTTCGTACGCCCGCTCGCTGCCGGGGCTGACCATCGACGGCAACCGGATCCTCAGCTCCGACCACGCGCTGACGTTGGACCATGTGCCCAAGTCCGTGGTGATCCTCGGCGGCGGGGTGATCGGCGTCGAGTTCGCCAGTGTCTGGCGTTCGTTCGGAGCCGAGGTCACGATCATCGAAGCGCTGCCGCACCTGGTTCCGGTGGAGGACGAGAACAACTCGAAGCTGCTCGAACGAGCCTTCCGCAAGCGCGGGATCGCGTTCGAACTCGGCACCCGGTTCACCGGGGTCGAGTACACCGAGTCCGGGTTGCGGATCAGCACGGACAACGGCAAGCAGTTCGAGGCAGAAGTGCTGCTGGTCGCCATCGGGCGTGGCCCGGTCTCGGACGGTCTCGGCTACGCAGAGGTCGGGGTCGCGATGGACCGCGGGTACGTCAAGGTCGACCCGCTCTGCCAGACCAGCGTGCCGACGATCTCCGCGGTCGGCGACCTGATCCCGACCCCACAACTGGCCCACGTCGGCTTCGGCGAGGGGATCCTGGTGGCGGAACGACTGGCCGGCCTGCCGGTGGTCCCGATCGACTACGACGGCGTGCCGCGGGTCACGTTCTGCGAGCCGGAGGTCGCCTCGGTCGGGCTGACCGAGGCGACGGCCCGGGAGCGATACGGAGCCGACGCGGTGCAGACGCTGATCTACGACCTGGCCGGCAACGGCAAGAGCCAGATCCTTCGGACGTCCGGCGCGGTCAAGTTGGTCAGCCGGGTGGACGGTCCGGTGGTCGGCGTCCACATCGTGGGCGCACGGGCCGGCGAACTCGTCGCCGAGGGCCAGTTGATCTACAACTGGGAGGCGCTGCCCAACGACGTCGCCGCCCTGATCCACATGCACCCAACGCAGGGCGAGGCGATCGGCGAAGCACACCTCGCGCTGGCCGGGAAACCCTTGCACGCCCACGGCTGACGCGGCGTCAGTTCAATGACCCAGCGCGACCACTTCTGAGGAGTTTTCTCCATGCCGGTCTCCGTCACCCTGCCGGCGCTCGGCGAGAGCGTCACCGAGGGCACCGTCACGCGCTGGCTGAAGAAGGAGGGCGACCGGGTAACGGCCGACGAGCCGTTGCTGGAGATCTCCACCGACAAGGTCGACACCGAGATCCCCGCCCCGGCCTCCGGCGTGCTGCTGCGGATCAGCGTCGGGGAGGACGAGACGGTGGCGGTCGGGGCCGAGCTGGCAGTGATCGGTGAGGCGGGCGAGTCGCCCGGCGCACCGGCCCGGCCGGCCGACGCCGCCCCGTCGGCTCTCACGGCTCCGGAACCGGCCGCGGCACCCGCCCTCACACCCGCGCCTGCGGTTGCCCCGGCGCCGACGTCGGCGCCACCGCCCCCCACGCCCGCCACCGCCGCTGCCGCGCAGCCGGCCTCGACGCCGCCGGTCGCGCCGGCACCCGCCGCCGCTCCGGCAGCCTCCGCCGGCGGCACCCCGGTGCTGTTGCCGGCGCTCGGCGAGAGCGTCACCGAGGGGACAGTCATCCGCTGGCTCAAGCGCGTCGGCGACGCCGTGGAAGCCGACGAGCCGTTGCTGGAGATCTCCACCGACAAGGTCGACACCGAGATCCCGGCCCCGGCCGCGGGTGTCCTGCTGAGCATCGATGTGACGGAGGATCAGACCGTCGGGGTGGGCACTCAGTTGGGCCTGATCGGCGCGCCGGGCACGGCCCCGACCCCGGTGGCGCAGCCCACCGCGACCGCCCCAGCGTCCGCCGCACCACCGGCTGCGGACGCGCCGCCGACCGCCGCCACACCCGCCCCGGTTCCGGCACCCGCCCCGGTTCCGGCACCCGCCCCGCCTGCACCCGCCCCGGTCGCTGGGCCACCGGCCAACGGCCGGGCCGACACCGACGTGAGCAGCTACGTCACCCCGCTGGTCCGCAAACTGGCGGCGGACAACAACATCGACCTCGGGAGGATCGCCGGGACCGGCGTCGGCGGGCGCATCCGCAAGCAGGACGTGCTCGACGCGGCCCGCGCCGCGCAGGACGCCCAACAGGCCCGCCCGGCACCGGTGGCCACCCCGCCTGCGGCGCCGCCGGCCCCGGCCCCAACTCCCGCCGCGTCGGCACCCGCCGTGTCGGCCTCCGGATCGGTGCAGCCGTCGGCCCCCGCCGCCTCGACACAGATGTCGCATGCCGCCTCGGCGACTGCCACGGTGCCGCTGAGCGGCACCCAGCCGATGTCGCGGCTGCGCAAGGTGATCGCGGCCCGGATGGTCGAGTCGCTGCAGGTCTCCGCACAGTTGTCCTGCTGGGTCGAGGTCGACGTGACCCGCATCGCCCGGCTGCGCGAGCAGGCGAAGGCCGCCTTCGAGGCCCGCGAGGGGCAGAAGCTCACCTTCCTGCCGTTCTTCGCGAAGGCGACGATCGAGGCACTGAAGGCGCACCCGAAGCTGAACGCCTCGATCGACACCGAGAAGGGCGAGGTCACCTATCACCCGCACGTACACCTGGGTCTGGCCGTCGACACCGAGCGCGGCCTGCTGGTGCCCGTCGTGCACAACGCCGACGAGCTGAACATCGCCGGGCTCGGCCGGGCGATGAACGACCTGGCGGCGCGCACCCGGAACAACAAGATCGCCCCGGACGACCTCGGCGGCGGCACCTTCACGCTGACCAACACCGGCAGCCGGGGCGCGCTGACCGACACCCCGATCATCAACCAGCCGCAGGTGGGCATCCTGGGCACCGGCTCGGTGGTGAAGCGCCCGGTGGTCATCGACGACCCGAACCTCGGCGAGACGATCGCGATCCGCTCGATGGTGCTCCTGGCCCTGACCTACGACCACCGCCTCGTCGACGGCGCCGACGCCGCCCGCTTCCTGACCACCGTCAAGCACCGCCTCGAGGAAGCGGCCTTCGAGGCCGAACTCGGCCTGTGACTGCAGCGCGCCAGATCCTTGCGTCCGAAGAAACGGTCGCTATAACGACCACTTCTTCGGACGCAACGAGGGGACGGGGCCGGTGAGCGACGCGTGAAGGTTGTGGTGGCTGGTTCGTCGGGGCTGATCGGGCGAGCGCTGACCGCCGCGTTGCGCAAGGACGGGCACGACGTGCGGTGCCTGGTCCGTCGGGCGCCGACGGCCGGCGACGAGATCCGGTGGGACCCGGCCCAGCCGCTCGACCCGGCGAACCTGGCCGGTGTCGAGGCGGCCGTGAACCTGGCCGGCGCCGGGGTGGGCGACAAGCGCTGGACCCTGGCCTACAAACGAGTGCTGATCGACAGCCGGCTGCGTGCCACGCACACCCTGGCCACCGCACTGGCGGCGCTGGAACCGAAGCCGTCGGTGTTGATCAACGCCTCCGCGATCGGCTACTACGGCGAGGGCGGCGAGGAGATCCTCGACGAGAACTCCCCGGCCGGCTCGGACTTCCTGGCGCAGTTGTGCGTGCGGTGGGAGGCCGCGGCCACCCCGGCCGAAGTCGCGGGCATCCGGGTGGTCCGGGCCCGGACCGGCCTCGTGGTGGCGGCCGCCGGCGGGGCGTGGGGCCGCATGTTCCCGCTGTTCAAGCTCGGGCTCGGCGGCAAGCTGGGGTCGGGCCGCCAGTGGTGGAGCCCGATCTCGCTGGCCGACGAGGTACGGGCGTTGCAGTTCCTGCTGACCGCACCGGTGTCGGGTCCGGTCAACCTGACCGGCCCCGAGCAGATGACCAACGCCGGGGTGACCGCGGTGATGGGCCGGGTGCTGCACCGGCCCACCGTGCTGCCCGCCCCGGCCCTCGGCCTGCGGCTGGCGCTCGGCGAGTTCGCCGGCGAACCGCTGCGCAGCCAACGGGTCGCGCCGCAGGCGTTGCTGGCCGCCGGCTTCACGTTCACCCACCCCACGGTCGAGTCCGCGATACGCGCGGCGTCCGCTGCCTGATTGCCTAACATCGAAGGATGCCGGTGCTGGAGTTCCGCCACAGCCTGGACGCCGGGCCGGTGCCCTACCTCCCGACGTGGGAACTGCAGCGGCAACTGCACGAGCAGCGGGTGGCCGACGAGGTCCCGGACACGGTCCTGCTGCTGGAGCACGAGGCGGTCTTCACCGCGGGCCGCCGCACCGAGGCCGCCGAACGGCCTTCCGACGACACCCCGGTGGTCGAGGTCGACCGCGGCGGCAAGATCACCTGGCACGGCCCGGGTCAGCTGACCGGCTACCCCATCGTCAAGCTGCCCGACGGCGTGTACGTCGTCGACCACGTCCGGCGTCTGGAGGCCGCGCTGATCGCGGTCTGCGCCGACCTCGGGCTGGCGACTCATCGGGTGGCGGGGCGCAGCGGGGTCTGGTTCGCCGGCACGCCGGACCGCAAGGTCGCCGCGGTCGGGATCCGGGTCGCCCGCGGCGTGGCCATGCACGGCTTCGCGCTCAACTGCGACTGCGACCTGTCGTGGTCCACCCGGATCGTGCCGTGCGGCATCGCCGACGCGGGGGTGACCACGCTGGCGGCCGAGCTGGGGCGCCGGGTGACGGTGGCCGAGGTCGTGCCGCTGGTCGAACGGCGGGTGGCCGAGGCGCTGGGCGCAACCCGGGTCGACCGCGGGCCGCTGCACGTGCCCTCCGAGGTAGGGGCCCGCTGATGACCGTCACCCCGGAGGGCAGGCGTCTGCTGCGCCTGGAGGTTCGCAACGCCGAGATCCCGATCGAGCGCAAGCCGCCGTGGATCCGGACCCGGCTGCGTACCGGCCCGGAGTACACGGCGCTGCGCGAACTGGTTGCCACCGAAGGCCTGCACACCGTCTGCCAGGAAGCCGGCTGCCCGAACATCTTCGAGTGCTGGGAGGACCGGGAGGCGACGTTCCTCATCGGCGGCGAGGTCTGTACCCGACGCTGCGACTTCTGCCAGATCGACACCGGCAAGCCGGTCGCGCTCGATCGCGACGAGCCGCGTCGGGTCGCCGATTCGGTGGCCCGGATGGGACTGCACTACGCAACGGTCACCGGGGTCGCCCGCGACGACCTCCCCGACGGAGGTGCGTGGCTCTACGCCGAGACGGTGCGGGCGATCCACGAGGCCATCCCCGACTGCGGCGTCGAACTGCTGGCGCCGGACTTCAACGCGATCCCGGAATTGCTGGCCCAGGTGTTCGAGTCGCGGCCGGAAGTCTTCGCACACAACATCGAGACAGTGCCGCGGGTGTTCCGACGCATCCGCCCCGGCTTCCGGTTCGAGCGCTCGCTGGAGGTGATCTCCGCGGCCCATGCGGCCGGGTTGGTCACCAAGTCGAACCTGATCCTCGGCCTCGGTGAGGACCCCGACGAGGTGGACGAGACCATGCGCGACCTGGTCGGCGCGGGCACCGACCTGCTGACGATCACGCAGTACCTACGGCCGAGTCTGCGGCACCACCCGGTCGAGCGCTGGGTCCCGCCGGAGGAGTTCGACGCCCTCGCCGTCCGGGCCCGTGAGTTGGGTTTCCGCGGCGTGATGTCCGGTCCGCTGGTCCGCTCGTCGTACCGCGCGGGCAGGCTGCATCGCGAGGCGATGGCCGACCGATCGACCGAATAACCGCCGAATAAGCTCTGCTGCCATGGCGAAATCCAGCGAGCCGCCCGACCTCCCGACCGGCAAGCTCGCGCAGCTGCGCATGGCCTACAAAGTCACGGTCGAGCACGACAAGCAGCTGCCGCTCGTGCTGCTGGGCGCGTTCGCAATCGACTTCGCCGTGATTTTCGTACTGGGCCTACTGATCGGGCACGTCATCTTCGGCAGCATCTTCGCCGTGATGACCGGCCTGTTGGCCGCGATGTTCGCGTTCGGGACGCGGGTGCAGAAGGCCGCCTACACCCGCATCGAGGGCCAGGTCGGGGCGGCGGCCTCGGTGCTGCAGCAGATGAAGCGCGGCGGGTGGCGGGTGACGCCCGGCGTCGCGGTCAGCCGGCAGCAGGACGTGCTCCATCGCGCCGTGGGCCGGCCCGGGATCGTGCTCGTCGGCGAGGGCTCGGCGCGCGGGGTGGCCGCGCTGCTGGACGCCGAGCGCAAACGGATGAACCGGTTCGTCCAGGATGCTCCGGTCGTCGAGGTTGTCGTCGGCGACGCCGAGGGCCAGGTGCCGCTGCGCAAGCTGACCAAACACATGATGAAACTGGAACGGAAACTGAGACCGGGTCAGGTGACCGAGATCAACGACCGCCTGCGCGCGGTGGGCGACCTGATGAGCAACCTGCCGATGCCCAAGGGGCCGATGCCAAAGGGGGCGCGCCTGCCGAAGGGCCCGAAGCCGCGCTGACTGCCCGGCCGTTCAACGCATCACCACCACGGTGCCCGCCGCCCGGTCGTGCAACCCGCGGCCGTCGCGGTCCCAGATGAGGGCGGGCACGGCGAACGACATCAGGAAGGTACGCAGCAGTACCGACACGAACGGCGGGTTCGAGCCGTCCAGCCGGGCCACCCGGATGCCCAGGACCCGCCCGCCGATGCCCGCGCCGATCGTGGTCACCAGGGCGATGTTCAGCAGGGCGAAGGCCACCGGCGGCAGGAACAACCGCTCGACCTGGCTCGGCCGGGGCGCGAACGCACCGACCACGAACGAGGCCAGGATCCAGTCGATCATGGTCGCGGCGAAGCGCCTGCCGAACCCCGCCACCGAGTTCGTGCCCTGCGCAGGCAGCCCCAACCGCTTCCCCGGGTAGCCGAGGTCGATGCCGGCCGCCTCGGCGAACGAACGCGGGCCGGACAGCCACGACCCCAACATCCGTCGGTCCATGTCAGCAGAGTGCCTCATGTGGCTCCGGGGTGCTGCAGCGGGCCCGGCGCGGCACCGCGCGCGGCCGCCGGCCGAGGCACCCTCGGCAAACCGTAACGCCGCCGAAACATATGCGCCCTCGCCTGCCGCCACCATGGACCCCGGTGGCGGGCCGACGGTGGCGCCCGAAAGAATGTGCGCGCCGAAACCCGATTCGCATCGAGGACCGCCCGGGCCCGACCCCGGGCAAGGAGGACGGATGTTCAGCAACGTCGACGCGGTCATGAAGTTCATCAAGGACGAGAAGGTCCAGTTCGTCGATGTGCGCTTCATTGACCTTCCGGGGATCATGCAGCACTTCAACGTGCCCGCGAAGTCGGTTGCGGCGGACTTCTTCACCGAAGGCCAGATGTTCGACGGCTCCTCGATCCGCGGCTTCCAGGCGATCCACGAGTCGGACATGAAGCTGATCCCGGACATCGACACCTGCTACCTCGACCCCTTCCGGGCCGAGAAGACGTTGATCGTCAACATGAGCATCGTCGACCCGCTGACCGGCGAGCCGTACAGCCGCGACCCGCGGCAGATCGCCAAGAAGGCCGAGGCGCACCTCAAGGCGACGGGCATCGCGGACACCGCGTTCTTCGCCCCGGAGGCGGAGTTCTACATCTTCGACGACGTGCGCTTCGAGACCAGGCAGAACGCCGGCTACTACTACATCGACTCGATCGAGGGCGCCTGGAACACCGGGCGGGTCGAGGAGGGTGGCAACCAGGGCCACAAGACCCCGTACAAGGGCGGGTACTTCCCGGTCCCGCCGCGCGACCACTTCGCGGACCTGCGCGACCAGATGGTGCTGGCGCTGGAAACCGTCGGGCTGGAGGTCGAGCGCGCGCACCACGAGGTGGGGACCGCGGGCCAGCAGGAGATCAACTACAAGTTCTCCACGTTGGCCCACTCGGCCGATGACCTGATGAAGTTCAAGTACATCATCAAGAATGTCGCGGCGGCCCACGGCAAGACCGTCACCTTCATGCCCAAGCCGCTGTTCGGCGACAACGGCTCCGGCATGCACTGCCACCAGTCGCTCTGGAAGGACGGCACGCCGCTGTTCTACGACGAGCTCGGCTACGGCGGGCTCTCCGACATTGCGCGCTGGTACATCGGTGGCCTGTTGCACCACGCCCCGTCGCTGCTGGCGTTCACCAACCCGACGATGAACTCCTACCACCGGCTGGTGCCCGGCTTCGAGGCCCCGGTCAACCTGGTCTACTCGGCCCGTAACCGCTCGGCCTGCGTCCGGATCCCGATCACCGGTTCGAACCCGAAGGCCAAGCGCATCGAGTTCCGGGTGCCCGACCCGTCGTCGAACCCCTACCTGGCGTTCTCCGCGATGCTGATGGCCGGCCTGGACGGCATCAAGAACAAGATCGAGCCACCGGTGCCGGTCGACAAGGACCTCTACGAGCTCGCGCCGGACGAGGCCGCCGAAATCGCGCAGGTCCCGGACTCGTTGCCGAAGGTGCTCGACTCACTGGAGGCCGACCACGCCTACCTCGCCGAGGGCGGCGTGTTCACCCCGGACCTGATCGAGACCTGGATCGACTACAAGCGGACCAACGAACTGGACCCCGTCCGGCTGCGCCCGCACCCGCACGAGTTCGAGCTGTACTACGACATCTAACCGGGCACGTCAGCCTGGCCTACTGGAACGCCG
>DATAUG010000193.1:0-1532 GCA_036268355.1 Sporichthyaceae bacterium
GGGCCGATCGCCACGCCGAGCCCGGAGACCCCGGCCCAGATCGCGATGGCCCGCGTGCGTTCGCCGGCGTCGGCGAAGACGTTGGTCAGGATCGACAGCGTCGCGGGCATGATGAACGCCGCGCCCAGGCCCTGGACCCCCCGCATCAGGATCAGCGGATCCGGTCTGTGGACCTGCGAGCAGGCGAAGGACCCGGCGCCGAAGATCAGCAGACCGCCCACCAGGCAGGGTTTTCGGCCCAGCCGGTCGCCGGTGTTGCCCGCGATCAGCAGGAATCCGGCGAAGACGATCGTGTAGCCGTCGGTGACCCACTGCAGCTGGGTGGACGAGGTCCCCAGTTCACGCACCAGCGACGGCAACGCGACGTTGACGATCGTCCCGTCGATGCCGGTGACCAACAGGGCCAGGCACATCACGACCAGCACGGCCCACCGCCGAGGGGAGGCGGCCGAGGTCACGACGAGTCCGGGCGCCTCTCGGTGGCGCCCGCGGCTCGTCTGCGTCATGGGGTGTGCAGCAGCGACGGCAGTCGCATCGCCAACCAGGGCTTGCGTCCCCAGGCACGCATCCGGCCCCGGGCAACCGCCGGCCACTGGCCGGCCCGACCCCACATCACCAGCAGCAGCGCGCTCGGTTCGGCCCAGACGCGGCAGTCCACCGGACGGCCCGACTGCGGGTCGGTGATGTGCAGAGCCCCGTCGGCGAACACGAAGTGCCGGCGCGACCCGCCGGCCACCTGCACCGCATAGCGGGCCCGGAAATCTCGGCCGCGGGCCTGGTCGACGAACGCGGTGGGGCCGCCGAACGACCCGGCCGCCCCGACCGCCTGCACCAGCGGGACGACGAAGTCCTCCAACGCTGCCAGCGCGGCGTCGGGGGGTACCACGAACGAGCGGCCCTCGGCGTGGGCGACGTCCCAACTGTGCACGGACATCTCGCTGATGACGTGAGCGTGCAGCGTGCGCAACGGCAGCCGGGTGCCACCCATCCACGCGAACTCGGCCTCGGCCGAGCGGCCCTCGGTGGCAGCCGCGTACTGGGCGGCCCGCGCCTCGATGCGGTCGGCCAGGTCCTTCGGGTCGCGGCTGGGTTCGGCCCGTACGTAGTCGACGGTCAGGCGGCTCAGCGCAGCGAAGTCCGCGATCTGCGGTGGTTGGTCGCCGCGCACGGTGGCCAACTCGAAATCCAGGACGTGCAGCATGTGCACACCCAGCTCACCGAGGTTCCAGTCGCCGTGGGCGTGCCGGTTCGGGTCGCGCACCGTTCGCAGTTCGCGCGCCGCCGCACCCGCGGCCCGCACCACCGCCCGTTCGTCCGCGGCCATCGCATCACCTCACGCCGCACCGGGCGCACCCCGCTGCGAGGCACACCGTCGGTCGTCCAGATCCTTGCACGCCGCCTGACGGCTCGTCAGGACCGCGCCGGACCGCCATGATGCGGTCATGGATCGGGTGCGCATGTACCTCGACGGGCCGGTGGCCGTCGTGACGATCGACCGTCCGGAGGTCCGCAACGCGGTCGACCCGCAGACC
>DATAUG010000194.1:0-15682 GCA_036268355.1 Sporichthyaceae bacterium
CGGGCCGATCCCGCCGGACGCCGAGGTGCGGCTGGCCCAGTTCACCGACCTCGTCGCCACCGCGGTCGCCAATGCGCAGAACTGGTACTCGCTGGAGGCCGGCCGCGACGAACTCGCCGGTCTCCTGCAGGAGCAGGCCGCACTGCGGCGCATAGCCACCCTCGTCGCCCGGGAGACCCATCCGGCCGAGATCTTCCTCGCCGTCAGCGAGGAGGTGCGCCGCCTCCTCGGCGCCGACAGCGCCGGCATAGCCCGCTTCGAACCCGACGGTACCTCCGCCGTGCCTCTCGGCGGCGTCGGCGACGTGCCGCTCAACCTGCCGGCCGGGACAGCCGTTCGCCTCCACGATTACTCGGCCCCGGCCCGCGTGTGGCAGACCGGACGCTGCGCACAGGTCGACGAGGACGAGTGGAGCGCCGCGACCGACCCGATGGCGCAGCGCCTGCGCGAGCTGGGAATCCGGTCGATGGTGGCCAGCCCGATCACCGTCGAAGGGCGCCTGTGGGGCGTGGCCAATGCCTTGTCGAGGCAAGGACCGTTCCCGCCCGACACCGCCGAGCGGATGGCGGACTTCACCGAGCTCGTCGCGACCGCAGTGGGGAACGCCGAGAGCCGCGCCCAGCTCGCGGCCTCGCGGACCCGGATCGTGGCGGCCGCGGACGAAGCCCGCCGCCGGATCGAGCGCGACCTGCACGACGGCGCGCAACAACACCTGCTGGCGCTGGCGCTGCGGCTGCGCTCCTCGGCGGCGGCACCGCGCGACGGCGCCGATCTGCGAGCCGAGATCATTGAGGTGGCCACCGGGCTCACCGACGTGCTGGACGAACTGCAGGAGATCTCCCGAGGCATCCATCCGGCGATCCTGTCCAGCGCGGGGCTGCCCTCGGCCCTGCGTGCGCTGGGCCGGCGCTCGGCAATACCGGTGGACATCGCGGTGCGGATCGACGGCCGCCTTCCGGAGGCGGTCGAGGTGGGCGCCTACTACGCCGTCTCGGAGATGCTGACGAACGCGGCCAAACACGCCCGAGCCTCGGTTGTGGAGGTGGACGCGGAAGCCTCCGACGGCACACTGCGGATACGCGTGCGCGACGACGGTGTCGGCGGCGCCGACCCGCAACGGGGCTCGGGACTGGTCGGGCTCAGGGACCGCATCGAGGCCCTCGGCGGCGCCTTCACCCTGCTCAGCCCGGCCGATGGCGGCACCACCGCGTGCTTCGAACTTCCGGTGCCGGTCGAGGGCGGGCGGCCTGTTCCCGGTCCGGGCGGGTAGCTCACCGCACGCCGTCGGGATTCGACGCGGCCGGCGGGCGGCGGCCACGACGCAGCCGCGGCCTACCCGCTGGCAGGAATGGTGGATGGCGGCTGCCGGAGGGCGCTGACAGCCGTTAGCTGCGCAGACAGGGATGCGGCGCACCAGCGAGTCTGAATCGCGGCGCCGTCCCTGTTGTCAGGAGAACCGATGACCCGATCCGGGTACGACGAAACCCTTGCTCGGCAAGGTAAGTGCAGCGTGCTGGACGGACCACCGATCCGGGCCACCGGCGGGGGCCGGATGCCGGGTCCGGCCGGTCGGGTGCGGGGGTAGCGGCCGTGTACGTGGTTTGCGGTGCCGGTGCGATCGGCGGGGTCGTGGCCGCGATGCTGGCCAAGGCAGGCCTGCAGGTAGCTCTGCTGGCGCGTGGTGCGAACGAGGAGCGAATCCGAGCCCAAGGGTTGCGGCTGCGCACGCCCACCGAGGACGTGGTGGTGATGGTGCCGACCGTGACCTCGCTGCGGGAGCTGGGACCGGCTCCGGGCACGGTGGCCCTGTTGGCGGTGAAGTCGCAGGACACCTTCGGGCTGGCCCGCGAGCTGGCCCAGGTGATCGGCGCGGGCTGCCCGGTGGTCTGTCTGCAGAACGGGGTCGACAACGAGCGCACCGCCGCACGGTTCTTCGACAACGTCTACGCCACTGCCGTGATGGCGCCCAACGCCTACCTGCGCCCCGGTGAATTCGAGGCCTACTCCTCGCCGGTCCCGGGAGTCCTGGAACACGGCCGCTACTGCGGCGGTTCGGACGAGCAGTTGGCGAAACTGGCGGCCGACCTGGGCACGGCCGGGTTCGAAAGTCACGTCGTGCCCGACGTGATGGCCGTCAAGTACGGCAAGCTGCTGACGAATCTGGGCAACGCCGTCGAGGTGGTCTGCGGCCCACCGGCACGGAACGGCCCGTTGACCTCGGCGGCCCAGGACGAGGGCCGCGCCTGCCTGGACCGCGCGGGAATCGCCTACCGGCACAGTTCGGCGTGGTCGGCCCTGGTGATGCCGCGTCAGATCGGCGGCCTGGAACGGGCAGGCAGCTCGACCTGGCAGAGCATCGAACGGGGCCGGAGCACCGAGACCGACTACCTCAACGGCGAGATCGTCATGATCGCCCGCCGCGCCGGGGCCCGGGCACCGATCAACGCCGAACTGCAGCGCCTGGTCGCCAGTGTCGAGGCCAGACCCGAGACAGTCGGCACCCACGACGAGGCCGAGGTCCTGGCCCGCGCCCTGGCGGTCGCGCAAGAACCCAACGAACCCACCGGGCCGACCGGCCCGGAAACAGCGAAGGAATGCAGATGCGCAGATATTCAGTTCTGAGCAGGGCCGCAGCAACGGCCGCGGTTTGCGTGCTCGCCGCAGGACTCGTCGTCGGGGGCACCGCAGCGGCCTCCGCAGCAGACGTGCCGGCGTCCCGGGTCCCAGCCCTTGCCACGTCGGCCCCGTTCGCTCCCCGCCCCGGCGGAGGACACGGTGGCCACGGGCACGGCGGCGGAGGCAGGTACCACGGTGGCGGCTACGGCGGTGGCGGCTACGGCGGTGGCGGCTACGGCGGCTACCACGGTGGCGGCTACGGCGGCTACCGCGGTGACGACTCCTACGGCGACGATGGCTCCTACGGCGACGACGGGTACTCCGACGGTTGCGAGTACCCCTACTACAGCGGCTACTACAACCCTTACGACGACTGCTGAACCGGGCGTCCCGTCGCGACCGGAGCGGTCATCGCTCCGGTCGCGGATGGTGCCCCGACGGCGATGCATGCGGCCTCCGTCCCTCTGCGAGGAGAGAACCGATGACCCGATCCGCGTACGACGAAACCCCCGCCCGGCCTGGTGAGAGCAGCATGCTGGGCGGATCCCCGACCGAAGCCGCCCGCGGGCGCGGACCGGGCTCGGCGGCCGGGGTCGAGCAGAAGGACTACCGGCACCCGACGGCGGGCTGGGGCGCGGCACGCAGCGTGGCAAAGGTCCTGGCCCGGACCCACGAGGTCGTCGAGGGTTCGCGCTCCCTGCTGACCATGAACCACGAGAACCGCGGCTTCGACTGTCCGGGCTGCGCGTGGCCCGACGCGACCAACGGCCTGCACCTGGACATCTGTGAGAACGGCATCAAGCACGTGACGTGGGAGATGACGCCGAAGCGGGTCGGTCGCGCCTTCTTCGAGGCGCACACGGTGACTGAGCTGACCTCCTGGGACGACTTCTCACTCGAGGACCAGGGCCGACTCACCGAGCCGATGCGCTACGACGCCGCGACCGACAAGTACGTCCCGGTCTCGTGGCCGCAGGCCTTCGAACTCGTCGGTGCGACCCTGAAGAGCCTCGACAGCCCCGATCAGGCCGCCTTTTACACCTCCGGGCGACTGTCCAACGAGGCGACGTTCCTTTATCAGCTCTGGGCCCGCGAGTTCGGCACGAACAACCTGCCGGACTGCTCAAACATGTGTCACGAGGCCAGCGGCAGAGCCTTGACCGCCGCCATCGGCAGCGGCAAAGGGACGGTCGACCTGGTCGACTGGACGCACGCCGAGGCAATCTTCGTCGTCGGCACGAACGCGGCATCCAACGCCCCGCGCATGCTGACCTCGCTCGCGGAGGCATTCCGCCGCGGTGCGCAGATTGTGCACATCAACCCGCTGATCGAGGCCGCGTCCCGCGAGACCATCGTGCCGCACGAGATCCTCGCGATGGCGCGCTTCCACCCGACCAGCACCGGGACGATGAACGTGCAGCCACGGATCGCCGGGGACATGGCCCTGTTCCGCGGTGTCGCCAAGGCGACCCTCGAAGCTGCCCGGACCGAGGCCAAGGCCGTTGATCACGAGTTCATCGCGCGGCACACCCAAGGCTTCGAGGCGTACCAGAAGTTGTGCACCGACACCCCCTGGCCCGAACTCGAACGCCTGGCCGGCGTCAACGAGGCGGTCATGCGCCGGGTGGCCGACGTGTACGCACGGTCCAGCCGCACGATCATCAGCTGGTGCCTGGGAATCACCCAGCAGGAACACGGCGTCGACACCGTCCGGGAGATCGTGAACCTGCTGCTGCTGCGGGGAAACATCGGCCGCGAGGGCGCCGGCCCGTGCCCGATCCGGGGGCACAGCAACGTCCAGGGCAACCGCACCTGCGGCATCGACCACCGCCCGAAGGCCGCCTTCCTGGACCGGCTCGCCACAGCGTGCGGGATCGACCCGCCCCGCGAGGAGGGCCTCGGCACCGTCGCCACGATCGAGGCGATGCAGCGCGGTGCCGTCAAGGTGTTCGTGTCGATGGGCGGCAACTTCGTCCTGGCCGCGCCGGACACCGCCTACACCTTCCAAGCCATGCGGAAATGCGATCTGACGGTCCAGGTCAGCACCAAACTCAACCGGAGCCATCTCGTCCACGGCAAGGCGGCGCTGATCCTGCCGTGCCTTGGCCGCTCCGAGAAGGACGAGCAGCGGTCCGGGATCCAGGCGGTCAGCGTCGAGGACTCGATGAGCATGGTCCACCTGTCGCGGGGCATGAAGCGGCCGGCCTCGCCCCGGCTGCGGTCGGAGCCCGCCATCATCGCCGGGATGGCCCTGGCCAGCCTGCCGGCCACCTCAACGCCGTGGGAGCACTACGTCGAGAACTACGACAACATCCGCGACAAGATGGCCGAGGTCCTCGACGGTTTCGAGGACTTCAACCGGCGCGCGCACACCAGGTTCGGGTTCCGGATCAAGCAGCCGGCCCGCGAGCTGATCTTCCTCACCGAATCTGGAAAGGCCGAGTTCTCCACCGCGGCGCTGCACGACGACGAGCTCGCAAAGGGCCTCCTGATGCTCGGCACGATGCGCTCGCACGATCAGTGGAACACCACCATCTACTCCAACGACGATCGCTATCGCGGCGTCAGAAACCTGCGCACGCTGGTTTTCATGAACACCCGCGACATGGCCGAGCGTGGCGTGCCCGACTTCGGTCCGGTGGACATCACCAGCTATGCGAAGGACGGGTCGACGCGGCACGTCTACGGCTACCGGGCGATCGCCTACGACATCCCGGCCGGGAACGTGGCCGGGTACATGCCGGAGCTGAACGCCCTGTGCCCGATCGGCGACTTCAGCTCCCAGAGCGAGCAGCCACTCACCAAGCACATCAAGGTCCGCATAGTCCCGAGCCGCGTCATGGTCCCGGGCCACGTCGGCGCGAGCTCGCAGGCCGTGCGGCGGACAGCGGGTCGGCTGCCGGGGGCCCCGAGTGGGGTTCGGGCTTGATGCCAATTCGTTCGACGGGTCGACCTGCGGTCGGCATCGGTACGAGCAGAACCAACCCAGAACCAACCCAGGACGAACCCAGGACAACGGAGGTATCCGGTGCGTGCATTGCGTTTCGACCGGTTCGGTGGTCCCGACGTGCTCGAGGTCGCGGAGGTGCCCGATCCGGTGGCGGACAAGGGTTTCGCGGTGATCGCCGTGAAGGCCGCCTCGGTCAATCCCTCGGATGTGAAGAATGTGGCCGGGGCGATGGATTGGACGGTGCTGCCCCGCGTGCCGGGGCGGGATTTCGCCGGGGTGGTGGTGGCCGGTCCGCCGGAGTGGGTCGGGGCGGAGGTCTGGGGTACCGGCGGGGACATCGGGTTCACGTTGGACGGCTCGCACGCGCAGTTGCTGCGGGTGCCGGTCAGTGCGCTGGCCCGTAAGCCGGAGTCGCTGAGTTTCGACGAGGCCGCGACGGTGGGGGTGAACTTCGTGGTCGGTTGGGTCGGCGCGGTCGAGACCGCCGAGCTGGCCAAGGGCGAGACCATCGCGGTGTTCGGGGTCTCCGGTGGGGTGGGTGGCGCGGTGGCACAGATCGCCCGCTCGCTGGGCGCGCGGGTGATCGGGGTCGACCTGGTGGCGCCGGCGGCCGCAACCCCGGCAGCGGCGGCCATCGATGAGTTCGTGCGGTTCGAGGCAGGCTCGCCCGACACCGGGGCGGAGATCAGAGCGCTGATCGGCGGCGCCGGCGCGGAGGTCGTCTACGACGCGGTCGGTGGCGTGACCACCGCGGCCGCCCTGGATTCCCTGGCCCAACGGGGTAGGCTGGTCGTGATCAGCGCGGTGGGTACCCGGACCGTAGAGATCGACCTGGTGGACCTCTACCACCGGGAGCTTCGGATCCTCGGCGCGGACAGCGGAAAGCTGGACGTGACCGCCTCGGCCGCCCGGCTCTCACTGCTGGCGCCCCGATTCGAAACCGGAGAATTCCGTCCACTGCCGGTAGCTCTGCATTTCGAGCTGGCCCAGAGCGAACTCGCCTATCAGGCGGTCGCCGACCACATTCCGGGCCGTGTCGTCATCCGGCCGTGACCCGCACCGATGAGCAGGACCAGGAAATGACGAGGACCGCCGCAGTGCAGTTCGCGATATCGCTGGGGATCGGAGTAGTGGTCGGCATCGGCTACGGAATGCTCAGGGTCCGCTCACCCGCACCTCCGCCGATTGCCCTGGTAGGACTGCTCGGAATGCTCGTGGGACAACAGCTCATCAGCTGGTGGCGCGGGTAGCCGACCGACGTCGGGAACTGGCGCAGGCTGGGGTGATGGACATCGTGGGTCAGGGCGCAGAGAGGTGGACAGATGCGGACGGTGTTCGTCAGCGGGGCCAGTGCGGGGTTCGGGGTGGCCGTCGCGGAGCGGTTCGCCGCGGCCGGGGACCGGGTGGTGATCGCGGCCCGACGGGCGGACCGGTTGGCGGGGTTGGCGGACGGGCTCGGTTCGACTGTTCTGCCGCTGGTGCTGGATGTGAGTGACAGCGGTGCGGTGCAGGAGGCCGTCGCGGGGTTGCCCGCGGCGTTCGCCGAGATCGACGTGCTGGTCAACAACGCCGGACTTGCGGCCGGGCTGGAGCCGGCGCAGGACGCCGACCTCGACGACTGGGACCGCATGGTCGACACCAACTGCAAGGGCCTGATGTACCTGACCCGCGCGGTGCTTCCGTCGATGGTGGCGCGGGGGCGTGGGCACGTGATCAACATGGGGTCGATCGCCGCCACCTACCCATACCCGGGAGGGAACGTCTACGGGGCGACGAAGGCGTTCGTCCACCAGTTCAGCCGCAACCTGCGCACCGATCTGCACGGCACCGGGCTGCGGGTGACCTGCATCGAACCGGGCATGGTCGGGGGCACCGAGTTCTCCGAGGTGCGCTTCGGTGGAAGCGTCGAGCGGGCGACCGCGGTGTATGCGGGAACGACACCGCTGACCGCGCTCGACGTCGCCGAGGCGGTCGTCTGGGCGAGCGGTCAGCCGCCGCACGTGAACATAAACCTGATCGAACTGATGCCGGTGGTGCAGAGCCCCGGGCCGTTGCGGATCTTCCGTGACGACCCCCGTGCGGGCTGAGCCGGGCGTCGCGTTGCGCGGCCGCGAGCAGGGGCTGCGCTGCTACCCGAACTGCTCCACATCGGCACGATGTTCCACGACCTCGGGCTGACCGCGGAGTACCGGAGCACCGACCAGCGGTTCGAGATCGACGCAATGCCGTCCAGTTGCTGCCCGGCTTGGCGGGTACCGTCCGGCCTTGAGGTCCAGGACCGTCGTGAGTGACGGGTCCGAGCAGCAAGCGTTCTCGTGCAGCGGAGTTGGGGAGATCGCCAGGAGTTCCGGAAGAGATCGATGCCGGTCTGTGGTGGCGGAACTGCCTGCCCATGCGGGGTTCTCGTAGTTCTGATGCCCAGTCAGAATTGTGCTGCAGTCAGCCGAGCGGTGGTCGTACCGCTCCCTGCTGCTGCGACCAGTCGGTGGAGTCCGACGAAGGTGAAGGTGTGATCGGCTTTTCCTGGGAGTGCTGGCACAGGTACCAGTTGGGGTCCTGCATGCAGTAGTCGTCGTTTTCCTCCGGCGAGGGCGCAGGAGTCTGCGAAACCGTGGCGGCCCACCGGGGGTCGCCGGTAATGACCGCCGGGGCCGACCAGGCCAGCGCAGCGGCACCCAAGGTGCCCGCCGCGGCGAGCAGGGCGATAACACCACGCCGCATGAATGGCTGGATCCGGACAGGGCTGTTCGGGTTCACGCTGGCCACCTCTCGTGGTCGGGACGGGATCTGCTGCTTGCGATCGAGGCGGGTCTCCCGGTCCTGGATCGCATGCACGATGGGGGAAACCGGACGTTCGGGACGAACAGCGCCGCCGGCAGTTCGGGCGGATGGCATTCGGGATTCATTGGTAGCGCAGGGCTTCTATGGGTCGTAGCCCGGCGGCACGGTGGGCGGGGTAGAAGCCGAAGAACAGGCCGGTGAACAGCGAGACTCCGAGCGCAAGGTAGATCGAGTAAGGCGCGACAACGGGATGTACCCCGACGATGGTGAAGCTGGAGACGACCAGCCCGACGAGCACTCCGATGATGCCGCCCATCATCGAGACGATGACTGCCTCGGTGAGGAACTGGGCGACGATCGTGGTCGGCTCAGCGCCGATGGCTTTCCGGATGCCGATCTCGCGGGTGCGTTCGGTGACCGAGACCAGCATGATGTTCATCACCCCGATGCCGCCGACCAGCAAGGAGATCCCCGCCACCGCCGCGAGCAGGATGGTCAGGGTGTGGGTGGAGGAACTCGAGGCCTCCAGGATCGAGGCGGCGTTGAAGACCACGACGTCGGTGTTGGCCGCGGTGACTTGGTGGCGGTCATCGAGCAGTTTCTGCACCTCGGCCTGGGCGGTGTTCAAGGTGGCCGCCGAGGTGGACTGCACCGAGATGCCCGACAGGGGGCTGGACCCGGGCGGGTCGTAGCCGTACAGGGAGTCCTGGACGGCGGTCATCGGGGCGACGACCTTGTCGTCCAGGTCGGTGTTGCCGGAGTAGCCCTTCGACCCCAGGATGCCGATCACGGTGAACGGTTGCCCGTTCATCTGCACGGTCTTGCCGACCAGTTCCGACTCGTCGCCGTCGACCAGGTCGGCGGCGACGCTGGTACCCACCACGGCGACCCGGGCGTGGGTGGTGTTGTCGGCGGCGGTGAAGAACCGACCCGCCGTCACGGTGTCGTCGTCGATGCCGAAGTAGTTGGCGGTGGTGCCGATGAAGGCGGCCACGGTGTGGTTGGCCCCGCCGTACACGGCGTTCACGGTCACCGGCGTGGTGAGCGCGCCGGGGCTGACCTTCGGGGCGACCTGGGCAACGTCCGGGCACAACGCCTTGTCCTGCAGGGCCGCGACGTCGGCCATGGTCAACTCGGCGGGCATGTCGTGGGTGGCGTTGTCGGACTTGTTCGGCAGGTGCAGCATCCGCCGGATCCGGTCTCGGAAGGCACTGCCGTGCCCGCCCAATCCGGTGGGCATCGGAATTACGTTCAACGTGTTCGAGCCCAACCGGTCTATGTTCGCCTGCACCGCGTCCTGCGAGCCGGTTCCCACCGCGATCAAGGTGATCACCGAGGCCACCCCGATCACGATCCCGAGCATCGTCAAGACGGCCCGCATCTTGTTCGCCACGATGCCGCCCCAGGCGAAGCGGACCGTCTGCCTGATGCTCACGGCCGATCCCCCCGACAGAGGTCCCGCCGCGTACCCACCGACGGATCGCCTTGCCGGAATCCCGTGATCCCCTCACCATTCATGACGATCTCGGTCCCACCCCGGTGAAGGTTTCGCAGGGGCCTCACCGACAACCGACCGGTGATGAACGACCGACCCCACCTCCCCTGGGTCCCCATCAGATTTCCCCTGCCAAACGGATTTCCTGCAGCGGGCGCTTCCCGGGTGAGGCGTGCCGGGCCGGTCATCGGGCTCACCTCTCCACAGCGCCACTGGGTTTCGACCAGCGTCATGCAGCCGCCCGCTCCTGTCGTCCCGGCCAGCAGTCGTTTGCCCTTCCGGTCGGCGGGGAGCCGGGATGCCCGCCAGCAGGCAGGCTCAGGGGTAGGCCGACCGACGGCAGGGACGCCCGCTACCTGCGCCGGCATGGAGCTCGGCGACCACCATCACGTTTCGCTGCGCGAAGCGTTGAACCGGTGGATCCCGTTCCTGGGTCTGCCCAGGGTCCGGTTGACAGGCCGCCTGGCGCCCGACCCGCGCTGCAGGCCCCGGGCGCCAACCCCGGGGCCGACTTGCGCGGGTGACGGATCGCCGATCCGCTCCCAACGTGGGGGCGGGGTCCGTGGATCAATGGTGCGTTCCAAAATCAGTCTCGGATTCCTGCCGGAACAATTCGCGAATGTTCGCGACGTCTGTGGCCTCGTGTCAGGTGCTCCCCGTCGCACAGTCGGCACGCGCGTTTCTGACTCATCGCCAGTTCGTTGCGGCCGCGGCGAACGCGGTCTTCAGGCAGCGGGGTCCTGGGGGCGCACCCGAGGTCGGGCTGCGCGCACAGTGCCGCCCAACAGGGCGACGACCGCGACCGGGGGCAGCCACCAAGCCGGCAGGCCGTGGTGGGCCAACAGCGAGCTCAGCCCGAGGACCGCGACTATCCCAACGGTGATCCGCCAGTCGTCGCCGATCAACAGATCGCGCAGTACCTCCAGGACCGCCCGCAGCGCCCTCACCGGGTGAGCTCCGCCGAAGCAGCGATCGAGACCGGGCGGCGGGCGGCCCGCACGATGGCCAGTGCCGACCCGCCGATGAAGGCGATGAGACCCAGCAGCGCCGCGTCCGCACCGGGCCACTCGACACCGACGCCCTCCCCGCTCCAGAACACCCCGAAGGCGCTCAGCATCACCCCGACCACGAACTTCAACGTGTTCTCCGGTACCCGGGACAGCGGGGCGCGGGCCGCCAGACCGGCGCCACCGACCAGGAGCACGGCGGCGATCCCGCCGAGCGCCGCGAGCGGGATGCTGCCCTGGTTGGCCCCGAAGGTCAGCACGATGAACACGACCTCGAGACCTTCCAGCAACACCGCCTTGAAGGACAACGTGAAGGCGTAGCGGTCCATCCAGGTCCCCGGCACGCCGCCGGCCGACCCGGCAGCAGTCACCTGCCGGTGAAAGATCTCGGCCTCGTCGTGCAGGGCCTTCAGGCCGGCCGCCCGCAGCACCGCCTTGCGCAGCCACTGCAACCCGAACACCAGCAGCAACCCGCCGACCAGCACACGCAACCAGTCCAACGGCACCCGGGTGACCGCCGGACCCAGGGCCGCGACAAGGACGACCAGGACGGCCAGGCCCGCCGTGGCGCCGGTCAGGCTCGCCCGCCACCCACGGGTGACCCCCACCGCCAGGATCACCGTCAGCGCCTCCACCGCCTCCACACAACAGGCCAGGAACACCGACAGAACCAGGAAACCTCCGGCACCCATAGACCGGCACCTCCCTCGTCCACCATGGGCAACCACGGACATCAAGCGAACGGATCCACGACCCGGGGGCCGTCACACGACGTCGCGGTGCACCAACATCGCCAGCAGGGCCCCGGCGGGCAGCAACGGCGCCCACACGGTGAACAGCCGGTAGGCAATGGTTGCACCGGTCGCGGAAACCCCGGGCACCCCGGCAGCCATCAACGCGGCGACAAGGGCCACGTCCAGTGCCCCGATCGCCCCGGGTGCCGGCACCAACCCGGACAGGGCGGACACGACCAGGTACAGCAACACCATGCGCTCCGCGCCGAGTTCGACGTGCAACGACCGGGCGACCGCCCACAACACCAGCGAGTGCAGCAGCGGCACCGCGCAGGCCCCGGTCCACAGGGCGGCGGCTCTGCGCGGCCGGCGCAGCACGGTCAGGCCGGCGCGTAGTTCCGTGGCTGTGATCCACGCCGGTCGCCGGTCCCGGCGTCGGCTCCACCGGCGTAGCCCCAGCGCGACCACAGCTCCGGTGCCCAGTCCGGCCAGGACGAGCAGCCAGGGCGGCGACCAACCCGAATGCAGCTCGGCCATCTTCAGGTCAGTCGGGCTGCTCAGCACCAGCGCGGCGAACAGCACCACGTGCGCGCACCAGCCGGCGGCGGTGCGCAGCAGCACCGCCGAGGTGGCCGCCGAGCGGGACAATCCGTGCCGACGCAGGAACCTCCCGTTGACCGTCATGCCCCCGGCCCCGCCCGGCAGCAGATGATCGGCGAAGGACGCGGCGATTTGCACCGCACACAACCGGCCGAACGGCACCCGGTCACCCAACGCGCCCACCTGAGCAAGCGCCCCGGCCAACCACAGCCCCGCGGCGGCCACAGCGGCCAACCCCAACCACCGCGGGTCCGCAGTACGCAGCAGGCTCAGTCCGTCCCCGACCCGGGCCCGGTCGGCCCACGCGAGGCCAATGACGATCGCGACGACCAGCCCCGCCGCCGCCGTTGCGGCCACCCGGCGGGTCCGACCCGCCCGCGTGTCGTCCACCCTGCCCCCCCGATCCGCGCCCCCGCGCCGCCGCCGGTCCCCCGGCAGGTCGAGCATCGCGCGGTGATCATGTGAGGACCGTTTCCACGAAACCGGCCCCCAGGCAACGGGACTTCGTCGCCGACGCCGACCACGAGCTACGCACCCCGCCGACGATCATGTGCACCGAACTGGATGTGGCCGGCCGACCCAACCGGACCCGGAACAACCGCGAGCGGCGATCGCGGCCAACCGGATCGAGGCCAACGCGCTCAAGGACCTCACCGAGGACCGACGCTGTATTCGGGCTTGTTCAGCCGCCGGCGCCGGGCGTGTGGAGTTCGATGTATCGGCTCGGGTCAGAGAAAGTCGCGAACGACTGCGGCACGCACCCTGCTCGTGGGTTGGCGAACCCGTCGCCCGTCCGACGCCTGACCAACCATCTGGTTGGTTCAGGCAATTGCATCGCCACCCAGGAACAAACAGCGAGAGAGATGGAGTCGCGTCGGCGGCGCGACACTCGGCAGTCCAGTTCGAACCTGCGCAGGCCGGCCGCCCGACGCGAGGAGTGTGCGGTGGATCCGTCGACCGCACACTCAGCCGGAATCGCATGTCCTCCGATGCGGCGCCGACCGACACCGGCGGGCGGTTCAGTGGTCATTCGTAGCGCAATGCGTCGATCGGGTTCAGCGACGCGGCCCGCGATGCCGGGTAGGCGCCGAAGAACAGGCCGGTGAACAGCGAGACCGCCAGCGCCAGCCAGATCGACCAGGGCGCGATCACCGGTCGCACACCGGCAATGGTGTACCGGGTGCACAGAAACCCGATTCCCATGCCGATCAAACCGCCCAACATGGAAAGCATCACGGCCTCGGTCAGGAACTGTCCGACGATGTCCGCGCGTTTGGCGCCGATGGCCTTGCGGATGCCGATCTCGCGGGTGCGCTCGGTGACCGACACAAGCATGATGTTCATCACGCCGATCCCGCCGACCAGCAGGGAGATCCCGGCGACCGAACCGAGCAGGATCGTCAGCGTGTGGTCGGCCTGGGTGAACGCCGACCGGACGGCGGTCGCGTCGTAGACGATCACGTCCGTGTCCACCGCGGACACGTGGTGCTGCTCGTCGAGGATGTTCTGGACCTCGTTCTGCGCCAGGCCGATGGTGGCGCTTGAGGTCGCCTGGACCGCTATCCCGCTCAATTCGGTCCCGCTGTGCGGTTCGTAGCCGTAGAGACTGTCCTGCACCGCGGTGGCCGGCGCGATCACTGTGTCGTCGAGGTCCTGCTGGCCGGAGTAGCCCTTGGTTCCGAGAATTCCGATGACCGTGAACGCCTGTCCGTTGAATCGCACGTCCCGCCCGAGGAGGTCGGCGGCGTCACCGGGGACGAGGTCGGCGGCGACGCTGGTGCCGACCAGCGCCACCCGACGGTGGGCTGCGTTCTCGACCTCGGTGAATGTTCGTCCGGCCGAGACGGTGTCGTTGTCGATGTCCAGGTAGTCGGGGGTGGTCCCGATGAACGGGCCGTTGACGGTGTGCGAGGAGGTGCCGTACTGGGCCACCGGGTCGTGCACGTTAATCTTAGGCGCCACCTGCAGAACGTCCGGCGCCGCCGGGCTGTTCTGCAACGCGGCCAGATCGGCGAAGCTCAAGACCGATCCCCGTGCATGGGTTCCGTTGTCGGCTCGGGTCTTTATCCCGAGGAGTTTTCGCAGCCGGGCCTGGAAGCCGCTGCCGTGTCCACCGGTACCGGTGGGCATCGGGGACACGTTCAACGCGTTCGATCCCAACCGTGCGATCGAGGCCGCCACGGCCTGGTTGGAGCCGGTCCCAACTGCCACCAGGGTGATCACCGAAGCGACGCCGATGACGATGCCCAGCATGGTCAGCAACGCCCGGGCCTTGTTCGCGACAACCCCTTGCCAGGCGAACCGGGCAGCCTCACGCAGGCTCGACGATCCCGCCGCGCCGGCCCGCGGCCCGCGGGCCGGGCGGCCGGAATCGCGGTCCTCCGAGCCTGGGCGTCGCATCACCGACCGGACCCGGTCCGCTTGCGAGCGGCCGGCGGCCATCCGGGAGCGCGTGGCGCCGGCGACGGCGACCGGCATCCTCGGACCAAAGCATTCCCGGAGCGCATGCCCACCCCCAGTCGCGTACCTCGTCACCCGATGGCCGGTGCCGCCGGCGCCCTCCTCGCCCGTGGTCCGGACACCTGGAGCGACTCCGGGATGTCCGGTTGCCGGAGTGTGAGTGCGCTTGGATGTGACGACGATTTGCCCGAGCCCGCAGCAGTTCCCCCGGCTGGGCAGCATGTTCCGCATCCGGGGTGTCGACCGGACGCCCGGCGGTTCCGGTGGCCGGGACCCGCCCGACTTCGGCGGCGAGGGCCCGCGCTTCTCAAATCGAACGCACATGTGCGATCGGTGATCATCGGCGACGTGCGGGTGCTGGTGGTTGAGGATTCCGCGGCGATGGCCTCGGTGATCCAGCGTGGGTTGCAGGAGGAGGGCTTCGCGGTCGACGTCGCCGCGGACGGCACCGAGGGCCTGTGGATGGCCCTGGAGTGGGACTACGACGTGGTCGTGCTCGACGCGATGCTGCCCGGGCTGGACGGCTTCGAGGTGTGCCGGCGGATGCGCGCCGGCCGGCGTTGGACGCCGGTGCTCATGCTCACCGCGCGGACCTCGGTCGACGACCGGGTGAGCGGACTCAATGCCGGTGCCGACGACTACTTGGTCAAGCCGTTCGCGCTGCGTGAGCTGGTGGCCCGCTTGCAGGCCCTCCTGCGCCGCGGCGCGACCAGTCGACCCACCGTGCTGGAGTGCGGCGATCTGACGTTGGACCCGGTCTCCCGAGTGGTGAGCAGGGCGGGGACGGAGTTGGACCTGACGGCCAAGGAGTTCGCGATCCTGGAGCTGTTCATGCGCCATCCCGGCGAGGTGCTGACCCGGACCCGGATCCTGGAGCACGTCTGGGACATGGCTTTCGACCCGTCAAGCAACATCGTCGACCAGTACATCGGCTACCTGCGCCGCAAGATCGACAAGCCCTTCGGCCGCGACACCCTCAAGACACTGCGCGGCGCCGGCTACCGGCTGGACCCGGACGGCACCTGTTGAGACCACGCGG
>DATAUG010000195.1:0-1800 GCA_036268355.1 Sporichthyaceae bacterium
GCAGACCGACCCGGCACCCACCACCGGCAGCCGGTCCGGGTCGCGGCCGACCGAGACGACTACCGCCCCGCGCCGCCCCAGCTCCGCGGCGATCGCCGCACCGAGCCCGCGACCGGCTCCGGTCACCACGACCACCGCACCTACCAGGTCCACCGGTCCAGTCAACTACCGAAGCCCCAGCTCGAACTCGGCGACCGTGCGGTGCAGAGCGGTCCCGCCCGGTCCGGCGCCCAGCGTGCTGTGCACCAGCTCCATCGACGCGGCCCGCCACGGGCTCCCGGCGAACTCGTGCAGTCGCTGCGCCGTCGGGGCCAACTCGACCGGCCGCCCGGCCCGGGCCAACGTCAGGTGGGGACGGAAGCGCCGGATCTCGACGTCCAGTTCGGCGCCCAGCGCCGCGTAACGCACCTTGGTGGCCAGCACCCGCAACGCGGCGGTGTCGCCGTCCAGACCGACCCACAGCACTCGGTCCCCGAAGCGCCCACCGCCGCGCAGTTGCAGCGTCAACGGCTCCACGACCGCCGCCGCCCGCGTCAGCCGACGGGTCAGCTTCTCCACCACCGGATCGGGAACCTCCGCCAGGAAGCACAAAGTCAGGTGGCACTGGTCGGGCGCGGTCCAGCGCAGCCCGGCCGGCGCGCCCGATCGGAGGTCCGCCACCGCAGCGGCGAGTTCCTCGAGGGCCGCGGGCGGGGGCCGCACCGCGACGAACATCCGCAAGCCGGGCTCCTCAGGCGCCGAGGCAGATCTTGGTGTGACCGATCAGAAGGCGCTCGGCCGGGGCGTTGTTACCGCCCGGTCGCTATTCTGGTGGGGTACCCCGGCGGAACCGAGCACCTGTCGATGCAGACGCAGTGGTCCGTGCCCGGACCCGTTTCGGCCGCTGTTGCCGGCGAACGTGATCAGAGGACGTAGATGACGCAGCCCACGTCGAAAAAAACGACCGCCTCGCGCCAGAAGGCGACGCCGAAGGCCGACCTGCCGCGGACCAACGAGCCGGATGTCTCCGCAGCCGATGTACTGATGGTCGACCCGGTCGGTGGCTGGACCGGAGCGGACCTCCGCGACCGCCTGCTGGGCGCCGGTCAACTGGCCGTCAAGGCCGTGAGGCACACCCCGCGGCTGGTCGACGCCGGCTCCGGCCTGGCCGCCGAACTGGCCCGCGTCGCGGTCGGCAAGTCGAACGTCGAGCCGGCTCGGGGCGATCGCCGCTTCACCGACCCGACCTGGAACGGCCACCCGGTCTACCGGCGGGTGATGCAGGGCTACCTGGCGTTCTCGGGCACCGTCGGCGAGGTCGTCGAGCGCAGCGACATGCAGTGGCGGACCCGCGAGCGCGCGCGGTTCGCGGCCGGCGTGTTCACCTCCGCCGTCGCCCCGACGAACACGCTGGTCGGCAACCCGGCCGCGATCAAGCGGGCCTTCGAGACCGGCGGCGGCAGCCTGCGCCGCGGTGCCCGCAATTGGTTCAGCGACGTGCGCCACAACGGCGGCATGCCCAAGCAGGTCGACGACTCCGGCTTCGTCGTCGGCGAGAACCTGGCTGCCACCCCGGGCGCGGTCGTGTTCCGCAACGACGTGCTCGAGCTGATCCAGTACAGCCCGAGGACGGCGTCGGTCCGGAGCCTGCCGGTCCTGGTAATCCCGCCGCAGATCAACAAGTACTACTTCCTCGACCTGGCCCCGGGCCGCAGCCTGGTGGAGCACTCGGTCTCCCGCGGGCTGACCACGTTCATCATCTCGTGGCGCAACCCGACCGCGGCCAACTCGCACTGGGACATGGACACCTACGGCAAGGCG
>DATAUG010000196.1:0-52908 GCA_036268355.1 Sporichthyaceae bacterium
CCCCCGACACGCCAAAAGACGCGGGTGTCAGTTGGCGTGAGCGGTCGTGGCGTTGTAGTCGCGAAAGGCCGGCACGGCCAGCGCCGCCAGGACCACCACCGCGCAGGCCAACCCACCACCCACCCATGCGGCTTGGGTGCCGAACACGGCCGCGGTGGCCCCGGCCCGGACGTCGCCCAGCCGCGGCCCCCCGGCCACGACCACGATGAAAACCCCCTGCATCCGCCCGCGCATCTCGTCGGGCGCGTAGGTCTGCAGCATCGTCTGGCGGTACACGGCCGAGACCAGGTCGGCCGCGCCGCCGACGGCCAGCAGCGCGACCGTCAACCACAGCCGGTCGGACAGCCCGGACGCGGCCACCGCCACCCCCCACACCACGATCGCCACGACCAGCGCCACACCCTGCCGGCGCACCCGGCCGATCCAGCCGGACGTCGCCCCGACGACGATCGCCCCGATGCCCAGCGAGGCGAACAACCAGCCGACCGCCGAGTTGCCGCCGAGCACCTGGGCCCGGGCCGGGAACAGAGCCCGCGGCATTGCCAGCACCATCGCCGCGATGTCGACGGCGAACGACAGGAGCAGCACCGGACGGGTGGCGATGAACCGCAGGCCCTCCACCACCGAGCGCAGCCCGGGCGCCTTCCCCGCCTGGCCGGACGGCAGCTTCGGCAGCCGCGCCGCCGCGTAGAGCGCCGCGGTGAACAGCACGGCGTCCGCGGCATAGGCCGCGGTCACCGAGGAACGCGCGATCAGCACGCCGGCCAGCAGCGGGCCGCCCAGGGTGGCGACGTTCGAGGTGGTGAAACTCAGCGTGTTCGCCGAGGCCACCATCTCCGGCGGCAACAGTCGGGGCACGACGGCGCCGCGGGTCGACGAGGCCACCGCGAAGCCGGCGGACTGCAGCGCGACCAGTGCCAGCAGCGCGCCCAGGTTGTCCAGGTGGGTGGCCGCCTGGACGAACAGCAGCCAGGTGCTGCTCCACAACAGCACGGACCCGATCAGAAGTAGCCGGCGCCGGTCCATCGCGTCGGCCACGGCACCGCCCCACAGGCCGAAGACGATCAGCGGCACCAGGCCGGCTGCGCCCAGCATCCCGACCCAGAACGAGGAGCCGGTGACGTCGAACACCTGGACGGCGACGGCCACCGCGGTGATCTGGTAACCGAAGAAGGCGATCGCGTTGCCGGCCCAAAGCCGCCGGAAGGCCGGGTGCCGCAACGGCGCGACGTCGATCGCGGCGCGGCGCCAACCGCGTGGCTGGGCCTGGGTCGTCACGTGGCCGGTGGTGGGAGCCGCTCGCCGGTGGCCTTCTCCCAGGCGGTGAGTTCCTTCTCCAGGGCGCGCATCAGCTCCCACATCTGCTTGGGTGGCAGGCGGACGCGGGCCACGATCCGGGTCGGGGCGATCGCCACCTCGACCCCGGTGTCGTCCACCTGCAGGTACGGCGGCTGCCGCAGCGCGGCGAAGTCCAGGACGATCGTGTCTGCGGTGTGCCAGAGGTTGACGAAGTCGGCATGGATCCCGACCTCGACCTCGGTGGTCATCTCGACATCGAACCGCTGCAGCGGCTGCCGGGGTTCCTGCGTCACGCCTTCACCTCAGTGGTGCGCTCGGTTCGTTCCGATGCAGTGACATTGTTCGCTCGCTGCGCTCGCTCACGGGGCGCTTGGTTCGGCGTGACGCAATGCGTACAGTCACATCGGCTCCCTCGCTGCGCTCACTCGCCTTCACCTCGGTGTGCTCGGTTCGTTCTGGTGCAGTGACACTGGTTCGCTCGCTGCGCTCGCTCACAGGGCGCCGGAGTGCTGGGCCAGAGGCTAGTCGCCGCCCGGGCGGACCGGCGTGCCAGCATTCGCACGGTTCGAGCCGTGGGGTGTCGCCTGGACCCGCACGGTGAGAACGCCGACCGGGTGTCACCCCGTAGGGCTTGGCGCTTCGGCGTGTCGTGCCCATCGCAACGTCGATGGGGGTGTCACCCCGTACGCATTATCGTTCTGGTGGAGGCGAGCGGATGCGCGACGTCAAGGTGGCAGTGCTGGGCGCCGGCTCCTGGGGAACCACGGTCGCCGCGTTGGCCGCGCGTAACGTCGGGACGCTGTTGTGGGCACGGGACGCGGCCGTCGTCGACGACATCAACGCGCGCCACGTCAACTCGCGGTACCTGGCCGACTTCACCCTGCCGGACGCGCTGCGGGCGACCGCGTCGCTGGAGGAGGCCGTCAGCGCCGCCGACGTCCTGGTGACCGGAGTGCCCTCGCACGGCCTGCGCGCGGTGTTGGCCGAAGCGGCGCCGCACGTGCGGCCCTGGATCCCGATCGTCAGCCTGACCAAGGGGCTGGAGCAGGGCACCCGGCTGCGCATGACCGAGGTCATCGACGAGTTGCTGCCCGGCCACCCGACCGGGATCCTGGCCGGGCCGAACCTGGCCCCGGAGATCATGGCCGGCTACGCGGCGGCCGCGGTGGTCGCGATGACCGACGAGCACGTCGCGCGGTCCCTGCAGCGGGTGTTCTCCAGCCCGCGCTTCCGCGTCTACACCAACCACGACGTGGTGGGTGCCGAGCTGGGTGGGGCGCTGAAGAACGTGATCGCCGTGGCCGCCGGGATGGGCACCGGTCTCGGCGTCGGCGACAACACCCGGGCGATGGTCATCACCCGCGGCCTGGCCGAACTGACCCGCCTGGGGACGGCGATGGGTGGCGACCCCCGGACCTTCGCCGGCCTGACCGGACTGGGCGACCTGATGGCCACCTGCATGAGTCCCTACAGCCGCAATCGGCAGGTCGGCGAGAAGCTGGCCCGTGGGATGAGCACCGAGGCGATCGTCAAGGAGATGAACATGGTGGCCGAGGGCATCAAGACCTCGGCCGTGGTGGTGGAGCTGGCGGCCGAGCGCGACGTCCCGGTGCCGATCTGCCAGGAGGTGTACGGGGTGCTGCACCTTGGCCGCAGCGCGCTGGACGCCTACCGCGGGCTACGTCGCAGCGCCGCGGGATCGGAACTGGACTGCAGCGTCTGAGGCGCGCCCTCACCCGTCGACTTCTGTTGCCTGCCCCACCTTTCGACCCGCCTCAATACGTGCGACAGGCGGCAGAAGTGGGGGGACCGAGGCTCAGGTGACGCCGATGTCGATCGTGGTCAGGTGCAGCAGGCCGTTCGTCTGGAACTCGATGAACATCCGGTACTTGCCGGGCCCTGCGAAGACTGTGGCCAACGTCAGTACGGGTCCACCACGTGCGTTCAGGTCCCCCTTCTTCGGGAACTCGTTGGGGTGCACATGCACCGCCTTCAGGTCGCCCTCGCGGAAGCCGGTGATGTGCGCGAATGACTCCAGGTACGGCTGCAGGCCGGTGACGTCGGCGCCGGCCTTGGTCACCTTGAGCTGCAGCGGCGGCCCGCCGACCTTGGTGCTCGGGTCCAGTGTGACGTCGTACCCGTCGACCGAGACCTTGCCGTAGACCGGCTGGTAGGGGACCGGGGTGTACTTGCCCCCGCCGATCTTGAAGTCGGTGCCCAGGATCCGGTCGTCGAAGTTCCCGTCCGGCGTGAGCGCCTCGAACTCGATCACCATGTGGTACGGCCCGGGCTGGGCGAAGATCACCGGGACGGACCACAGGCCGGTCTTGGAGTCCAGCGTCGGGTGGATGTGCTGGAACTGGGTCAGGTCATTCCGGACCACGTAGAGGTGCAGCAGCTTCGTCTGCTGCAGGGTGAAGTCGGTCTGCGGCTTGCCGCTCGGCCCGTCGATCACGAAGCTCATCCGGCCGGCTTTGCCGGCAGTCGTCGGGTTGGTCACCTTCACCAGGGAGTAACCGTCGACGGTGGGCTTGCTGCCGTCGCCGTCCATGGCGGTCATCGCGGCCACCCTCTCGGAGCCGCTCATGCCGGTCGTCCCGGCCGTGCCCGCCAGGGGTGCGCCGGTCACGACCGCCGTGCTGATTCCGGACGTCGCCGTGGCAGTGTCCAGGGAGCTGGCGCCGCAACCGGCGAGCCCGAGGGACGCCGCAGCGATCGCGAGCGCGGTGCGTAGTTTGCGGTGCGTCATCCCAAACCCCGTCATACCGACCGACACAGCATTACCCGGTGGGGGTATTTTGCCTGACCGGAGCGGCTGAGGAAAGTTTGAGCGCCACAGGCTCAGTGGACCAGGCTCAGCAGGTAGGCGAACACCAACAGCCAGGCCACCGTGGCCAGCAGCAGCACGGCGATGGCGATGGCGCCGGTCCGGGTCGGCCAGCCGATCCCGAGCCGCCTGCGCCCGCGCCGTGAGCGAGGTCGGCCACCGGGGTTCTCAGCGTCCTCGCGGCGGACGATCACGGTGTTGTTCCGCTTCCGCGACAGCGCGGGACTGATCACCGCCGTCCCCCAGAGATGATCATCATTCCCCCCAGCGATCACCAAGTAAGCACCAAATGTCCCAGAAGTTTTCTTTTATCACTATGACCACGGCTGTATCGGCGGTCGGCGTGTCGCGTGACGAGTACGGACGTAACGAAACGGCCACTGCGGTCGTTGGAACTGCTGCCGGGACACAGCACCTGCGGGGCGCGGGGCCGGGTGTCTGGGGGGAGTCCCATGAGCGAGCGCAGCGAGCGAACGATGAGCGCTGTGCGGCGACCGTTCCGCCGCTTCCGTACCGCGCGCTGGACAGTGCTGGGCTCGCTCATGCTGGCGTCCACGGCGCCGACCCACACGGTTTCGCTCAACAGCGCGCGGGCCGACGTAGCGCCGATGGGTGCTCCGGGCGAGGGCAAGGTGCATCCGGGGCTGGTGCTGGACACCGCCGGATCGGACTGCACGAGCAACTTCGTGTTCACCGACGCGGATCGGCACCTCTACCTCGGGCAGGCGGCGCACTGCTCCAGCCAGGGCCAGGACATCGACTTCAACGGCTGCAAGGAGCGGACCCTGCCGTTGGGCACGCAGGTTCGGGTCGTCGGGTCCGAGATCGCCGGGTCGCTCGTCTACAACTCGTGGCGCACCATGCAGGCGCGGCACGAGAAGAACGCGGCGGTCTGTGCCGACAACGACTTCGCCCTGGTCCGCCTACCCGACTCGCTGCGCTCGCAGGTGAGCCCGGACGTTCCCTATTTCGGCGGCCCGCACGGCATCAACACCGATGGCGTCGGGCCGGGCGGCGCAGTCGACGCGTACGGAAACTCACCGCTGCGTGGCGGAATCGGCATGCTCGCGCCCAAGCGCGGCATCGTCGTGGCCACCGTCGACAGCGGTTGGTCGTACTTGGTCTACTTCGCGACCCCGGGCATCCCGGGGGACTCCGGCAGCGCGGTGCTGGATGCCCAGGGTCATGCGCTGGGCGTGATGTCCAGTCTGGTAACCACGCCGACCCCGGGCGCGAACGGGGTTGCCGACCTCGGGCGGATGGTCAGCTACGCCCAGGAGCGGTCAGGAATAAGAGGGCTGCGCCTCGTTGATGGGGCGCAGCCCCCATACGGTGGCTGATTTGCGGTTGCGGCGGGTTCGACGCTTTCCCAGCGGTGACCGCTTACCTAGCGGTAGCGGCGCCAGCCGGTGCCCGCTCGTTCCCTCAGTCGTTCCCGCGCGGGCGCTCCCGCGTGGCGACCGCTGCCGCCGTGGGACTCGCCTGCGGTGGTACTGGTGTTTGTCGCGTAGTCGATCCGTGTGCCCAGGTACCGCCGCTGCACCTCCGGGTCGGTGGCGATCTCATTCGGCGTGCCCTGCGCCAACACCTTGCCTTCGGCCAGCACGTAGACCAGGTCGCAGGACTCGAGCACAGCTTTGACGTAGTGCTCGACCAGCAGCACGGTCAGACCCAGGTCCGCGTGCAGCTCCTTGATGAGCGTGAACAGCGCCACCGAGGACGCCGGGTCCAGACCCGCGGCGGGTTCGTCGAGCAGCAGCAGGCGCGGGCCGGCGAGCAGGCAACGGCCGATCTCGGCGCGCCGCCGGGCGGAGAACTCGAGGTCGCCACAGCGCTCGTTCCAGTAGCGGTCGATGCCCAGCAGTCGAGCCGCTGCCCAAGCTGCGTCCTCGGCGGCCCGCAGCTCCTTCCAGGCTCCTGGCCACCCCAGGATGAACAGGGCCGGGTTGGACTTGATCCGCTGGTAGGCGCCGGCTACCAGGTTGTCGCCGACGGAGAGGTCGGGCATCACGCGGGTGGTCTGGAAGGTACGGGCCATGCCGAGCTTGGACCGGTTCCACGCCGAGGTGGCGGTGACATCCTGATCGAACATGGTGACGGTGCCACTCTTGGGCTGGCGGACTCCGGAGATCACGTCGAACAGCGTGGTCTTGCCGGCGCCGTTGGGGCCCAGCAGCCCCACCATGGAGTTTGCGGGCACCACGATCGAGGCCCCGTCGAGGGCCTTGATGGCGCCGTCGCCGAACTCGACCCGGATCTCGTCGACCTTCACGGCGTTCCGGCCCTGGATGCGTGGTGGCAGCCATGACTCGAGCAGCGCCAGGTTCGCCCCGCGCTCCTCCGGGGTCAGCCGGCTCACGTCCTCGACGTCCAGGTCCTCCATGCTGTGGCGCAGCACGTCGGCGCCGATCCTCTCGCCGCGCCCGATCCGGGTCGTCCGGCCGCCGTAGAGCAGGTAGCGCCAGCCGTCCTGGGCCCGCCCGCCCATTCCCTTGGAGCCGAAGAGCGCGGCGTTCATCAGGCCGAGCGCGGCCAGCAGGAACGGGTTGATGCGCCAGGACTCGAGGATTACCGGGACCAGTTCGAACACGGCGGCCGCGAGCGTGATGAACATGATCGAGTCCAGGCCGGCGAGCACCGGAAGTGCCAACAGCACCAGCGAGTACGGCGAGAGGTAGGTCTCGAATGCCGGCGGGTTCACGTACAGCCAGCAGGCCAGAATGCCGCCTGCGGCGGCGAACATGCCGGAGATCGCGAATGCGAGAACCCGGAATTTCAGCGGGTTCACCCCGACCGCCGCGGCGGCCTGGCGGTCGGCGCCGACCAGCAGGAAACCCAGGCCCATCGGAGATCGCCGCAGGCGCACCACGATCATCAGACAGACGGCCAGCCAGGCCAGCGAGAAGAAGTAGAAAACCGTCTCCTGGTGGACCTCGTGACCGAACCACCTGGGGTGCGCGGCAGTGTTGAGGTTCATGCCGAAGAAGTTCGGCCGCCGATTTACGACGATGTTGCTGTTCTCATCGCCGCCGCCCAGGCCGCCGGAGAGGTAGCCGAAGGTGTAGATGGTCTTCTCGATGATCACCTGGACGCCGTAGGTCAGCACGACCAGGTAGATGCCCGGAAGCCGGGCCGAGGACAATGCGATGAGGGCCATCACCACGCCGGCACCGAGAATCACCAGGACCGCCGCAACCACCCAGTCCATGCCGTGCCCGCCGAGCGGTCGGTTCAGCCAGCCCTGGTAGTAGCACGAGCCCATGAAGATCCCGGACGAGCAGAGCGAAATCTCCCGCGTCCACCCGGTCAGTACCAGCAGGCCGAGGCCCGCCATGGCCACCGGGATGCTGGCGTTCGCGCTGAACACCAGATACGGGGGGCGCCACATCGGGAATGTCACGATGAGCAGCGTCACAAAGATGGCGCCCGGCGAGCGCATCGCGTTCCAGACCGGACGCGATTGCGACCGGACCGGCTCGGGGCGGTTGAACGACGGGATTGTCGGGAGTTTCGGCTTCTCGATCAAGAATTTTGGGACTGCGACCATCTAGGACACCTCCGCCGTTCCCATGCGGGCGAGGTCGGAGTCGGAGATGACCTCGCCCTTGTCGATCACCAGGATCCGGTCGCTGGCTTCCTCGTTCACCTGCTGGAACTGTTCGGCGACGAGCACGGCGATGCCGGTTTCCCGGACCAGCTCCCGTAGCGCTTCGTAGATGCGGTCGACGACGACCGGAGCGAGGCCCTGGGACGGTTCCTCGACCAGCAGCAGCTTGGGCTTGGTCATCATCGCCCGGGAGATCGCGAGCATCTGCTGCTCGCCGCCGGACAAGGTGCCCGCCCGCTGCTTCATGCGCTGGCCCAGCACCGGGAACACCTCGCTGGCGATGCTCAGGTTCTCGCGCCGGTTGCGCCGGCTCAGCGGGGTCGCTCCGATGAGCAGGTTCTCCTCGACCGTCAGGTTCGGGAACACCCGACGGCCCTCCGGGGAGAAGCCGATACCGGCCTCGACCCGGTGATGCGGGGCCCACTTGGAGATCCCGTAGCCGAGCAGGAAGATGCTGCCCTTGATGACCGGGACCGTGCCCATGATGGTCTTCAACAGGGTCGACTTACCCGCCCCGTTCGCGCCCAGCAACGAGACGATCTCGCCGCCCACGAGCCGCATCTGTACCCGGTGCAACACCGCCTGCCCGCCGTAACCGGCGACCAGTTCCGGGATGTGCAGGATGGTCCGGCCGACTACGGCGTCGTCTTCGCGGCTCCGCGCACTCATAGGGATTGCCTCTCCAGCAGGAAGAATTGCTCGCGCCGCAAGGTGGCCACCGTAACGATGATCGAGAGCAGGAGGCCGTAAAGAATCACTGCCTGGGTCGAAAGCTTGACGTCGCCGTAGAAACCGACCTTCAGCGCGGTTTCGGTAAGGCTGTACAGCAGCGCCCCGACGAAGGAAAGGGGCAGCGACCGCAACCCGCCCACGATCGCGATCGCCAGGCCGTCGAGCACGAAGACCAACATGTCGCCCGGGTTCACCCCGATGGTCACGCTGACCAGGACCCCGGCCAACGCGGCGATCGCGCCCGAGGCCGCGTAGACGAAGCTGCCGAGCAGTTGCAGCTTGATGCCGCACCAGACACCGGCCTCCTGGTCGTCGGCCAGTGCCCGGATCTGCAGCCCGCTGTGCGTGCGGGTCAGGTAGATGGCCAGCACGACCGACAGGCCGAGCACGGTGATGAATGTGCAGATCTGATTGTTGGTCAGGTTCAACGGTAGGCCGTTGGTCATCGACAGTGGCAGCGCCTGATGGCGACCCTGGCCGAAGGGACTGTCCGGGAGCAGGTTGCCTTCGATGTTCAGAATGCTGGCGATACCGATCAGGCCCAGCATCGCCCCCAGCGAGACGACCGTCAGCACCAGGGCGGACATGCTCGCGAACTTCCTGGACATCACGACCGCGCCGTACACCCCGGCGATGAGCCCGCCGAAGATCATGATCACGATCATCATCGGCGCCTGCGGCCACGATGGTCGATGGCCGAACTCGGTCGGGTTCAGGGATCCTTGGTTGAACGCGATGATGAAGTCGCCCTGCGCCGACAGCAGGTCGTTGTGCAGCGTCAGGATCCAGTAGGCGGCCCCGGCGGCGGCGGCGATGCCGCCGTGGATGAAGGCGATCGTCCGCGAGATCCGGTAGGTCATGATCAGGGAGATCGGCAGGAATCCGTACAGGCCGGCACTGATGCCGCCCGCGACCAGCACGGTGAAGAACAGGTCCCAGTGCACCAACTACCTCCCAGGCCGGACGCCCGGTGCAAGGCCGGGCCGGCAGATCCTGTCCGACCTGTTCGTGTACCGGCACGGTTACAGATTGGGACAAATGTAATTAACGATACGGGTCGCGGTATGTCAATGTCGTGCTGGGCACATCGCAATCTATTGCGCAAACGTTCGTTGGTGATACCCTCCGAGGAATGACTCTGCAGGACGAGGCAGAAGCTGCGCTGGATTCGCTCTCGGTGCTGTCCGACGAGGTGCGCCGGAGTCTTTACTTCCACGTCCGAGCGGCCGGCGCCCCGATAACCCGCGACGAGGTCGCCGAGTTGGCGGGCATCTCGCGCAACCTGGCCGCCTTCCATCTGGAGAAGCTCGTCGTGGCGGAGCTGCTCGAGGTCACGCAGCCCCGCCACGCACGGCCCCGTCGGCCGGGCCGGACGCCCAAGCGGTACGTGCCCGCGGATTCCGGGATAGAGCTGAGCCTGCCGCCGCGGCGCTACCAGACCATGGGAGCGGTACTGGTCGAGGCCGTGCACCGCGGCGGCGACACCGTGCTGGTGGCGGCGCTGGGCGCCGCAGGGGCGGTGGGCAAGCAGCTCGGCGCGGCGGCCCTGGACGGCGCCCGGGTCGGTCGGCTGGGCGTCGAGCGGGCGCTGAGCCTGCTCCGCCCGATCCTGGAGCAGAACGGCTACGAACCCGAGATCCTGCGCGAGCCGAGCACCGAGCTGGTGCTTCGCAACTGCCCGTTCCACGGGCTGCTGAGCGCCGACCAGGCGCTGATCTGCGCGCTGAACTGCGAGTTGATCGCGGGTGTGGTGACCGGCCTGGGCGCCGAGGTGCTCGAGGCCCGCCTGGAGCCGCGGCTCGACCACTGTTGCGTTACGGTGTCGGGGCGGGCGCGCGACGAGGATCGCAAGCCGTAGGACTGAGCCGGCGGTTGGACGTCGTGGCTCCGACACGTTGACCTCTCAGGGTCAATGAAATGCACGTGGTCACTCTGGTGCGTCGTCCGGGTCCCGGGGGAGGGACGCCTGGGCCAAGGATCCTCGGGCTCTTGTCTGAATGTCAATGTTTGATCCAGCATGTACTTTCAGAACGCGTCGGCGCGCCTTCTCAGGCGTGTCCGCTACCCCGGGGCGCCTGCGTCCTATACGCCGCCGAAAGGTGAATCCGTGACCCAGCGCGATGAGCTGATCCGCAACGGCGCGGGCCCGGTCGGCGTCCGCGGTAGTCACTCCACCGCGACTGCCCAGTGCCGGTACATCGACCTCGCCAACGGTTCGCTGCGCCGTGCGGCCGAGGTGGTCGGCGACAAGTGGGTGATGATGATCGTGCGCGACGCGATGATCGGCGTCACGCGGTTCGACGAGTTGCGCACCCGGCTGGGTTGCTCGGCACCGGTGCTGTCCAACCGGCTGCGTCGGTTGGTCCGCGAGCGGATCCTGGAGCCGGTGCCGTACCAGGATCCCGGCCAGCGGACCCGGCTGGAGTATCGGCTGACCGACAAGGGCGCGGCCCTCTTCCACGCGCTGGCCGCAATCATGCAGTGGGGCGACTCCTACCTGGCCGACCCCGGCGGCGCGGCGTTCAGCGTGCGGCACTCCGAGTGCGGCTGCCTCGCCCGAACGGCCACCCACTGCGAGCGCGACGGCACACCGATCGAGATCGGGCACCTCTACATAGCGCCCGGACCGGGCGCCCGGTTCACCGAGGCGACCGGAGCAAGATCGACAGACGGAGTCCCCGGCCCCGCGAATTCGTCCATCGGCGATTGATCCATCGGCGATTGAGGTTCACCGGTCGCAGCGGGCCGCACCTCACTGGCGTCAGATGACGACGCCGTCCAGGCGGAGCGTCCGCAGCAGCAGCCGAGCCGCGTCGCCACCGGCGTTCTCGGCGATCCGCAAGGCCGTCGGCACGTCCAGGTCGGCCAACAACGCCTCGACGACGGCCTCCGGTGCGCTGCCCTCGCCGCCGGGGCGCCCGGCGGCGGAGTAGAGCCGCTCCAGTCGGTCCTCGGCGGCGATCAGCGCGGCCGGCTCGAACTCCCACGGGTCGGCCCAGCGCCGGTCCAACACCAACAGGCGGATCGCGGCCGCCCGGTGTTTCGTCAGCAGGTCGCTGACCAGCACCAGGTTGCCGGTCGACTTGGCCATCTTCGCGCCGTTGATGCCGACCGTGCCGACCGCCAGTCGGCCCCGGGCCAGGTGCGTTATCCGGGAGGCCGCCTCGCCCAACGCCAGTTGGTAGGCGTGGTGCGGGAAGACCAGGTCGGCGCCGCCGGCCAGCACGTCGAACCCGGGGCCGAGGTGCGCATGGGCCATCGCGGCACATTCGGCGTGCCAGCCCGGACGACCCCAGCCCCACGGGCTCGGCCAGGCCGGGTGGGTCTCGTCGGAGGGTCGCCACACCGGCACGTCGAACGGGTCGTCGCGCAGCGGGTCGTCCGGGTCGTCGCCGTACTCCCGGGCCAGCCGCAACGCCTCGTCGCGGCCGACACCGAACTCGTCGGGGACGGCGGAGCCGCGGAAGTACACGTGGCCCTCCCGGACGTAGGCCTTCCGGTAGGCGAGCAGCGCCGCGGCCAGCGCCACCACGTGGGCCACGTGGTGGCGGGCCCGGGGCTCGTGATCCGGACGACGGACCTGAAGGGCGGTCATGTCCTGCTCGAACAGGAATTCCTGGGACAGCGCGAACTCGTCGTAGTGCCTGCCGCGGGCGGCGGCGGCGGTGGTCAGCACGTCATCGACGTCGGTGACGTTGCGGCAGGTGACGACGTCGACGCCGGTGAGCCGCATCGCGGTGGCGCACACGTCGGACCACAGGAACGTGGCGGCGTGGCCGAGATGGGTCACGTCGTACGGGGTGATCCCGCAGGTGTAGAGCCGCCCGGGCGACAGCAACGGAAGTCGCACGCTGCCCAGCCGCAGTTGGCGGGTGCCCTGCGGAACGGGCGACGGCAGGCGGCCGGACATGCCGACCACACCTGAGCCGAGGTTCCCCAATCCGGGCATGCCGTCATCATGCCTCGCCACGCCGACATGTGCGGCGCCGACCCGGGAGGGCACGTCTCCCGACCCCGATAGACGGCGCGGTAGGGCGCCCCAACGCCGCCTGGCTGCGTTGTCGTCGTCGCCCGATGCTCCGCATCGAGCTCCTCCTCCGCCTTGCCGGACGACGCCCGGACGGCCTCCCGCATCCACCTGGGGTCGAGAGACGCGCCCTAGGATCGCTGCCGCGAATCGGTACTGCCGGAAGGGGAGTCACATGGCGGACGAGCGGGCCGGCGGCCTGGCCACCGGTGGGACAGCCCGCCCGATCACGCTCTACGGGGACCCGGTGCTGCATCAGCCGTGCGCGCCGGTGCCGCCCGGCATGCCGGACCTGGACCGCCTGGTGGCGGACATGTTCGCCAGCATGTACGAGGCCAACGGGGTGGGGCTGGCGGCGAACCAGATCGGCGTCGGCCTGCGGGTCTTCGTGGTCGACTGCCCGAACGCCGACGACGTGGTGACGGTCGCCGTCGTCGTCAACCCGGTCCTGCACCTGCCGGACAACCGAGAGCTCGTCGAGGCCTCGGAGGGCTGCCTTTCGGTCCCCGGGGCGCACAGCCTGCTGGCCCGTCCGGGCGAGGCCCGGGTCACCGGGACCGGGGTGTCCGGGGAGCCCGTGGAGATCGTCGGCACCGGGCTGCTGGCCCGGTGCCTCCAGCACGAGTGCGACCACCTGGCAGGCACGGTCTACGTCGACCGGCTGGGTCGGCGGGCGCGCAAAGAAGCCCTCGCCGCCGCGAACCTGGCCGGGGTCAGTCGGGGCTGACTGAGCCGTTGAACGCAACCGTGCCCCGGGAGGCGGCCTCCCGGGGCACCGTCGCGGGGGACTCAGCCGCTGGTTGACGAATCGCTGCCGTTGTCCGACGAGTCGGAGTTGGTCGAGCTGTTCGGCATCGACTGCGACTGCGACGCGACGGACGGGGCGCTCGAGGTCGGCGGGTTGGCCGGGGTCGAGGTGGTGGGGCCGCCAGTCGTCGGGGCCGGGCCGGTGTTGTTGCCGTTGTTCATCGGCCCGTTGGTGCCGGGCATCGCCGGTGCGGTGCCGCCCTGGCCCTGCATTCCGGGCATGCCCGGGAACTGCCCCATCTGCCCGTGGCCCCCGCGGTGGTGGCCGAAGAAGCCGCCGGGGAAGCCGTTCTGGCCGTTGCGCTGTTTGGTGTTCATCTGCTGCATCGGCATGACCCGTTGCGCGTGGTCGGTGTTGCCGGAGTGGACCGAGATCACAGTGACCGTCTCACCCACCGTGATGTTGGGGGTGTTGGTTGTCGTGTTGTTGGGCGTGGTGTTGTTGGGCGTGGCGATGTTCGGCGTGGCGTTCTCGGGCGTGGTGTTGTTCGGCATGGCCATGTTCGGCGTGGTGGTGTTCGGCATCACCATGTTCGGGACGGTGGTGCTGCTCGGTGCGCTGATGCTCGGCGCGGTTCCGTTGGACGGAGCGGTGTTGGGCGTCGCGGTGCCGCCGACTGCGTTGCCCTGGGCGGGAACGGCGTTCTGGTTGGGCTTGCCCATGGGGTTCATCGGGCCGTGCATCCAGCCGCCCTGTCCGAACCCGTGGCCGTGGCCGCGGCCGCGGCCACGGCCGAAGGCCGTCGTCGAGTCGGTCGTGTAGCTATGGGTGTAGCCGTCGGAGCTCTTGACCGTCAACGTGCCGCCCGAGAAGGCGGTCACGGTGCCACGCTGGACCAGCTCGGTCGTGTAGCCGCCCTTGCCGTCGGCCACGGTGAACTCGCCGTGGACCATGCCGTGCGCGGCGCGCATCCCCGATCCGACGCCGGGGGCGGGGGTGCCACCGGAGTTGTTGGCGGCCAACGCCACGCCGCCGGTGGCGACCAGCGCGGTCGCGACCAGTGACGCCAGCACGGTGCGGCGGGGGTTGCGCATCCGTGCGTTCAGGCGGCCGAACCCGCGAGCGGCGCACGGCGCCGGCGCTGCCGGCATTCCGAACGGCTGCTGGGCCGGCATGTCGAAGAGGGGCGGGGTGTTCGGGTCCGGCGTACGCTCCGCCGGCTGCTCGGGGGTGTCGAACGGTTCCATCGGGACTCCTCGGGGGGACCCAAGCCCGTCGGTGCGGCGGATTCCGCCGGCGGTACTTCGGCTCATCCCAAGGATCCGCAACAAACTGTGCTGACCCTTTCGATCCGATAAAGCCTCGGTTCTGAGATTGGCCCCGCCCCTGATTTGTAAAGGCACCCCACAGTGAGCCCACATGAGGCAGACAGCGTGTGTCCAAAAATGGAAGCATGTCGATCGTGAGTCCCGAAGCAACCGAACGTACGGGTATGCGCCGGCCCGACGGCGGGTCGGTCCGAGTGCTCGTCGTCGACGACGAACCCAGCCTGACCGAGCTGCTCGCGATGGCGCTGCGCTATGAGGGTTGGGAGATTCGAACGGCGGGCGACGGCGCGGAGGCGCTGCGCACCGCCCGCGACTTCCGCCCGGACGCGGTCGTGCTCGACGTCATGCTGCCCGACATCGACGGCCTGGAGGTGCTGCGCAAGCTGCGGGCCGACACCCCGGACATCCCGGTCCTGTTCCTGACCGCCAAGGACGACGTGGTCGATCGGATCGCCGGGCTCACCGCGGGCGGCGACGACTACGTCACCAAGCCCTTCAGCCTGGAGGAGGTGGTGGCCCGGCTCCGCGGCCTGATCCGCCGGACCCGGGCGGCGACCGCACAGTCCGAGGCGCTCCTGGTGGTCGGCGACCTGACCCTGGACGAGGACAGCCACGAGGTGCGCCGCGCCGGTGCCGAGATCTCGCTGACGGCCACCGAGTACGAGTTGCTGCGCTACCTGATGCGCAACCCGCGGCGGGTCCTGTCCAAGGCACAGATCCTGGACCGCGTGTGGAACTACGACTTCGGTGGGCAGGCCAACGTCGTGGAGCTGTACATCTCATACCTGCGCAAGAAGATCGACGCGGGTCGTGAGCCGATGATCCACACGTTGCGCGGCGCGGGCTACGTGATCAAGCCCGCCGACCGTTGAGCGCCCCGCCGGTCATGGAACCCCCGTCGGTGGCCGGGACACCTGATCCCGAACCGGGCGACGGTTCCGAGTCCCCGGCCGAATCGTTCGAAACCGCCGCACCTGCCCCGACACCGCACCGGCCGCGGCTTGCCCGCCGGGTGTGGGACCGCGTGGGTCCGCCGGGCTGGACGTTGCGCAGCCGCTTGGTCGCGCTGCTGGTCGCCCTGCTGGCCGGCGTCAGCCTGACCATCGGCGTGATCAGCACACTCGCGTTGCAGCACTACCTGGTCGGGCAACTCGACGACAAGGTGGAGAGCGCGGCCTATCGGACGTTGCACCTCTACCAGGCCCAGCAGGACCCGCCCACCAGCCAGAGCCACAACACATTCGGATTCGGCCCCGGGCAGGTCGAGGGAACGGTCATGGCCGTCCTGACCAACGGCAAGCTCGCCGGTGACGTACTTGTGTTGACGACCACCGGGCAGACCGGCACGGTCGCGGGCAACACCGCGGTGCTCGCCACCGTGCCCGCGGACACCCACGACCACACCCGTGACCTCGGCGGCGACCTCGGCGAGTACCGCCTGCGTGCGGTGCCGGTCGGCAGCGGCACGGTGGTCCTGACCGGCCTGTCGATGAAGAGTGTGAAGGACGCGACCTTCCGACTCGCGGCAATCATCACATTGGTCACCGTGGTCTTCGTGGCGGTAGGCGCGGGCATCGGCGCGGCGATCGTCCGGCTCGCTCTGCGCCCGTTGCGCCGCGTCGCGGCCACGGCGGCGCAGGTCTCGACGATGCAGTTGGACCGCGGCGAGGTGGCGCTGGGTGTCCGCGTGCCCGACTCCTACACCGATCAGCGCACCGAGGTCGGCCAGGTGGGTTCGGCGTTGAACGCCATGCTCGTCCACGTGGCCGATGCCCTGACGGTCCGTCAGGCCAGCGAGACCCGGGTCCGGCGGTTCGTCGCGGACGCCAGCCACGAGCTGCGTACCCCGCTCGCCGCGATTCGGGGCTATGCCGAGCTGAGCCGGCGCAGCCCCGAGCCGATCCCCTCCGACGTCGCGCACGCGTTGGACCGGGTCGAGTCGCAGGCGGTCCGGATGACCGGCCTGGTGGAGGACCTCCTGCTGCTGGCCAGCCTGGACTCCGGGCGGCCGATCGTCCTCGAGCAGGTGGACCTCTCGGTCCTGCTGGTAGGCGCGTTGAGCGACGCGCACGCGGCCGGCCCGGAACACCGCTGGCGGCTGGATTTGCCGGAGGACTCGGTGATGATCCAGGGCGAGGCGGCCCGGCTGACCCAGGTCGTGGTCAACCTGTTGGCCAACGCGCGGACGCACACGCCGGCCGGCACCTCGGTCACCGCAGGGCTGGCCACGGCCGGCGGCATAGCGGTGATCACGGTCGCCGACGATGGCCCGGGAATCTCCCCGGCGCTGTTGCCCGAGGTCTTCGAGCGCTTCGCGCGGGGCGACTCGTCGCGCTCGCGTGCCGCGGGCAGCACCGGACTGGGCCTGTCGATCGTCGCCGCGGTGGTCGCCGCGCACCACGGCACCGTCAACGTGTCCAGCGTCCCGGGGCGCACGGTGTTCACCGTCACGCTGCCGATGGACAGCGAGATCCCGGCCCCGCCTGCCGACTGACGCCGCATCAGCTCCGGCCGACGACGGGCTCAGTCGCGCTTGAGCAACCGGGAGAACTCCCGACGCGGCTTCTCGGGCGTCAACTCCGCGCCCGGATGCGTGCCAGGTGGTGCGGCGTCCTCCGGTTCGTTGACGTCGACGCTCTGCGGGTCCGTCGCGGCGTCGGCGGGGGAGAGCAGCGATCGAATGCTGGCGTTCAGGATCGCCAACAACGGCACCGCGAGCAGTGCTCCGGGGATGCCCGCCAGGGTCAGCCCGGTCCCGATGCCGAGCACCACGGCCAACGGGTGCAGCGCGACAGCTCGACCGAGCAGCAACGGCTGCAGGATGTGGCCCTCGATCTGCATGACCGCGATCAGCAGGCCCAGCACCACGAGCGCGGTGACCAGGCTCTTGGCCACCAGTGCGACCAGCACCGCGATCGTGCCGGCGACGAAGGCCCCCAGGATCGGCACGAACGCGCCCAGGAAGATCAACGTCGCCAACGGCACCGCCAGCGGGATACCCATGATCGCCAGCCCGATGCCGATGCTCAGCGCGTCGATCGAGGCGACGATCACCGTGGCCCGCACGTAGTGACCCAAGGCCGTGAAGCCCCGTCGACCGGCCACGTCGACCCGGTCGCGGTGGTCCCGCGGGACCACCCGGCACAGGAAGCGCCAGATGTGGTCGCCGTCGTGGAGGAAGAAGATCAGCGAGAAGATCGTCAGGGCGACGCACGCCGCCAGTCGGCCCACGGCGACCGCGGTGTCGAACACGTGCGAGGCCACCGCACCCTGGTTGCCCGCGATGCCGTCCTGCGCCTTCTGCAACCAGCGCTCCAACGCGGAGCCGGACATGTGCAACGGCCCGGTTGCCAGCCAGTGGTCGATCTGGGCGATCGCGGTGGACAGCTGGGCTCGCAGGTCCGGCAGGTTGTCGACGAACTGCGTGACCACGAAGGCGACCAGCCCGCCGACCAGGGACAGCCCGCCGATCACGACGATCGCGGTGGAGAACGCACGCGGCACCCCGCAGCGGTTCAATCGGCTCACGGCGGGCGCGAGCAGCGCCGCGAGCAGCATCGCGATCGCGATCGGCACGACCAGATCGATCATCGCTGAGAGGACTCGGCCCAGCACGTACAGCGCCAATGCGATCGCGACAATGCGCCAGGAGACCGCGGCGCCGATCCGCATCACCTTCGGCAGATTGGTCGCCACGTCCTGGCTCATGCGGGGCTCATCTGCCAACTGAACCGTTCGTTCCGGGCCGCCGGGCGCCCCGGTCGCGTCGGCGGCGAACGGGCGCGGCGACGCCCCGCGGGGCGCGGGCGGCCGGTCGGGCCCGTTCGACATAGGTCTGTCACCTTCTCCCGGCGTCTCATCCCGGGCCTCGCCGTGAAGAAATGATAGGCAGCGACACGCCTTCGATTGGCCCGTCCGAGCGATCCGTGGTCGTCTCTGCGTGTCGCCGGAGGGTGCCTTGGGGCCGTCGCAGGAGCCCGGTCGAGGTGATTTGTACCAAGTTGCGGCGACCGAGACATCCCTGATGGGCACCGCTCGCGCCAAATGTCCGATCCAACGTGCGGACCCGCGCAAGTGTCGGACCGCCGGCTGCCCACTGGTTTCCCACGAAATCCCCAATCACACTCATGAGCGGGATCCCTGGTGATACCAACGCCGCCGGCAAGCCGGGCGGACGTCGACCCGGGGAGCAATGGGGGCGGGTGCCGGCTTTCGGCGTCAGAGGGGGACACGGTGGACTCCACGCACACTGTTCCGGGAGTGCCGGCCGCTCGGTCGCACGTGGGTCCGGTGACGGGGCCGCGCGCGGTACCCCAGGCCAACGACGAGCGGGCGGTCGTCGGCCTGCGCACGGTCGAGACCCGTCCGGTGGGGATCATCCGGGTGGTGCTTGCCGAGAGCCTGGCGCTCTACGGCGGTGCACTCACCGCGCTGCTGTCGTACGAGCGCGACATCCAGGTGGCGGCGGCGCTGCGCAGCGACGCGGACGTGGTCAGCGCCGTGCTGCGCACCCGCTCGGACGTGGCGGTCATCGACGTGGACTCCCCGGCACGGGACGGCTACGCGCTGTGCCGGCGCCTGCACGAGCACGCCCCGCGGTGCAAGAGCTTGGTGCTCACCTCGGGCGTCACCCCGGGTGCCTTGCGCCGTGCCCTGGAGTCGCATGCGCAGGGCCTGGTCGACAAGGACGCCCCGGCGCCCTGGCTGGCCGAGAGCATCCGGCGGGTGGCCTGCGGTGAGCGCGTGGTCGACCCGAAGCTGGCGATCGCGGCCCTGGAGACCGATGCCCACGCGCTGACCGAGCGGGAGCTCGAGGTGCTCCGGCGGGCCGCCGAGGGCGAGTCCGTGCGGGAGATCGCCTCGCGGCTCTGCCTGTCGGACGGGACCGTCCGGAACTACCTGTCGAAGATCATCGGCAAGTTGGGCGCCCGCAACCGGATCGACGCGATCCGCATCGTCCGCGACTCCGGCTGGCTCTGACGCTGCGCCTCCGGCGCTGAGCGTCGCCTCAGCGCTGCGGCGCCAGGTGGTCCAGCACGCGAAGCGCACGGTCCATCGAGGCCGCCGGGTCAGCGTCCATCGACCCGACGGCGGGGTCGAAGTTCAGGTCCAGGAACAGTTCGTCCACACCGGCCTCGGCGTAGCGCTGCGCGTCCTCGGCGATCTCCGCGAGCGTGCCGTTCAGGGGCCGCCGTCCGGGCCCTGACGGTACGTCAGTCAGGATCGTGCTGCCTCGACAGACCAACCGCAGCCGCTCGCGGCCGGCCAGGGCGGTGTACTCGGCCAACCGGTCCAAGAGCCCGACGATCGTGTCGAGCGGCATGTTGCCGCCGAGGTACCCCTGACCGAACCGGGCCGCGCGGCGCAGGGCGGTGTCGGAGTAGCCGCCGATCAACAACGGCGGGTGCGGTCGTTGCGCCGGCTCCGGCGGGACCGTCGAGGGTGGCAGGGTCACGAACTCCCCGGCGAAGCCCGACCCCGGGTCGCTCCAGGTGGCGACCAGCGCGGCCAGGTACTCCTCGAAGCGTTCCCCCCGGCGGGCCCAGGGCACACCGGCCGCGATGTACTCGTCGCGCGACCAGCCCAGGCAGACGCCGACGTCGAGACGGCCTGCCGACATCACGTCCAACGTCGCCAACTGCTTGGCCAGCGGGACCGGTTGGTGGAACGGGAGCACCAGGGCTGCGGTCCCGATGCGAATCCGGCTGGTCACGGCGGCGGCGAAGGCCAGCGGCACGATCGGGTCGATCATGCTGCGGAACGGCTCCGGCCAGGGCGCGCCGGGGGTCGCGGGGTAGTCGTTGCGGGGTCGGTCCGGATACAGCAGCCGGTGGGCCGTCCACAGCGAGGCGAACCCTGCCTGCTCGGCGTGCACGGCGATCGTCCGCTGGTTCTGCGTGGTCGCCCAGCTGCCCGTGTAGGGCAGCGCGAATCCGAGCCGCAACTCAGCGGCGTGTGCTCAGTGCGGCGCCCAGGACGTCGGAGGCCATCGCGATCTGGCCGCTCGCGTTGGGGTGCAGCGCGGCGGCCGGTACGTCGGGGACCATGCCCTCGATCCACTTCACGCCGTCGGCCTCGCACGGTCCGTGCCCGATCGAGGCGGTGTAGGTGTCGACGTAGTTGTCGTTCTCCAGATCAGCGTCATAGGCAAGGGCGGTGTTGAGCCGCTGCTGGAGGTCGCGGAGGTAAGCGACGTCGGATTGGTCGATCGGCAGCTGTGGGATGCATCCGATGCCCTTCTTCGGGGCCACCACCGGGTAGCCGACCACCAGCACCAGGGCCTGTGGCGCGCGCTTGCGGATCTCCCGCAGCGCGTCGTCGACCGCTAAGGCGATCTTGTCGATGCGCTGCACCATCAGGTCCGCGTCGCCGGGCGACCACTGCTCGACGCAGCTGCTCTGGGTCAGGTCGAGGGTCACGCAGCGTTCCATCCAGCCGACCAGGCCGAGGTCGTTTCCGCCGATGCCGAGAGTCACCAACGTGGTGTCCGGGCTCAGCGCGTCGAACTGCGGCGGGTTCACCCCGCCGATCACGGTCTGCGAGGCGATGAGATCCCGGAGCGTCGCGCCGCCGCAGCTCATGTCGGCGAACTGGTTGACCCGCAGAGCCGTGGCGACCAGCCGGGGGTAGTTGTTCTGGGAACGTGCGCAGCCGACGGGTTGGCCGATCGGCATGCCGGTCATGGGAGAGGCTGTGAACGAGTCGCCCAGCGCCACATAGCGGTGCGCGATTCCTTCCGAGGTGATGTCACCGGCGGGCGCCGCCACGGCCGAACCCGGCGGGCACATGGCGACGGCAAGCAGCGCGGCCATCGCGCCGGCCGCCACCCGACCAAGCCGCAAACTCATTGCCGCTCCCTAGGCATGAACCACTACCCGCGAGAAATTGCGTTGCCTACGAGAAATTGCGATGCGCCCCTGCGCGGACGGCGCCCGGCCCCCCTGGCCCGCGCGCCCTGCCCACGGCGGACCGTGGCCGGACTGGGATGTGACGCACATCACCCGCTGTTGCGCACTTTAGACAGCCACCATGAAGCAGGTCCACCAATTCGTGATCACTGTTGGGTTTTTCACATCAATTTCTTCGGGTTCAAACGAGGCTGAGGCCGCCGTCCACCCGGTGGTGCCCGCCGGTGACCATCGCGGCCCGGTCCGAGAGCAGGAACAGGCACATCGCGGTCACGTCCTCGGTCGTCGCGATTCGGCCCAGGGGGTGGGCTGCGCCCCACACGGCACGGGCGTCGTCGGTGAGCTCGGCCAACAGCGGGGTGTCCACGGGGCCGGGAGCGATCGCGTTGATCCGAACGGCGGCCGCGGCGAACTCGAGCGCGGCCGTGCGGGTCAGGCCTGCCACAGCGTGCTTGGCGGCCGTGTAGGGCGCCATCCCGGCGCAACCACGCTCCCCGGCCAGCGACGAGACGTTCACGATCGAACCGCCGCCCGCGGCGACCATCGGCGGGATCTCGCGGCGCAGGCAGTGGAAGACGCCCGAGACGTTGATGTCCAGCACCCGCTGCCAGTCCTTGACGCTGCAGTCCGTGAGCAGGCCGGGGGGTCCGCCCACGCCGGCGCTGTTGACCGCCAGGTGCAGAACGCCGCCGAACTCCTCCAGCACCGCATCGAACGCGTCGTCCACCGCGGTCGGCTCGGCGACGTCCACCAGCACCGGCAGCCCCGTCGCGCCGTCGGCGGCCAGGACGGCAGCCGTACGACCGATCGCGTCCAGGTCGCGGTCGGCCAGCGCGACCACCGCCCCGGCCCGGCCCAGCGCGATCGCCACCGCGGCGCCGATGCCCGAACCGGCTCCCGAGACGAACGCATAGCGCCCGGCGAACGGTTGCGCCATGGCGCCCTCCGCCGATGAATGTGCGATGAATCCGGTTTGTCGAAGATAGGCGCGTTGATCCGGTTTGTCGCCCGGAACCGGGAACTGACTACCGTTCGTCGCGGACGGAGGAGGGTTGGGCGTGACAGCAGGAGCGACCGACGCTGCCCGGGCCGCGGCGCAGAAAGTCGCGATCGCGGCCGCGTTCGACAACTCCGCCGACACCTATGAACAGGTCGGGGTCGCCTACTTCGGACCGCTCGGTGCCGAGTTGGTGCGGCGTGCGGCGCCCCGACCCGGAGCGCATGCGCTCGACCTGGGCTGCGGACGCGGTCACGTGCTGTTTCCGCTGGCCGAGGCGGTGGGCCCGACGGGGCAGGTGACCGGGGTTGACCTGTCCGCGCGAATGGTCGAGTTGTGTTCGGCCGAGGCGGCGGCGCGGGGCCTGGACCACGTGCGGGTGACGATCGGCGACGCCGCGGCGCCCGCGTTCGCACCGGGGAGCTTCGACGTGGTCACCGCCGGGATGGTGATGTTCTTCGTGCCCGCGCCGCGGACCGCGGTGCGGCACGTCGCCGGCCTGCTGCGCCCGGGCGGGGTGTTCGCGATGAGTTCGTTCGGGCCGTCCGACCCCAAGTTCGCCGAGACCATGGCGATCCTCTACCGCCACCGGGTCGGGCCGCCGTGGGAGGAGGCGACCGACAAGCCGTTCGACAGCGCCGCCTCCATCGCGGCGATGCTCGAGGAAGCCGGCTACGCCGACGTCTCGGTCGAGGAGACGACCCACGAGATCGTGCTGGCCGGTCTCGACCGGTACTGGGACTGGGTGGCCTCGCACGGCGGGCGGATCCTGATCGACGCGGTCGGACCGGAGCGACTGCCTGCCGCGAAGACCGAGGTGCTCGCGATGCTGACGGGCCATCAGACCTCCGACGGGAGCCTGGTCCACCGATCGATCGCCCGGTTCGCGATCGCCCGCGCGCCATGAGTTCGGTGCGGATCCGGGACGCGCTCGCCGACGACTGGCCCGACATCTGGTCCTTCGCCGGACCGATCCTGGCAGCCGGGGAGACCTACGCCGTGGACCGCGACATCACCGCGGAGCGGGCGCGGCAGTGGTGGATGGTCGAACCACCCGGGCGGACCTTGGTGGCGGTCCTCGAGGGCCGGGTGGTCGGTACCGCGCGGCTGGTACGCAATCACGAAGGTGGCGGTGCGCACGTCGCGAACGGGAGTTTTCTGGTGGACCCGGCGGTCTCGGGTCGCGGGGTCGGGCGGACGCTGGGCGAGCATGTGCTCGCGGCCGCACGGGCCGCGGGCTTCCGGGCGATGCAGTTCAACGCGGTCGTGGAGACCAACGCCGCCGCGGTTCGGCTCTGGACCGGGTTGGGTTTCCGGATCCTGGCGTCCGTTCCAGACGCGTTCGACCATCCGCGGCACGGCCTCGTCGGGCTGCACATCATGCATCGCCTCTTGGACTGAGGGCGGCAATCCGGGGTTAACGCAGGTGGAATTCGGCCTGGGTTTCCCAGTACCGGTTGCGTCTGGCTCGGCGTTCGGGGTCCACCCAAGGTGGGGGCCGTAGTTCGGGTTTGCCGTCGGCGCCTATTTCGACGTCCCAGCCTTGATGATGAACCGAGTCGTGGTGCCGGCCGCAGACCAAGGCCAGATTTTCCAGGTCGGTCGGGCCGCCTTCGATCCAGTGCCGGACATGGTGAGCGTCGCACCAGGCGGCGGGTCGGTCGCAGTTGGGGAATACGCACCCGTGGTCGCGAACGACGAGGGCCAGCCATTGTTGTGGGCTGACGGTCCGGCGGGTGCGGCCCATGCTGAGCGGGACGCCGTTGGTGTCGATGCGGGTGGCGGTGAGGTCGGCGTCGCAGGAGAGCCGGCGGACCGCGGCGGTGGAGAGGTGTTCGCCGGTGGCGGTGATCCCGAGCCCGCGGCCGTTGGTGAAGGACTGCTGGGTGATGGTGATGATCAGGTGGGGGCGGGCGCCGCGGGAGGTTGGTAGGTCGCCGTGGCGCAGGACCAGTGCGACGAGGTCGGCGAGGGCGTCCGCGCGGCGCACGGCCGCGTCGCGCCGGTCGGGTTCCCCGTCGGGGCCGGGCTGCGGGGCGGACAGCGGTTCGAGTGCGGCTTGGAGGTGGGCCATCTGTTCGTCGGTGTCGGTCCACTTCAAGGTGGTGGTCCCGTCGCCGTTGGGGCGCAGGTGCGCGGCGCGCTTGGCCTTCGCGGTCTCCTCGCGTGGTTCGGCGCCGTCGGGGTCGAGGTAGGCCGCCATGACCTTGTCCATCCGCCGCAGGTCCGTGGCGTTCAATTCCGCGGCGGACTCCAGCAGGATCGCCTCGACCTCGCCTTGCTGTTCCGCCGAGGCGACCGGCGGCAGTCCGGTGACGACCTCGAGGATCGCCTTGGCCCGGTCGCGGCAGATCGCACCGGCGGCCAACGCCGCACGGGTGTCGACCAACCGGCCACCAAGGGTTTCGGCCAGTTTCACGGTGACGGTGGCCTCCGCGGGCGACATCGTCAACGCGCCCATCAGGTAGGCCCGCGGATTCACCGCACCGACCTCGGCCGGGATCCCCCGGGAGATGACTTCGCGGACCAGGTGCAGTTCCATGGACTCGACCTGCGCCCGGAACCGATGCACCGTCACGAGCAGATCCGAGACCTGCACACCCGCGCAGGACCAGAGATCATTCTCAACCGATTTCCGTGCAGCGGAAATAGCGGCCTCGAGTTCCGAGACCACCTCAACCACCGCGTTTTCCATACCGACAATATTAACCGAACCCACCGACAGAACTCACCCGGATGCAGGAACCCCCACGACCAATTCAGGGGCCCCGAGTCAAGATTTTGGCCGGTGTCCTCGTGGGTCGTGGGAAGAACCGGCCGCATAAACTTACCTGTGACGGGCGGTGCACTCCCGCCCGCCGAAGGAGCCCGCCGCGGCCCGGTTCTTCAGGGTCCCACGACCCACGAGGTGGGTAAAATCTTGTTGCCACCGAAGGGCCAACTCGCCCAGTTGACCCCTCGACAGGCTGAGCTCGTCGGGACCGATGAAACCCGAACCTCGATGGCGGTCAGGTCATTCAGCACGGCCCGTTCGAGGCCGGTCAGGCCCCGACGATAACTTCAGTAGCGGTAGGATTGTCGAACTCTCTACGACGAGGTCCGTAGTTGGCTCGCGTGGGCTCCGTACGTTTGGTAATTCGGTGCAAGTGCGTCGACGTGCCCGTCTTGGTTGCTGTCTGTTCCAGAATCACCGCATTCTTCGAGAGGCTCAATTCGAGACCTGAATCGTGCGCCATCACCCACCGACCACTACTCCGATTGGCGCGCCGTCGAGCGGCCCAAGGTAAAGTTCCTAGACTGGACGCCCACCAGTGAAAGGTCGCAACCCGATGTCCGAGGACCGCATCGTCCGTCCCGCGCCGATCAGCGGATTCCCCGAATGGTTGCCCGAGGTGCGATACGCGGAGCAGCAGTGGTTGGACCGGATCAGGTCCACGTACGAGCGGTACGGGTTCTGCTCGGTCGAGACGCCGTCGGTCGAGGCCCTGGAGGTGTTGACCGCCAAGGGCGAGACCTCGCAGGAGGTCTACACCCTGTCCCGGTTGCAGGGCGGCGGCGAGAACGAGGCCCGCTTGGGGCTGCACTTCGACCTCACGGTCCCGTTGGCGCGGTACGTAGCGCAGCATTTCAACGAGTTGGTGTTCCCGTTCAAGCGCTACGCGATGGGCCGGGTCTGGCGCGGCGAACGGCCGCAGGAGGGCCGGTTCCGCGAGTTCACCCAGTGCGACATCGACGTGATCAACGTCGATCAGGTGCCGCTGCACTTCGACGCGGAACTGCCGCGGATCGTCCACGAGGTGCTGACCGACCTCGAGGTCGGCGCGTTCCGCATCGGGATCAACAACCGCAAGGTGTTGCAGGGTTTCTACGCCGGCCTGGGTATCGCCGACCCGTTGGGCGTGATCCGGATCGCGGACAAGCTCGACAAGATCGGTGCCGACGCGGTGGGCAAACTGTTGGAGGCCGAGCTGAACCTGACGCCCCATCAGGTGACGGCCTGTCTGGATCTGGCGCAGGTCCGCGGGGCGGACAGCTCGGTCGTGGACGTCATCGCCGGTCTCGGTTCCTCGGGGGCCTTGCTGGAGGAAGGCTTGGCCGAGCTCGCGTACGTGCTGGGCGAACTCGTCGACCTTCCGGCGGGCAGCGTGGTGGCCGACCTGTCGATCGCCCGCGGGCTGGACTACTACACCGGCACGGTCTATGAGGGCCAACTGCTCGACGCCCCCGGCTTCGGCAGCATCTGCTCCGGTGGCCGGTACGACAACCTGGCCGGGGAGTTCATCCGGCGCCACCTGCCCGGCGTGGGAATGTCGATCGGGCTCAGCCGGCTGTTCGCGAGGTTCGTCGCCGTCGGCCGGTTCGCCGACGGGCCCAAGTCGCCGGCGCATGTGCTGGTGGTGATCCCGTCGGAGGAACGCCGCCGCGAGGCGCTGGCCACCGCGGCCGCCCTGCGCGCACGCGGACTGAACGTGGAGACCTACCACGAGGCCGACAAGCTGGGGAGGCAGATCCGCTACGCGTCACGCAAGCTGATCCCGTACGTCTGGTTCCCGCCGTTCGAGGACGGCAAGGCGCACGAGGTCAAGGACATGACCTCGGGCGAGCAGGGCGAGGCCGACCCGGCCACCTGGAGTCCGGCAGGTTCGGCGCGCTGACCGCCCCTGGCGGCAGGCGTCCCCCCGACCGTTGGGGTGTCACCCCTTACGACGGCGTTTCGCCCGGTTTGTCGGCTTGATCCGCGTCGATGCAGGTGTCACCCCGTAGGTATCAGAAGCGGTTGCGTCGGCTGGATCAGCCCGCGCGGCGGGCAAGCACGCGGTAGGTGTTCGCGCTGTCGGTGATCCGGGCCAGCCGGGTCAGCGCCGCGTCCGCGTGGTGCGTGACGGCAAAGGCCTTCGGGGCCAGGCGCTTCCAGACCAGCTCATGGCGGCGTCTTCGGGCCGAGGTCTCCGGCTCGGTCAGCCAGGGCAGGCTCGGGTCGCGGGCCACCACGGCGAAGAACTGGACCAGCGCCCAGGTGGCGTCGATGCCGATGTGGGCCGGGCCTCGGGTCACCCGGACCACCGAGAAGCCGCGCTCGGCGAGCGCGCCGAGCAGGTTGGGCAACGGGATCATGTGCTGGTGCTGTGGCTGCAGCAGCGGGAACCACCAGCGCCCGAAGGCCCGCGCCGGCCGGTAGTCGGGGTCGGGCATCTCGACCAGCAGGTGTTTGCCCGGAGCGAGGACCGCGGCCGCGGCGTCCAACTCGGCCCGCGGATCTCGGGTGTGCTCGAGGTAGTGATGCATGCTCAGCACGTCGAATCGGCCGGCCAGTTCGTCGACGAGGTCCGGGAACAGGCCGCGGTGGCCGCGCGCCAACCACCCCCGCTGTTCGCCCAGGTCGACGCCCTCGCCCAGGTCGAGCCCCTCGAACACCGTGTCGGGCAGGACCTCGCGAGCGTGCTTGGCGAAGTAGCCGTACCCGGTGCCGACGTCCAACCAGGTGCGCGGGGTCGCCACCCAGAGCACGTCGCGGGCCCGGGCCAGGTTGACCGCGGTCGCGCCGTCGAACACCGGTTCCATCACGCTTGCGCCCAGGCCGTCGTAGAAGTCCCGGTAGTAGAAACCGAGGCCCTCGACGGTCAGCCGCGGGTTCTGGAACACGTGCCGACAGGTCCGGCAGCGCGACAGCCGGAACGTCCCCGGCTTTCCCTGGATCAGGTCCGGCACCTGCATACGCACCGTCAGATCCGGCGAGCCGCACCATGGGCAGGTGCGGCGCGGTTCCTCCAGGAAGCGCTCGACGCCGTCGGCCAACTGATCCGCGTACCAAGCGCGGAGCTCGGCGCGGTCCGGCTCGGTTGCGGTTTCGGTCACGACCATCAGTCTGCCCCGCCGACCTGGCCCGGGTCGGGCGTCGGTGGGGCAGCCCCACCGACCGTGCGGCTCAGGAACTGATGCACCGCCGCGTCATATGCCTTCGGGTCGGCGTTCCAGGACGCCACGTGCGCGGCCCCAGGAACGCGGACCTCGGTGACCAGACGGGGGTGCGCGGCGGTGAACCGGTCGCTGGTGGCGATCGGGACGGTTGGGTCGGCCGTGCCGTGGAACACCAGCGCAGGCACGTGCAACCAGGCGCCGGGCAGGTGGTCCAGCCCGGCGAGACCCAGGTGGTACCGGTGGTCGGCGATCCACTTCGCGGTGCCGGTCAACACCCCGGGGATCGGCAGACCGACCATCGGGAGGCTGCGCTCGCCGGCCTGCCAGTCGATGGTCGCGTCCAGGTCCAGCATCGGGGCGTCGAGGATGATCCCGGACACCAGTCCGGTCTCGGCTGCCGGTGCCTGCGCCAGGAACGCCGCGACGATCGCCCCGCCCATCGACGAGCCGAACAACAGGATCCGGCGGGCACCGGCGGCCTGCGCGTGGTCGACCGCGGCGGCGAGGTCGTGCCACTCGGTCCGCCCGTACTCGTAGCGATGGCTGGGATCCTCCGGGGCGTCGTTGTCGTTGCGGTAGCTGATGTCCAGAGCCGGGATTCCGGCCTCGTGCAATGCCGTCAGCGCCCGCAACGGCTCGGTGCGACCGGCCCCGCGGCCGTGGACCAAGACGGCCCACGTGTCGTCCGGCGTGCCGGCGGCCGGGACGAACCAGTCCGGGCACGATCCCCCGCCGCAGGGGACGCTCTCGGTCGTGAAACTCGCGCCGAAGGCCGACGGGTCGGAATAGACATCCCGTGCAGGCACCACGCCCGGGGCAGGTCGGTCGAGTGCGAACGCGCCGGAGTAGATCTGCCCGGCGAAGTAGAAGCCTGCACCACCCAGGAACACGACGACCGCGGTGGTCAGAATCGCCGCGACGGTCGTGATCTGACGGCGGGTCACTTGCCGAACCCGCCGACCTGCACCGGTCAAGGTCGCTCCTGTAGCCGGTTGCCGGGGCGTGACTCGTCCCCTGATCGCCTCAAACCTAACCAGTTCGGCCGTACACAGCCGGGCCGGCGGATAGGTTTCACGCGTGCGATTGCGTCCGTCGGCCGTCCTGGTCGCAGTGGGTTCGGCATTCGCGATCCTCGGCGCCCGCAACTGCGTCCGCAACGCGCAACGGGTGCCGAGCCCGCCGAGTGATCCGCCGGTGGTCGCCGAGCGGGTCTCGGTGTTGCTCCCGGCTCGGGACGAGGCGCACCGAATCACCCCGACGGTCCGTTCGCTGCTCGCCCAGGAGCGGGTGCCCGACCTGGAGATCCTGGTCCTGGACGACAATTCCACCGACGGCACCGGCCCCCTGGTGACCGCGCTCGCCGCGGGCGACCCCAGGGTCAGGGTCCTGGCCGGACGTCCGCTGGCCGAGGGTTGGAAGGGCAAGCCGCACGCCTGCATGCAACTGGCGCAGGCGGCTTCGGGGCGCATCCTGGTCTTCGTCGACGCCGACGTGGAGTTCGCCCCACTCGCGGTCGCCGCTTCGGTCGCAACGCTGCGGTCGGCCGGGTTGGGCCTGCTCTCCCCGTTCCCGCGTCAGGTGATGGGCTCGCCGATCGAGCGCCTCTACCAACCGATGATCAACTGGACCTGGATGGTCAACCTGCCGCGTACCGTCGACCCGGCGACCGGGCTGCCGGCGACCGTCGTCGCCAACGGTCAGTTCCTGGTGCTGGACGCCGACGCCTACCGCCGGGCCGGCGGCCACGACGCGATAAAGCAGGCCGTGCTCGACGATCTGGCCCTGCTGCACGCGGTCCTGGCCACCGGCGCCAAGGCCGCGGCCGTCGACGGCACCGCGCTGGCCGCCTGCCGCATGTATTCCGGGCCGCGGGAATTGGTCGAGGGCTACACGAAGTGGATGTGCGACTGGGTGGACTCACCGAGGAAGGTCGCCTGGGCGGCGGGTGCCATCGGCCTGATCGACCTGCTGCCGTTCGTCGCCGCGCTGCGTGGCTCGAAGGTCGGGCTGGTCGGCTACCTGGGGCCGGCACTGGCCCGCGCGGTGGTGGCGCGACGGTTCGCGGAGCCGGCGTTCCCGTACGCGCCTGCCCATCCGGCCGCCTCGCTGATGTCGCTGGCGATGATCCTGGAGTCGCGCCGCCGGGTCCGCCGCGGGGCGCGAACCTGGAAGGGCCGAACCGTCTAATCCTTGCGGGCCAGCACGCGGTAGAGGTTGGCGTCGCCGGTTCGGCGGACCAGCGGGGCCAACGCGGCGTCGGCCTTGTAGGCCAACGGCAGGACCTTCGGACACACCTTCGCCCACATGAACTTGTGGTAGGCCCATCTGGCCTTGCTGCCGCGAATCGTCAGCCAGGGCAGCCGGGGCTCCGGCGAGGCCACCGCGAACATCGACAGCAGCGCGCAGGTGACGTCCACCGGGATGTGCGAGTCGGCGAACTGCACCGAGACAGGCCGCAGTCCGCGTTCGGTCAACGCGGTCAGCAGGTTCGGCAACGGCGCGAAATGCAGGTGCTGCGGCTGGAACCACTGCACCCACCAGCCGCGCAGCATCCGCAGCCGCGACTCGGGGTTGGGGACCTCGATCTGCACGAGCCCACCGGGCGGCAGGACAGCCGCCACCAGGTCCAACTCGGCGCGGATGTCCAGGACGTGTTCGAGGTAATGGAACATGCTGATCACGTCGTAACGGCCCGTCAGTTCCGCGGCCAGGTCCCGGAACCAGCCCTGGTGCGCGGTGTCGACCCAGCCCTTCTCGGCCGCCTCGGCCACCCCGAGGCCTTGGTCGAGGCCGTCGAAGGCGGTGTCCGGCCACACCGTCCGGGCATCGCGGCAGAAGTGGCCGAAACCCGCACCGATGTCCAGCCAGTTCTTCGGACCGGATCCGGCCGGGAAGCACGGGAGCAATTGCCTGGCCCGGCTCTGGTAGATGTCGGTCCGTTGGTCGAACACCGTCTCGATCAGCGACCGGCCGAGGCCGTCGTAGAAGTCGCGGTAGTAGAAGTCCAGGCCGGTCTCGTTCAGCATCGGGTTCTGGAACACGTGCCGACAGGTCCGGCACCGGTCCAGCACGAAACGGCCGGGCTTGCGCTGGTTGCGGTCGCCGGTCCGCAACACGGTCTGCAGTCGCGGCGAGGAACACCAGGGACAGGTGTCGCGCCGCTGGTTGAAGAAGTTCTCCACCCCGGCCGCGATCTCGGCCTGGTAGACCGGCCGGCGCCGCGCGAACTCGGCCTCCAGCGCGACCGGGTCGGCCGGGTCGACCGGGACCGAGAGCGGCACGTCTGTGGTCATGCCCCGGACTCGCTCTTCCGTGCCAGTACCCGGTAGGCGTTGCCGCCGTCGAAGGCCTTGATGATCGGGGCCATCCACTGGTCGGCGTGCCAAGCGTATTTCAAGGCCTTGGGTGCGATCTGCCAGACCCGTTTCTGGCGGCGGAACGCCCGCGGCTTCGGTTCCGGGAACCACGGGAATCGCGGATCCGGCGAGATCATGTTGACCAACGAGAGCACCGCGCACGTCAGGTCGACCGGGAGGTGCGCCTCCTTGCGCTGCACGCGGACCGGCGTGATCCCGCGCTCGGTCAACGCCTGCAACAGGTTCCGACACGGGATCAGGTTCTGGTGCTGCGGTTGGAAGTACGGTGTCCACAGGCGGCCGTAGATCCGTGCGGTGACCGAGGTCGGGTCGGGGACCTCGATCAGCAGGTACGAGCCGGGCCGCATGACCGCAGCCACGACGTCCAGTTCGGCGCGCGGATCGCGCACGTGCTCCAGATAGTGATGCATGCTCAGTACGTCGTACTTACCGGCGATCTGTTCAGCCAGTTCGGGCAGCTCGCCCCGGTAGGTGTTGGTGAGCCAACCGCGCTTGCGGCCCTCCTCGACGCCGGCGCCCATGTCCAGGCCGTCGAAGGTGGTCTCGGGCCAGACCGCTTTGGCGTCCTTGCAGAAGTGCCCGTACCCGGTGCCGATGTCCAGCCAGTTGGCCGGGGTCAGGAACGGCGCGACCATCCGGGCGCGACTGCGGTAGACCTCGGTGTGGGCCGCGAAGATCTGCTCGGTGGTCCACGAGCCCAGTCCGTCGTAGAAGTCGCGGTAGTAGAAGTTCAGGCCGTCGGTGTTCAGCCGCGGATTCTGGAACACGTGCCCGCAGGTGCGGCACTCGTCCATCGTGAAGCGTCCAGGCTTGTGCTGGAGCAGATCCCCGGTCCGGACCCGGCGCTCGAGCCGCTCCGAACCGCACCACGGGCAGTCGGGTCGGCGATCCTCCAGGAAGCGCTCGACGCCGCCCGCCAGCTGTTCGGAGTACCACGGCCGCGCCGCCGCGAACTCCTCGTCGCTCGGCGGCGGGCCGGCGAGGCCCGGTTCGGTGGCGGTCATTGAGAACCCCTCTCGACGCGGCGCGCCAGGACGCGATAGACGTTCCCGGCGCCGGTGGCCCGGAGCAGTTGCGCGAGCCGTTTGTCGGCGCCGTAGGCCATCCGGACGACCGGTGGAAACATCCGTTGCACCTGGCGATGGCGTAATCTGTCGGCCGAGGTCGGGACGGGGCGCCAGGGCAGCCGGGGATCCGGACCGGCCAACCAACCCAGCGCCAACACCGCGCAGGTCAGGTCGATCGGCATGTGTGCCTCGCGGCGCTGCACCCGGACCGGCATCAGCCCGCGTTCGGTCAACGCGCCCAGCAGGTTGCGCAGCGGTATCAGGTGCAGGTGCTGAAGCGTGTGGCACGGGGTCCACAACGGCCCCAGCACGCGCCCGAGCCGGAACTCCGGGTCGGGAACCTCCACCATCAAGTAGGCGCCGGGCGCGAGCAGTCCCGCGGCAAGGTCGAGCTGGGCCCGCGGTTCGGTCAGGTGCTCCAGGTAGTGGAACATGCTGACGACGTCATAACGGCCCGTCAGATCCGAGACCAGGTCGGCCAGTTGGCCGCGATGAATGTTGTCGAGCCACCCGCGGTCCTGCCCCACACCCAGCGCGGCCCCCTGGTCCAGGCCGTCGAAGGTCGTGTCCGGCCAGATCGCGCGGGCGGCCTGCGCGAAGTGGCCGTACCCGGCGCCGATGTCCAGCCAGTGACGTGGCGTCAGAAACGGGGCGACGGTTCGCGCTCGACTTTCGTAGAACTCGGTCTGCCAGGAGAACATCGTCTCGGTGGTCGAGGCGCCCAGGCCGTCGTAGAAGTCGCGGTAGTAGAAGTCGAGGCCCTCCGGGGTCGGGCAAGGATTCTGGAACACGTGCCCGCAGGTTCGGCAGACATCGAACCGGAAGCGCCCCGGCTTGCGTTGCACCAGGTCGGGCAGGACGACGCGGCGGCCCAGTCGCCCGGATCCGCACCAGGGGCACGTTCGCCGGCGCGGGCCCAGGAAACGTTCGACGCCCGCGGCCACTTCCGGCTCGTAGTAGGCACGGGCGGCCGCGAAGTCCGCGTCGGTGGGTGGCACGCTGATCTCGGTTGTCGTCACCGGGACTCCTTGCGGGCGACGATTCGATAGGCGTTGCCCTGGCGGAGCGCGCGCAGCACCCCGCCGATCCGCACATCCGCGCCGTAGGCGACCTTCGCCAGCGTCGGGAAGACGTCTGCCCAGGCGACCTGGTGCCAACGCCTACGCCAGGCGCCGTCGCGGGACGGCGTCCACGGGCTGTCCGGGTCGGCGGCGAAACGGATGACCAGGAACATCGCCACGTAGGTCAGGTCGACCGGGGTGTGTGCCTCGTGGCGCTGCACGGCGAGAATTCCGAACCCGCGCTCGCGGAGCGCGCCGAGCAGGTTGGCCACCGGGATGAAGTGCTGATGTTGCGGTTGGAACCAGGGAGCCCACCAAGAACGCAGGACCCGGCCCAGTGGCGAGGAGACGTCGGGCATCTCGATCTCGGCCAGACCGCCCTGGCGAACCACCTGTGCCAGGGCGTCCAACTCGGCCCGCGGCTCGCGGGTGTGCTCCAGATAGTGATGCATGCTCACCACGTCGTAGGCGCCGCTGATCTTCGGCGCCAGCTCCGGGAACAGGCCGCGGTGCCCGGTCCGGATGCGCCCCAGCCGGACGGCCTCATCGACGCCGGCGGACAGGTCCAGACCGTCGAACTGGGTGGCGGGCAGAATTTCGGCGGCGTGCAACGGGAAATGGCCGCGGCCCGTGCCCACGTCCAACCAGCTGCCGGGCTCGCCGTGGGCCAGGACGGCGCGTGCCCGCGACAGGTTCGACTCGTGGCCCAGGGCGAACGCGTACTCGGCGATGTCGGTGCCGAGCCCGTCGTAGAAGTCGCGGTAGTAGAAGTCGAGGCCGTCGAGGGAGAGGCGGGGGTTCTGGAACAGATGGCCGCAACTGCGGCACTCCTCGATGACGAACCGCCCCGGCTTACGTTGGATCAGATCCTTGCTGCGCAGGCGGATCCGGAGCACCGGCGAGCCGCACCAGGGACACGTGGTGCGGCGCGGCTCCAACAGCGCGTCCACCCCGCGCGCCAGCACCGGGGCGTAGAACTCACGGGCTTCGGCCAGCTGGGCCGGTTGCCTGCTCATAGCTTTCCGTCCGCGAGAAGCTTTTCCAACCGGTGCGCCGCGGCGGCCGCGCCACCGGCGGCGTCGAACGACTTGCGGATCCGGGCCGCGCCCGCCGCGTAGCTCGGGTCGTCCAGCACGGCCCGGATCGCGGCCCGAAGTTCCTCGACGGTGACCCGACCGAACTTCACCCGCACGCCCGCGCCCGCTTCGGTGACCTGCGCGGAAACCGCGGGTTGGTCGTCGCGGATCGGTGCCACCACCAACGGCAGCCCGTGCGCCAACGCCTCACAGGTCGTGTTGTGCCCGGCATGGCAGACGACGGCGTCCAGGTGTGGAAGCAGCTCCAGTTGCGGGACCCGCTCCGCCGCGAGCACGTTCGGCGGCAGGTCGAGGCCCGCGGCCGGCGCGTTCAGCACGGCCTGCACGTCGGACAGCGGCGCAACGGCGTCGGCCGCGGTGCGGAAGAACCGGCCGCCGGCGTCCTGGTTGACCGTGCCGAGCGTGATCAGCACGTGCCGCCGGGCCGGGTCGAGCCAGTCCCAGTCGAACGGCGCGGGCCTGCCGCGTTCACCGAGGGCGGGTCCGACGAACGCGATGTGCGTCGGCGGCGGTTCGGGCGGGGCCAGCAGCTCCAGCGTCGAGTAGGCGATGATCAGTTGGTCGGAGAACCGCAGATCGACCGGATCCGCGACCCCGTGAGCAACCTGAAACTCCGTCAGTTGCTCCTGCGCCCAGATCCCCAGTTTCGGCATCGTCTCGTACTGGCCGGTGAGTTCCGCGGTGGTGGTGGCCGAGGTCGCCCACAACAGGCCGCGTTCCCGGGCGACCAGCGCGCCGGCGAGCGCCTGCTGGTCGGCCAGCACCAGGTGGGGCGCGAACTGCGCCACCGCGGACCGCACGCCGGGCACCATCGAGTGCGCCAGCGGGATCAGGAAGTCCTCCCAGAAGAACCGGAACGCAGTGGCCGCCCGCAGTCCGCGCCAGCGGACCAGCCGGTCCGCCAGCGGTTCACCGGGGAACTCCTCGTCGACGGCGAACACCGTTGCACCGGGGCGGAGCACCGCGGCGAGGTAACCGGAGTTCCCGGCCCAGGCCACCTCGTGGCCCCGCTCGCGCAACGTCGCAGCCACCGCGACCGTTGGCATGATGTGCCCGGTCAGCGGGGGAACGACGACGAGGATGCGAGCCATCAGCGTAGGCACGGACCCGACGACTGGGCCGCCAGCCACTCCACGACGATCTCCCGCACCCGAGGCGTGGCGTCCATCAACACCGAGTGTCCGACGCCCTCCACGACGGTCAGGGTCGCGGTCGGCAGCAGGTCGGCCAGTTGGCGTTCGTAGTCCGGGACGTCGGAGCGCTCCCCGTAGACGGCCCGGATCGGACAGGGCAGTGCCCGCATGCGCTCGACGGGAATCGGGCGCGCCTGCGTCAGGTCGGGGTAGAAGCTGGTGTGGTTGACCAGGTCGGTGAGCGCGTCCATCATCTTCACGACCTTCCGGCCGAAGCGACGGATCCAGGCCTGCAGGGTCTCCTCGCCCATCTCGGCGACGACACCGGCGACCCGTTCGCGCTCCGCCGCGATCTGCGCGGCCCAGCCCTCGACGTTGAAGTGCGCCTCGATCAGCACGACGCTCGCGACGCGGTGCGGATGCTGGACCGCGAAGTCCAGGGCGATCGTGCCGCCGTAGCTGTTGCCGATCAGGTGGACCGGTCCGTCGATCGCGAGGGCGTCGAGCAGCCCGGCCAGATCGGCGACCGAGTCCTCCATCGTGTAACCGGTCCGGGTGCGCTCGGAGTCGCCGTGGCCGCGCAGGTCGTAGAGGACTACCTCGGCGCCGGTTCTGGCCACCGCGCCTGCGATCGTGTAGTAGAAGCTGGCCATGTTGTCCATGCCCAGGCCGTGCAGGAACACCACCGGCGGCGCCTGACGTGCCGGTGCCGGGTTCAGATGCTGCACGTGCAGACGCACGCCGTTGGCGACGATCTCGGACATTACCGATGCGAACCCACGTCAAGGGACTCGCGGGTCCGGTTGACCCGCGAGTCCGCCCACCAGAGTGAGCAGTCGGTAACGATTGGCACAGTTGGTTGGTCCCCCGGATGTGAGGGTGCGTCAGGTCGTGGTGTCGACGAGGTAGCCGACGACGGTGCCGACGCGCATGCTGATGATCTCATCGAGGTCCAGGTCGGCGAGAAAGCCGGCGAAATCGACCCGTCCGCCGTAGTGCTCGGTGAGGCGGGCACCCAACTTCACGAACTCGATGCTCTCCATCTCCAGGTCGTCCTCGAACGAGGTCTCCATGTCGATGGTCAGGTCGAGCAGGTATTCCTCGCCGATTATCTCCCCGATCAGCGCCCGGACCACGTCCAGCACCTGCGCCTGCACCTCGCTGCGGGCCTGTGTGGTCAAGGCATTGCTCCTAGCGTCGGGCGGGTCGACACACTGGTTCAGCTCCCAAGCATGTCGGATGGCACGGTCCAGCCGACCGCAAACTGCACAGGATTGTCACCAGTTCGAGTCCTCACCCAGTGTGCTGTGCCGTCCACCACCACCCGCAACCGGTCGGAATCCACCGAAGTCACCACGAAACGGGCGGGGCGGCCGGCGAGGCCGGTCCCACTCGCCTTCGCGACGGCCTCCTTGGCCGTCCAGAACCGGGTGACCCAACTCGCTCGGTCGGGGCTGCCGGCCGGCGCCATGGTGTCCAGCAGTTCGCGCTCCGCGGCGGTGAGCAACGCGGCCTCGGCGGGCGCGTCCTCGATCAGCTCCACGTCGATGCCGACCGCGCCGCCGGCCGGTCCGACGAATGCCGCCGCCAACCCTCCCGCGTGGGCGAGTGAGAGGGCCAACCCTTCCGAGCCGGCGCCGGTGGCGTACGGGCGGCCCGCGGCGTCGTTCCCGATCACGATCTGCGCGGGGAACAGCGGCCCGCCGCCGTGGTCCCACAACCAACTGCGGACGGCGTCCTTGGCCACGATCCGCCCCAACAGCCACCGCCGGGCCGCGCGCGGATTGCGACTGTCGTGGTCGGCCCGCTCCGCCTGGGTCAGGTACTGACGGCAGGTCAGATCCCGGGCCACCGGGTCGGTCCACGGCTCGGCGAGCAGCCACCAGCCGTCGTCCTGCCGTTGCGCCAAGACCGCGCGTGCCGGATGTCGGAACGCCTCGATCGTTCGCGCGTCGCCCTGCAGTCGGCGGTCGGTCCAACCGGTGATGTGGCACCACAGGCTCCCGTCGGCCGCGCGCAGGTCCAGATCCGCGACGACCTCCTCGGGCGCCACCGAACGGACGTGCACGACGGTGTCGAACTGAGCGCCCACCGCCGGCGGTGGTGCGTAGAAGCTGATCGCCCCGACCGTGGCCGGCAGCACCAGGCCGTTGTCGGATTGGGTGGCCACCCAGTACCCCAGGAGTTGACCGGCCGCGTCGAGGAGGGAACCGGGCGCCGGCAGCGCGGTGACCGTGCCCCGTACGCCGTCCTCGGCGAGCCCGCTCAGCCGGGTCACGCCCTGGTAGGCCGGTCCGTGGAACATCCAGCGGTCGGCGTAGAGGGCGGTCGCGTCTATCGGTGGCGGGCGCTCGGCGATCAGCGCCGGCTCGCGCAGGGCCGGCGGTGCCGGGTAGTCGGCGGCGAGCAGGACCGTTGCCCGGGCGTACGGCTCACGGGTACTGCCCGTGCCGTGGCCGCTGATCACCACCGTGACCACGGACACCTCGCCCGCCCCCTCCTTCTCCGTGGCTTCGATGACCAGGTCCACCTGGGGATCCACGGCCAGCGGGCGCAGCGCCCGCACGCCGCGGACCCCGATCACCGTTCGCTCCGGGACCAGTTCGGCCGCGGCGGCGATCAGCAGCTCGACGGTGGCGGTCAGCGGCACGACCGGGAAACGTTCGGCGACCGGCCGGTCGGCCGGCGCCTGGAGCAGGCTGTGGTCGGCCAACTCGGGATCGGTGTCCAACGACAGCGTGCGGGTGCTGGTCCGCGAGCGCGGGCCGGTCGGCGGCGCCGCGGGCGGCGCGTCGGGTGCGGTGGGTGGCTCGTGTCGGGCGACGGCCGGGGCCGCGGGGACGACCTCCGGCCGGGCGGCCGTCAGGACGTCCGTCGCGGCGCCGGCCAGGTCGGCCAACAGCGCGGAGTACTCCTCGAGCACGGGGTCGCCGGCCGGCCAGGCCACTGCCGGTTCGGCAGTGCCGGGCACGGTCGCGGGGGGGCGGGTCGGGCTGTCCAGCCGCATCCCGAGGTCGCGGATCATCGGGGCGCCCAGCCGCAACCGCGCGGAGCCGTCCGGCCCGGTCGGCCGGGGCGTCGGACGCGGCTGCGCCGATGCCTCCGGCTGCGCACGGGATCCGCTCAGGCGTCCGAAGGCGGGCGCGGCCCCCACCGTCCACAACGCCGCAGCGACCCGGCGTAGCTGCTGCAGGCCCGACCGGCGTGGCACGTTGGCGCTCAACGCCAGGTGGGGGGTGCCCACCGACTCCAACGTGTCCTCCACGAAACCGGGCAGGCTTCCGGTGCCCACCTGGACGAACACCCGGATGCCGGCCTCCTGCATGCGGCGGATCAGCGGCCCGAAGCGCACCGGCTCGACGAGGTTTCGCAGCAGCAGTCGGCGCACCTCGTCCGGATCGTTCGGGTAGCGATCCACCGTGGTGGCCGACCACAGGGGAACCTGCGCCTGACGCAGCGTCAGACCGTGGACGAATTCGCGGGTGGGGCCCAGATAGGGCTCGAGGTAAGGGGTGTGGAACCCGGACCGGAACGGCAGGACGGAACCCGTCACGCCGTCGACCCGTAGCCGGGCCAGCACCTCGGCGACCTGCGACTGCTCGCCGCAGATGATGGATTGATGTGGGCAGTTGTCGTGCGAGAGCACGACGTCGGGTAACTCGCCGATGGCCTCGAGCGCGGCCTGCGCGCCGCAGCCCAACACGGCGAACACCATGTCGGGCACGCCCGGACCGGCGTCGAAGGCCCGGGTGGAGTCGGCGAACTCCTCGAAGGGTGCCGCTCCGGACGCGATCAGCGCGCTCCACTCACCGATGCTGTGCCCGGCGACCGCGTCCGGCCGGATTTCCAACGCCTGCAGTGCGGCGTCCAGGACCCGACCGACCGCGGCCAGTTCCAGGCCGCGTCTGCCCAGTCCCGCGCCTGCCGTCGTGCGCACCGGCGGCAACCCGAAGTGCGCGGCGACGTCGTCGACCCGCGGGTCGAACGACTCCTCGAGACCGGGGAACAGGAAGGCCAGACCACCTACTGAGGCGCCGTCAGAAGTCCTGCCCAGCAGGGGTTCGGTGGCCAGCCACAGGTCGCTGCGGCCGGTCCAGGTCTTGCCCTGGGCGACGACCCGTCGGGCAAGTTCCAGGCGCCGAGCGTCCGGGGCGACCATCGCCAGACGCACCGGACCGGTGGTGGATGGGGCGAGCGAGTCGTCGCGGGCGAGCAGTTCGGCGTCCGGCCGGGCCAGCTCCGCGGCAACCGACTCCAGGTCCGGGCCGGCCAGCAGCAGCACCCGCTCGCGCTCGGCCTCCGACCGCTGCGCCGACCGCCGGGACCGGTGCGTGCCGGTCGCGCCGGCGGTGTTCTCGGAGAGCACTACGTGGGCGTTTATGCCGCCGAACCCGAACGCGTTGACGGCGGCCCGGCGCGGCCCGTCGCTGCGCCACTCGCGGGCCGCGGTGACCGGGGCGAAGCGGGTCCCGGTCAGGTCCGGGTGCGGGTCCTCGCAGTGCAGGGTCGGCGGGAGGAGGTGTTCGTGCAGGGCCAACGCGGCCTTGATCAGCCCGGCGGCCCCGGCGGCGGGCATCGCGTGGCCGATCATCGACTTCACCGACCCGATGCCGATGTCGGCGCCGGCGTCCCCGGCCGGGCCGAAAACCGTGGCCAGCGAGGCAAGTTCGGTGGCGTCCCCGGCCACGGTCGCGGTTCCGTGTGCCTCGATCAGGCCGACCGCGCCCGGCTGCGTCGGGTCCAGTCCGGCGGCGGCCCAGGCCTGCCGCATCGCCGCGACCTGGCCCTCGGTGCGGGGCGCCATCAGCCCGGCCGCACGTCCGTCGCCGGCCACCCCGACGCCCCGGATCACCGCGTACACGCGGTCGTCGCGGGCGTCGGCGAGACGTTTGAGCACGAGGATCCCGGTGCCCTCACCGATCAGGAGCCCGTCGGCCTGACGATGGAACGGGCGGATCCGTCCGGAGGCCGACAGCGCGCCGAGCAGGTTGAACCCGCTCCAGAACGTGATGTCGTGACAGTGATGCACGCCGCCCGCGAGCATCAGGTCGCAGCGCCCGGACACCAGTTCCCGGACGGCGTGGTCGACCGCGATCAGCGACGAGGCGCACGCGGCGTCGATCGTGTACGCCGGCCCGCCCAGGTCGAGCCGGTTCGCGGTACGTGATGCCACCAGGTTGGGCACCATCAGGTCGATGCCCGACTCCTCGCGAAGCGGCCCTAGCCGGTCGACGAACCGGGCCCGCACCGCCTCGGTCTGATCCTCCGTCAGATCTGGCAGCAGCTCGCGCAGTGTCGTCACCAGTTGGTTGCTGGTCCGGACGCGGTCGACGAACGAGGCCATGCCGGCGTTGAAGTAGCCGCCGCGCCCGAGCACGACGCCGACCCGCCGCCGGTCGCCGAGTCGATCCGGGCCGCCCGCGTCGTCGATCGCCGCCGCCGCGATCGTCAGTGCGATCAACTGCTCGGCCTCGATGTCGCCGACCGCCATCGGCATGATCCCGAAGCGCAGTGGGTCGAACGCCGGCGCGGTGACGAATCCTCCGCGCCGGGTGTAGAGCCGGTCGCCGGGGCGGGCCTTGGCCGCGTCGGGGTCGAAGTACATGGGATCCCAGCGGTCGGCGGGCGCGTCGGTGATCGCGTCGAAGCCGTTGCGGAGGTTGGCCGCGAACGTGGTCAGGTCGACGGCTCCGGGGAAGACCGCGGCCATCCCGACAATTGCGATGTCGACCGAGCCACTCACGGTGTGGCCGTCACCCCGCGGAGAAGGCAGCCTCGAAGGCCGACGGCTCGGCGCACACGTAGACGACCTGGGGCGCGGTGCCGTCGGCAAGCTCGGTGAGCAGGGCCCGCACGCCGTCGTCGGGGTGCAACGCGGCCACGCCCGCCCGCGCGTAGCTGCGCAGGAGTTCGGGGGACACCATGCCGTCGGTGCTGTCGCCGGTTGGCATCCAGGGGCCCCAGTCCACGCTGAGCACGCGGCCGGTGAACCGACTCTCCCAGGCCCGGGCGAGGGTGTCGAGCGCGTCGTTCGCCGCGGCATAGTCGCACTGCCCGCGGTTGCCGAACACCCCGGAGACGCTGCCGAAGAGCACCAGGAACCGCAGGTCCGCATCCAGGTTCGTGGCCAGCGCGCGCGCTCCGTCGACCTTGGTCTCCCAGACCCGGGCGAAGCCCTCCGCGGTCTTGTCCGCGATCAGTCGGTCGTCGAGTATCCCGGCCCCGTGGATCACGCCGTCCACCCGGCCGTGGCGGACCCGCAGGTCGGCCAGCGCCTCGGCGACCGCGTGCGAGTCGCGGACGTCGACCGACCGGTATTCCACGGACGCGGCGAGGCCACGCAGTGCGGCCAGCGAGGCGCGGATCTCGCGTTCGGCTTGGGTGGCCCGCACTCTGCGCTCGATCGCGGCCGGAGCTCCGATGCCGGCGGTGATCAGCGCCTTGCGCAGCGCGGCGGCATCGGGCGCGTCGGCTGTGATCGGATCCTCCTGGGGCGCGGGCAACGGATTGCGGCCCCAGAGCACGACGTGGCACCCGGTTTCCCGGGCCAGACCCAGCGCTACCCGGGCGGTGATGCCGCGCGCACCGCCGGTCAGCAGCACCACCGAACTCTCGGTCAACCCCAGCGCAACCGCGGCCGGCCGACCGGCCGGCGCCGGGTCCAGCGGGGCCTCGACCAGCGCCAGCGACACGCGCGTCCCGTCGACGTAACCGACGAGTTCCGGGCCCGTCGGGCTGCGCAGTTCGGCCAGCAGGTGGCGGGCGAGGACTGTGGGCGACTCCTTCGGATCCAGGTCGAGGCAGCGGCAGGAGATGTCCGGGTACTCCCGGGCGATGGTCCGGACCAGACCCGCCAGGCCGAGACCGGCGGGCAGCTCGTTGCGGATCGCGGGTTCGCCGGACGACCGGTGGCTGAACCGGCCGCCGTGGCCGGTGGCGACCAGCAGTTGTCGGGCACCGCCCAGCACGGCGCGTCGAATCACCGCGAAGGACTCGGGCAGCGACGGTGGCTCGCTGGGACCGGCCGCCCCGAGGTGGACCAGGATGTCGACGTCGCCCAACTCGGTGTCCGGGTCGGTGGACACGGTGCGGACGGTCGCTCCGCACGCCTCCAAGGTGGAGCCCAACTCGATCGCGGCCCCGCTGGACCCGGCCACCAAAGTGATATGACGACCCCTCAGATCGGCGTCGTCCAGGGCAGCGGGCAGCGCCCTCGGTTCGAGCAGATAGCGGCGCAGAGCCGGGCGAGCGGGAGTCGGCTCCGGTGTTTCGGGGTCGATGGCGGACGCGAGGCCCGCCGGGGTCGACACCGCGGCGACGGTGCGGTGCCGTTCGATGTGCGCGACCATGGCCCGGACGTTGCGCAGTCGGGTCAGCTCGGCCTGGAGCGTCTCGTCGAGAACGATCGATCCGCTCAGCCGGTCGGCGAGCAGGCCGACGATCTCGGTGCGCTTGAGCGAGCCGATGGACAAGTCGGCCTCGAGGTCGAGGTCGGCGTCGATCATCGCCGCGGGGTAGCCGGTGCGGTCGCCGATCAGCTCGACCAGCATGGCGGAAATCTGATCGGGCGTCAGTTCCCCGCCGCCCGCGGAATGCGGCGCGGTCCGAGCCTTCGGAGTGGCCGCGGTGGGGCTCGCCGCGGAGGCCGGAGCGGGGCGCGGCCGGCTCGGAGCGGGCACTGTCGGAGCGGGCACTGTCGGTGCAGGCACGGGTGCAACGGCGGGTGCCGGTATCGACGGGGCGACCGGCCGGCCGGTGAGCGCCTCGACGATGCCCCGCAGGGTGCGGATCCGGGTGAGCTCGGCCTGACGGGACTCGTCGGGGGCGCAGTTCAGGCCCGTGTCGCGCAGCCGGTCGGCCAGCAGCGCCACGATCTCCGTGCGCTTCAGCGAGCCGATGGACAGGTCGGCCTCCAGGTCGAGGTCGGCGTCCAGCATCGCCACCGGGTACCCGGTGCGCTCGCTGATCAGCTCGGTGAGCAACGTTGCGACGCGCGCGTAGGCGGCCGCGTCGGCCGGGCCGGCTTGGGTCGGGAGCAAGGGGCCGACCGGGCGTGCCGCGGGTGCGCCCGATGCGTCGGACAACGCCTGGACGATGCCACGCAGGGTCCGGATCCGGGTGAGTTCGGCCTGGCGGGACTCGTCGGGTGCGCAGTCCAGGCCGTCCTCGCGCAGCCGATCGGCCAGCAGCGCCACGATCTCCGTGCGCTTCAGCGAACCGATGGACAGGTCGGCCTCCAGGTCGAGGTCGGCGTCGAGCATCGCCACCGGGTATCCGGTGCGTTCGCTGATCAGCTCGGTGAGAACCGCCAGCACGTCGGCTTTGGGAGTGGTCTGTGTGGCGGGCGTGGCCGGCTGCGCAGGCTCCGGCTCGACCGCGGGACGGACGATTGCCTCGATCGGTCGGGTCGGCCTCGGCAGTGGGGCCGCCCCCGCGGGCGAGCCAGCCGCCAGGTAACCGAGCACGACCTCGCGTTGTGTCGCCAGCAACTCGCGGGTCCCGCGGAGGAACTCCAGGACCACGGCCGCCGCCCCGGCCGGACCTTCGGCAACGGCGGGTTCGGGGAGCACCACGGCGTGCGCGGCGACCACCGTCGGGCCGACCGGGGCCACGCGTACGGCGGGCCGCAGACCCCCGCGGACGGGCTCGCCGGTCGTGGTGCGCACGAGATGCCCGTTCACCGACCAACCGGGGCGGGCCGGGACCTGCGTCGCGGAAACCAACTCCGCGTCGCGTCCGGCGAACAGCGGCGCAGTGTCGACCGGAACTCCGGCGACCGCCAACCGGGCCAGCGCGGTGAGCAACGAGTGCAGGCTGTGCCGGCCCTCGACGTCGGTGGTCACCGCCAGATGGGGGCGCTTGCCGAGGATGCTGCGGACCAGGCCGGTCAGCACCCCGCCCGGGCCGCACTCGACGAAGATCCGTGCCCCGGCCGCGTACATCGCCTCGATCTGGTCGGCGAACCGCACCGGCGAGACCACCTGCTCGGCGAGCATCTCCCGGACCCGTCCGCCACCCAGCGGGTACGGGGCCGCGGTCGCGTTGGACCACACCGGCAGGTGCGGCGACCCGACCGTGCGGGTGGCCAACTCGGCCTCCAAGCCGCGCGCCGCGTCGGCCACCACGGGGGAGTGGAACGCGCAGGCCACCGGGATCGGCGCGGCCCGCAGGCCGGCAGCGGCCAGCACCGAAACGGCCTCGGCAATCGCCGGCGTCGGGCCGGAGATCACCGTCTGGACCGGCGAGTTGATGTTGGCGATCACGACCGGGGTCCCGTTGAGTGCGGCCCGGACGTCGTCCGCGGACGCGGCCACCGCCGCCATCGTCCCGGGGTCGTCGCCCGCGGCAGCCATGATCGCCCGGCCCCGAGCCGCGGACAGCTCGAGCAGCTCGTCGGGCTCCAGGGCGCCCGCGGCGGTCAACGCGACCAACTCGCCGTAGCTGTGCCCGGCCAGATGCGCGGGCGCCACGCCGAGGGCGGTCAACGTGCGGTGCATCGCCAGGCCGGCCAGGCCCAGCGCGGGTTGCGCCACCCGGGTGTCCTTCAGCGCCGCGACGGCCGCGGCCCGCCCGGCCTCGTCGAAGGCCGACGGCGGGTAGATCCGTGCCGTCCACGGGGCGGCAAGTTCGAGCAGATCGCCCAGGCGGGGGAATGCCGCGAACAACTCGGCGAGCATGCCCGGTCGTTGCGAGCCCTGACCGGGGAACAGCAGCGCTACCTCGCCGCCCTGGGCCACGCCGACGCCGTCCGGGACGGCGGTCGCGACGAACACGCCGTCGGTGGCCCGGCCCTTGCGCAGTGCGGCGAGCTTCCCGGCCAGGTCGTCCAGATCGGCGGCCACCACGGCGAACCGGGTCGTGTCGGAACTCTGCTCGGCGGTCGTCCGGGCCAGGTCGCGCAGCCGCCACGGACGGCCCGCGCCGTCGTTGGCCTCGCACAGGATCCGCAGCCGGTCGACCTGGGCCAGCGCGTCGGTGTCGGTCGACCCGCCGAACGCGAACAGCTCGACCGGCCACTGATCCAGGCCGTGCCGCGGGGCCGGGGTGCCGGTCCACCCGGTGAGCACGGCGTGGAAGTTCGTCCCGCCGAAGCCGAACGCACTGATTCCGGCGACCCGACGCCCGGCCCGCCACGGCCGGGGCGTGTCGCAGAACACGAACGGGCTGTTCGCCGGGTCCCACGCCGGGTTCGGCGCGGTGATCTTCCCGGTGGGCGGCAGCACGCCGGTGTGTATCGCGAAGGTGGCCTTGATCAGCCCGGCCAGCCCGGCGGTGCACTTGGTATGCCCGATCTGGCTCTTGACCGACCCGAGCATGCACCCGCCGACCGGGGCCCCGGACGAGCCGAACACGTCGGTGAGGACGGCGAGCTCGGTCCGGTCGCCGACGACCGTGCCGGTGCCGTGCGCCTCGACCAGGCCGACCTCAGCAGGATTGATCCCGGCCTGCGCGTACGCCCGCTCGATCGCTCGGCGTTGGCCCTCCGGACGCGGCGCGGTCAGCCCGAGCGAACGTCCGTCGCTGGCCGAGCCGACGCCGGCGACCACCGCGTAGATGCGGTCGCCGTCGCGTTGCGCGTCGGCCAGTCGCTTGAGCACCAGACAAGCGACGCCCTCGCCGAGCGCGATGCCGTCGGCCGTGGCGTCGAAGGGCTTGCAGTGGCCGGTCGGCGACAGGGCACCGACCGAGGCGAACAGCAGGTAGTCCTGAATCCCGTTGTGGATGTCGGCGCCGCCGGCCAGCACCATGTCGGCCGCGCCGCTGCGCAACTGCAGGCAGGCCACCTCGAGCGCGGCCAGGGCCGAGGCGCACGCGGCGTCGACGGTGTAGTTGGCGCCGCCGAGGTCCAGCCGGTTGGCGATGCGCCCGGAGATCACGTTGGCGAGCACGCCCGGGAAGGAGTCCCCGGTGAGCTGGGGCAGCTGGTCGTCCAGCGCGGCGGGCAGTTCGCCGTGCAGCTGCGGGTAGAGCGCCCGGAAGCCGTAGGCCGCCGAGAGGTCGGTGCCCGGCTCGGCACCGAACACCACCGCGGTGCGCTCCCGGTCGAACGCCCGGGCGCCGCCGGGCGGCCCGGCCGGGGCGGATTCGTATCCGGCGTCGCGCAACGCCCGCGCGGCAACCTCCAGCGAGAGCAGTTGCACCGGCTCGATGCTGGCCAGCGCCGCGGGCGGGATGCCGTAGCGCAGCGCGTCGAACGGGATGTCGGGCAGGAAGCCGCCCCACTTCGACGGGGTGCCGCTGCGTCCATTGCGGGCGGGGCCGTCGAGTGTCGCGCCGTCGCCGGTGAAGTAGGTCGCCGGGTCCCAGCGGTCGGCCGGGACCTCGGTGATCGCGTCGTGGTTGCGCAGCACGTTGGACCAGAACTCGGCCAGGTCGCCCGCCTGTGGGAACACGCCGGCCATGCCGACGATCGCGACGTCCAACGGGGCCTGCGCCGGGCCCGGGCGTGCTTCGGCGGTCAGCGCGGCGGCCCGCTCGGTCAGGAACGTCGCGGCACCGCTCGTGACTGTGGCGTGCAGGTCGGCGATCGTGGTCACCGACGACCGCAGCCGGGCGAGGTCGCCGATCATCACCATGCCGTCGCGGGCCTGGGTGCGCTCGTCGACCGGGATCAGCGCGGCGCCCTCGCGGCGGATGCCCTTGCTGGCGATCCGCAGGCGACCGATGTTCAGCTGTTCCAGCTCCGCCCACACCTGCTCGGCCGGAACCCCCGCCGTTAGCCGGGCCTCGCGCGTCGCGTTGAACGTGGCGACGAAGGTGCCGTCGGCACACCGGGTGGCGTGGCCCGGTGCGGTCGCCAGCAGCACGGTCCGGTCGCAGGCGACGGCGGCGCGCTGGAACGCCGGGACGATCGCGCCGGTGGTGACGGCCTCGCGGGTGAACAGGTAGGCGGTGCCCATCAGCAGGCCGGCTGCCCCACCCGCGGCGACCAGCGGCGCGGCGGCCGCGGCGACCATGGCCGCGGACCGGGCGTCGTGGATGCCGCCGGCGAACAGCACGTCGAGCTCGGCGGCACACCCGTGCTTGGCGCCGAAGTCGACCAGGCGTTGGATCTGCTGCTCCCAGAGCGGGAACGCGGCGCGCGGTCCGACGTGACCGCCGCACTCCGAGCCCTCGAACACGAAGCGCCGGGCACCCTCGGCCAGGAAACGCTCCAGCAACGCGGGTGACGGCACGTGCAGGAATGTGGTGATCCCTGCGGCCTCCAACGGCCGGGCCTGCGCCGGCCGGCCGCCGGCGATCAGCGCATACGGCGGCCGGACCTCGTGCACGGCCTCGAGTTGCGCGGCCCGGATCTCGTCGGGTACGAAGCCCAGGATCCCGACGCCCCACGGGGCGTCGCCCAACCGCTCGGCCGTCTCCACCAGCAAGGCGCGCGCGTCCTCGCCGCCCATCAGCGCCAACGCGATGAACGGCAGCCCGTCCTCGGCGGCGACTGCTGCGGCGAACGCCGCCTGGTCGCTCACCCGGGTCATCGGGCCCTGTGCCACACGCGGGCACGGCCGCCCTGGGGCGAGGTTTGCCACCGCGGCCCGGAGCCCGCCGGAGATCCCGGCGGCGACGGCGGCCACAACGCCGGCGGCCGTGCGATGGCGTTCGGCCAGCGGACGGGCGAGCGCGCCGTCCTCGCCCAACGGCAGCGCGGCCAGGCTGTCGCCGCCGAGAATCAGCTCTATCCCGTCGGCCGCCGGGCGGGGCAGGTCGGGCCGGACGTGGATTCGGCGCCCTCCGATGACCGCTGTCTCGGTGCCGTCGGTGCGCCGCAGCGTCGCCACGACGTCGCCCGGCAGTTCGCTCTCCTCGACCAGCCCCAGTTGCGCGTCCAGCACCACCCCGACGGCTCCGCCGGCAACCGCGGCCGCGGCCGTGTGCGGGCCGATCCCACCGGACGCCCACACGGGTACGCCCAGCTCGGCGCCGAGCACCTCCTGGAGCAGCACGAACGTCCCGGCCTCACCGACCAGGCCGCCGGACTCGCTGCCCCGCACGATCAAGGCGTGGGCACCGGCCTCGACGGCCGCGCACGCCTGCGCCGCGGAGCCGACCTCGACGACAACCTCACGGCCGCTCGCGGTCGCCGCAGCGATCGACCACCGAGCGTCGCCGGTCAACACCACCAGGCGGACTTTCTCGGGAAGCTCCTCAGGCATCACCGGGCAGGCCGCGCCGACCCGCACGCCGAACTCACCGGACCACCACGTGCCCAGATCGCGCAGCGCTGCGGTGGCCCGCGCGCGATCGCGCCCCAGGTCGAGGACGCTGCGGGCACCGGCCGCAGCCAGCGCGGCGGCAAGGCGAGCGGAGGGCTGCGCGAACGGAGTTATCGCGAGAACCCGCTGGTGCTCATGTTGCGTGCCCATGCGTAGCGCTGTCCTCCGTACCGGTTCGCTCGGCGGGCGATGCCGTCCGACATTCGGTGACCTGCGGTCATCCGGTTGGTTGGCGCAGGCCTCCGGTTGCGCGGCGGCGGGCCGTGGAACCGGATCCGGTGCTGCCAAGGTCGGCGGATCGGTGGTGCCTTCTGCGGTGCACCGCGCTCCACGGCGGCGGGTCGCTGGGTCGGTAGCTGAGCCGGCTAATTGGTTGTCATCGGGTGAATCGTCGCAATGGGCGCCAACGTTTCACCTCGGTCGCTTCCCGTCGTGGGGGGCGTCATGCGGGGTTGGGCTTCCGCGCTCGGGATGGATCTCAGCCTAAGTTAAGGATCTTGTCTCGGGTATTGGCGTGATTGGGCACGAGATGGGCGGCTCGTGAACGATTCATCGCCAAGCGCAGCCAACCGGCACCGTAACGGACGAACCGCCGCGCGCCTGCCGGGCCGAAGGCGTGTAACCTTTCTCGCCTTGCCCCTTTAGCTCAGTCGGCAGAGCGTCTCCATGGTAAGGAGAAGGTCTACGGTTCGATTCCGTAAAGGGGCTCCGATCCGCCCGTCCCGCGATCTGCCGGGGCCGGCGCGGTCGCAGCGGCGTAGCTCAGTCGGTAGAGCAAGCGGCTCATAATCGCTGTGTCACCGGTTCAAGTCCGGTCGCCGCTACCCTCGTGGCCGAGCCCTGCTCGCCGTCCTGGCGGACGGCTCGCGGGCTCGGTTCGCCATCATTGCGGCGCTTCGCGCCGCGTGCGGGGGGCTTCGCCACAGGCGATTGAGGCTCCCGAGCCGATTGAAGCCTGTTGACCGGTTGCATCGGGCGAACCCCGTTTCAACCGGGAACACCCCGCGCCCCCCGCGCCCCCCACGTTCGCCGCGCTCGCTTCGCTCGCCGGCTCCGCTGTCGAGTGGGGCCACTGTGTCCGCGGAAAGCGCGGACCGGTGTCGATTCCGCGATCATTGCAGCGCTTCGCGCCGCGGCGGGGGGCTTCAACCGGGAACACCCCGCACCCCCCTTGGCGCGAGCTCGCTGCGCTCGCCGCGCCGCGGTTCGCGTCCCGGGGCTGCCGGTTCGACGCCGACGCGGCCGGTCGGCTAGTCTCGGCGGGCTCAGGAGTGGCGGACGAGAAGGGCAAGGCAGTGGCCAGCAAAGGACAGGACATCCGCCCGAAGATCACCCTTGCCTGCATGGAATGCAAGGAGCGGAACTACATCACCAAGAAGAACCGGCGCAACGACCCGGACCGGCTCGAACTCAAGAAGTACTGCCCCCGGGATCGCAAGCACACGGTGCACCGCGAGACGCGGTAGCCCGCGCGCGGCATGGCCCTCGACGCGTCGCTGGTCGGGCGGACCTACCCACCGGGGCGGGTCTACGAGGTGTCGCGGGAGAAGATCCGCGAGTTCGCCGACGCGGTCGGCGACTCCTGCCCGGCCTACCGCGATCCCGAGGCGGCCAAGGCGTTGGGGCATCCCGACGTGATAGCCCCACCCACGTTCCCGATCATCTTCAGCCTCGAGGCGGCCCTGGCCGCCGCGGCCGACCCGGTGGTCGGTGTCGACTACGCCCGCGTGGTGCACGGAGAGCAGCGGTTCCAGTACTCGCGGCCGATCCGCCCCGGCGACCGACTGCTCACCAGCGTGGAAATCGTCGGCGCGCGGACCGTAGCCGGCAGCGACATGCTGACGCTGGCCTGCTCGTCGTCGACCGAGGAGGGCGAGCACGTGGTCACTGCGACCTGCATGGTCGTCGGCCGGGCGCCGGGGGACGTCGGTTGAACGCCCTGGGGGCCCGCCCCACCTGGGACTCGGTCGAGAAGGGCACCGAGTTGCCCGCGCAGACGTTCGTGTTCACCCGTGCCGACCTGGTCCGTTACGCGGGGGCCTCCGGCGACTTCAACATCATCCACTGGAATGAGCGGGTCGCGAGGTCCGTCGGTCTGCCGAATGTCATCGCGCACGGCATGTTGACCATGGGCACGGTCGCCCGCGTCGTCACCGACTGGGCCGGCGACCCCGCCGCGATGATCGACTACGGCGTTCGTTTCACCCGGCCGGTGCCGGTCCCGGACGACGACGCCGGCGGCTGCGTCGAGGTCACCGCCACGGTGACCGAGAAGCTCGACGACGGCTTGGTTCGCGTCACGATCAAGGCCGTGCACGACGGCCGGACCGTACTGGGCAAGGCAGTCGCCACCGTTCGGTTGCCATGACCGATGCCCGCGCCGGCGTGTCCCTGGCGCGGTTCACCACGTTCCGGGTCGGCGGGCCGGCGGCGAGGTTCGTCGAGGTGGACGAGGCCGAGACCGCGATCGCGGAGGTACGCGAGTGCGACCGCGTCGGAGAGCCCGTGCTGCTGCTGGCAGGCGGCTCCAACCTGCTGATCGCCGACGACGGATTCGACGGCACGGTTCTGCGGATGAACCTGCGGGGAGTTCAGGTCGACCAGGATTCCGGCGAGGTGCGGGTGCGGGTCGCCGCGGGTGAACCGTGGGACGAGTTCGTGGCCTGGACGGTTGCGGAGGGTCTGGTCGGGATCGAGGCGCTGTCCGGCATCCCCGGATCGGCCGGGGCGACGCCGATCCAGAACGTCGGCGCCTACGGCCAGGAGGTCGCGACGGTGATCACTGCCGTCCACGTCTGGGACCGGCTGCTGAGCAGGGTCTACGCGTTGCCGGTCGAGCACTGCGGGTTCGCCTACCGCGACAGTATGTTCAAACGGTCGTCCCGATTCGTGGTCATGGCGGTCGAGTTCCGGTTGCGGCGGGCCGACCGGGGCGCCCCGGTCGCCTACGCCGAACTGGCCCGGACGTTGGGCATCCCGGTCGGGGAGCAGGCCCCGGCGGCCGCGGTCCGGGAGGCCGTGCTCGGGCTGCGACGTTCGAAGGGCATGGTGCTCGACCCGGCCGACCACGACACCTGGAGCGCCGGGTCGTTCTTCACCAACCCGATCGTGAGCCCGGCCGCCGCGGCCGCGCTTCCGGCATCGGCCCCGCGGTACGAGGCGCCGGGCGGTCGGGTGAAGACGTCGGCCGCGTGGCTGATCGAGGCGGCCGGGTTCGCCAAGGGGCACGGGACCGGCCCGGCCCGGCTGTCGACCAAGCACACCCTGGCGGTGACCAACCGGGGCGGCGCGACCGCGGCCGACCTCCTCGAGCTGGCCCGGGAGATCCGTGCCGGCGTCCGGACCCGCTTCGAGATCGAACTGGAGCCCGAACCGGTCCTCGTCGGCCTGACCCTCTGAACCCTCTGTCCCTCTGTCCCTCTGAACCCTCTGACCCTCTGTCCCTCTGACCCTCTGAACCCTCTGTCCCTCTGAACCCTCTGTCCCTCTGAACCCTCTGACCCTCTGTCCCTCTGACCCGCCCGGCACCGCGCGTTCGAAAGTCGCATCTCCTGGCGTGGGGGGGGGGGG
>DATAUG010000197.1:0-2256 GCA_036268355.1 Sporichthyaceae bacterium
CATCATTCCGGTTCCCCACAAAAACACCCGGATTCCGGCCAATCAGTGCGTAGATCATCAAGAGCCCGCGGAGGCCTCGGCGGCCCGCGATTCGGGCGAGACCGTCGGACGGGGCAAGCGGGGCGGTTCGACCGGCGCCGGTGCGTCGTCGGACTCCTCCACCGCGGTTTCCTCCACGGAGGTCTCGTCGTCCAGCAGCGCCAGCTCGAGCAGCTCGTCGGCGAGTTCGTCGTCCTCGACCTCGGCCAGCAGGCGGGTCAGGTCGACCCGCAGCGAGTCGACCAGCGGCGCGGTGGGGGTCCCGGTCCGGACCCGGAAGTACCCGGACTCCAGCAGCCAGCGGCACAGCTCCTCGGCAAGCTTGTCGTCCTCCACGAACTCGGCGCCGACGCAGGCCAGCAACTCGACGACGTGCGGGGCAACCCGGCCACGCGCACTGTGCACCTGGTGTTCCTCGGCGACGGCCACGAGGCCGCCGAAGTGGGCCGCCTCGGCGAACAAGGAGCGGTAGCCGCCCAAGTCGTGGCCGACGATCTCGCGGACCAGGTGGACCACCGTGTCGGCCAGCGCGGCCGCGACGGCCAGCGTGTCCGGCCCGAGCGCGGGGCGCAGTTCCATGGCCATCGCCACCAGATCCACGGCGCTGCGCTGGAAGGCGTGCAGGCGGGGTCCGGGCACGCGGGCGGCGCCGAGTGCGGGCGGACGGACCTCGAGGACAGCGGTGCGGGTACTCGGGCTCGGCACTGGATCCCCCAACTGTCGCCGCGGGGTGGTGCCAAGCACCCCGAGCTGCGGCGACGGACGCCCGGGCGTGACTGAACCAGTGTTGTGGTTGTCGGCATCGGGGCGGCTCCGATCCACCCGTTCGGCTGAATCGGCACGCCGGGGCCCGGACGAGCCCGGGCGAACCCGGTCAGACCGCGAAGTCGAAACCGCCGGGTCGGCCTGTGCGATCGGCGAGCAGCCCGGCCAGCGTGGACAACGCGACCTCGGCCGGCGACCGCGAGCCGATGTTCAGCCCGATCGGCCGGTGTACCCGGGCGATCTCCTCGGGAGCGACCCCGAGCTCGGTGAGCATCGCGACGTGCGGACCGACCTGCCGTGGGTTGCCGACGACTCCGATCCAGCGCGCCGGCGCCGCCAACGCGTCGCGCAGCACGATCCCGAGGTCGTCGCGGTGATGGTCGGTGACCACTACGTCCGTGCCGGTGTCACCGGCAGCAGCGCCGACCGTGGACAGCACCTGCCCGGCCCAGCTCACAGCCTCGGCGGCCAACGCGGCGTCCGGTTCGACGACGCTGACCCGGTAGTCGCAGGCCGCAGCGAACGTGGCGAGGTGCCGGGAGATCTGCCCGGCGTAGACGAGGATCAGGCTGCGCCTCTGTGGCGGAGCGGTGTCCGGGGCGCCGTGGGCGACCAGGCAGGCGTCGGGGACGGCAGTGCTCGCGGGGGCGTCCGGTGCCATGTCTCCACTCTGCCCCAGCTACCGGACGACTGCGAGGGGCGGGCCGTCGCCCGATCATCGATGATCGGGCAGGGCTCTCTCATACGCGGGCGGGGCACTCTCATACGCGGAGCGGGGCGCTGCTGGTCAGCCTCGACTGAGGGTCGGCTCCGAGCCGGCGGGCAGTTCGTAGCGCAGCACGTGCACGGAGGCGTCGAGGACGGACTCGCTCAGCTCCACCGGGCGGGCACCGGCCCGGGCCAGCCTCCGGACGACCAGCACCGGCGCCCCGGCCGACAACGCCAGCTGCTCGGCCTCCGCCGAGATCGCCGGCCTCGCCCGGACGTCCTCCCGGACGTTCGTGGGCGCGAGCCCGAGCGCGGCCAGGCAGCCGTAGATGCCGCCCGGGCCGGGGTCGGGCGCGGTGGCGCGCGTGCCCTCGACCAGCGCCCGGGGCAGCCGGGAGACGGTCAGCGCCACCGTCCGGCCCTCCAGAGCGGATCGGCCGGATCGGGCCCAGACCTCCGCGCCCGGCGGTAGCTCCAGGGCCTCGGCCACGGCCTCGGTGGCCTGGTCCAGCCGGACCCCCAGGCCTTCCACCTGCAGTTCTGTGCTCGCGGCCTGGTCCTTCCAGGCCGCCTCGCCCCGCAGCCAGGGCATTGTGGCCAGCCAGCCGAGCTCGTCGCGGACGATCGGGCGCAGGTCGCTGACGTAGACCCCGGAGCCGCGCCGGGCGATCGCCAGGCCCTCCCGCTGCAGTTCGGCCAAGGCCTGCCGCACTGTCATCCGGGCGACCTTGTACCGCGCCATCA
>DATAUG010000198.1:0-23916 GCA_036268355.1 Sporichthyaceae bacterium
CTGCGCAACCTCGCCATCAGCGTCCACCGCCTCGCCGGCGAGCCCAACATCGCCGCCGCCTGCCGCCGCCTCTCGCGCCACCCCGCCCGAGCCGTCCGACTACTCACATAACGGCCGGATCAACTTCGCCGGGGCCCTGCCATCCCCCCGAACCGCGCCCCCCAAATCGCTTGCGTCCGGCAATCGGTGGCCCGCCGGACACTATTTGCCGGACGCAGGACCGAGGGATGCGACCGGTTGGAGCGGGCGACGGAATCGGAGATTCGTCACAGCAACGCATCCTTTGCGGCGCAATCTCGCCGGTGGTGCCACCTGGTCCGGTCGGCCGGGTGAGAATGGGGCGTCCCGGTCGGACTGCACCGACCGTTGCTGAAAGCAGGTCCATGCGCGTTCGCAGCCCGCAGTGGGTGGCCGGTGCGATGGTGCTCGTGGTCCTGGGTGGTGGCGGGGCCGCGGGCTGGAGCCATTGGCACAACTCGTCCTCGGCCCGGTCGACGACGGTCGTGAAGGTGACGCCGCCGACGATCGCCGACGCCCACGCGGTCGCGCTGGCCCTGGCCAAGCTGCCCGAGAAGCCAGAGGACTACGTCGCCACCGACGTGCGCTCGGCCGTGGTCCCGCAAGTTGCGGGCGCGTTGCCGCCCGGTGCGGCGTTGACCGCCGACGAGTCGACCTGGCATCCGGACGGCCTGGACGGCGGAACCATCACGGTGACGGTGACCGCGCCGGGGACACCCGCGGCGACGTTCTCGGTGATCATGATCAAGGAGGCATCCGGCTGGAAGGTCGTCGGGACGATCCCGATGGCGCCCGGCAACGCGGCCACGCCCCCGACCATCGGGCCGGCACCGGTCGCCACGCCGACGGCGGCACCGACCGACACCCCCAGCCCCACGCAGGCCACGAAGGCCAAGGCCAAGCCGAAGACCCACAAGACGGCCACCCCGAGCCCAGGACCGACGCCGTGAGCCGAATCCGAATCGCCGGCCTGGCGCTCGCCGCGCTCAGCCTGCTCGCCCCGACCGCGGCGGTCGCCGGCCCGGTCGCACCCGGGGCCGCCGCCCCGCCGAGCGCGCCGCCCAGCGCGTCGAACTGCGGCCAGATCCAGCTGGCCCCGGTGTTGGCCACCGATCAGACCGACGACGGCAAGCCGATCGTGCCGCAGCCCGACCGGCGCGGCGTCTACGTGCCGATCATCATGGTCCCGGACTGGTCCGGGCAGGCCACCCACGACGACAGCCGAACCGGCGATTTCTCCGCCCCCATCGACATGAGCGCGTCCGGCGCGCCCCCGGCCGCGCCGCGCGCTTCGCTGATCGGGCTCCTGCAACAGATCCCCGGGGCCGCCGTCTACACATTCGACTACCGCAAGAGCGCGGGCAGATGGGTGGACGACCCCGGCATCGGCCCGGCACTGGGCGACGCGATCGACTGCCTCACCGGCGACCTGGGGCAGAAGGCGATCCTGCTCACCCACGGCCTGGGCGGCATCGCCGCGCGGTACGCCGTCGCGGGCAACGTCCCCGGCCACGACCGAGGCGCCGAGGTCACCAACGTGATCGGCTACGGCTCGCCGCAGCTGGGCCTGCAGCTCGCCGACCTGCTGAACACCGGCGTCGGCACCACCGCCTCGGAACCCCGGACCATGCTCCGCCTGCTCCTCGGGGCCTGCGCCGGGCTCCCCGCGACGCAGTTCGATCCGAAGGCGCCGTGCGGCTTCCTGCCCGCCGAGGCCAAGTCCTTGGCCGCGGGCGGCGGCGAGGCGTATCAGGCCACCTCGGAGCAACAGATCGGCCTGCTGCCGTACCCGGTCGGGGTGACGTTGGACTCCTTCGCGGGCGACGTCACGGTCAAGGCACCGACCTTGGGCTGGTTCAACGCGCACCCGTTCCGGACCGACGCGATCACGATGGGCGATCTGGTCGCCTCGACCGCATCGGTCACGGTGAGCGCGCGCTCCCAGCTTCGGGCGGCCTGCGCGGTCAGCCTCGACGCCTACGGGATGCCCAATCAGAGCGTCGGACTGCACCTGACCCAGCAGAACGCCCCGGACGCCGGCGCCACCTGGTCGGCCACCGCGCAGCCGTGCTACGCACCCGACCTGACCCGCGTCTCCGACTTCGCCGACTCGATCAGCTCGATCATCACCAAGGAGATCCGCAACCGGCAGCCGCTGTTGAGCACCGAGGTGCAGTCGCTGCCGGTCCCGGCGCTGTGCGGTCATCCGGCGGGCAAGCTGGTCGGCGGGTACCTGCCCGGCATCGACCCCACTGAGGGCTACGTGGCACTGGCCGCGTCACTCGACCCGAGCCGGACCAAGGACTACATCGTCTACGGGGACATCAACAACGACGGGGTCCCCGACACCGTCGTGGTCCTCAAGTGCGCCGACGCCAACGGTCCCGGCGCGGACGTCGTGGCCGCCTACGACAGCCAGGGCAGCGCCCTGGGCGTGATCAGCCTCGACCAGATCACCAAGCAACCGCGCAACGAGATCTACAAGGTGAACGTGGTCAAGGAGGAGGGCCGGATCGAGTGGCGCACCACCCGGCCGACCGACGCCGCGTGCTGCCCAACCGTTGACGCGTACGCCACGTTCAACTACGACCCGACGACCGGCGGGCTGAAGGCGGGGACACTGCAGTCGTACAACGAGACGACCCCGGCCGGCCAGCTGATGGACTTCGCCCGAACCGGCAACACCGGCAAGGCGGCCCAGGCTCTCGCGGCGCCGGACATCCTCAACCAGATGATCGCGGCCAACCGCGACACCGCGGCCTTCGAGTCGCTGACCTGCTACGGCCCGACGCCGCCGGACACGAGCTGGCCGGCCGCCGCGTCGGCAGAGTTCGGCCGGCCCTGGCCGCCGAACGACGGCCGACCGCACGGCGACCGGTTCTGCCTGATCAAGCTGGCCGACGTCGGGGCGGCCCAGGCCTCGGCCAACCCGCTGCCACCGGGCACGACGGCCCCGCCGGAGCCGGAGCGCTACGCCCTGCTGGGCATGGCCCACACCGGGTTCAAGACCTGGCGTGCGGTCGAGTTCCGCATGCCGGGCGCGTCGGGGCCGATCAACTCGCAGCCCGGTGCTCCCGGCCCCGGCGACGGTAACCCCGGCGTCGGTGGCGGGCTGTTCGGTCCGGGCGGTCCGCTCGGTCGAATCACCCCGGCCGGCACCGACGATTAGCGCCCGGATTCCCGGATCCCGCCGAACTCGCTGGTCCGTGACACCCAATCAGGCGCGGAACAAGGTCTAAGGTCAGGTCCCAGCGGTGCCCCGGACCCCGGCCCGCTCGAGGAGACGCTGTGACCGATTCAGTTGTCGATCCCGCGTGGCTGGCCAAAGAAGTCGCAGCCATCACCGCCGAGTTGGAACGGGTGTACCCCCACTCCGCCCCGGGCGCGGTGAACGCAGCCGTCCGCGAAGCCGCTCGACGGCTCTCGCCCAACGCGAAGACGCCCACCTTCCTGCCCATCCTCATTCGCCGCACCGCGGGCGACATGCTGAGCGACGCGGCGGCGATGCACGCCCAGACGGCACCGGAAGCCTGACCCCCGGGCATCTCGCTGCGCTCACTCAGGCGCCGGGGGCGCGGCCCCCGGTGCCCGCCCAGACCTCGACCAGTCCGCTCGGGACGGTCCGGCCGACCATGGTGTAGTCCCGGGCTAACCCGGCCCGCGTCGCGGCGAGTGCGGCCGCTGCGGTGCCCGTGGCCTGCGGGGCACCGATCAGCAGCACGTAGTCGATCCGCCCGACCCGGCCGGCCGCCGGCAGGTCGACCCGCGGCGGCACCTGTTCCAGCCCGCCCAGCCCGGGGTCGACGGCGGCCCGCAGATCACGGTCCGGGCGGAAGCGGCCCGGAAAGTATTCGAGTACGGCCTCGTAGTGGCCCACGTCGACGGAGTCGGTCCGCGCGGCCAGCGCGCTGGACAGATGTCGGAGGGGGTCGAAATGACGATTGCGACCGGCCCGCGGGCCGAACTCCGCGAAGCGCAGCGCGATCAGCGTCGAACCGGGACGTAGATAACGGGCCGCCGACAGATACTCCGCGGCCGACCGGTCCTCGCGTCTCAGTTCGGGCAGCCGGACAGCACCCAGGGCCGCGGTGGCGGCCAAGCAGGCGGCCACCCCGGCTGCGGCCCAGCGCCGCGGGATCGGCCTGCCGAAGCACCACAGCAGCCCGAACAGCACCGGGAAGAGGCTCAGCCGTTCGCCGATCAACCCGAACGCGATGCCGAAGCTCTCCGGCGCCAGCAGACCCAGCGCGGCGGTGCCGGCGCCGGCCAGCGCCACCGCCCGGATCCGCGCGTCGCCGCGGCCGACTCGCGGGGTGGCGAGCGCGATCGCCGACAGAGCTACGGCCAACGCCCCGGCCACCACGTTCTCGGCCGGGCGATAGGTGACCAACTGGGTGTGCAGGCTGACCAACCCGACTGCCGCCGGGAACGGATCGGACCAGCGCGGGGCCGCCCCACCGGAGGTGTGAGCCAGGTAGGCGCCGGTGAGCGCCAGGCCCGGGAGCACGGCCACGGCGGGCCCGAGCCACGGCCGGGCACCCCAGGGCCGCCGCACGCAGGCGACCACCGCCGCGAGGAACACAATCGCCACCGCGAACGCGACCAGGTGGGTGAACCAGGTGACCACCACCAACGCCCCGAGCCGGGCCGAGGGACCCGCGGCCCAGTGCGGCGCGGCACGCAGCGCCGCACCCGCGCAGCACAGGCACAGGGCAAGCCCCAGGCAGAAGTTGTAGAACCCGTAGCCGTACAGGTAGTTGAACGCGAACGGCAGCGCCGCCACCCCCGTCCACCCCGCGGCGGGACGGATCGCGGTGATCGCCCAACGCAGCGCGAGCGGCAGCGCGACCACACAGGCCACCAGGAGCACGGTCTCCGCGTGCCCGACCCCGACCAGTCGGATCAACCCGGCGAGCAGCAGGCCGGCGGCCAGATTCGGGGTCGGGAACCAGCCGAGTGAGTAGAACTGCCGGTACACCGGTGCCGTGTGCCAGTGCGCGAGCACCGTGCCACCGAGCAGGTGCGCGGGGCCGTCCACGGTGTGCGGCGGGACCGCGGCCACCGCGGCGGCCGCAGCCACGGTGGGTCCCCAGAAGGCGATCGCCCTGGCCACCGGGCCCAGGCGCATCGCCGGCACCGGCACCGGCCTAGCCCCAACTCCTGCTGACTGTCGCACCTATTGAGCTGGGGCGATGGGTGCGACAGGCAGCAGAAGTGCGTTTGATGAGGGGCGCTCGCAGATTCAGCTCTGAGCCGGCTCCATCGAGCGAGCCGGGAGCAGGATCGGGTTCTCCTCCACCGAATCGGTCGCCTCGTCGAGGTCGTCCGTCGGAGGGTCGTAGGAGGTGGGAACCACGCCGTGCCGCAGCAGCAGACGGCTGAGGCGGACCGGCCCCTGGCCCTGAGGACGGTGGGAGCCGTCGACGCCGGGCTGGTGGTGGACCACCCAGACCCGCCGGTCAGGCAGCAGGGCGGCATTGCGGGACAGGAACCGCAGGGTTTCCCGGCGACCGGCTCGGGAGTGACCGGACCACCCGAGGAACACCGCGACGTAGGGCTCGACGGTGGGCACGTAGCTGATCGGCTGCACGTCGACGTCCAGACCACTGACCTCGGCGATCTGGCTGGCGACTGCGCCGGCCTGTCGGCTCGTGAAGCCGGTACTGGCCGCGTACGCGACTAGTACTCGAGCGGTCATCGTGCTCACTCCCGTGCTCCCGGCGCCTTGTCACGCCCACACACACTCTTCGAGGCCATCCGGTTCAAAGATTGGACAGGACGGATGTTTCCAAGAATAGCCTGAGAATCAGATCATCGGACATAAAAACCGAACAGTAACAATTCGCTGAGCGACGACGGCGTCACCTGTTCTATCGGCGTCGCATTTGTCGATCTTGAGCTTCTCACTCGCTCGACTCCACGCGGCGGCGCCGAGCGGAGGGAAATTCCCGACTTACCCCGCCCGCGACCCATCTACGATCTGCGGGTGGAGATCACCCAGTCCAGCAAGCTGGCCAACGTCGCTTACGACGTCCGCGGTCCGGTGCTCGAGGAGGCGAACCGGCTCGAGCAGACCGGCCATCGCATCCTGAAGCTGAACATCGGCAACCCGGCGCCCTTCGGCTTCGACGCCCCCGACGACATCGTCGCCGCCATCGTCCGCAACCTGCCGAACGCCGCCGGCTACAGCGACTCGAAGGGGCTCTTCTCGGCGCGCACCGCGGTGGCGCAGTACTACACGACCCTCGGGGTCGATGACGTCGACGTCGACTGCATCTACCTGGGCAACGGGGTCTCCGAGCTGATCGCGATGGCCCTGCACGCGTTGCTGAACACCGGCGACGAGATCCTCATCCCGGCGCCGGACTACCCGTTGTGGACCGCCGTGGCCACGCTGGCCGGCGGGCGTGCCGTCCACTACCTCTGCGACGAGGAAGCCGGCTGGATGCCGGATCTGGCCGATGTCGAGGCCAAGATCACCGCGAGCACCAAGGCGCTGGTGGTGATCAACCCGAACAACCCGACCGGCGCGGTGTACTCGAGGGAGATGCTGGAGGGCCTGGCGGCGCTGGCCCGGCGGCACAACCTGGTGCTGTTCTCCGACGAGATCTACGACCGGATCCTCTACGACGGGGCCGTGCACATCCCGATGGCAATCGTCGCCCCCGACGTGTTGACCGTCACGTTCGGCGGGCTGTCGAAGTGCTACCGGGTTGCCGGGTTCCGCTCGGGTTGGGCCGTCGTGACCGGGCCGCGCCAGCACGCGCGCAGCTACCTCGAGGGCATGACGATCCTGGCCAACATGCGGTTGTGTGCGAACGTGCCCTCGCAGTGGGCGATTCAGACCGCGTTGTCGTCCGCGCACGGCATCGATGACCTGGTGCTGCCCGGCGGCCGACTGCTGGAGCAGCGCGACACCGCCTACGAGATGCTCAACGCGATCCCGGGGGTCTCCTGCACCAAGCCGATGGGCGCGTTGTACTGCTTCCCCCGGCTGGACCCCAAGGTGCATCCGATCGTCGACGACGAGCGGCTGTGCCTGGACCTGCTTCGCAGCGAGCGGATCCTGCTGGTGCAGGGCCGAGGCTTCAACTGGCCGCGCCCGGACCACGTGCGGATCGTGACGCTGCCGCACGTCGAGGACCTGCGCGAGGCGCTCACGCGCATTGCCCGTTTCCTGGAGACGTATCGCCAGTAGGCGCACGCTTTTCTGTGCCTCTTGTGTGCCTCGGGAGGCGCCGCGTCAGATGTGCTGGTGCGCCTCGCCGCGAGCGAGTTCGGCGACGCCGATCGCCAGCTCGGAAGCCAGGTCGAGCGCGCGGTCGGACATCGGGTTGCGGCGGATCCACCAGCAGACCAGCTGGGTGATCTGGCCGGCCAGCAGCGGGTGGCTGCGTAGCGCGTCGAACGTGCTGACCGGACGGGCCGAGGACGCCAGCAGCGAGTACCACTTACCGCCCCGGAAGCCGAGCTCCGGGGAGCCGAGCGGACCGGCCAGGGTGGCGTCGTAGTCGGCGCTGCCGGCCGCGTCCAGCCAGCCCGCCGGGGAGTCCGGGACGGCGGCGACCGGCGGCCACACACCCGCAGCCGGCAGCGGACCGGACGGGTGGTCGCCGGGCCTGTCGGGTTCCGGCCGGAAGAGCGCGGACAGGTCGACGGGCTGGGTGCGCTGCTCATCGAGCGGCTCGGCCAGGGTCGCCCACAGCTCGATCGGCTGGGTGTGCTCGGCGGCCGGGTCCCAGGCCTGGGTGTCGGCCTCGGGGCGGTGGGCGAGCCGACCGGCCGTGGCCGGCAACGGATCGGTCAGCGGGTCCCAGCCGGCCGACGGCGCAGGCGGGCGCTGGGCCAGGCCACGACGGATGACCTCGGCGTCGCCGATCTGCTCGAATCCGGCTTCGCCCAGGTGCCAGGACTGGCTGCGGAATTCGAAGCCGCCGGAGTCGGCCGGGGCGAAAGCGGGGTAGCCGAACGCGGGGGTGGCGCAGCCGCCCGCCACTCGGGCCGACGTGATGTCGGGGCTGGTGAGCAACGCCGGGTCGGCGGGATCCGGACGGACGTCGGGTACGGCGTCCGGCGGGACGGCCGAACCGCGCATCAACCGGGCCACGGCGTCAATTGTCGGCTTACGGGACGCGAGCCGGGCGGCGGCCGTTTCACGCCTCGATTCGGCCGTGGTCCGGTTCGTCGGGTTCCCGGCCGTGAAGCGCGCGGAACCCGTTGCACGGCTCGGTTCAGCCGAGTCGTTCCAAGCGTCATCTCGCTGGCGGGCCATGACTGCTCTCCTCCCCGGGGCGGCGGCGGGTATGTGTACCGGCACGGGCGACACTGGCAGACTCGAATCGCGCTGCATCCGCGTCAAGGCGGGCGAGGCCGAATTGCCCGCACTTTGACCGGTCGCAAAGGCAAGTCACGAACGCGCGGCGTGCCGATTTGCGCGCCCGTTGCCGCGCGCGTACCAGACCGGTCGGCCGCCCCACTACCCCCGGTCGACGACCCCGGAGACAAATCGGCGCAGCCGCTGTAAGGATGCCGGTGCGACCGTTCCGAGGCAGGAGTCACCAAATGCGTAGCACCATGCAGGACGCCCCCCTGACGATCAGCCGGATCGTGCGCTACGCGACCGAGGTCTACGCCGGGTCCGAGGTGGTCACCTGGACCGGGTCGCAGGCCCGCCGTGCGGACTACGGCCAGTTGGGCAGGCGGGCCGCGCGACTGGCCAACGTGCTGCGTGGGCTGGGGGTGACCGGCGACCAGCGGGTCGGCACGTTCGCCTGGAACAACGGCGAACACCTGGAGGCCTACGCCGCGGTCCCCGCGATGGGCGCGGTCCTGCACACCCTGAACATCCGGCTGTTCCCCGACCAGTTGGCATACATCGCCAACCACGCCGCCGACGAGGTGCTGCTGGTCGACAGCAGCCTGGTCGGGCTGCTGGCTCCCGTGCTTCCGCAAATGCTGACGGTCCGTCATGTCCTGGTGACCGGCGGCGGGGACCTCAGCGCGTTGCAGGGCTGCGGCGCGGCCGTGCACGACTACGAGGAGGCCCTGGCGGCGGCCTGCGACGAGTTCGACTTCTCCGACGACCTGATTCGCGACGAACGCGACGCCGCCGCGATGTGCTACACCAGCGGCACCACCGGCAACCCCAAGGGCGTGGTCTACTCCCACCGCTCGATCTGGCTGCACTCGATGCAGTGCTGCGCCGGGGAGACGTTCGGGATGGCGGCGAAGGACCGGGTGCTGCTGATCGTCCCCATGTTCCACGCGATGGCCTGGGGCATGCCCTACGCGGCGTTGATGAGCGGCGCGAGCCTGCTGATGCCCGACCGGTTCCTGCAGCCCGAACCGCTGGCCGCGTTCATCGTGTCCGAGCGGCCCACGATTGCCGGCGGCGTGCCCACCGTGCTGGGCGGTCTGCTGGCCCATCTCGACACGCACCCGACCGACGTGTCTTCGCTGCGGGAGGTGGCGGTCGGCGGCTCGGCCTGCCCACCGTCGTTGATGAAGGGCTTCGAGGAACGGCACAACGTCCGCCTGCTGCACGCGTGGGGCATGACCGAGACCTCACCGATCGGTTCGATCGGGCGGCCGCCGCCCGGGGCGACCGAGGAGGAGGCCTGGGCCCGTCGGCTCTGCCAGGGCCGACTGCCGTGCGCGGTCGAAGGGCGCCTGGTCGACGACGAGGGCAAGATGCTGGCGCACGACGGGCGCAGCGTGGGCGAGCTCGAGGTACGTGGCCCGTGGGTGGCCGCCTCCTACCACCAGAACCCGGATCTGCCCGACCCGGACACCGGCGCCACCAAGTTCCGCGACGGGTGGTTGCGCACCGGCGACGTGGGTTCGTTGACCCCGGACGGCTTCCTGACCCTGTCGGACCGCGCCAAGGACGTCATCAAGTCCGGCGGCGAGTGGATCTCCTCCGTCGATCTGGAGAACACCCTGATGGGCCACCCCGACGTGGTCGAGGCCGCGGTCATCGGGGTGCCCGATCCCAAGTGGGACGAGCGGCCGCTGGCCGCCGTCGTCGCCCGGGCGGACACGGCCGTGGAGTTCAGCGTCCTGCGTGACTTCCTGGCCGAGAAGGTGGCCCGGTGGCAGCTGCCGGAGCACTGGGCCTTCGTGACCGAGATCCCGAAGACCTCGGTCGGCAAGTTCGACAAGAAGGTGCTCCGCGCCCGCCACGCCGCCGGGGAGTTGGACGTGACCACGCTCGGGTGAACCGCTGCGGCCCTTCGGTGAACTCCGCCGGCGAGTTGGACGTGCCAGTGACCGCCCTCGGCTGAACCGAGGCCGGCCACCGCCAGAGGGGCCGCCGGTCGCCGGGCCGGCGGGTCAGCCGCCGAGCGCGGCGAGCAAGGCGGCCAGGCGTTCGTCGAACTCCGTCCCGGACGCCCGGGCGGCGAGCCCCAGTTTCGTCTGCCCGTTGCTGAGTCGATCTTCGTGACCCGGCGTCAGATCCTCGGTGGTGTAGGCGACGACCGGGATCGGCGCCGATCCGTCGCAGGCGCGCAGCCAGTCCAACTGGTCGAGCGGGACGGCGAGATTGCGCAGCACCAGATCCGGTCGGGATTGGCTGGCCCGCGCCGCGCCCCGGGCATCGGCGCGGGCGTGGACGGCCAGGTATCCCGCCTCGGTCAGCCGTGCGCCGAGCACCCCGGCCACGGCCGGATCCTCCTCGACGACGAGCAGGCTCAGCTGCCGACCCGGGTCCGGGAACACCGCGCCGACCAGGGCGGGCGGCTCGCTGGCCGGCTCGCCGTCGGCGAACTCGGTGAACCCGAAGGTCAGGACCAGCGGCAGCCCGGCCGCGGTGACCGCCGCGGAGAGCTCGTGCAGCATCCGCCGCCCGATCGTGCCGCCCTGCGGATCGATCAGCACGATCGCCGTCCCGGGGGGCATCACCGCGGGCGGCCCGGCGCGGTCCAGGGCGGTGGAGCCCAGTCCGCGGACGCTCAACGCATCGGCCAACCCGGGCGTTGCCCGCGGCCAGGTCAGCACCTGGCCCGGGGACGCCGCGACCGCAACGGCCGCTTCAGACTCCGCGCGGCCACCCACCGCCGCGCCGGCGGGACGCCGGGCGGACATCGGGATCACATTGTCGGCGGCCGCCTCGGTGGCGACCGGGGCGGCGACCGTTGTGGGTTTCGCCTCGAGGGCCGGCGACACCTCGTCCGTTTCGCGGGCGACCGGACCGGTATCGGACTCCGTGGCCGGCGCAGCCCCGTCCGTCTCGGTGGCGACCGGACCGGCGCCGGCCACCGACTCGACCCGGGCGTGCCGACGAACCGGTTTGCTGCCGGGCGCGGCCGCGGTGGCGGGCGGCAGTTCCAGGACGTAGCTGCGTCGGGCGTCCGCGGATTCGATCAACAGTCTGCCGTCGTGCCCCTCGGCCACGAGTTGCACGAAAGCCAGATCAGGCTCGACCGGGCGCTGCGTGCCTCGAGGCGCCCGCAACCGTTGCAGCAGCGGGTCTGCCGCCCCGCCCGTGTCGGCGCCGGTGACCCGGATGCGCAGGCGGTCGGCGGCGGATTCGGTCGCCACTGCGACCGCCTCGCCGGAACTGCTCGCGGCGATCGCGATGCGCAGTAGTTCGGCGACGGCACCGGTGAGCCGAACCGGGTTGCCCTGCACCACACCGAGCCGACGGCCCGTGTCGATGCGCACACCGCGCTCCGCCGCCGCCGCGGCGATTGCAGCGACCGCGGCGTCCACGACCGGGCCCAGCTGGGTCGGCTTCCGGTCGTCCCAGCCCTGACCATCCATCAGATTCTCGTAGTCCAAGGCCTCCGCAACCGCTGCCCGCAACGCGGGCGTCAACTCGGTGGCGGTCGACTCCGCGATGGCTGCCAGGCCCGGTTCGACCCGAGCGGCCAACAGATCGATCAAGCGGCGGCGCCGGCGGTCCAACTCGTGGCGCTCGGTGACGTCGGTCAGCGCGAGAATCGCCCCCACCACTTCAGCACCGTCGCGGATCGCCGAAGTGCTTATCTCGACCGGCACCGGAGTGCCGTCGGCCCGCCAGACGATCTCCCGGCGGCGTTGGATCCGGCGGCCGCTGCGCAGGGTGCGCGCGACCGGTGACTCCGTCGCCGGGTACGGGGACCCGTCGGCCTTGGTGTGCAGGACCATCGCGTGCAGATCCTGGCCGGCGATCGCGCTCACCCGCACACCGAACAGCCGGCCCGCGGCCGGATTCGCCAGCACCACTCGGCCGTCCCGGTCGACCCCGCAGATGGCCTCCTCGGTACTGCGCAGGACAGCCTGTGCCGCCCGGCCGGTACGCACCAGTTCGGCCTCAGCGTCCACGCCGGCCGTCTGGTGCATGCAGATCAGCAGTCGCTCCTCGCCCCCGCCCCAGGGAACCGAGGTGCAGGTGGCCTCGACGCCGAACACCATGCCGTCGAGCGCCCGGGCGACCATCTGGCGCGGCTTGCCGTCGGCGCCCTCGACGGCCGCCGCGACGTCGGAGAGCGACGGCAGCAGGTCGCCCAGCGACAGGCTGATCAGCGGCTTACCGGGGCCTGCGCCGAACGCCTCCAGGGCCTTGGCGTTCGCGTTCTCCACCACACCGGCGGCGTCGATCAACAGCAGCGCATCGGGCAGCCGGTCCAGGATCGCGGCCAATCGCGCCGTGCTGCGAGTTGGCCGTGCTGCCATGGACCGCATCACCTCCGAGGAGACCGTGCGCCCGGGCGCCGCCGCCACCCGACCCGCGCAGTCTCGCACGAGGCGATCATGTTCCGCAGGGGACTCCCTCGCTTGGGCATTGGACTTTGCCGCCGCACGAACAACCCAGCTAGCCTGTCCCTGCTCAGCAATCAGGAGGCTTCGCCTAGTCCGGTCTATGGCGCCGCACTGCTAATGCGGTTTGGGCCTTAAAGCCCATCCGGGGTTCAAATCCCCGAGCCTCCGCGGGTGGGTGTGCTGTGGTCGGCGCGCTTCGCGCGCCTCCCCGGTCCCGCTTCGGTTGTTACATTGCGACGCTCCGCGTCGCTTCGCCGCCCGCGCTACGCGCGGGCGATTCCGAGGGGCGGGCCACCACGCGCGGGTGGGTGTGCTGTGGTCGGCGCGCTTCGCGCGCCTCCCCGGTCCCGCTTCGGTTGTCACATTGCGACGCTCCGCGTCGCTTCGCCGCCCGCGCTACGCGCGGGCGAACCGGATCGGCGCGCTTCCAACGGTTCAGTCGTGTCGCCTGGCCCAACGTCGGGCCAGGTAGCCGGAGAGCAGTACAACGGCCACGCCGGTAGGCGCCAGCCAGACCGGCAGTTTCAGGTCCGTCATGTCTCCCGGGGCCGCCGAACCCGTGGGTGGTGGCCCGGCCTGGGCCGAGGCGACCGGTTGGGCCGGGGGCTCCGGGCTCGGTGAGGCAACGGGGGGCAACAGCGGATTGACGTCTGGGTATCGCCCCGGGTCGGAGGCGAGCATCTTGACGGGGGAGACGATCCCGTAGCCGTCGTCGGTGTCGAACCCGAAGTCCCGGTCGCCCGCCGGATTGTGGATCAGCGACTGGATGAGCTGGTTGCCGGTGGCGTTCGGATACTTGGCCGCGACCAGTGCCAGCGACCCGGCCACCAGCGGTGCGGCCTCCGAGGTGCCGGTGAGTACCGCTTCGCTGCTCCACCGGCCCTTCTCGAACGAGCCGGTGGCGATGTCCACCCCTGGGGCGGAGATGACGAAGGCCCGCCGGTCCAGCGCGACATTGCCCGTCCACGGGTCCCCGGACTCGTCGACGGCCGCGACGGCCACCACGCCACGGTAGGCGGCCGGGTAGCGCACCGCCGAGTCCAGCGGGCCGTCGCCTGCGGCTGCCACCAGGACGACCCCGGAGCGCAGCACCTTCTCGACCGCGGCTCGCAACACCGGGGAGTCGTCGCCGCCCAACGACGTGGAGATGATCCGGGCCCCGTCCGCGGCAGCCGCCTCGATGGCCTGGGCGACCGCCGTGCCCTCGTCCAGCCCCGCGCAGTCGACCTGGCCGATGGTGCTGGTGGCGTCCTCCACGGCATAGGTACGCACCGTGGCCGCAGGGGCAACCCCGGCCACGCCGACCCCGTCCGGCGCGGTGCCCTGTCCCGAGCCCACGATGTCGACGACGATCGAGGTGCCGTGCGCGGCGGCGGCGCCGGTGCCGGTCGGAGTGCCCCCGCAGAAGTTGCGCACCGGGACGACCTTCTGGCCCGCCAGCTCAGGAACCGTCGGGTCCACCTCGCTGTCGATGACCGCGACCGTGGCTCCGGCGCCGGTGGACGTTCGATGGGCGTCGGTCAGGGCCATCGACTGGTACCACCACGCCTGCTCGCCCACGTCGTCGGTCCGGACGCCGAGCGCGGCCGGCCCCGCCCCGATCAGCGCGAGCGCGACCGCGGCAGTGCCAAGTGCAAGAACACGCACCCCGATCCGCTCCCCCGAACTTTCGCGCGTTCGCGCGGTCCCCGTCGGTGAAATCAAACCATCTTCGGCGTGGCCGGCGCGGTCGCCGAGTGTGCCGCCGGGCGATCAGACGCGCGCGAGCACTTCGCCGTGGACCACGACGAACCATCCGTCCGGCGCGGCGGTCCAGCTGCGCCAGGCTGCGGAGATGGCGCGCAGGTCGTCGCTCGTGGCGTAGCCGGACTCGACCGCCTGCGTGGCCAGCGCGGAGTCCACGATCCGGTCGGCCCACATCCCGCCCCAGTACTCCCGGGTCTCCGGCATCGCGAAGCACCACACGGCCGCGGACGGGGTCACGTCGTTCAGTCCGGCCGCGTGGGCCCAGGCGAGCAGGTGTCGTCCGGCGTCCGGTTCGCCGCCGTTGGCGCGGGCACACCGCTGGTACAGAGCCATCCAGCGATCGAGTTCCGGCAGCCGCGGATACCAGCCCTTGGCGGCGTAGTCGCTGTCGCGAACCGCGACCAGGCCGCCCGGTCCGGTGACCCGACGCATCTCGCGCAGCGCCACGACCGGGTCGGCCACGTGCTGAAGCACCTGATGCGCGTGTACGACGTCGAACTCCGCGTCGTCGAAGGGCAGCTCGTGGACGTCGCCGACGACGAACTCCAGATCGGCACGACCCCGGCGGGCGGCCTCGGCCCTGGTCAGGTCCAGGGCCTGCGCCGTGTGTTCCAGGGCGGTGACGTGGCCGACGCGCTCGGCCAGATCCAGCGTGATCGTGCCCGGGCCGGATCCGACGTCGAGCAGCCTCGCATCGGGACGCAGGTGGGGGAGGAGGTACGCCGCCGAGTTCTCCGCGGTCCGCCAACGGTGCGAGCGCAGGACCGACTCGTGGTGCCCGTGGGTGTACGTGCTCATGGCCAGCTTGTCTCGCTCACTCGTCGCTCGCCCGCTCGAGTCGCTCGGGGCGTCATGGTCGGAGCAGTGCCGCGGCGAACGCCACGTCGTAACCGGCGCACAGGTCGGGGTACCAGGACGGCAGCCGGCCCCCCTCGCCCGCTTCGTGGTTGACGTCGAACATGGCGTGCCCCAGCCAGCCCAGCGCGAGCAGCCCACGGCGACACACCGCCGGACTCGGCCCGCGCCCGAACCGGCTGCCCGCGACGGCCAATCCCGTGGCCACCGCCACGCCCGCGGCCTCGCGCGCCGCCGGCACCGAGGCTCGCCTGCTGCGCCGCGCCGCCGGGTAGATCGCCGCCGCGACGACCAGGCCGAGCGCAGCCAGCTCGGGCCGCAACGACGGGATCACGCGCCGCGTCGCCGACTCCACCAACCAACCGGTCAACGCCCCGGCCCCGATCGCCACCGCGCGCTTCGCCGAACACGCTCCTGCCGCCGGACACGCTTCTGACATGCCCACCTCCATCCCCGGACGCTACGCCGGCGATCGGACCGGACTCGCCGCGCCCGCCCCGACCGGCCCGCTAGACTCGTTCCCTGGCCCGCGGGCCAAGCGCTCGTAGCTCAACGGATAGAGCATCTGACTACGGATCAGAAGGTTGGGGGTTCGAATCCCTTCGAGCGCACACAACAAAACCCCCAGGTCAACGCGTTGTGGCCTGGGGTTCATTCGGCAGACCCTCTGAAGATCGTTGTTTAGCAACGGGTGTAGCAACGCGGTTCGTCGCACCGTTCCATCTCCCGGCCGCCCTGCCGAGCCACCGAGGAGCATCCCTGAACCCCGGAGCGGGCGACCGCACAGACCAGCCGTCGTCCCGGTCGGCCCCCGCACCCGCCATCCGCTGAGCCGATTCGGCCAACACCGGAGGTCGGCGCTCAGATTGGCACCACCCGAACGTCCGGGGAATCGGCCAGCAGCGCCGTGAGGTCGTGCGGATCGCTGGTCAGGACTACGCAGCGGGTCATGCCGTAATGCCGCCTTGCGGCGAGGACTGTCGCCGCCACAAGCGCGTCGACGGTCTGGTCCGAGCTCGCTCGGCCGAGCAGCGCCCCGGCCGCGCGGGCGAGTGTCTCGTCGGCCGGCCAGACGTCCACCGCCTTGACGACCCGGTTGCAGCAAGCATCGCGGGCGTCCCCGCGGATGACCTCGGCGAGCGTCACTGCCGAGACGATCACGTCGGCATCGCGCTCTTGCGCCCGCTCCAGCCACGCCTGGACGGTTGGATCGCCCGCGGCGGCTCCTGCAACACCCCGGGCGTCGAGGACGAGCAGATCGCTCAGGCTGGGCGCGTTGCGCCCTCGGCGGGCCCTGGCCACAAGCGGCGCACCTCCTCCATGAGCTCGACCGGGACCGGCCCGTTCTGCTCCCGCACCTCGGCCAGGAGATCCGCCAGCGCATCCCGTCGCAACTGCCGACGCACGGCCTCGTTCACATAAGCGGACAATCCTCGCCCGCCGACCCGTTCGCGGGTCTGGGCCAGGACAGCGGCGTCAAGACTCATCGACACCTTGGAGACGGTCACACCGCAATCCTACTTCAAGTAGGAATGGACGGGGACTCGACAAACTCCGGCGCCGGGGTTCCTCGTTCAGTCCGTCGTGGGCCGTCAGGCCGAAGCGGGATAAAGCGCGGCGACGCCACCGGCCAGGCCGGCTTGGACCGCGCGACTGATGTCGTCGGCGAGGATCTCGGGCAGGTCGGCCTCGATGCCGTCGACGGCGATGCGCGCGATGTCGGCGGGTGAGGACTTCGGGGCATCGACGCCGCGGACCATGTCGGTGTCCATGTAGCCGACATGCAGTCCGGCGACGTGCACGCCGTCGCCGGCCAATTGGAGGCGCAGGGCGTTGGTCATGGACCATTCCGCTGATTTCGCAGCCGAGTAGGCACCGTAATGCGGGAAGCTCAGCCAGGACAGCACCGAGAGAACGTTGAGGATGCTGCCGCCTCCGTTGGCAACGATTCGCGGGGCGAACGCACGGGTCACCGCCAGCGTGCCGAATACGTGCGTCTCGAACTCGCCACGGATGACGTCGATGTCGCCGGTGAGCAGGTCTGCGGCGGGGGCGGAGCCGGCGTTGTTCACCAACAGGGTGAGATCGCCGATCCTCGCGGCCGCCGCGGAGATCGAGGCCGGATCGGTGATGTCGAGCGCGACCGGAATGGCACCGGGCAGGTCGACGCTGCCCGGATCGCGGGCACCGGTGTAGACCGTGGCACCGCGAGCGAGCAGTTCGGCGGCCAGCGCTCGACCGAAACCGCGGTTGGCCCCGGTGACGAGGGCGGTGGTACCGGCGATCTTCATGGCATCTCCCAACAGGCTGAGTAGGTGGATCAAACGTAGCTAGGAGAGTTGGACAATACAACTCAGATCTGGGTAGGAATTTCCAGCTCAGCATTTAGGATTGACTCATGGACCTGGACTCCACATGCGCCATCTCGCGCAGTCTGGCCGTACTCGGCGAACGCTGGACGATGCTGATCCTGCGCGAGGCGCTCGCCGGGACCACGCGATTCGCCGACTTCCGCGACGACCTGGGCGTCGCCTCGGACATCCTCACCGATCGGTTGGTGACGCTCGTGGAGTACGGCGCGCTGACCAAGGAGCCATACCAGGAGGTCGGGGCGCGCACCCGTTACGAGTACCGACTCACCCCGGCCGGCCGGGAACTGCAGGTGGTCCTGGGTGCGCTGCAGCAGTGGGGCGACGAGCACCTGGCGTGGCCGGACGGCCCGTCCGTCCTGCGGCGCGATCGGCGCAACGACCGGCCGCTGCACGTCGGTTTTGTCGACGACCGCGGCCGTGAGGTGGCGCTGGACAACGTCGCCTGGGTCCGGACCGCGGTGTACCCGACCTGAGCCGTCAGAGCCAGTTACCCGGACCGTTCGGGGACGTCAAACGACGTCGATGAGGATCACCGCAGTGTTGTCGTCTCCCCGTGCCGCTCGGCCAGGTCGGGGATCGGGCCGATCGCCCTCCAGTCGGACCGGCCGGACCTGGACGCAGCGGCCGACCGCGAGGTCGGAAGCCCGGCCGACACCAACTCGCTGAAGGTCGCGTCCTGAGTTCCAGGACGGACCGGCTCGTTTCGCGTTTCATTGCGAGGCGCCGGGATTGCGGGCCGGCGGTGCTGGACGGCAGCGCTCGGGCGCGTGGCCGTGCTTCTTGCGCCCCGAGCGTTGGTCTCAGCAGGGGAACGTGCCGCCCCAAAGGGCATGCTCGTAAGTGCCATCGCCGGCGGGGGGAGCGGCGCCGGCGGTTGGACCGGTGCCGTAGTTGCCGTCGTCGGCCCACAGCGCCTCACGGGATCCGCCGACGCACAAGGGCGAGATCGCGAAGCCCTCGAGGTTGTTGATCGGCATCGAACTCGGGTTCTTGTAGACCGTGTCCACGACGATGTTGCCGAAGGCAACCTTCATGAAGGTGTGCGTCTCGTCGCAGGCGTTGTCGCAGGTTGCCACGAGCCGCTGGCTGTAGGAGTCGAAGAAGACGTCCACGACTGTGACCTGGCCGGTGGCCACGGAGCCGAAGGTCACGTACGTGCCATCGCTGTTGAGGCCGTAGATGTGCAGGGTGCCGTCCTTCTCCAGGCCGGCGAAGAACAGACCCGACCCGTGCAGCGGGTACATCGCCGGGCTGTACGACCGGCCGGTGAGCGGATCGATCCAGCCGTTGGTGGTCAGCCAGGTGTCCGGCACGAACCCGACACCTTCGAAGCCCAGATTGGCGTCGGTGCTGTTGTGTTGCAACTGGGGGAATTGGGAGGTCACGTCGTACTCGTGGACCGGCGTGAGCGTAGCCGCGCTCGAAGTCGGGTCGAACTCCAGGACGGTGTCCAGCGGGACCGTGTTGTTGGCATTGTCCCGCTCGGACGTGGCGTAGATGTGGCCGTTGGGACCCACCGTGAGGCCCTCGGAGTCCGGCTTGCCGGTGCCACCCGCGAAGAAGATCTCCTTGCCGCCGGTGTTGTTGCTGCCGATCCACGTCGTATCCGGTACCCACTTACCGCTGATCTTGGTCAACTTCCAAAGCCATTCCTTGTTCTGAACGGCCCACAGGACCGCCGGGTTCGCCGGGTCGAACGCGAGGCCACTCACGTCCTCGCCGCCGTCGACGCTGGTGAGGAACTGGCACTGGTTGTCCACCACGGTGGCTGTCTGCGAACCGGGCCAGGCAAGCGGGACGCCGGCCGGAGGAGCCGTACCGCTGTCCGCCTGACCGGTACATGCGGGAGGGGGCAGAGTGCCGCCGCCGCCTGGCACGCAGCTGTTCACGGCGCCGAAGCTGGTGGTGTTGGTGCTCTGGAACCACATGACGCCGTCTCTGGGGACGTCCGCACAACGCTCGTACGACCCCAGGGCCCCGCCCGGCGCCCAAGTTACCGAGTCGATCGTGGTGCTGCTGGAGTCAATCAGGAAGTAGGAATCGGGGTCACCCAGGCCCTGGCCGCTCGAAGTGTGCTCGTACACCGCGAAGCCGCCGGCAAGGATCGGGTTGGACGTCCCAAAGCCAAGATTCCCCAGGTTCGGGCCCGTCGGGAAAGTGTGGGTGGGTCCGTTGTCAATGTATTTCCAGGTCGACAAGTCCACCGAACCGGAGCCGCCGTTGAAGAACTCGACGTCGTCCGCGCCGGCGGAGGTCACCTCGTTGATCCGGACAAGGCTCGCCGCCGGAGTCGTTGCCGGGCAACCGGCGGCATTCGCCGCGCCGAAGGTTGCACCGGTAATCGCGTCGTTGGAGGGCGGGGTTGTGGTTGTGGGTACACCGGTCACCCACTGGCCGTAGCCGTCCCCGCCGCAGCGGGCCATCGATGGCATGGCTTTGGCGGCGCTGGACCAATCCACCCGGTCGACCAATGTGTTGTTGCTGGTGAGGAGCAGAAGCGTCTCGCCGCCGCCGTTGGCGAGCGAGTAGGGGGACTTGAAGACGAAGAAGCCACCCGCGGGGATCAGGGTCGAGGACGAGGCGATCGCCTGCTCGGGATTTGCGGTGGAAGGGAAAGTGGTTCCGAAGTTGTGAGTGGTGCTGGTCGCGACAAACCATCCGTTGATATCGACCGAGGTGGCGCCAACGTTGTACAACTCGACGTTGTCCGAACCGCCCGATGTGAACTCGTTGATGCGGATGTTCTGATATCCCGTCACGTCGGTTGCGGCGGCGGCGGGTTGCGCGGAAGTCACGCCGACGGCCGTGAGACCGGAAAAGGTCAGCACGGCGGCGCAGGCCGTGGCCATACGGCTGGAGGTGCGAGGTTTGGACACGGCGCAGAACATGGCGGAGGCCACCTTTCAGAAAAGAGAATTCAAGGTGAACGTCAACTCACGAGATGCCAACGGGCAACAGATCGGTACCGGAACTCTCAAGGGCCGAAGGGAAAGTCGCCGCCAAAGGGATCGTGATCGAATGGGAAATCGTCGAAGTCGTGGCGGGGTTCCCTCGAGGGCCCTCGCGGTCCAGTCGCGCCGGTCGCGCCAGTGGCTCCGGTAGCACCGGTGGCTCCGGTCATGCCGCTGTGGCCCTGTGGCCCGGTGGACCCGGTCGCCCCGTTGGTGCCCGGCGTGCCCTGGGCTCCGGTGGCACCAGTGTTGCCCTGAGGCCCGGTGGCACCGGTTATGCCGCTGTTGCCCTGAGGCCCGGTGGCACCGGTTATGCCGCTGTTGCCCTGTGGCCCGGTGGACCCGGTCGCCCCGTTGGTGCCCGGCGTGCCCTGGGCTCCGGTGGCACCGGTGTTGCCCTGCGGCCCGGTGGCCCCGGCGTTGCCCTGCGCCCCGGTGGCGCCGGTCGCCCCGGCGTTGCCCGGCGGGCCCTGCGCTCCGGTCACCCCATTGGTGCCGTCGTTGCCCTGCGCCCCGGTGGCGCCGGTCGCCCCGGCGTCGCCCGGCGGGCCCTGCGCCCCCGTGGCTCCGGCCGCCCCGTCGCTTCCGTCGGTTCCTGCAGCGCCGGTCGCGCCTTGTCCGCCGTTGACGAGGCCGCTGTTGATCCGCGCGATCCCGGTCGTGTTCCCGTTGGCGCTTTCGGTGAACCACAGGTTCCCGTCCGGCCCGACTGTGATCCCCTGCGGGGCGATGCCGGTGGGTATCCCCATCCCGTACTGGGTGACCGCCCCGGTCGGGGTGATCCGCCCGATCCCGGTGGTGCTCCCGTCGTTGCTGGATTCGGTGAACCACACGTTCCCGTCCGGCCCCGCCGTGATCCCGAGCGGGTGACTGCCGGCGGTGATCCCGGTCCCGTACTCGGTTGCCGTCCCGAGTGGGGGGGCCGCGAACGGGTTGACCCGTCCGATCCAGGCGTTGATCCCGAGGTTGTCGGATTCGGTGAACCAAAGGTTCCCGTCCGGCCCAGCCGTGATTCCCTGCGGATGACTGCCCCCGGTGATCCCGGTGCCGAATTCGGTGACCGTTCCCGACGTGGTTATCACGCCGATCCCGGTGGTGCTGTTGGGATTGTTCGACTCGGTGAACCAAAGGTTCCCATCCGGCCCAGCCGTGATCCCCTGCGGGGCGCTACCGGCAGTGATCCCCGTCCCGAACTGGGTGACCGCCCCGAACGGGGTGATCCGCCCGATCCCGGTGGTGCTCCCGTTGTTGTTCGACTCGGTGAACCAAAGGTTCCCATCCGGCCCAGCCGTGATCCCCTGCGGATGACTGCCTGCGGTGACCGCGAACTGGTGCAGAACCACTCCGGACGGGGTGATCTGTCCGATCGCGTCGGCGCCGGACTCGGTGAACCACAGATTCGCATCCGGCCCAGCCGTGATCCCCTGCGGATGACTGCCTGCGGTGACCGCGAACTGGTGCAGAACCACTCCGGACGGGGTGATCTGTCCGATCGCGTCGGCGCCGGACTCGGTGAACCACAGGTTCCCGTCCGGCCCGGCCGTGATCCCGAGTGGGGCGCTGCCGGCGGTGATGCCGTTCCCGAACTGGGTGACCACCCCGGGCGGGGCCGAGGAGGTGGTACCTCCAGCGTCCATACCGGCCGCGAGAACCATCCCCGCTACCCCGCCCGAGACCGCGACCGAGCGGCCCACGTGGCGGGCGTTGCGGCGGAATTTCCTGTCCATCGTTTCCCCCGGCCGGGCGCATCGGAATCCCGAGCCGTGGCGGCTTCGGGCACCCGAATCAGCCCACGAACCACATGCCACGAGAAAGTTCGCTGCGCCAGGCAGGTGAAAAAGAACATGCCTAAACCCGGGCAATCCCGGCATCGTCCTGGGCTGCCCGAGGCAGGCCGATCCGTCGGAGATCGCGTCCCACCCACGTACGTATTGCGGTTTCACGGCCGCATAACCCGCCGGAGCGGCTTGTCGGCCGGGCCCTCGACGAGGACCGCATCGAATTCCCCAGGCGTGCGCCTGTCGACCGCCCCCTTCGCAACCGCGGACTGTCGACCGCGGGATCAACTTTGTCGTCAGCGTCAATTAAGCATATGTTCATCTTGAATATGCATGTCACTAACCCATTCGTGGGCCAGAGTCGCCGCGGACATCCGATTCCGCGGGCTTGTCGTCGGAATCGTGGGCAAGGGCGTATCAGTAGTCGACCGCGCAAGCCGGATCATCGCCCAGGCATTCAAGGTGACGCAGGCGTCAGGACTGTCCAGACCGTTTCCGGCGGACGGTGCATGATCGGCAGTCAGCTACCGTCGCCGGACCGGCCGGCGAGGTCAGGGGCACCGGCACAGGGACCACCGCCGAGGTGAGGTCCGCCGCCGCCGCGCCTGCATCCGGTGGACTCCGCCTGCCGCAGGCTGATCGACACCCCGGCCGGCGTCGGGTCGGACGCCGGACGGCCGATTACGGTTGCACACTGGCCGACCTGCACGGCGTCGGCACCCACTCCGGTGAGCCGGTGCCAGGTCGCCTCCGCCGAGATCGTGACGGTCACCGTCGTTGGTTGTTGGAGGATCGGCGGCGTTCGGTCCCTCGCGACGAACTTCGACTGTGATGAAATCGCCCGAGATCTTCGTGACGATCCCACGAAGACCGCCACCCCGGAAACCGCGGCGGAACGGGCGGTCAGGTCGGCCCACACCGGCGGCCGGGGCCTGGGCGGGCGCTCGGCCACGCCATCCGACGGCGCGGCCGCCCATGCCCCGAGGCCTCCTCCGGCGTCACCATTTGTGCGTGCCTCACGCTCGGCCTGGCGTCACCATTTATGCGTGGACAACAGCCCCGCGAGGCACGTTACCCACAGGGTTTGTACATAGGAGTGACCACCGATGCGTAGACGGAGAGTGACGACCGCTGCCGGTCGGTGAGGTTCCGTGTCGGTGCACGGAACTGTCGGTACCGGTCGTCAGGATCAGGTGCATGCCGCGGACCAAGCGCCCCGAAGCCGTACCCGTCCAGACGGTGGACTCCTACGGCAACCGCGGACTGGACTACTTCCGCGAGACGGTTGCGATCGCGGAGGAAGACGCCCGTGCAGCCGGGGCGATCGGGTTCACCGCCCGGTTGTTCGCCCAGCTCGCCCTGCCCTACCGGGACCCGGGGGAGATCAAGGTCTGGCGGCGGCAGAACGGCACGCTCAGCCTCGTGGTCAACCCGAGCTGGTCCCTCGGCCCG
>DATAUG010000199.1:0-12869 GCA_036268355.1 Sporichthyaceae bacterium
TTGGACCCCGTCGTGGCGTTCACCGGCGCGGCCACGGTGAGGTCGGTGAGGTACTGCGGCGCGATACCCGCCGACGCGGCGGCCGCCGTGATCATTCCGAACAGCTTGGCCTGCTGCGAGTTCGGCGGGAACCGCGTGTCCAACGCCGAGGAGATCTTCTCCAGCTGGGGCAGCTGGGCCTGCTCGGCCTGACGCGCGGCGATCTGGTTGCGCAACAAGTTGTTCGACGCGGCCACCGAGGCCGCCTGTGCGTCGACCTGGCCGACCGTCTCGCCCCGCGGGTGCAGGACGACCAACCAGGAGACCACCAGCGCCGCACCGAGTCCGGCCACGCCGACCGCGGTGACTTTGGCGGTCGGGGTGAACGGCGGCAGCCCGCGTCGCATGTGCGGCCGGGGAGCACCGCCGCGGCGGAACGACATCCCGTGAGCCCAGTCGAGCGCCATACCGCTACTTCCCCTTCGTGGTGGTGGTGGTGGTCGTGGAGCTGGAGGTGGACTGGCCGGTCGAGGAGGCTTGCGAGGCGGCCAGGGCGGCCGCCGCGGCGGCGCGCAACTGCTGGGCGGCGGCGTTCTGGGCGGCCAGTTGGGCCGCGGCCGCGGCCGCGGCCTGGGCCTTGGCGACGGCGGCGGCCTCGGCCTTCGCCACGGCCTGCAGCGCGGCCGTCTCCTTGGCCAGGCGGTTGCTCGCGGTGTCGCCGGCGGCGATCATCGCCTGCGCGGCGGCCAGCACACTCGGGTCGGCGAGCCAACCCAGATCGGCGTAACGACCACTCACCGCGGCACCGGTCAGGCCGACGCTGCCGTTGAACTGCACCTGCTGCACGCCGTCGGCGCCGGTGACCGTGGTCGTCGTGATGAACGGAGTCGCGTAGAGCTGACTGGCCTTCAGGTTGGTGATGAAGTCACCGACGACGGCCCGGCTGGGAGCGTTGCCGGACAGCGTGATGCATCCGATCACCGCCGTGGGGTCGAACGGATCCTGCTGCGCGCAGCTGGCCCCGGCACTCGCCGAAGCGGTGGCCGTGTTCCCGGTGGCCGGTGTGCTCGACGTCGTGGTGCCCAACGGCGCCGCCGAGGCAGTTCCGGCCGCGGCGGCCGAGGTCGTGTCGTTGCCGTTGGCGTCGATGCCGGCCTGGGTCAGCGGTGAGACCGGGGGTGCGACCGCGGTGACGACCGACGGGGTCAGGGTCACCGCCAGGTTGGTGATCAACATGTTCTTCGGCGTCCGGTTGTTCAGGTCGGCCAGCGCCGCGGAGAACAGCACCTCGGCGGCCATCGCCTGCGACGCCGCGGTCTTGCGGGCGTCGAGCTCGGAGTAGAACGTGGCGATCGGCGCCAGCGCGGTCAGTTGCGCATTGAGCGGGGTGGTCGCCGCCTGCTCGTCGGTCAACTGCTGGTGCGCCGAGGTCAGCCGGGCGCTCTGCACCATCCAGCCGCCGCCGACGAACACCACCGCCACCAGACCACCCGCAACCAGGCGCCGGCGCACGCGGCGTACCGCGAGCCGCTGCAGGGTCTTCGGCGACAGCAGGTTCACCGACGGGAGCTTGAGCACCGGCGTCCCGGTGCGGGCGGCCGCGTCGAAGCGGGCCGAATCAATTGCGGGGAACGTCATTTCACTGCACTCCCAGGAGCATCGACGCCAGTCGGGCGAGGCGGGTGTTGAAGTCGACTGCGGGGAACGTCATCTCACTGCACTCCCAGGGCGAGACCGGACAGCAGGGCCACCGAGCCACTGGCAGCGGGATCGGTGGGCAGGGAACGGGCGAGCCGGACGTTCTCCGGAGGCGTCAACGCGACCACCGGAACCCCGAGCGCGTCGGCGATCCGCTCGTCCAACCCGGTCAGCAGGCAGCCGCCGCCGGTGAGCACCACCCGGGCCAACTTGGTGACGCCGGTTCCGGCCGACAGGAAGAAGTTCAGCGTCGTGCGAACCTCGCCGACCACTGCGGCCACTCGCTCCGAGATCGCCAACTGCGCCGGATGCTCCGGGGAGCTGGGACCCGCCGAGGTCCGCTGCCGCGGCAACCCGAACGAGGCCTTCGCCTGCTCGGCCTCCGCGAAGCTCCAGCCGAACTTCTGCTGGAGTTCCCCGGTGATGAACCGGCCGCCGAGGTGGCCGATGGTCCGGACGAACCGCGGCCGACCGCCGGAGTGCGTCACGACCGTGAGCGTGTCCGCACCGATGTCCACGATCGCCTCGGCGGTGTCGGCCGGCACGGTCACCGCGTTCGGACACACGGCGCGGATCAGCGCGAAGGGAGCCAGATCCGCCTTCAGCGGCGCCAGCCCGGCCTCGTCGATGGCGGTGATGAACGTCTCGACCATGTCGCGGCCGGCCGCGACCAACAGGATGCGCAGCGTGCGGTCGATGCCCAGCTCGGGCACCGCGGGAAGCTCTTCGAGGAGGTGGAAGTCCAGGTTGGTGTCCTCCAGCGACATCGGGATCGCGCCGGCAACCGAGTAGGCCAACGCCTTGCGGAAGTCCGCGGGCTCCATCCAGTCCAGGTCCAGCTGGCGTACCAGCACCCGGTCGTTGGCCACCGAGAAGACCACCTGCTTCGAGCTGAACCGGGCCGCCGACCAGAGCTGCTTCAGCGCCTTGCCCACGGCCGCCGGATCGACGACCACGCCCGCGTTGACCGCCCCTGCGGGCAGCGGCATGGCCGCGTAGCGCTCCAGCCGAGGTCTACGACCGACGGTGAACTCGGCGGCGCGGACCCCGGAGCTGCCTATGTCGAGCGCGACGACACTGCGTTCGAAGGGTCGATTCACCGTTGGCCTCTCCTGAGTTTCAAAGGCACGCGAGATCTGCGTGTGACCGCTACATCGGCCGCCGTGATCCCCGACTGAAGGGGCGCGAATCTTCTTCCCGGAAGGCATCAAGCCGACCCCGTGCACAGCCGACAAGCAATACATGGGTCTGGCGATAACTCCGTACCTGCGGGCGGTTCTGGCCAATGCCGCCTCCGACCTTCACCTCAAACCGGGCAGCCCGCCACGCGTGCGTGTCTCCGGCTCGTTGGTGGCGCTGCGCGAGGAACCGTTGAGTTCCGACGAGGTGGCGCAAATGGTGCTGCCGACGATGTCGCAGGACTTGGCCGAGATCTTCGAGAAGGCCAACGAGGTCGACTACGCCGTCGCGGTGGCCCGCGTCGGGCGATTCCGGGTGAACGTCTACCGCACGCGCGGTGACATCGCCGCCGTGCTGCGACACATCACCGATCAACCGCTGACATTGGCCGAGCTCGGGATGCCCGAGGCGTTGGCCAAGATGGCGTTGCAGCCGCGTGGGCTGATCCTGGTGACCGGCCCGACCGGTTCCGGCAAGACCACCACATTGGCCGCGATGGTCGACGAGATAAATCGCAATCGAGCGGTCCACATCGTCACGATCGAGGACCCGATCGAGGTCTCGCACACCGACAAGCTGGCAGCGATCAGCCAACGCGAGATCGGCGCGGACACCCGCAACTTCTCCACCGCGCTGCGCACGGCCATGCGGCAGGACCCCGACGTCATGCTGATCGGCGAAATGCGCGACACCGAGACCGTGCGCGCGGCACTGGCCGCCGCCGAGACCGGCCACCTGGTCATGTCCACGCTGCACACCACCGACGCCAAGGAGACCGTCCACCGCGTCGTGGACTTCTTCGCCGACCACGAGCAACGGCAGGTCCGCCTCAGCCTCGCGGCGTCCCTGAAGGGAATCGTCTGCCAGCGCCTGGTCCCCCGGGCCGACGGCGCCGGCCGCATCGCGGTCATGGAGGTCGCGGTGGCCGACCCCCGCGTCGCGGAGGCGGTGGCCGACCCGGAGAAGACCGACACGATCCCGGACCTCGTCGCGGCGGGAAGCTACCTGGGTATGCGCAGCTTCGACCAGGACCTCTGCCGGCTGGTGCTCGAGGGCACCGTGACGCTCGAGGACGCGCGGCTCGTTGCCACGCGCCCGCACGACCTGTCGGTGATGTTGCGCCGCGCCGGGATGAGCGCGGCCCAGGCGGAGGTGGTGGCACGATGACGGCTGGAAACGACCAGATCCCCGGCGCACGTCGGGGTGAACACGAAGAGGTGACGATGAGCGAGCGCGAGCGAGCTCACCTGACGCAGGGTCAGGAACGTGTGCTGGCGGACATGGACCTGCAGGCGTTGCGGACCTATCGGCGCGATCTGCAGCAGGAGGAGGACAAGGTCTCCTACTGGCGACGCCTGGTGCACGCCCGCCTGGACCTGATCGCGGCCGGCTCGCACAGCCGGGGCTCGCTGAGCCTGCCGCAGCTGATCAGGGTGCTGGGCGACACGGGGACCGGGGCCTCGCGCACCGCGTTGTCCTCGATCCGCCCGGCCGACCCGTTGCCCGACCTGCCCGAGTCGGAGTGGATGTGGGTCACCGAGATCGACTACCACGACCCGGAGGCCGTGGTGGAGGCTACGGCCCGCCTGCGCGCGGCCGAGGAGAAGCTGACCAACTATCGCAAGGCGCTTTTCGAACGGATCGACGAGGCCACTGCGGAACTGATCGTGCGCTACCGGGAGGACCCGTCCGCGGCTCTCTCGATACTGCCGCTCACGTGATCCGTCCCGCCGGATCGATGCGCCCACCACTGGCCCCAGCCCCGAGGGACGACATCCCTTGGGGTTACCCGGACAAATCGGGGCACCGTTCGTGCCTGCGGGATGTCATCCCGGAGGCATACCGCCATGAGTGAGATGGCGGCGCGTCATGCGGCACCGCACGACCGCGAGACCATCCGCGCGCTGCTGAACTCGGAGGTTGTCGACCCGGACGTATTGGGCCGGGCGATAGCGCGGGGGGCCGCCGACGGGCGCAGTCCACTGCAGGTGCTGATCGACGAGGGTGAGGTCGGTCCGCAGGACGTGTTGCGCGCCGAGGCCCTGGCGCTGGGCATGACCTCGGTCGACCTGACCGGCTACTCGGTGGACCCCTCGGCCGCTGCCCGCCTGCCGGCCGAGCAGGCGCGCCGGTGCGGCGTCCTGCCGTTGGAGTTCGTCGACGGTGAACTGCTGGTCGCCGTCCCGCTGCGCCAGTCGGGCAACATCGAGCTCAAGGACGACCTGTCCCGGATCACCCGCAGCCGGGTCCGCTTCGTGCTGGCCGACACCGACGAGATCGCGGGAAAGATCCAGCAGATCTTCCGGGCCGAGGACGAGCTGACCGACCTGTCCGGCACGATCGCGACCACCGAGGCGGAGCCCGCCGATCTGGCATCGTTCACCGCGGTGGCCACCGAGGCACCGATCGTGCGCTTCGTGAACCTGCTGATCTCGCAGGCGATCTCCGACCGCGCCTCCGACATCCACGTCGAGCCGACGGAGAACAACCTGCGGGTCCGGTACCGCATCGACGGTGTGCTGCACGAGGCCAACCGGTCGCCGAAGTCGATCCAGGCCGGGGTGATCTCCCGGCTGAAGATCATGGCCGACATCGACATCGCCGAACGGCGCGTGCCGCAGGACGGCCGGCTGTCGGTGAACCATCAGGGACGCAAGATCGACCTGCGGGTGGCCACCCTGCCCACCGTGTGGGGCGAGAAGATCGTCGCCCGGATCCTGGACAACTCCACCGCCCATTTGGGCCTGGACGATCTGGGCTTCTCGCCGGAGAACTTCGACCGCTACCGCACGGCGTACACCAAGCCCTACGGGATGATCCTGGTGACCGGGCCGACCGGCTCGGGAAAGTCGACCACGCTCTACGCGACCCTGAACATCCTCAACAAGGCCGAGGTCAACATCATCACGGTCGAGGACCCGGTGGAATACCGGATGGCGGGCGTCAACCAGATGCAGACCAACCCCAAGGCCGGCCTCACCTTCGCCGTGGCCCTGCGCTCGATCCTGCGGGCCGACCCGGACGTGATCCTGATCGGCGAGGCCCGCGATCACGAGACGGCACAGATAGCCATCGAGTCCGCGTTGACCGGCCACCTGGTGCTGACCACCCTGCACACCAACGATGCGCCGTCGGCCATCGGCCGCCTGGTCGAGATGGGCATCGAGCCGTTCCTGGTCGGCTCGGCCCTGGACACGATCCTGGCCCAGCGACTGTGCCGGACATTGTGCACGGCCTGCCGGGAGTCCTACACGCCGACCGCGACCGAACTGGCCGACCTGCGCTTCCCGGTCGACCACACCGGACTGCCGACCCTGTACCGGCCCATCGGGTGCAATCAGTGCGCCCGAACGGGCTACCGCGGCCGGATGGCACTGCACGAGGTCATGCACGTGAACGAGGAGATCGAACGCCTCGCCGTGGCGCGGGCCACCGCCGACGAGATCGCCCGGGTGGCCGTGGAGAACGGCATGACCACGCTGCGGGAGGACGGCTGGCTGAAGGTCCGCAAGGGCCTGACCTCGATCGAGGAGATCCTGCGCATCGTCGCCTGACCCACTTGCCGCTCCGGCGACGGTTTCGGGGCATGCACGGTCAGCGGATCTTCTTCACCGGCAGGGCCCGTACGGGCTCGGTGGTCGTGCGGAACCAGCGGCGGTGGGTCATGTCCGCCAGAGGAGGTCCAGGGCGTGTTGCTTGTCCTGCCGTGATCGTTGCAAGGCACCACTTGCGGTGGCCATTTCGAGAAGATGTTCGAGCAGTTCGACTCGTTGGGTGGGTGTGAGGTCCGCGACCGCGTCGGCCTGAGCGGCGGCGGCTCCGTCGAATGTGGCCGCCTCCCAGTTCAGATCGCTCACGGATACACCATCGTCGGACCGGAGCACGTCGAAGGCGTGCACCGCGTCATCGCTGCGCTCGCTCACCGGCTCCTCCGGTCCCGTAGCCGTTGCAGGGCGTCGATGTCGGCCAGGTCCTGGGGCCGGCCCGCCGCAAGCTTCATGGTTACCAGGTCCTCGATGCAGGCGACGAGGACGGAGTGGTCGCCGACCCGGGTGGGGACCGCAGCGGTGATCAATTGCTCGAAGTCCATCGGGTAGGTCACGAACACGTCCACCTCCCTGGCCGGGTGTTGCGGATCGCGGAAGGACAACACCTGCATGTGCTTGGTGTCGATCCACTCCAGGCGGATCCGCGGGTCGGCGAAGTCGACCGGCCGCACCGGAACCCGCGGCGCGAAGCCGAGGCCGCTCAACGCGGCCACGGCACGGGCGGCCGGTTCCGGGGCCAGGTCGACCACGAGGTCGAGGTCGACGGTGGTGCGCAGGTGGCCGCTGAGCACGACTGCCATCCCGCCCACCACGACGAAGCGGACGTCGGCCGCCTCGAGCGCTGCATACACGTCGTCGTACAGGCCCACACTGCGAGCCTAGGCCCCGGCGTGGCCCCCAGCCCGGCCACTGGATCCGCTGCTGCCACCAGCAGGCCGCCGAACCGGTCCGCGCACTACAACAATGTAACTCACCGGTTCGGACCAATCGCCTGCCGGGCGCATCGATTGCGCTCGAACAATCAATCCCGAGCACACCAGCGACATCGGTTACTCGGGGGCGGATCGTGGCAGGTCAGCAAGCACGGGGACGGCATCGGGCACCTCGTCGGAGGCGGTTGGGCACCGCATCGGTCCGCCGGCGCGCGCTGGCCGCGGGCGTGCTCGGCGTCGCATTGCCGATGGTGCTCGGCACTGCCGGTGCCGAGGCCGCGCAGGCCCTGCACCCCGACCGTGCCGACCAGCCCGGCCCGGCGCCGATCCCGACCTCGGCCGTGCGGCTCCCGGCCGGCGTCGAGGACCTCTCCCCGTATGAACCGCAGGTCTCCTGCGACCCGCACGGCAAGCCCGGCGTGACGGCCTTCGAGGACTACGTCCTGGCGACCTGGCATCGCGGCTACAGCGGCGGCACCGTGCGGGCCTGCGAGAAGGGCGCGCTGTCCGAGCACAAGGAGGGCCGGGCCTGGGACTGGATGCTGAACCCCAACAGCTACGCGGATGTGACGGCCGGTCAGCGGGTCATCGACTGGCTGCTGGCCGACGACGCCGCGATCGCGCGTCGGCTGGGGATCATGTACGTCATCTGGAACGAGCGCATCTGGTCGGCACACAAGATCGACCAGGGCTGGCTGGCCTACCACGGCGAGAACGACCACACCTCGCACATCCACTTCTCGTTCGACTGGTCCGGCGCCCAGAAGCGCACCTCGTGGTGGACCGGAAAGGTCGCCCCGATGGAGTACGGGCCGTGCCGGAAGTACATCGGTGAGCCCGTACCGGCCTACGGCGACACCGTGAATCTCCAGCCGTGCCCGAAACCGGTCCCCAAGCCGAAACCGAAACCGAAACCCAAGCCGGTCGAGACGCCGAGAGCGGCCGCTCCGGACGAACAGAAACCCACGCCGACGACGGGACCGAGCCCGACGCCCACCGCGCGGCCGGCGGGGCCCGGCCCGACCCCGACGCAGGAGCCGACGCAGCAGCCTGGGCCGACTGCGCGGCCCACGCCCTCCACCGGGCCGCAGTCGAGGGCCGCAGTCCCGCGGACCGGACCGGACGACCCCCAGGACGACTCGTCGGACAAGCCGGCGGCCGGGCCGAGCGACCAGCCGGGGCCGGACGACGAGCTGGAGTCCGACCCGGACTCGAACTTGGACCCACGCGCGGACACCATGCCCAAGCACGAGCCGATGCCTCCGGTCCGGGAACCCGACTCGGCACGGATCGCGCGGGAGGAGGCCCGCCGCGACGCGCGCCCCGGGCGGTAGCGACTGTCTCGCTCGATCTCAACTCGGGGCGCGGAAATGACGAATCTCCATCGAAGGACGTTCGTCAGGCCCGGAGGATTCCTTGCCACACTCAGTTCCCGAATCAGCCGACAATTCCGACCCGCGACCCTGGTACCCGCCGGGTGATGCCCCGGACGAGATCATCGCCCGCTACCTGGAGGCCGATGCCCTCGCACAGCAGCACACCGACGCGGTGGCCGCGCTCACCGCGGAGCTCCGGATGGAGTCGCTGGCCAAGACGACGGCCGCGGCCGACCTTGCCGAGGTGGAGCGGCGGGCCGAGATCGAACGCAAACGGATCGACCTGGACGAACTGCTGATCCACCTCCTCGAGGTGGGCGGCTCGGACCTGCACCTGACCGTGGGGTCGCGTCCCGCGGTTCGCCGCAACGGCCACATGATGGTCATCGAGGACCAACCGGTGCTCACGCCGGACAAGCTGCGCGACGTGATCTACGCGATGCTGACGGAGCGTCAGCGCAAGACGTTCGAGGAGAACCTCGAACTCGACCTGGCGTACTCGTTACCCGGACACTCCCGGTTCCGCATGAACATCTACCAGCAGCGCGAGTCGATCGGCGCGGTGCTGCGGGTGATCCCGTGGGAGATCCGGACGCTGGAGGACCTGCACATGCCGGCTGTGCTGACCGGCTTCGCCGAGCTCAAGCGCGGCCTGGTCCTGGTGACCGGCCCGACCGGCTCCGGCAAATCGACCACGCTGGCCGCGATCCTCGACCTGATAAACCGCAGCCGGCACGACCACATCATGACCATCGAGGACCCGATCGAGTTCCTGCACCAGCACAAGAATTCGTTGGTCAACCAGCGCGAGGTCGGCGTCGACACGCACTCCTTCGCCAAGGCACTGCGGCACGTGCTGCGCCAGGACCCCGATGTGATCCTGGTCGGTGAGATGCGCGACCTGGAGACGATCTCGGTCGCGCTGACCGCGGCGGAGACCGGCCACCTGGTCCTCGCCACGCTGCACACCCAGTCCGCCCAGGACACGATCAGCCGGGTGATCGACGTGTTCCCGGCCGCGCAGCAGCAACAGATCCGCACTCAACTCGCCGCGACGTTGCAGGGCGTCGCCTGTCAGACGTTGTGCCGCACCGCCGACGGCACCGGCCGGGTGGCCGCCGTCGAGATCATGATGTGCACACCGGGCATCCGGGCGATGATCCGCGACGACAAACTCCCGCAGATCCCGGGTGCACTGCAGGCCGGCGCGAGCCACGGCATGCAGACCCTGAACGCGCACCTGGCCGATCTGGTCCGCACGAACCGCATCACGCTGGCCGAGGCGTTGGAGCACTGCACCAACCGCGACGACCTGCTTACGCTGACCGGCTCCACGATGCGCCGCCCGCCCGCACAACTGCGCCACGACTCCCACGCCCTGTCCATCTGACGCCCCAGAACCCATCGTTGCGTCCGGGTAACCGTCACCTATAGGTCGCGGTTACCCGGACGCAACGAGAGCAGCAGCCCTGATCAACGGCCCAGCACTTCGAGGAGACCAGCCCGTGAGTACCGCAACCCAGTACGCGTACAAGGTCAAGGACTCCCGCGGCCGGCTGATCGAGGGCAAGGTCGAGGCCGAGAACGAGGGCGCGGTTGCCGACCGGCTCAAGGAGATGGGCTACCGGCCGCTGGAGGTCCGCCTGGCGGCCACCGGCCTGGAGCGCGAGATCCGGTTCCGCAGGCCGCGGGTGAAGTTGAAGGAACTCGCGATCTTCTCCCGCCAGTTCGCCACGATGATCAACGCGGGCATGTCGATGCTCCGCACGCTGAGTATCTTGTCCGAGCAGTCCGACAGTGCCGAACTCAAACGGGTGCTCTCCAACGTCAAGGCCGACGTCGAGGCCGGCAACTCACTGTCGGCCTCGTTCCAGAAGCATCCGCGGGCCTTCCCGCCGTTGATGATCAGCATGGTCAAGGCCGGCGAGCAGGGCGGCTTCCTCGATCTGAGCATGCGTCAGATCGCTGAGTCGTTCGAGTCCGAGGTAAAACTGCACGGCAAGGTCAAGTCGGCGATGACCTACCCGATCGTCGTGCTGGTGATGGCTGTGCTGATGGTCGCCGCCATGTTGATATTCATCGTCCCGGTGTTCAGCGGCCTGTTCAAGTCCCTCGGCGGGCGGTTGCCGTTCGCGACCCAAGTGCTCGTCGACGCCTCGAACGACATGAAGTACATCGGCCCACTGGCAGCCCTGGCCACCGTGGCGACCGTCTACCTGTGGCGCAAGCACGGCAAGAGCGAGCAGGTCCGCAACGTCGTGGACCCGCTCAAGCTCCGCATGCCGGTCTTCGGAAAGCTCTTCCAGAAAATCGCGCTGGCCCGCTTCGCCCGCACGCTGAGCACGCTGCTCAAGTCCGGCGTCCCGATCCTGGCCGCGCTCGAGATCACCGGCGACAGCGCCGGCAACGTCGTCATCCAACGAGCGCTGAAGGACGTCGCCGAGTCCGTGAAGGGCGGCGAGACGATCTCGGGCCCGCTACGCAACCACTCGGTGTTCCCCTCGATGGTCGTGCACATGATGGCCTCCGGCGAGGAAACCGGTGCCCTCGACGAGATGCTCGGCAAGATCGCCGAGTTCTACGACGAGCAGGTCGAGACGATGACCGAGTCGCTCACCGCGCTGATCGAGCCGCTGATGATCGCTTTCCTGGGCACGCTGATCGGGGGGATGATCGTCGCTCTCTACCTGCCGATGTTCGACATCTACAACCTGGTGGGTAACTAGCCCCGAAGCCCCCGTGGCGCGCCCCGAGCGGGCGCACGCGGGGGCTTCGCCGTGTCCGGGGCCAACCCACACTGACGCCCGTCGCGCGACGGTACGAACGGCGGACGAGTCCGACTGATCGGCCGACCCGCACGAGGGCCTTGATCGGTTGCACTTGGGGCAGGCAGGACACAAAACACGAACGGGAAATCAATGATCGCCGCAGCCCTCGTCGCCGGACAGTTGGCCACCTACCCGTCCGGCTCGTACATCGACGACATCAAGCAGGACGTCGTCATCGTCCGCAAGGACCACGTGACCGTCGAGCACGGCGGCTACGGACTCGCGCACAACGTCCACTACATCCGCCGCGGCAACGGGGTGATCGAGTTCAAGTACGGCGGCCACACCTATCGGGCGGCCCTACGAACCGACGGGAAGATGGTGGTCACGACGCTCGGGCGCAAGACCGTCTACGTCGGCGTGTACGCGCACTGAGCCCACCACGACAGCCGGCCATGGATCTGACCGCGAATCAGATCCATGGGTCGTGCTCGTTCAGTCGTTCTCCCAGCGCCAGCCGTTGTTCTCCCGGCAGCTGATCGGTCGGCCCTCGGCGTCGATCCCGGCGCTCCCGCGATCGGCCGTGCGGCACTGTTCGCCCGGCCGGTAACAGTTGCCCGCGTTGGTCAACGGCGTGCAGCCGGTCGTCGCGGCCTGCGCCGGCGTGGTCCCGGTCGACGACGTCGTCCCGGTGCTGCCCCAGGACGTGGCTCCGGAGAAGTCGCCCGCGAACGTGGCCGCCACCGCCGACACCACGGCGGGCGCCTGCGCGACGGTCAGCAGCAGACCGAGTTCCCGGTTGCGCGTCAGCGAACTCGCGCCGGCATTCTGACTGCCCAGCAGGAGCGAGGCGCTCGGGGTCCCGGCGTCGTCGAGGATCAGCTTCTCGTGGATGTAGAGGATCCCGGCTCGGTCGACGTAGGTCCGGACGTGGCATCCGGCGGCGGCCAGTGTCGCCAACGCGTTGCGCCACTGGGTCGCGTCCGTCATCACTACCTCGCAGTTGACCCCCCGCCGGGCCGCCGCGGCCAACGCGGCATACACGGGCGAGTCGCTCAGCTCCTCGGACTCGAAGTACACCGACTGTCGAGCCGCCCCGATCTGGTTGACAAGCGCGGTCTGCGCGGTGCCGCCGCCGGTGATCGGCGACCAGATCAGCCCGGCGACCTGCGAGGCGTCGTCGTTCGGCCTGCCGGCCGAACCCAGGTTCCAGTCGCCGTCGAAGGTCTGCTCGACGCCCTTCACCTGCGCCGGGTCGGTGTCGATGATCGCCGCGTCGCGGGTGTCCGCGTAGTACTTGCTGGTGAGGTTCGCCGTCGAGATGTCCGAGGTCGTGCCGTCGAACGTGGTGGCCTTGATGTGGAAGATGACCCCGGTGGGCGCCCAGCG
>DATAUG010000200.1:0-1739 GCA_036268355.1 Sporichthyaceae bacterium
GCCCGTACGCGCTGCCCAACTTCAAGCTGGAGACCACCAACGTCCAGACCGGCGTGCCCATCATGGTGTGGCGGTCGGTCGGCAACTCCCACACCGAATTCGCCCGCGAGTCAGCGATCGACGAGCTCGCCGCCGCCGTCGGCCGCGACCCCGTGGACCTGCGCCGTGACCTGCTGGCGGACAGCCCGCGCACCCTGCGGGCGCTGGAACTGGCCGTCGGCCGGGCCGGCTGGGGGACTCCGCTGCCCGAGGGCCGCGCCCGCGGCGTCGCGTGCAGCACCTTCCTTGACAGCCATAGCGCCCAGGTCGCCGAGATCTCCCTCGACAGCCGCAACCGGGTCCGCATCGAGAAGATCACCTTCGCCCTCGACTGCGGCATCATCGTCAACCCGGACCTGGTCCGCGCGCAGGTCGAAGGCGGTCTCATCTGGGCGCTTGGCGCCGCCGCCTGGGGCGAGGCCGTGCTCGGCGACGGCGGCGAGATCATCACCCAGAACTTCGACCGCTACCCGGTCATGCGGATGCAGTCGGTGCCGGCGATCGACGTGCTGCTGATCGAGTCAGGCGAGTCGCCGACGGGGGTCGGCGAGGTCAGCGTCCCCACCGCCGCGCCCGCCCTGACCAACGCCATCGCGGCCGCCACCGGAACCCGGATCCGCCAGCTTCCCATCGCCAAAACCATGCGGGTCCGCTGAGAACGGCCCCGTCCAGGTTCAGCTACCCGCGACCCAAGAGGTTCTGCCATGGCCTTCACCGTGGACGTGCATCACCACATACTCCCCGATTTCTTCTTCCGGGCCACCAACGAGGGCGACCAGCCGGTAGGCGGCATCGCGCTGCCGCCCTGGTCACGGGCAAGCATGCTCTCGTTCCTCGACGACGCGGGAATCGACGTGGCGATCACGTCGATCAGCACCCCCGGCGTGCACACCGGCGACGACACCGCGGCCCGCGCACTGGCACGACGGTGCAACGAACTGGCCGCCGTCGTGATCCGGGACCGCCCCGACAGGTTCGGCGGTTTCGCCTGCCTGCCCTTGCCTGATGCCGACGGCGCGCTCGCCGAACTCGCTTACGCCTTCGACGACCTCCGTCTAGACGGCGTCGTGCTATTCAGCAACGCCCACGGCACCTATCTCGGGGACCCGCGTTGCACCGCAGCCGAGACATTCCGCCGCCTGTACTGGGATAGCGCGGCGTCCCGGGGTGACCCTGTGCTGCGCATGCTCCGCGATGTCGTGGGACTCGACCGCGTCCTGTTCGGCACCGACTACCCCTACCTGCGCCGCGACCTGGCCGTCTCCTGCCGCGAGCACATCGAGGCGAGCCCGGAACTCACCGACGGCGAGCGAGCGGCTGTCCTCGGCGCCACAGCCGCGACGCTGATCCCGCGACTGGCCTCCCTTCGGGTCATCAAGGCCTTCGGGCTCCCGGTCGTGCACTCGACCGTTAACGTCGCCGCCGGGCAGGGACCAACGCTTCCGGAACTCGCCGGCCTGCTGGCCGAGGATAAGCCGCTCGACCGGACCACGGTCAACTCCTGGGAAGACGTCGAATTCCTCCAGGCCGTCCGCGCCACCGGCCGCAGGAAGCTCATTATCTGCGCCCTGTGGACCGAGGTCTGCATGGCCTTCACCGCCCTGGACGCGCTGCGCGACGGGTACGAGGTCTACCCCGTCGTCGACGCGATCGCCGGCACCTCGCCCGAGGCCCACCGCGCCGGGCTGGAGCGGGTGGTC
>DATAUG010000201.1:0-1893 GCA_036268355.1 Sporichthyaceae bacterium
GTGGTCGTCAGACTCGTTGTTCGGCTTCGCCATCTTCGCTCCCGTTGCGATGGTTTATGCCTGAAAGCGTAGGGCCAAAAAGGTGAATACTTCCCCAAACAGTGCCTTCGACCTGTGCAAATGGGATACCCCGCAAACCGCCTCCGGTCATCCCCGGTCGAAACGAAGATCATCTTCGGGTAATGCCGCCCCGCTGATTCACCTGTTGTTCGCACGGTAAGTTGACGGTCACTGACCGCGCGTGACAAAGGAGGCCCTCCGATGACCAGCAGGAACTCGGAGGGGGCCCGCGGCGGCGTCGTCGGGGTCAGTTACGAGGGCCGCTCGGTCGTGGAATTCGTGACCGGCCTGCGGCTGGACGGAGTGCAGATCGTCGTTGACGCGCGCCTGGTGCCGCGGTGCAACCGGCGCGGGTTCTCCCGGCACGTGCTCGCCGAGGCGCTGCGGGCGAACGGCATCCAGTACGTGCACTACGACGAGCTCGGCAATCCGGAGGTCGGGCAGGTTGCGTTCCGCAGCGCCGCCGAGGCAGCCGCGGCCGCCGACCGCTACCGCGTCCACCTGGCCTCAGCGCGGGCCCGCGCCGTGATCCGCGACCTGATCACCGTCTCCGGCTCGCGGCGCGTCGGCGTGATGACCGCGGAGCTCGAGTTGGGCCAGGCCCAGCAGGAGGTGCTGCTCGGCGAGATCGAGCGATACCGTCCGGACGCTGAGGACATCGACTCGGTGCTGAAGGAGTTCGGCGCCGAGCCCACCGCGCCGGCCCGCGAGCAGGACGACCGCGACCGGCTCGAGCGTGAGATCGACGCGCTGCTCGCCGAGTTCGGCTAGAAAATAGGCGCTGTGGCTAGAAGTAGGCGCTGCGGCTAGTTCGCGTGCAGGGCGGCGTTCAGGCCGCCCCAGTCCTGCCCGGCCCGCGGCAGCGCCTCGACGGCGCCGGTCTGGCTGTTGCGCCGGAACAGGACCCCGTCGCGTCCGGACAACTCCCGGGCTTTGATCACCGAGCCGTCCGGCAGGGCCACCTTCGTCCCGGCCGTGACGTAGCAGCCGGCCTCGACGACACAGTTGTCCCCCAGCGAGATCCCGAGCCCGGCGTTGGCCCCGATCAGGCAGCCGGTGCCGACCCGGATGACCTCCTTGCCGCCGCCGGACAGCGTCCCCATGATCGACGCGCCCCCGCCGACGTCCGAACCGTCCGCCACCACGACCCCGGCCGAGATGCGGCCCTCGACCATCGAGGCACCCAGCGTCCCGGCGTTGAAGTTCACGAACCCCTCGTGCATGACTGTCGTCCCCGACGCCAGGTGCGCGCCCAGCCGGACCCGGTCCGCGTCGGCGATTCGGACCCCGGCAGGCACGACGTAGTCGGTCATGCGGGGGAACTTGTCGACCCCGAACACCTGCACCGGCCCGGTCGCGCGCAGGCGTAGGCGGGTGCTCTCGAAGTCCTCCACCGGGCACGGGCCGCGATCGGTCCAGACCACGTTGGACAGCAGCCCGAAGATGCCGTCCAGGTTCGCCCCGTGCGGTGCGATCAGGCGGTGCGAGAGCAGGTGCAGCCGCAGGTAGGCGTCGGCGGCGTCGGCCGGCGGCTCGTCCAAGGAGGCGATCCGGGTACGCACCAGCTCAACGCGGACCCCGCGCAGGTCGTCCTTGCCCTCCAGCGCGAGCAACTCCGCCGGCGCCGGGGCGTCCGGCGCGGCGCCCAGCTCCGGGGCCGGGTACCAGGTGTCGAGGATCCGTCCGTCGGCGGCGACGGTGGCCAAGCCGTCGCCCCAAGCGTTGCGTTCTGTCACCCGGTAACCGTATCCACGCCCGGATAACGTTGCCGCGTGACCCGTGACCCAGGCGCTGACCTCGACCTCACCCTCGACGGCGCCGCGCTGACCGCCG
>DATAUG010000202.1:0-2152 GCA_036268355.1 Sporichthyaceae bacterium
CATGAACCACGCCGGCCGCAAGATGCAGTGGGTGATCAGACCGCGGCCACCGAGGTCCAACTCCACGGCCCGCAGCGCGATCTGCGGCGGGGCCTGCTCGATGCCGTATGCGCTCAAGTAGGTGACGTGCCGCACGCCGCCGGCCTGCGCGAGGTCGAGGAAGGTCGCAACCTGATCGGCGAAGTCCATCCGCATGACCGGCGCAACCAGGTAGAGGCGATCGATTCCGCGTAAGGCAGGCGGGTGGGTCGTGGCATCGTCCCAGTCGAAGACGACATCGGCGCCGTTGCGCGCGGCGGTGCGGACGTCAAGACCCCGCTTCGCGAGTTTCCCGGCGAGCCGGGATCCGGTCTTTCCCGTGCCTGCAAGCACGAGCGTGACCGAAGGCGCCTTCGTCATGTTGGGACCCTTCTGGTGGAGCCGACGATCACGTCTGTCTCGAGCAACCGATCGATCTCCTCCGCCGCGATGCCCAACTCCGAGAGCACGTCGGCGGTGTCGGCTCCGAGACGGGGCGCCGGTCGGAGACCGACGGTCGGGTCCAGCGGGACCGGGCCGCGCACGTGGCGGTAGGAACCACCGCCGTCCACCTCGCTGGTGACGACCAGCGTGCGGGCATCGAGCACCGGATCGGTGAGCGCCTCCGCAAGGCTGTTCACGCTTTCGCAGGGGACACCTACCGCCTCGAACGTCGCGACCCAGTGCGCGGAGGGCTCGGCGCTGAGCAGGCTGCCCAGCCGATCCAGGAGCACCTCGCGGTCTGCCAACCGTCCTGAGTTGGTCGCGTAGCCGGGATCGGCCAGCGCCCAGTCGTCGAGCGCGCCGACCAGGCGAGCCCACATCGGGTCGTTGCCGACGAAGATCGCGACGTGCCCGTCCTTGGTGGCGAAGGTCTGCGCGGGGACGATCGACGGGTGCGCCCCGTTGGGGTGACGGGCCGTCACATGGTCGGAGTTCAGGGTCCAGGCGGCGAGGTAGCTGAGCATGGAGACCTGGACGTCGTAGAGCGCGAGGTCGACGTGTCGGCCGATGCCGGTGCGGTCCCGCTCCACGACGGCAGCCACCACGGCGAGCGCCGCGGCCAGTCCGCCGCTGTGATCGACGTAGGAGATGCCTGCCTTTCCCGGTGGGCCGTCCGGCTCACCAGTCAGGCTCATCACCCCGGCCCGAGCCTGGATCGTGTAGTCGTAGGCCGGGCGGGCCGCTTCCGCCCCGGTCTCGCCGAACCCGGTGAGCGAGCAGGTGATGATCGCCGGGTTGACGGCCGCGAGCGACGCGTGGTCGAGCCCGAGCTTGGCCATCACGCCGGGTTTGTAGTTGTCCACAACGATGTCGGCCCGACGCACCAGGTCGAGCACCAGCGCACGGCCCACCGGATCGGCCAGCCGGACGCCCAGCGACCGCTTCCCCCAGTTCAGCGACATGAAGTACACCGAGTCCTCGCCGCGGAACACCGGGCCGACCCGGCGGGCCTCGTCCGGGTGGTCCGGGTCCTCGACCTTGATGACGTCGGCCCCGAGGTCGGCGAGGGCCAGCGTGGCGTAAGGGCCGGCCAGGAAGTGGCAGAGGTCGAGGACCACAAGACCGCGCAGCGGGCCCGCGGTCATGCCACGCCGAGCACGACGACGGCCAGCACAGCTTCTTCCGGTCCCGGGTTGTGCCAGGCGTGAACCGTTCCGGTCTGGACGAACGCGTCGCCGGGCAGCAGATCGTTGGTGCTGCCGTCCTCCAGGATCAGCCGCAGGTGGCCGGCCAGCACGATCCCCAGGTCCAGGGTCGGCGTCGCGTGCATCCGCGCCGGCGCGGCCGGATCGTCGGCCGGGACCATCAGCAGCCAGTACCGCAACCCGCCGAAGGATTCCTGTGCCCACAGCTCGGTCAGCAGGCGACCGGTCGGCAATTCCTTGGCCTCGACGATGCGGTCGTCGACCGCCGCCGATCGACCGTCGGCGTCCAGACCGGTGCGCAGGACCCGGCCGACCTTCACGGAGTCACCGGGGGATACACCGCGAAAACCTTGTTCGAGTTGAACACGTGAGTCTCGACCAGGCTCGACCAGGTCGGCGTGACACCCAACTCCCCCATCGCGCCGGCCAGGCAGAACCAGTTCAGCACCTCCTGCTGCCCGGCGTGCTCGACGTCGGCCAGCGTG
>DATAUG010000203.1:0-74431 GCA_036268355.1 Sporichthyaceae bacterium
CTGGACCCAGGCACACCATGTAATTCACTGGTCCGAGGGCGGCCCGACCGATCTGTCGAATCTGTGTTTGGTCTGCGACCGACATCACGACGCGATACACCACGGCGGCTGGGACGTCGAAACAGGCGCCGACGGCAAACCCGAACTACGGCCCCCACCTTGGGTGGACCCCGAACGCCGAGCCAGACGCAACCGGTACTGGCAAGCCCAGGCCGAATTCCACCTGGGCTGACCCCGGCACCCAGCACGTCGACCTGGAAGGTCGACGTGCTGGGGAATGCTCTCAGCCGGCCAGGCCTTTCCCGGTCTCCAGCAGCGACTTGAGGTCGGACAGGATCCACGGGTGGCCTCCGCCGCCCTCGTTCGGCGCCGCGTCGCCGCTGCCCGAAATCATGCGCAGCGTCGCCGGGGCGTTCTCGCATTCGTGGATCACGGTAAGCGAGCAGTAGCCGACGTCCAGCTCCTTGATCTCGTAGGTGATGGTCGTGAAGCCCTCGGCCGTGGTCGTGGGGTCCATCAGCATCCGCCACGTGGTCTTGAGCAGCCGGGGTGCGTCGACCTCGAGGACCGCACCGTCGACGATGACTTCGGGGCACCCAAAGCCGTACTCGGCGGCGGCGGCTTGCATCTTCTCGTCCGGCAGGTGTTTCAGCGCCCCACCCGGGCGCAGGTCGTAGTGGGCATAGCCGCCGTAGCCATAACGCACGGTCCAGTCCGGGTCGGTGATGGCCTGCCAGATCGCCTCGGGGGTGGCGCGGATGTAGATCTTGAAGACGCCAGTGGTCGCGGGGTTTGCTGTCGTCACGATGGTTGCTCCAGTTCGTTCTTGAGGTCGAGGAGCGCGGTCACGTTGCGCTCGGTGTACTTGTCGATCCAGCGGTCGTGCAGCTGGCGGATCGGTACCGGGTTGAGGAAGTGCAACTTCTCCCGGCCGGATCGCCGTGTGACCACGAGGTTCGCCGCTTCGAGGACCTTGAGGTGCTTCATCACACCGAAGCGCGTCATCTCCAGCTCCGACTCCAGCTCGGTCAACGTGCGTCCGTCGCGGGCGAACAGCAGATCGAGCAGGAATCGACGAGTCGGATCGGCCAGCGCCTTGAAGACCTCTCCCAGGTCGGCGTCGGCCACTGCACCAGGATAGGTGACCAGATGGTCACATGTAAAGACTGCGAGACTCACCTGGTGTCAGCCGACGATTCACCCGCCCACCGTTCCGGCTTCGCCTGTTTCGTCGGCCGGCCCAACACCGGCAAGTCGACCTTGACCAACGCGCTGGTCGGGCAGAAGGTCGCGATCACCTCGGCTCGTCCGCAGACCACCCGCCACACGATCCGTGGGATCGTTTCCCGCCCGGATGCGCAATTGGTGTTGGTGGACACGCCCGGCTTCCACCGCCCACGGACGTTGCTCGGCGAGCGGCTGAACGACCTGGTGCGGGCCACGATCGCCGAGGTCGACGTGCTCGGCCTGTGCATCCCGGCCAACGAGAAGATCGGCCCGGGGGACCGGTTCATCATCGGTGAGATGGCCAAGGCCGCGCGGCGCGCCCCGGTGTTCGCGGTGGTCACCAAGACCGACATCACGGGCCGGGAGCAGGTGGCCGCACAGTTGCTCGCGCTCTCGAAGTTGGGCGAGGAGACCGGGGTCGAGTTCGCCGAGATCGTGCCGGTCTCCGCGGTGGCCGGGGAGCAGATCGGGTTGCTGGCCGACCTGCTGACCGCGCGACTGCCTGCGGGGCCGCCGCTCTACCCGGACGGCGAGCTCACCGACTCGCCGGAGATGGTGATGGTCGCCGAATTGATCCGGGAGGCGGCGTTGGAGGGCGTGCGCGACGAACTGCCGCACTCGTTGGCGGTGGTCGTCGAGGAGATGGTGCCGCGCGCCGGGCGGCCTGTCGACGCGCCACTGCTGGACGTGCGGGCCGAGCTCTACGTCGAACGTGACAGCCAGAAGGGCATTGTGATAGGCAAGTCGGGAGTTCGATTGCGCGAGGTGGGAACTCGCGCCCGGGTCCAGATCGAGGCGATGCTGGGGACCCCGATCTTCCTGGACCTGCACGTCCGGGTGGCCAAGGACTGGCAGCGCGATCCCAAGCAGCTGCGTCGGCTTGGGTTCTGACGCATCGTCAGGAGGCAGAGCGTGGAGGCCACAACTCGGTGCGTCGTGGTCGGCGGCGGCCCCGCCGGGATGGTGAGCGGCCTGCTGCTGGCTCGCGCCGGGATCGCGGTGACGGTCTGTGAGAAGCATCCGGATTTCCTGCGCGACTTCCGTGGCGACACCGTGCACCCGTCGACATTGACCCTGCTCGATGAGTTGGGCCTGGGGCGCAGGTTCGAGGCGTTGCCGCAGTCGAAGGTTCGGTTCGCCGCCTTTCCGGCCGACGACGGCGAGTTGCGGTTCGCGGACTTCGGCCGGCTGCGGGTTCGGCATCCCTACGTGGCGATGGTTCCGCAGTGGGACCTGTTGAAGCTGCTGGCCGACGCCGGTCGGGATGAGGCGACCTTCACCCTGCGGATGTCCACCGAGGTGACCGGGCTGATCCGGGAGCAGGGTGTGGTCCGCGGTGTCCGCCTGCGCGGGCCGGGCGGTGAGGAGGCGGAACTGCGGGCCGATCTGGTGATCGCCGCGGACGGGCGGTGGTCGGTCTGCCGGCAGGCCGTCGGCCTGCGGCCGAAGGAATATCCCTGCCCGTTCGACGTCTGGTGGTTCCGGCTCTCGCGGCGGCCGGGTGAGGCCGAGGGGACGCTCACCCCGCGCATGCGCGAGCGACGTTTCGCAGTACCGCTGCCTCGGGAGGGCTACTTCCAGATCGCCTACCTGGGTCCGAAGGGTGTCGACCTACGCGCGGCGGGCATCGAGGCGTTCCGGGAGAACGTGGCAGCGGTCGTGCCCGAGGTGGCCGACCGGGTCGGCGAACTGCGTTCGATGGAAGACGTGAAGATGCTCGACGTCCGGCTGAACCTGCTACCGGCCTGGCATACCGACGGCCTGCTGTGCATCGGCGACGCGGCCCACGCGATGTCACCGGTCGGCGGGGTGGGCATCAACCTCGCGGTTCAGGATGCGGTCGCCACGGCACGGTTGCTGGCCGAGCCATTGCGCCGCGGCCGACCAACTCCCCGTGACCTGGCGCGGGTGCGGGCCCGCCGACTGCCGACCGTGATGGCAATCCAGGGCCTGCAGCGGATGCTGCACCGCACGGTGATGCAACCGGTGATGGCGGGTCGCCTGGACGGTCCGCCTGATTGGCTGGTCAAGCTGGTCCGGCAGGTCCCGCAACTGTCGTGGTTGCCCGCCCGGTTGATCGGCCTGGGGCTGCGGCCGGAGCACGCCCCGGCGTTCGCGCGGCGCCCACCGCAACCGGCGGCGCCTCGCTGAAGAACCCACCCTCGCGCCGCAACTCCAGTGCCAAGCAGACTGGCCCCAACTGGCACCGAGGAAGGGAAATCAGATGGCCGTGAAGCACCCCGTGGACTTCCAGATCTCCTGGGAGGAGAACTTCAACTCCAGGAACCCGCAGGGCATCCTTGCCCTCTACGGGCCGGAGTCGATCGTCATCCCGGAGCCCGGGACGCACGTGCAGGGACTCGAGCGGATCATGCAGGTGATCGAGGGGTTCATGAGTATGCAGCCCGCCGGCGTGAGCATCGGCGACTCCGCAGTCGTGATCAACGGCGATATCGCGGTCAGCTACTCGCCGTGGACGGCCACCGTGACCGGTCCGGAGGGGGAGATCGCGATGGAGGGTGTGGCCACCGTGGTCTTCAAGGACACCGGCGATGGCTGGCTCCCGATCGTCGACGACTTCTACAGCAAGGGCTGAGCCGTTCGGAGTGGATTTGACATTCGTCACCGTGGGCGCCGAGACCGGACAGGTCGCGGCGCCTGCGTGTTATTGTCGCGACGTGCTGTTGGCGAGCCTCCTCCTTAGCCGCCGCGACGAGGCCCTGTAAGGGCCGGCTCCCTCGTCGCGGGATCGAAGCTGCGCCCTGCCGGTCGCGCCCACGACGAATTACAGGGAGCCTCGAAAATGCATCAGCCACAGCAACCCAGCGGTATGCCCATCCACCGTTACTCACCGTTCGTACCCGTCGCCCTGACCGACCGCACCTGGCCGGACAAGGTGATCACGCAGGCGCCGCGCTGGTGCGCGGTGGACCTGCGCGACGGCAACCAGGCCCTGATCGACCCGATGAGCCCGGCCCGCAAGAAGCGAATGTTCGACCTGCTCGTCCGCATGGGATTCAAGGAGATCGAGGTCGGCTTCCCGGCCGCGAGCGCGACCGACTTCGACTTCGTCCGGCAGTTGGTCGAGGAGGACGCGATCCCCGCCGACGTGACGATCCAGGTGCTCACCCAGGCCCGTGAGGAATTGATCACGCGCACTTTCGACTCGATCCGCGGCGCCAAGCAGGCCGTGGTGCACCTCTACAACTCGACGTCGACGCTGCAACGCCGGGTCGTGTTCGGCCTCGATCGCGACGGCATTCGCGACATCGCCGTACAGGGCGCGCAGATCTGCCGCAAACTCGTGGAGACCGTGCCCGGCACCGACATCTATTTCGAGTACTCCCCGGAGTCCTACACCGGGACGGAATTGGACTTCGCGGTCGACGTGTGCAACGCGGTCAACGACGTGTGGCAGCCCAGCCCCGACCACAAGGTCGTGATCAACCTGCCGGCCACCGTCGAGAGGGCCACGCCGAACATCTATGCCGACTCGATCGAGTGGATGCATCGCAACCTGGCCTACCGCGACTCGGTCGTGCTCTCGCTGCACCCGCACAACGACCGCGGCACCGCGGTCGCCGCCGCCGAACTCGGCTATCTGGCGGGCGCCGACCGGATCGAGGGCTGCCTGTTCGGCAACGGTGAGCGGACCGGCAACGTCTGCCTGGTCACGTTGGGCCTGAACCTGTTCAGCCAGGGCGTCGACCCGCAGCTGGACTTCTCCGACATCGACGATATCCGGCGCACGGTCGAGTACTGCAACCAACTCCCCGTTCACGAACGCCACCCGTACGGCGGCGACCTGGTGTACACCGCGTTCTCCGGCTCGCATCAGGACGCCATCAAGAAGGGCCTGGCGTGGATGGAACGTGACGCTGCGTCAGCAGGCGTACCGGTCGAGGATTTCCGGTGGGCCGTGCCCTACCTGCCGATCGACCCCAAGGACGTCGGGCGCACCTACGAGGCCGTCATCCGGGTCAACTCGCAGTCCGGCAAGGGCGGCGTGGCCTACATCATGAAGAGCGAGTACCACCTGGACCTGCCCCGGCGGCTGCAGATCGAGTTCAGCCAGGTGATCCAGCGGCACACCGACGTCGCAGGCGGCGAGGTGAGCCCGGAGCAGATGTGGGCGATGTTCGCCGCCGAGTACCTCGCGGGGGACGGGCGAATCCGGCTGAACTCGCACCACACCTCCGCGGCCGCCGGTGAGCAGGACACCCTGGCGGTGAACGTGATCGTGGACGGCGCGGTCAAGACGTTGGAGGGCACCGGGAACGGGCCGATCGCGGCGTTCACCGCGGCGCTCGCGGGCGTCGGGGTGGACGTGCGGGTGCTGGACTACCAGGAGCACGCGATGAGCGCCGGTGGCGACGCCCGTGCTGCGGCTTACCTGGAGTGCGCGGTCGGTGGCCGAGTGGTCTGGGGCGTCGGCATCGACGCGAACATCGTCACCGCCTCGCTCAAGGCCGTGGTCAGCGCGATCAACCGCTGAGGCGGTTCAGACGCGGTCGAGTGCGAGGACGGGGATCGTGCGAATACCGGCGGTCTTCGCCTCGTACTCGGCGAAGCCCGGCATCGCACGCTTCTGCTGCGCGAACACCCGGTCCCGTTCCGGGCCGGTGATCTCGCTGACCTTGACGTCGAAGGTCTCGTCGCCGACCTCCGCCACCGTCGTACCCGCTGCGAGCAGGTTGCGATACCAGTCGGGGTCCTCGGGCGCACCGCCCTTGGACGCGAAGATGAACATGCGACCACCATCGCCGGCTTGGTAGACCAGCGGAATCTCGTAGGCACGGCCCGATGACCGGCCGACGTGGTGGACGATGATCATCGGTGCGCCTTCGAACATGCCGCCGGGCTTGCCGTGGGTGGCCCGGAACTCGGCGATCACCCCGCTGTTGAAGTCAGTCATGGGGGCTTCAACGCCACGGAGGCATCGGCGATTCCGGGCCCGGGCGCGGGGCGAATGTCGGCGCGGTGCGCGAAGATTGCCCCGTGCCCTACTACCGCGACTCCGGCGTGGTGCTGCGCACGCAGAAACTGGGGGAAGCGGACCGGATCGTCACGTTGCTGACCCGCCGTCACGGTCGTATCCGGCTTGCCGCCAAGGGGGTGCGGCGGACCTCGTCCCGGTTCGGCGCGCGCCTGGAGCCGTTCAGCCACGTCGACCTCCAGTGCGTGACCGGCCGGTCCCTGGACATCGCCACCCAGGTCGTGACGCTGGACCCGTTCGGCGGCCACCTGTCCCGCGACTACGGCCGGTGGACGGCCGGTTCGGCGATGCTCGAGGCGGCCGAGCGGTTCGCCGAGAACGAGGGCGAGCCGGCGCTGCGGCAGTACCTGTTGCTGGTCGGCGGATTGCGGGCGCTGGTGGAGACCGTCCGCGACCCGGTGCTGGTGCTCGACGCGTTCCTGGTCCGTTCGCTGGCACTCGGCGGCTATGCCCCCAGCTTCGACGCGTGCGCCGGCTGCGGGGCGCCCGGGCCGCATCGGTTCTTCACGATCCCGGGTGGCGGCGCGACCTGTGCGGCCTGCCGCCCGGCGGCCTGTGCGGCGCCCGGGGCGGAGACCCTGACGCTGCTGTGCGCCCTGCTGGGCGGCGACTGGGCGACCGCCGAGGCCGCGGACGCGCGAGCGCGCCGGGAGGCGAGCGGGCTTGTGGCGGCCTACCTGCAATGGCATCTGGAGCGCGGGTTGCGATCGCTGCGCCATGTCGAGCGCGACACCCCGACCTCGGCATGAGGAATTCGCCCGAATGAGGAGACGCTCGTACGCGGCGCCGCCGCCGCACCCCTCCGGTGCTCGGCCGCCGAAGCTGCCCACGGATCTGATTCCCCGTCACGTCGCCATCGTCATGGATGGGAACGGCCGCTGGGCCAAGGCGCGGGGGCTGCCACGCACGGTCGGCCACGAGGCCGGCGAGGCCGCGTTGCTCGACGTGATCTGCGGCGGTATCGAGATCGGCGTCGAGTGCATCTCGGCCTATGCGTTCTCCACCGAGAACTGGAAACGCACGCCGGACGAGGTTCGGTTCCTGATGGGCTTCAACCGCGACGTCATCCACCGGCGGCGCGAGGAACTCGACGCCATGGGCGTGCGGGTCCGGTGGGCGGGGCGGCGGCCGAAGCTGTGGCGCAGCGTGATTTCCGAACTGGAGGACGCCGAGGAGCGCACCCGCGACAACGACAAGATCACCCTGCAGTTCTGCGTCAACTACGGCGGCCGCGCGGAGATCGCCGATGCGGTCCGGGCGCTTGCCCAGGACGTGGCCGCGGGCCGCCTGAAACCGGACCGGATAACCGAGGCCACGCTGGCGCGGTACCTCGATGAACCGGACCTGCCCGACGTCGACCTGTTCGTTCGCAGTTCGGGGGAGCAGCGCACCTCGAACTTCCTGCTCTGGCAGAGTGCGTACGCCGAGTTGGTCTTCCTGGACACGCTCTGGCCGGACTTCGACCGGCGGCATCTGTGGCACGCGATCGAGATCTACGCCTCGCGCGACCGGCGTTACGGCGGCGCGGCCCCGAACCCGACAGCCCCGAGCTGAATCGATCAGCACGCGGTAGCCCCCGCTGAATTCAGATCTGAGCGGTGGTTGAAACCGTGCGAACAATGTTCTGAGAACACGGCCCCGTCGATTGTGGGTGTAATGAACCACCCCTAGCCTCCCGGCATTACGCGGGAGGCGGAGGGCAGCGGCTTGGCGTTCGGCGGTGGGCGCCATAGCGGTGAAGCCGGCGTCCGGGCCTGGCTCCCCAACCGTCGTCGGGCGCGTCTGGCGGTGCGACCGTCGGCGTCGCGACCGTGCTGACCCTCGGCGGTCTCCTTGAATTGGGCGACGGGGCGGGCACTGCCAGAGACGATCATGGGCCTGCCCTCGCTACGGCTGATGCCGCGCCCGCTGCCCACACGGTTCCGGTGTCGGCGGCCACAGGAACCGGCCGGCATCCGACATCAGCTCGACCGGCAACCCCTCGGGCCCTCCGAGCGACCCCGGTCGCGCCGCCCGCGGCCCCGCCGGCGCCCACACTGTTGCCCCACGGCACCCTTGACCGGCTCGATCTGGGTCCGGGCGACGTCGCGGCGGACGGCAACATGCTGGACCGGCCGTCGATCAGCGCCGAGGGTCGTTACGTGGCCTTCGCCTCGCCGGCCGGCAATCTGGTGGCCGACGGTGCCCAGGGCCCCTCCCAGATGTTCCTGCGCGACCGGCTGACCCGGCGCACGGTCCTGCTCAGCGCGACGCCGTCCGGGGCCCCGCCGACGGTGCCACCACCGCACCGGCGCTCTCGGCGTACGGACGCTGGGTGGCCTTCGAGTCGTTCGCCGCCGCCGCCCGCCGGCACCGCCCATTTGAGCGGGGGTGTCACCCCTTGCGCACGCTGGATCCGGCGTGTCCGAGACTCAGGGTTGTCGGTGGGGGTGTCACCCCACCGAACTGGGAGCAGCGGGCGGGGCCGCCCGAGCCGCCGACGTCGGTGCTGCCCGACGCGCCAGGGCCGCCTAACAGTCGGCGCAGCGGCCGAAGATCTCCATGGTGTGGCTGACGTCGGTGAAGCCGTGCTCGGCGGCCACCCGCTCGGCCCACTGCTCGACCGCCGGGCCCTCCACCTCCACGGCCCGTCCGCAGACCCGGCAGACCAGATGGTGGTGGTGGCCGCGGCTGCACCGGCGGTAGATCGACTCACCCTCGTCGTTGCGCAGCACGTCGACCTCGCCGGACTCGGCCAGGCTCTGCAACGTCCGGTAGACGGTGGTCAGCCCGACGTTCTCGCCACGTTGGCGCAGCAGGTCGTGCAGCTCCTGTGCGCTGCGGAAGTCCGAGACCGAGTCCAGTACCGCGGACACGGCCGTGCGCTGCCGGGTGGTGCGCTGTGGGCCGACGACCTCCGAACTCATGGCGCCATTTCACCAGACGGCGGGGCCCTGAGCGGTCAACCGGCCTTCAGCACCCCGATGGCCGCGATCGCGAGGATCACCGTCACGCGCAGCAGGCGGCCGGCCGGAGGAGTGACCGGCCAGAACGCGGCCGACAGCCAACCCAGTCCGGCGGCCAGCGACAGCAGCAGCACCAGGCCGACCACGCCGCCGGCGATGAGTCCGATGAACAGAACCAGCGCGACAGCGATCGGCAGCACGCGCTTGGGCAGTGCGAGCAGCCGGGCCAGTCCGGGCGCGCCGGCCACCGCCACGCGATTGGCCACCGCCTGGGCGGGGATGGTCCTGGGTCCTTTGGGCACGTGCCCATCCTGCCGGCAGCGGTGCCGAGCACGGCGACTTCTCCTCGGCGTGGCACCCTGTGCCGGTGCTGCTGGTGGCTCGGTTGGAGAACGTCACCGACCCCGATGTGCTGCGGGCCGACGCGAAGTTGGCATTCGCCGCGTTGGCGACCCGCCCGGGATGGGTCCGTGGGCACCTCGGACAAGCCGTGGACGATCCGAACTGCTGGGTGCTCACGGCGGAATGGACGGACGTGGGGAGCGGGCGCCGCGGGGTGACCGCCGGCCTCATCCGGGCCGCCGTCATGCCGCTGACGTCGCGTTTCGCCGACCAGCCGTGCACTTTCGAGATCATCGACCGCGGCTGAATCCGGGATGCGCAGCCGGCGCTCGTATCTGACGGTCCGTCAGAACACCGTGCAGGGGGTGTTCGGCGGCTCGATCGACCGGTAGGGTGGCGGCCTCCCGCAGACCCGAGCCCTCCCGGAGTTCGTGCCCATTGTCCCCCGACCGCATCGAAGAGATCGTCGGGCTGAGCAAGCGGCGCGGCTTCGGTTATCCGTCTGCCGAGATCTACTCCGACTCGGCGCCGGCCGGCGACGGCGTCGAGGTGTTCGCCTCCGCGTGGGACCTCGGACCGCTCGGCGTGGAACTCAAGGAGAACATCAAGCGCCAGTGGTGGAAGAGCTGCGTGCGGGGCCGCGAGGACGTTGTGGGGATGGAATCCGCGGTCATCGCCGCGCCTGCGCTCTGGCAGGTCCCGCAACGGCTGGAGCAGCGACGGATCTCACTGACGCAGTGTCAGGTATGTCGGCAACGGGTGCGTGTCGGACCGGCATCCAGCGAGGCCGGCCGGGCGCTGTCCGACGTCCGATGTCCGCACTGCGGAAGCACTGGTACCTTCGGAGAACCTCAGGTCCTCGACTCCGCTGTGCAGGCCCGGTTGGCGCTTCCGGGCGGTCAGCAGGCGGTGCACTTCCTGCGTCCGGATCCGATCCAGGGCATCCTCGTCAACTTCGCGAACGTGATGCGCTCATCGCGCCGACAACCTCCGTTCGGCATTGCCCAGATCGGTCGCTCGTTCCGCAACTCGATGGCCACCGACCAGCTGTTCCGCACCCACGAGTTCGAGCAGATGGGCCTGGCGTACTTCGTTCCGCCGGGCACCGACGCCGGTTGGCACCGGTACTGGATCGAGCAGCGTTGGAACTGGTACCTGGACCTCGGCCTGCCCGAGCAGGATCTGCGGCAGGTTGAGCAGGACGTCGACCCACGCGCCGGAGGCGTCGCCCGGGCCACCGACATCGAGTTCCGCTTCGGGTTGGCCCACGCGCAGTGGGGCAAGCTGGAGGGGCTGGCCAACCGCAACGACGCCGACATGCTGGCCCACAGCCGGGCGACCGGCGTCGACCTCAGCTGCCACGACCAGCAGTCCGGGCTGCGGTGGACCCCGTATGTGATCTCCCCCACCGCCGGGCTGAGCCGTTGCCTGTTGGCCTTCCTGGTGGCCGCGCTGTCGGAGGATTTCGCCCCGGACGCCGGCGGCGTTGCCCGGCCGCGGACCGTGCTGCGGCTGGACCACCGCCTGGCCCCCGTGAAGGTCGCGGTGCTGCCGCTGTCCCGCAACCCGGAGCTGTCCCCGGCGGCGCGCGGCCTGGCCTCCCGGCTGCGGCGCGACTGGACCGTCGAGTTCGACGACTCCGGCGCGATCGGTCGCCGTTACCGCCGGCAGGACGAGATCGGGACGCCGTTCTGCGTGACACTGGACTTCGCCGGGATGGCGGACAACACCGTGACGGTCCGCGAACGGGACACCATGAAGCAGGACCGCGTCTCGCTGGGCCGGCTGCACGGGTACCTGGCCGAACACCTGGCAGGCTGCTGACCGGCGCCCGGGCAGGGCGGGGAGCGGGTTGCGGGGGGAGACGCACGAGGTGATCGAGGCGGCGGCGCTGCGACTGGGCCGGTACGAGGTGTGGCCGCCGGTCGTACTGGCGCCGATGGCCGGGATCACCAATCGCGCGTTCCGCACGCTGTGCCGCGAAGCCGCGAGCGCCTGCGACGAGCGAGGACCGAGAGCGGAAGACAAGCGAGCAACAGGCATCGCGGCGGGTGAGTCCGGGGCGGATCAGGCGGGCTGCCCGGGCCTGTACGTCAACGAGATGGTCACCGCCCGCGGCCTGGTGGAACGTGATCGCGCGACCTGGGCGATGGTCCGGTTCGCACCCGAGGAACAGCCGCGCAGCCTGCAGTTGTACGGGACCGACGCCGCGTCGATCGGCGCTGCGGTGCGGTTGGTCGTCGCCGAGGACCTGGCCGATCACGTGGATCTGAACTTCGGCTGTCCGGTGCCCAAGGTCACCCGCAAGGGCGGTGGCGCCGCATTGCCCTACAAGCGACGGCTGTTCGCCGGGGTGGTCGCGGCAGCCGTGACCGGAGCCGACGGCCGGATCCCGGTCACCGTGAAGATGCGCATGGGCATCGACGACGAGCATCTGACCTACCTGGACGCGGGCCGGATCGCCGCCACCGAGGGCGTGGCCTGGGTCGCCCTGCACGCCCGGACGGCGGCGCAGCACTACTCGGGGAACGCCGACTGGTCGGCGATCGCCCGGTTGAGCGATGCCCTGGAGGTGCCCGTGCTGGGCAACGGCGACATCTGGGAGGCCGCCGACGCGCTCGCGATGATGGCCGTCACCGGCTGCGCCGGCGTGGTGGTCGGGCGCGGGTGCCTGGGGCGCCCGTGGCTGTTCGGCAACCTCGCGGCGGTCTTCGCGGGCCGGCCGGACCCGGGGCACCCCGGGCTGGCCCGGGTCGCGGCGACGTTGCGCCGGCACGCGCGCCTGATGGCTGCCGACGGCGGGGAGCGCTGGGCGGCCTGCGAGATCCGTAAGCACATCGCCTGGTACCTGAAGGGATTTGCGGTCGGCCCGGCGTTGCGCGGGGCGCTCGGCCTGGTGGAATCGATGGCCGAGCTGGACGATTTGCTGGACCGGCTGGACGCCGACCAGCCGTTCCCGGCCGAGTCGGTCGGCGTACCGCGGGGCCGGGCGGGGTCGCCGCGGCAGGTCGCGCTCCCGGACGGATGGTTGACCGACCAGCTGGACGGGCAGGTCCAGGAGGAGGAGCGGGGTACGTTCGTGATCGCCGGGGGGTGACCGGGACAATCATTCCAATTTGGCGACGTGTTGCGCTGCGCACCCCCGGAAGGCTCCGTCCGACGCAGAACGCGAGAGACTGTGCTGATCGCCGTGCCGGGGACCGCAGGGTCACTGTGACCGAGAGGAATCACATCCATGGCAGTTGCGGATCCCGCCGCCGACGATCCGACGCAGGGCCATGCGCCCGCGTCGGAACGCAGCGCGGCCATCTGCGACGAAACTGCGGCCGAGACCGATCCGGTGGTCGTCATCGGTGCCGGCCCGGCCGGCCTGACCGCCGCGCTGGAGCTCGTGCGCCGCGGTCGCCGCGTGGTGGTGCTCGAGGCGACCGACCAGGTGGGCGGCATCAGCCGGACCGAGGTGCGCGACGGTTGGCGCTTCGACATCGGCGGACACCGGTTCTTCACAAAGGTTCCCGAGGTCGAGCGGTTCTGGCACGAGGTGCTGCCCGACGAGGATTTCCTGCAACGACCTCGGATGAGTCGAATCCTCTATCGCGGGAAGTTGTTCGACTACCCGCTGAAGGCCGGCAATGCCCTGGCGGGCCTGGGTGTGCTGGAGGCGATCCGCTGCGTGCTGTCCTACGTGTGGGTCCGAATCCACCCGCCCAAGGACCAGTCCAACTTCGAGGGCTGGGTCGCCGCGCGGTTCGGCTGGCGGCTGTACCGGATCTTCTTCAAGACCTACACCGAGAAGCTGTGGGGCATCCCCGGCACGCAGATCCAGGCCGACTGGGCCGCCCAGCGCATCAAGAACCTCTCACTGTTCGGCGCGATCAAGAACGCGGTCCTGAAGCCCAAGGGGCAGACCGAGATCACCACGTTGATCGACCGGTTCCAGTACCCGAAGTACGGCCCCGGCATGATGTGGGAGCGGTGCCGAGACCTGGTGCTGGAAGGCGGCGGGGAGATTCTCATGCAGGCCCCGGTGGTGGCGCTGCACCGTGAGGGCGACCGGGTGCGGGCCGTCACCGTCGTGCAGGACGGCGTCGAGCGGCTGGTCGGCTGCTCCGACGTGATCTCCTCGATGCCGCTGTCCCAACTGGTGCTCTCGATGGATCCGAAGGCGCCCAAGGACGTCCGCGACGCCGCCGGCGGCCTGGGCTACCGCGACTTCCTGACCGTGGCACTGGTCGTCCCCGAGTCGGCCGGCTTCCCGGACAACTGGATCTACATCCACACGCCCGGCGTGAAGGTGGGGCGGATCCAGAACTACGGGTCCTGGTCCCCGTACCTGGTCAAGGACGGCCGCACCTGCCTCGGCCTGGAGTACTTCGTCAACGAGGGCGACGGCACCTGGACCGCGGGCGACGCCGACCTCATCGAGTTGGCCAAGCGGGAACTCGGCCGGTTGGGCCTGGTCGACGTGGCTGCGATCCAGGCCGGGTACGTGGTCCGGGTTCCCAAGGCCTACCCGATCTACGACGAGGGCTACGACCGGCGCGTCGACGTGATCCGCGAATGGCTGGCCGCGCAGACCCTGAACGTGCAGGCCACCGGGCGCAACGGCATGCACCGGTACAACAACCAGGATCACTCGATGGTCACTGCAATGTACGCCGTCGACAACATCTGCGCCCCCGAGAATGAACCGAAGCCGCGCGACCTGTGGACGGTGAACGTCGAGGAGGAGTACCACGAGGAGAAGCGACCGGTGGGCTCGGGGACCTCGGGCACCGGACGGTCCGCGCCGATCCTGCCGGCGCACGTCGGCGAGGCGTGGCGGCGGCTGCGCGCCGCGGCCCCCGACAACCGAGCCGACAAGGACCCCAGCCGAGTCGGCGCGAACGGGTAGTGCCGATGTCACCAACCGCGCACTCCGGCAGCCGGCCGCGCAAGTCGAGGGAGCCCACGCGGCTGCTTGCCTACGTGCGCATCGGTAAGCGATCTTGAGCCAGCTGAGCACGCTCGTCCGAACCGCGGGCCGGCCTGACGTAGCGTCAGAAAGGCATCCCGAGCGGTTCTGGACCAGGCCTGCGGCATTCGTCGCAGTCATGGTCGCGGTCGGCGTGGGGCTGCGATTGTGCTCGTTCTCGCCGTTCTGGCTGGACGAGACGCAGTCGGTGCAGTTCGCCCACCTGCCCTTGCGCGAACTGCAGGCCGGGCTGCGAACAGACGGCGCTCCGCCGCTGTACTACGTGCTGCTGCACGTCTGGATGCAGTTGTTCGGCACCGGGGTGTGGGCCGTCCGGTCGATGTCGATGCTGGCCTCGATCGTCTCGCTGCCGTTGGCTTGGCGCGTCGCCCGGCGGCTGGGCGGGTCCCGGGAACTGCCCACGGTCGTGCTGGCGCTGCTGGCCACCAGCCCGTGGGCGATCCGGTATGCCGGTGAGGCCCGGATGTACTCGTCGGTCGTCCTGGAGGTGTTGCTCGGGATCCTGGCCCTCGAACGGCTGCGCCGGCGCGCGGACAAGCTGAGCCTGCTGGCCGTCGGGGTGCTGACCGCCGCGTTGCTGCTGACCCACTACTGGGCCATCTGGCTGCTGGCAAACGTGGCCGGGGTGCTGGTCTTCGTGGCCTGGCGCCGCCCGGCGGAACGCCGGTTCGTGGCGCGCGCGGGCCTGGCCGCGGGCTGCGGCGTGCTGGCGTTCTTGCCGTGGGTGCCGACGATGCTCTACCAGTCCAAGCACACCGGTGCACCGTGGGCCGACACCCCCGACCTCGGCGCGTTGGCGGAGCTGCCCATCGACTGGTTCGGGGGGACCGGGCCGGCCGGGATGTGCGCCTCCCTGTTGGTCACCCCGCTGCTGATCGTGGCGGTGTTCGGCCGACGCACCGCCGCCGGGTCGCTGCTGTTCGCCGGTCGCCCCGGCTCTCGGGTCGGGCTGTTGGCGTCGCTCATCATGAGCACGCTGCTGACCGCGCTGACCGCCGCGGTGGTCACGCACAGCACAGTCGCCACCCGCTACACCGCGGTGGTGGTCCCGCTGGTGATGCTGCTGATGGGCGTCGGCGTGACCCGCCTGCCCCGGACAGCCGGGCACGTCGTGCTCGCGATCTTGCTCGCCATCGGTGTCGCCGGTGGGATCACCGCCGCGACCACTCCGCACTCACAGGCCGGCGAGATCGCTGATTTGCTGAACCAGGATGCCGGGTACGGCGACCTGATCGTGTACTGCCCCGACCAGTTGGCCCCCTCGATCGAGACCCGGCTGCACGTGCTCGGCGTGACCCGCATCGAACTGCCCGCGGAGAAGAATCCCTACGTGATCGACTGGACCGACTACACCTCGCGGCTGGCCGACTTCAACCCGCAGGCCACCGCGCGCTCGATCACCTCCTACCTGAAGACGCAGGACGCCGCCGCGGTGTGGTTCGTGAGCGCCTGGGGCTACCGCACCCACACAGCCGTCTGCGGCCCGTTGCGCGATCGCCTGTCCGCGGCGCTCGGCCCGCCGACCCTGATGCACGACAGCGACGCCCGCGGCTACGAGAAGGCCTCCCTGGAGCGCTTCGGTGGGCCGAAGCACTGAGAAAGAGCGCATCCGGGGCACCATTGCCGTACCGCTTGCGAACACCGTGGCAGCGGCCGGCGGCCGGCCGCTGATCGTACGGCTGGATAGGGTTGGTCGGTAGGCCGGGCAGCGGCGCACATTCGACGCTCATGAGCCCGACAACAGACTTAGGACGCTGAACAGCGCGGAGAAATCGCGGGTCGCGATACCCCTTGCGGGGTATTCGGGGAGGTAGGAAAGCCAGTGCCGAAGTTCGTGTACGACTTCACCGAGGGCAGTCGCGACCAGAAGGACCTGCTGGGGGGCAAGGGCGCCAACCTGGCCGAGATGACCAACCTCGGCCTGCCGGTGCCGCCCGGATTCGTCATCACGACCGAGGCTTGTAAGGCGTACCTGGCGACCGGCTCGGTGCCGGTCGAGCTCAATGAGCAGGTCACCCAGCACCTGGGCGCGCTCGAGGCCAGGATGGGCAAGTCGCTCGGCCAAGCCGACGACCCGTTGCTGGTGTCGGTGCGGTCCGGCGCAAAGTTCTCAATGCCGGGGATGATGGAGACGGTTCTCAACATCGGGCTGAACGACGAGTCCGTCGCCGGGCTGGCCAAGCAGTCCGGCAACGACCGCTTCGCCTGGGACTCCTACCGGCGCCTGCTGCAGATGTTCGGCAAGACGGTGCTGGGCATCGAGGGCGAGCACTTCGAGGATGCCCTGGACGCCGCGAAGCGGGTCAAGGGCACCACCGCCGACCTCGACCTCGATGCCGAGGACCTGCGCGTCGTCGTGGACAGCTACAAGGGCATCATCCGGCACCACGCCGGCCGTGACTTCCCGCAGGAGCCCCGCGAGCAGATGGACATGGCGGTCAAGGCGGTCTTCGACTCGTGGAACGCCCCGCGCGCGATCCTCTACCGGCGCCAGGAGCGGATCCCGGCCGATCTGGGCACCGCGGTCAACGTCTGCACGATGGTGTTCGGCAACCTCGGCATGGACTCCGGCACCGGCGTGGCCTTCACCCGCGACCCGGGCAGCGGCGCTCAGGGCCTCTACGGGGACTACTTGTCCAACGCCCAGGGCGAGGACGTCGTCGCCGGCATCCGCAACACCCTGCCGTTGCAGGAGTTGGAGAAGCTCGACAAGAAGTCTTTCGACGAGTTGATGGCGATCATGGCCAAGCTCGAGAACCACTACCGCGACCTGTGCGACATCGAATTCACCATCGAACGCGGCAAGCTGTGGATGCTGCAGACCCGGGTCGGCAAGCGCACCGCGGGCGCGGCCTTCCGGATCGCCACCCAACTGGTCGACCAGGGTCTGATCGATCTCGACGAGGCGCTGCAGCGGGTGACGGGGGCGCAGCTGACCCAACTGATGTTCCCGCGGTTCGACGAGAGCGGTAAACCCGAGCGGCTGACCAAGGGCATGAACGCCTCGCCGGGCGCGGCGGTGGGCAGGGTCGTGTTCTCCTCGGCCGAGGCGGTCGCGTGGGCCGAGCGTGGGGAGCCGGTGATCCTGGTCCGCCGGGAGACCAACCCGGACGACCTGGAAGGCATGATCGCCGCCCGCGGAATCCTGACCTCGCGCGGCGGCAAGACCTCGCACGCCGCTGTGGTGGCTCGCGGAATGGGCAAGACCTGCGTGTGCGGAGCCGAGGAACTCGACGTCGACACGAAGGCCAGGACAATCACCGCCGGGAACGTCGTGATCCGCGAGGGCGACGTGGTCTCGATCGACGGGTCGTCCGGTGCGGTGTACCTGGGCGAGGTCCCGGTGATGCCCTCGCCGGTGGTGGAGTACTTCGAGGGTCGGCTCCTGCCGGACGCCGCAGAGGCCGACGACCTGGTGAAGGCGGTGCATCGATTGATCACCCACGCCGACGCCGGGCGCAGGCTGAAGGTCCGCACCAACGCCGACACCCCCGAGGACTCCGCCCGCGCACGGCGCATGGGCGCCGAGGGCATCGGGCTGTGCCGGACCGAGCACATGTTCCTCGGCGACCGCGCCGCGCACGTCGAGGCGTTGATCCTGGCGACCACCGACGATCAGCGGGCGGCGGCGCTGGAGGCGCTGGAACCCCTGCAGAAAAAGGACTTCCTGGAGATCTTCGAGGCGATGGACGGCCTGCCGGTCACCGTGCGGCTGATCGACCCACCGCTGCACGAGTTCCTGCCCGACCTCACCGAGCTCGCGGTGAAGGTCGCGGTGGCCGAGGCAACGGGCATCGACCCGGGCCACGACAAGGAGCTGCTGGCCGCGGTGAGCCGGCTGCACGAGGCCAACCCGATGCTCGGCCTGCGCGGGGTGCGGCTCGGAGTCGTCATCCCGGGCCTGTTCGCCATGCAGGTGCGGGCGATCGCGGAAGCCGCGGCGGAACGTAAGGCTGCCGGCGGCAACCCGCAGCCGGAGGTCATGATTCCGCTGGTCGGTGCCGTGCAGGAGTTGGAGCTGATGCGCGACGAGGCCGTGACGGTGATCACCGCGGTCGAGCGGGAATCCGGGCAGGCCCTCGACATCCCGGTCGGCACGATGATCGAACTCCCGCGGGCCGCCCTGACGGCGGGGCAGATCGCCGTGGCCGCCGACTTCTTCTCCTACGGGACCAACGACCTGACCCAGACGACCTGGGGCTTCTCCCGCGACGACGTGGAGGCGGCGTTCTTCACGCAGTACCTGGAGAAGGGCATCTTCGGTGTCTCGCCGTTCGAGTCGTTGGACCGGGAGGGCGTCGGGCGGCTGGTGCGCATCGCGAGCACCGAAGGCCGCCAGGTGAAACCGGACCTGAAGCTCGGGGTCTGCGGCGAGCACGGCGGCGACCCGGACTCGATCCATTTCTTCGCCGAGGTCGGGCTGGACTACGTGTCCTGCTCGCCCTTCCGGGTTCCGGTGGCACGGCTCGAGGCGGGCCGCGCGGCCGGGTCGGCCGCGGGGAGCGACAGCCGCTGAACGGACAAACCGGTTGCGTCCGACCGAACGTGGCCGATGAGCCACCTCGGGTCGGACGCAACGGGGATCGGCTTGCGGCGGCGCCGGTGCTGGGATCGCCGACCGATTCGCCGCTGCCCGCGTCGTGAGTCGGTCGGCGTGCACCGGCGCCGCCGGACCCCCCCAGCAGGTCCGTGCGCGCCATTCGCACCGGTCCGGCTGTTGCCGCCAGGGGTCGTCCGAGGGCGAGCGATCACGCCGCCATGGATAACTTCTAGCGGCCCGGTTCCACCGCGGAATGCTCTTCGGGTGCTGGTTCACCCGTCCGGACCCGTGGGGCGTGCAGCTCTCACGATCGGGCACGTGTGGGATGCGGGCCGCCCCTGACGTATCGTCACATCGTGGAGTCGCCTCGAAGGCCGGGCGAGGTGGTGCCGGCGCTGTTCCTGGGCCACGGCAACCCGATGAACGCATTGGCAAGCAATGCGTGGACGCAACGGTGGGCGGCGTTGGGCCGCGACCTGCCGCGTCCGCGTGCGGTCCTGGCGATCTCGGCGCACTGGTACCTGGCAGGCACGCGCGTGACGGTGAATCAGATGCCCCGGACGATCCACGATTTCGGCGGATTCCCGCGTGAGCTCTACGAGGTCGGCTATCCGGCGCCGGGCTGTCCGGAACTGGCCCGCCAGGTGGCCGAGCTGTTGTCCCCGGTGCCGGTCGAGCTCGACGACGGTTGGGGGCTGGACCACGGGACCTGGTCGGTGCTCGTCCACCTCTACCCGGACGCGGACGTACCGGTGGTCCAGCTCGCGTTGGACGTTCAGCTGACACCACGTCAGCATTTCGAGCTGGCCCGTCGGCTGGCGCCGCTGCGGGACGACGGCGTCCTGATCCTCGGCTCCGGAAACGTCGTGCACAACCTGCACCTGTATGCCTGGGAAGGCACGCCCGCGTACGACTGGGCGCGCGAGTTCGAGGCTCGGCTGCGCCGGGACGTGCTGGCCGACCAACTCGATGAGGTCATCGACTACGTCGCGGGCCCGCGGCATTGCTGGCCGTGCCGACCCCGGAGCACTACCTGCCGTTGCTGTACGTGCTGGCGCTGCGCCGGTCCGGCGAGACCGTTGAGTTCCCCGTCGAGGGCGTCGACGGCGGCTCGGTGTCGATGCTGGCCATGCGCGTCGGCTGAGCGGCGTCGGAGAGAACCGAGCGGAGTGGCAGGCCCGACGCTTTTCCGCCGGCCGTCCGCGGAGCGAGGGTCGAGGGGAAAGCCGCTCGTGTCGGCTGAGAAATCGGCCGCGCTCCGAGCTACCTTGGGGCGTGTCATGGAGGACCAGGAACTCCCCGTGGGCTACCAGCCGAGCGACATCGAACGCTGGGTCCCCGAACCGCCGAAGCGCGCCGGCCGGACGGCGTTCCAGCGCGACCGCGCCCGGGTGCTGCACGCCGCCGCGTTCCGCCGGCTGGCCGCCAAGACCCAGGTCGTCGCACCGGCCAGCGACGACTTCGCCCGCAACCGGCTGACCCACTCGTTGGAGGTCGGGCAGATCGGCTGCGAGCTGGGCCGGCGATTGGGCGCCGATCCGGATCTGGTCGAGACCGCCTGCCTGGCCCACGACCTGGGACACCCGCCGTTCGGCCACAACGGGGAGGACGCCCTCGATCTGGCCGCCGCCGGCTGCGGCGGGTTCGAGGGCAACGCGCAGACGTTGCGGGTGCTCACCCGGCTGGAGGGCAAGACGATCCGGCCCGACGGCACCGGCGCCGGGCTCAACCTGACCCGAGCCGGCCTCGACGCCACCGTCAAGTACCCCTGGGCGCGGCAGGTCGAGCGACGCAAGTTCGGCTGCTACTCCGAGGACATCGCGGTCTACCGCTGGCTGCGGGCCGGGCTGGCGGACGGGCTGCGCTGCCTGGAGGCGCAGATCATGGACTTCGCCGACGACGTGGCCTACTCCGTGCACGACGTGGAGGACGGCATCTACGCGGGCAACATCGACCTGCGCTCGCTCACCGCCTACGACGAGCGGGCCGACCTGGCGCAGGTGGTGAAGGAGGCCTACCTGTTCGACGTCGCCGAGGGCGAGATGGACTCCGCGGTCGAGACGTTGCTCGCCGAGCCGTTCTGGCCCACTGCGCCGGACCGCACCCGGCGTGGCCAGGCGGCGCTGAAGAACATGACCAGTGAACTCATCGGCCGGTTCTGCACCGCGGCCGAGGTGGCGACCCGCCGGCGCTACGGCGCCGGCCGGCTGACCCGTTACCCGGCGGGTCTCGAGGTGCCCCGGACGACGCTCGTCGAGGTGGCGCTGCTCAAGGCGGTAGCGGCTCGGTACGTCATGCGTACCCCGCTGCGGGTCGGCGTGCAGGCGCGCGAGCGGGCGCTGATCGCCGAACTGGTCGACGCACTGGACGCCGGCGCACCGGAGGTCCTCGAGCCCGCGTTCTGCGCCGACTGGAAGGCTGCCGTCGACGACGTCCAACGGCGCCGCGTAGTGTTCGACCAAGTGGCCTCGTTGTCCGACGCGGGCGCGGCTTCCTGGCACGCCCGGCTCTGCCGACCCGACCCATGACCCTTCCCCCGACGCCGCCCCCAACCCCGCGGACGTCCGGGGAATCGGCACCTATAGGTAACGGTTACCCGGACGCAACGGGTGGGCCGGTGGCTGCGGTGGTGTGTCCGCACCCGCCGTTGCTGCTGCCGGAGTTCTTTGCGGGAGCGGCCGGGACGCTCGACGGGCTGTTGGCCGCCTGCGACGCGGCGGTGGCCGACGGACTCGCCGCCGGTGCCGAGCGGGTCGTCGTGGTCGGGGCGGGCGCGACCACGGCTAAGTTCGACGGGCGCGCCCCGGGCGTGGCGGCGGGCTTCGGCGTGCCGGTGCCGGACGAGCCGGTAGCGATGAGCGAGCCGCTGCCGTTCGGGGCGGGGTTGCCGCGGCCGATGCCGCCGGCGCTGCCGTTGTCGTTGACCGTCGGCCGGTTCCTCCTGCGCCACTGCGGGTGGGCCGGCCCGGTGGAGTTCTGGTCGGTGGCCGCCGGAGCTGTGCCCGCCGAGTGCGTTTCCCTTGGCAAGCGCCTTTCTGACGGGCCGTCAGCGTTGTGGTTGGTCCTGGGCGACGGGAGCGGGGTGGGGCGCAACGCGCCGCCCGGTGCGGCGGTGGCGGCGGCCGAGCCGTTCGACGACGTCGTCTGGGCCGCGCTCGGCACGGTCGACACCGCAGCCTTGCTCGCCGTGGACCCTGACGAGGCAGTGGAGTTGAAGGCGGCGGGCCGGGCCGCCTGGCAGGTGCTGGCAGGAGCAGTGGAAGCCGACGGGCGGACCTGGTCGGCGCGGGCACGGCACCGGGAATCCCCTTACGGGGTCGGCTATTTCGTCGTCTCCTGGATGCGCTCTTGACTCCACTGCTCGTCGCCGTGGTGGGGGCGACCGCCACCGGCAAATCGGCGTTGGGCCTGGCGTTGGCCGAAGCCGCGGACGGCGAGGTGATCAACGCCGACTCGATGCAGCTCTACCGTGGGATGGACATCGGAACCGCCAAGCTGACCGAACTCGAGCGGCGCGGTATCCCGCATCATCTGTTGGACATCTGGGACGTCCGGGAGTCCGCCGCGGTCGAGGAGTACCAGCGGCTGGCCCGGGCCCGGATCGCCGAAGTGCATGCAGCGGGGCGCGCCGCGGTGCTCGTCGGCGGCTCCGGCCTCTACGTCCGCGCGGTGCTCGACGACCTGCGGTTCCCGGGAACCGACCCGCGGTTGCGGGCACAACTGGAGGCGGAGGCGGAAACCGGCGAACTGGGCCGGCTGCACGAACGGCTGGCCGACCTCGACCCGGAGGCCGCCGCCCGAATCCTGCCCGGCAACACCCGACGGATCGTGCGGGCCCTGGAGGTGATCGAGTTGACCGGTGGACGGTTCACCGCCACGTTGCCGGAGCCGCGCTACCTGCAGCCTGCCCTTCAGGTGGGCCTGCGGATCGAGCGGCCCGAACTCGACCGGCGCATCACCGAGCGCGTTGACGACATGTGGTCGGCCGGGCTGGTGACCGAGGTGGAGCAACTGGTGCAGGCAGGACTGCGGGAGGGGCGGACCGCGTCCCGAGCGCTGGGCTACGCCCAGGTGCTGGACATGCTGGAGGGGCGCTGCTCCCCTGACGAGGCACGGCAGGCAACGGTCGCGGCGACCCGGAAGTTCGCCCGCCGCCAGGAGCGTTGGTTCGGCCGGGACCCCCGCGTGCACTGGCTGGACGCCACCCGCCCGGATCTCCTGGACGCGACCCTGGCCCTGGTCGCCGCCGGTCATCCCGGCCCCACCAACCCTGCGTTGCGTCCGGCTGATCGGTCGCTATCAGCCCTCGATCAGCCGGACGCAAGCAACTTCGGCGGGGTGTTACGTAGGCTGGGCGGCGATGACTGAGCCGCTGCCGTTCGTCAAGGGTCACGGGACCGAGAACGACTTCGTGCTGATCCCGGACCGGGACGGCGAGCTGGCGCTTTCGGCGGCGGAGGTTGCCGCGATCTGCGACCGGCGGGCCGGCATCGGTGCCGACGGGATCCTGCGGGTGGTGGCGGTGGCGGCCGAGCCCGAGGCCGCCGCGTTCCGTGGCCGCGCCGACTGGTTCATGGACTACCGCAACGCCGACGGTTCGATCGCCGAGATGTGCGGCAACGGGATCCGGGTGTTCGCCCGCTACCTGGTGGACTTCGGCCTGGCAGCGCCGGGCGCACTCCAGATCGCCACCCGCGGCGGGCTGCGCAACGTGATCTGCCCGCCGGCCGGTTCCATCTCGGTCGACATGGGCGTCGCGGTGCTGCCCGAGGTCGGCCCGATCACGGTCCGGGTGGGCGAGCGCTCGTGGAGCGCCACCGCGGTGCTGATGCCGAACCCGCACGCGGTGGTGTTCGTCGATGACCTGACGGAGGCGGGCGACCTGCGCGAACCGCCGGAAGTTGGGCCCGCCGAGGCCTTCCCGGACGGGGTGAACGTCGAGTTCGTGGTCCGGCGTGGGCCGCGCCACCTCGCGTTGCGGGTGCACGAACGCGGCTCGGGCGAGACCCGCTCCTGTGGCACCGGGGTGTGCGCGGCCGTGGTCGCCGCGGTGCTCTCCGGTCGGACGTCGCCGGGCGTCTGTGTGGTGGACGTGCCTGGGGGCACGTTGGAGACGACCGCGACCGGAACCGGTCCGGTTCTCTTGGCCGGCCCCGCTGAATTGGTGGCGGCCGGGTTCTGGGGGGTCGCAAACGGCTCGCCGTCCGAGGTGTTCCCGTGCGACGCTGGTGCACGGGCCGCCGGCCGGGACTGACTAGGGAGCGCATGACGAGTACCGATGCATACGAGTTCGATCCGCTCGACGAGATCGTCGACGACGAGGAACTGGATCGGCTCGATCCGGACGGCGACCAGTTGGACCTCGCCGAACGTCACGCGCTGCGCCGCGTTCCGGGATTGTCCACCGAACTCCTCGACGTCACCGAGGTGGAGTACCGGCAGCTGCGGCTGGAACGGGTGGTGCTGGTCGGCGTGTGGACCTCGGGAATCGGGACCGCCGAGGCCGAGAACTCGATGCACGAGCTGCGCAGACTTGCCGAGACTGCCGGCGCGCTGGTCCTCGATGGGTTTGTGCAGCGCCGCGATCGGCCCGACCCGGCCACCTACGTCGGGTCCGGGAAGGCCAAGGCGCTACGCGAGGTGATCGTCGCAACCGGCGCCGACACGCTGGTCTGCGACGGTGAGCTGACGCCCAGTCAGTTGGTCCAGCTCGAGAAGATCGTCCAGGTCAAGGTAATCGACCGGACGGCGCTGATCCTGGACATCTTCGCCCAACACGCCAAGTCGCGGGAGGGCAAGGCGCAGGTCGAGCTGGCCCAACTGCAGTACATGTTGCCCAGGCTGCGCGGCTGGGGTCAGTCGATGTCCCGCCAAGGCGGCGGCCGGGTGGCCGGCGGCGCCGGCATCGGCGGCCGGGGCCCCGGCGAGACCAAGATCGAGACCGACCGGCGGCGGATCCGCACGCGCACCGCGCGGCTGCGCCGCGAGATAACCGAGATGGGGACCGCGCGAGCCACCCAACGGACCGAACGCCGCCGGCATGCGATCGCCTCGGTGGCGATCGTCGGGTACACCAACGCGGGGAAGTCGTCCCTGCTGAACCGGATCACCGGTGCGGGCGTCCTGGTCGAGAATGCGCTGTTCGCGACCCTGGACCCCACGGTGCGCCGGGCCGAGACCCCGTACGGCCAGTCCTTCACGCTGACCGACACGGTCGGCTTCGTGCGGCACCTGCCGCACCAGTTGGTCGAGGCGTTCCGCTCCACGCTGGAGGAGATCGCCCAGGCCGACCTCATCCTCCACATCGTGGACGGCTCGGACGATGAACCCGAGGCGCAACTGAGCGCCGTCCGGGCGGTGCTGGCCGAGATCGAAGCCCGCGACGTCCGGGAGATCGTCGTGGTGAACAAGGCCGACGCGGCGCAGCCGGCGGTGCTGGAACGCCTGGTGCGGCGCGAACCCACCGCGGTGGTGGTGTCGGCGCGGACCGGCGTGGGCATCGAGGGCCTGCTGTCCGCGATCGCGGCGGCGATCCCACGGCCCGACGTCGAGGTGAACGTGCTCGTGCCCTATGAGCACGGTGGGCTGGTCGCTCGGGTGCATGAGCACGGAGATGTGCTGGTTCAGGAGTACACGGGGGAGGGCACGCGTCTGCGGGCGCGGGTCGGCGATGCGCTGGCCGCCGAATTGGCGCCGTTTGCCGCCGCGACGTAGGACACGGCTGCGGGTGGGGGATCGCGGGCGCGCGGGGCCCGAGAGGTCCTAGTCTCGACCGGGTGACGGCGCCGTCGGTCGAGGAGCTGCTCGAGGCCGCGGTCCGCCAACTCGGTGGGGTCAGCAGGCCCGGTCAGCTGCGGATGGCCCAGGCGGTCGCCGAGTCGATGCGTACCGGCGAGCACCTGCTCGTCCAGGCCGGTACGGGGACCGGAAAGTCGCTCGCCTATCTGATCCCGGCGTTGCTTGATCGCCGCCCGGTGGTGATCGCGACGGCGACCCTCGGCCTTCAGGCGCAACTGGTGCGTCGGGACCTGCCGCGCCTGGTCGCCACCGCAGCGCCGCTGCTGGGGCGTACCCCCACGTTCGCGATCCTCAAGGGCCGGAACAACTACGTGTGCAAACACCGGGTCGGTGGCGGCGTACCGACCGAGGACGGGCTGTTCGACGCGGCGGCGACCCAGGCGCTCACCAGTGCGCTGGGTCGCGAGGTGCTGCGGGCGCGGGAGTGGGCCGAGCAGACCGACACCGGCGACCGGGACGATCTCGCGCCCGGGGTCAGCGACCGGGCCTGGGCGCAGGTGTCGGTTTCGTCCCGGGAATGTCTGGGCGCGACGCGTTGCCCGCAGGGCGCGGAATGCTTCGCCGAGGCGGCCCGGGCCCGGGCCGGCGAGGCGGACGTGGTGGTGACCAACCACGCCCTGTTGGCCATCGACGCGTTGGAGAACATCCCAGTTCTGCCGGACCACGGTGCCGTCGTCGTCGACGAGGCCCACGAGCTGATCGATCGGGTCTCCGCCGTGGCCACCGCCGAGTTGACGCAGGCGACGGTGGAACGTGCGGCGCGTGCGGCGAGCCGGGTGGCCGACGCCCGCGCCGTCGACATCCTGGAGGGGGTGGCCGAGGGGGTTGCGGCCACGCTGGCGCAGGTGCCGCCCGGGCCGTTGCGGCCGATGCCCGCCCTGGTGCGGGCCGAAGTCGCGGCCCTGCGGGACGCGGCACGGGCGGTGCTGCTGTCGATCTCGACGTCGAAGGAGGACACGCCCGATCTCCTGCTCGCCAAGCGAGTCGCTCGCGTGGCCATCGAGGAGGTAGTCGACACCACCGATCGACTGGTGTCCGCAGCCGAGGGTGATGTCGCCTGGCTGGCAGCCGAGGAGCGCCGCGGCCGGGTCCTGCGGGTGGCACCGTTGTCGGTCGCCGGTCTGCTGCGTGAGGCGTTGTTCGGCAGCCGGACCGTCCTGCTGACCTCGGCGACCCTGGCCATCGGTGGGGACTTCGACATCGCGGTCCGTAGCTTCGGGCTACCGGTGGGCGGCGAGCCCGGTGCGGCGTCCGGGGGCACGGCCGCCGTCGCGAACCCGGGAGCCGAACCGATCCATTCCGGCCCGAGCCCGCGGGCGGGCCGAACCGGTCCCGAGCCCGGCCGAGGCGGAGACACGGGCCGGGGCGGAGACACGGGCCGGGGCGGAGACACGGGCCGAGGCGAACCCGAGCGCGGTCCCGAGGTGAGCGCGCGCAGAGGCGATCCCGAGCCCGCCCTGGACGGGGGCGTGGACCGGGCCGATCCCGAGCCTCGCCCGACGCGATGGCGGGCGCTGGACGTGGGCTCGCCGTTCGACTACCCGCGCCAGGCAATCCTCTACGTCGCTCGCCACCTGCCGCCGCCGGGACGCGATGGCTTGTCCGCCCAGGCGTTGGACGAGTTGGCCGCGCTGATCGAGTGCGCCGGGGGCCGAACCCTCGGCCTGTTCTCGTCGCGCCGCGTCGCCGAGCAGACCGCCGATGTACTTCGTCCGCGCCTGGCATATCCGTTGCTCTGCCAGGGCGACGACACGTTGCCCGAACTGGTGCGCTGCTTCCGGGAGGAACCGACGACATGTCTGTTCGGCACCCTGTCGCTCTGGCACGGCATCGACGTCCCGGGAGTCTCCTGCCAGCTCGTCGTGATCGACCGCATTCCGTTCCCGCGTCCCGACGAGCCGCTTGCCGCGGCCCGGGCGAGAGCGGCCGACGAGGCGGGCGGCAACGGATTCATGTCGGTGTACGCCGCCGCCGCCGCGGTGCGCCTGGCGCAGGGCGCCGGCCGACTCGTCCGTTCAGACACCGATCGTGGCGTGGTCGCGGTTCTGGACTCGCGTCTGGACTCCGCTCGTTACGGTCGCTTCCTGCGCTCGTCGTTGCCTCCCTTCTGGTACACCACTGACACCCGGACGGTCCGGGCGGCGCTCAGCAGGTTGTCCGAACAGGCCGCGGCGGTGACCGTGGGCGGTCCACCGAGGCCGGGTTCTGACGATGCATCAGATACGACGTAGCACGCTCACCACTCGGCCCAGGATGACCGCGTCGTCACCCGGAATCGGGTCGTAGGCTGGATTGTGCGGCATCAACCAGATTTTGTTGCCCCGCCGCTTGAAGGTCTTGACGGTCGCCTCTCCGTCGATCAACGCCGCCACGATGTCGCCCGGCTCGGCCACGGGTTGCTGGCGTACCACCACCCAGTCGCCGTCGCAGATCGCCGCGTCGACCATGGAGTCGCCGGCGACCCGAAGCATGAACAACGTCCCCTCGCCCACCAGCTCCCGAGGTAGCGGGAAGACCGATTCGATCGCCTGTTCGGCGAGGATCGGCCCGCCGGCCGCGATCCGTCCGACGACCGGGACGTAGACGGCGGCCGGTCGCGCAGCACGGACCTCCGCCTCGTCCAGCACCCCCGAAGGGGCGACCCCCTGCGGCAACCGCACCTCGACCGCGCGGGGCCGGTTCGGGTCGCGGCGCAGGTAGCCCTTCTTCTCCAAGGTGATCAATTGGTGCGACACCGACGAGGTCGAGGTGAGGCCGACCGCGTCGCCGATCTCGCGCATGGACGGCGGATAGCCGCGTCGTTCCACCGCGTCGCGGATCACCTCGAGGACCTTCCGCTGACGAGGCGTCAGGCCGTGGTCGTCCGGGGGACCGTCGGGCAGCGCGTGCAGCTCGCCACCGCCCTCGACGGACTCCGACCGTCCACCGATCGTGCGTGCGCCGTCCTTGGCACGGCCGACCATCTGTGCCTCCTCGCCTGCTCCGACGAAGTCCCGTCTGAACCTGTCGGTTACCAGGGAACGTAGCGCGCCCGGCGACATCTTTCAAACACATGTTCGAACAGTCGTGGAAAGTGTCGGTCGACTCCGGTACAACTGTCGACGACCGGATCGATCGAATAAATGTTCGAGAACAGCGCCCGTGCGGCGCACAGGAGGGGGAAGCCATGAATGCAGGAACGCTCGAGGCTGCTCGGCTGCGACACCCGGCCGGATCGCGTTTGTCGGGCTGTTCGGCGCCCGTCGGCGCGCCGGATCTGCGGTTGGTGCCGCCGATGGCGCGGCAGCGAGGCGCGAGTGAATTCGACGGGGTAGGAGGCGGCGAGCGGGGGCCCCGATTGACCAGGCGCGGTCGCGCCGTGGCGTTGGCGCTGCTGCTTGCTGTGGTGTTCGGTGCGGGCCTCGCCTTCGGCACCCGTGCCGTCGGTGCCGATTCCCGCTCCGCGGTCCCGGCTGTGCCGCATTCATTGATCGTGCGTCCCGGCCAGACGCTGTGGGGCATTGCGCGGGCGGTGGATCCCGGCGCCGATCCCCGCTCGACCGTCGATCGATTGATCGAGCTCAACGCATTGCCGGGGGCCGACATCGAGGCCGGCCGGACCTTGGTGATCCCGTGATCGGCCGCGGGCACCTCGTGCTCCTGGAGGCCTGCGACACGCCCGGGCCGATGGGGGACACGCCGTGTTCGGGAGGTTCGTCGCACCCGGTTCAGGGCTCTGACCTGCGTCTGGGGGGCGGGCCGACGGCGGGCGTCCAATTGGTGGCCGGCGTCCCTTGCGGTGTGGGCAGGACGGTTCTACGGTCTACATCTAGTAGTTACACCGCTGTAAGTAGTCCACAGCTTGTGCACCCAGGGTCCACAACACGTCCACAAGCGATCCACAGGACAACGTCCCCAACAGCCCGGGAGTCGGTCTTGAACTGTCCCTTCTGCCGCCTGGCCGACACTCGCGTGGTCGATTCGCGGACCACCGAGGACGGCGCGGCGATCCGACGCCGCCGGCAGTGCGAGCAGTGCCAGCGGCGCTTCACGACCCTTGAGACGGCCGGGCTGTACGTGCTCAAGCGCAGCGGAGCGAGCGAGCCGTTCAGCCGCGAGAAGGTCCTGGCAGGCGTTCGGAAGGCATGTCAGGGCCGCCCGGTGGGCGACGACGCGCTGGCGCTGTTGGCCCAGCGCGTGGAGGAGTCGGTCCGCACGGCCGGAGGCGCGGAGGTGCGGGCGCACGACGTCGGCATGGCGGTACTCGGCCCGTTGCGGGATCTGGACGAGGTGGCCTACCTGCGATTCGCGAGCGTCTATCGGGGTTTCGACTCCATGGCGGACTTCGAGGCGGAGATTGCCGCGCTGCGGGCCGAGCGGCTGGTCGCGTCCAGCGCCGGTTGAGCCGGGCGCTGCCCAGCGGGATCACGACTTCGCTCGGCAATGGACGAGCGGCCCAGGTTGTTGCACACACTAGGAGGACGTGACGTGACGGAGACGGTAAACGGTGAGGCGACGCCGGTGGCAGGGAATGCCTGGCCCAATGGGTCGGTCGTCCGACGCGGGCGGCGTGGTCTGACCGTGGGGCGGATCTTCACAACGCCCGGCGTCGATCCGTACGACCAGGTCACCTGGGAGCGCCGAGACGTCGTGATGACGAACTGGCGCGACGGGTCGATGGTTTTCGAGCAGAAAGGAGTCGAGTTCCCGGCCTTCTGGTCGGTGAACGCCGCAAACATCGTCACGACCAAGTACTTCCGCGGGGCGCCGGGTTCGCCGAGCCGCGAGTGGAGCCTCCGTCAGCTGATAGACCGGGTGGTCGGCAGGTATCGGATGGCCGGCGAACAGCACGGCTACTTCGCCTCGCCGGCGGACGCCGACGCCTTTGCCGACGAACTCACCCATGCCCTGCTGCACCAGGTGTTCTCGTTCAACTCCCCGGTCTGGTTCAACGTCGGCACCTCGGCGCCGCAACAGGTCTCGGCCTGTTTCATCCTCGCGGTCGACGACACCATGGAGTCGATCCTGAACTGGTACCGGGAGGAGGGCCTGATCTTCAAGGGCGGTTCGGGCGCGGGTCTGAACCTCTCCAGGATCCGTTCCTCGAGGGAGCTCCTGTCCTCCGGCGGGACCGCTTCGGGTCCGGTCAGTTTCATGCGCGGTGCCGACGCCTCGGCGGGAACGATCAAGTCCGGTGGCGCGACGCGCCGCGCGGCCAAGATGGTGATCCTCGATGTCGACCACCCCGACGTCGCCGAGTTCATCGAGACGAAGGCCCGGGAGGAACGCAAGATTCGCGTGTTGCGCGACGCCGGATTCGACATGGACCTCGGCGGGGCGGACATTGCCAGTGTCCAGTACCAGAACGCCAACAACTCGGTCCGGGTGACCGACGAGTTCATGCGAGCGGTGGAGTCCGGCGCCCCGTTCGGGTTGCGAGCGCGGACGACCGGCGAGGTCATCGAGCAGGTCGACGCCCGGCAGTTGTTCCGGTCGATGGCACTGGCCGCCTGGGAGTGCGCCGATCCGGGCATCCAGTACGACGGCACCATCAACGACTGGCACACCTGTCCGGAGAGCGGACGGATCAGCGCCAGTAACCCGTGCTCCGAGTACATGCACCTGGACAACTCGTCGTGCAATCTGGCCTCGTTGAATCTCCTGTCGTTCCTCGGTGAGGACGGGACCTTCGACGCCGAGGCATTCGCCGCGGTCGTCGAACTGGTGATCACCGCGATGGACATCTCGATCTGCTTCGCAGACTTCCCGACCGAGCCCATCGCCAGGACGACCCGGGCCTTCCGACAGCTGGGTATCGGGTACGCCAACCTCGGCGCGCTGCTCATGGCGACCGGACATGGGTACGACTCGGAAGGTGGCCGTGTTCTGGCGGCCGCGATCACCTCGCTGATGACCGGGACGGCCTATCGACGTTCGGCCGAACTCGCCGAAGCGATCGGCCCTTACGAGGGATACGCGCGCAATGCCGCCGCGCACACCCGCGTGATGCGCAAGCACGCGGCGGCGAACGACGCGGTGCGATCGACCAGCTCCATGGACCGCGCCATCCTCGACCGGGCCACCCGAACCTGGGCCGAGTGTCTCCGGATCGGGGCGGACCACGGCTGGCGCAATTCGCAGGCATCGGTCCTCGCCCCGACCGGGACGATCGGCCTGATGATGGACTGCGACACCACCGGTATCGAACCGGACCTCGCGTTGGTCAAGTTCAAGAAGCTCGTCGGCGGCGGCTCGATGCAGATCGTCAACCAGACCGTGCCGCGGGCGCTGAGCAAGCTCGGCTATCAGTTGGAGCAGATCGAGGCGATCATCGAGCACGTCGGCGAGCACGGCCATGTGGTCGACGCCCCCGGTCTGCGCCAGGAGCACTACGAGGTGTTCGACTGCGCCATGGGTCCTCGCGCGATCCGGCCCATGGGCCACGTGGCGATGATGGCGGCCGTCCAGCCGTTCATCTCGGGGGCAATCTCGAAGACCGTCAACATGCCCGAGACCGCGACGGTGGAGGAGATTGAGGAGGTCTACACCGCTGGGTGGCTGCGCGGGCTCAAGGCACTGGCGGTGTACCGCGACAACTGCAAGGTGGGGCAACCGCTGTCCGCCGGCACCTCGGCCAACATGGGTATCGCGGCGGACACCGTCGGGACACCCGCTCAGATCGAGTACCGCCCGGTCCGGAAGCGATTGCCGAAGGTGCGCGACTCCAAGACGGTGTCGTTCTCGGTGGGCGGTGCCGAGGGCTATATGACGGCCGCGGGATATCCGGACGGGGGGTTGGGCGAGATCTTCCTGAAGATGTCCAAGCAGGGCTCGACGCTGGCCGGAATGATGGACGCCTTCTCCATCGCGGTGTCCATCGGTCTGCAGTACGGCGTCCCGTTGGACACCTTCGTGCAGAAGTTCACCAACATGCGCTTCGACCCGGCTGGGATGACCGACGATCCCGACATCCGGATGTCGGCGTCGATCATGGACTACATCTTCCGGCGGCTGGCGCTGGACTTCCTTCCGGCGGAGGAGCGGGGAGCGCTGGGCATCCACACCGCCGCCGAGCGGGCCAGGCAACTGGAGACCGGACACTATTTCGACCCCGACCAATCGGAGGAGTTGGACGTCCAGGCATTGGCCCAGTCGGCGCCGATCGAGCCGGTCGATCTGTCGGTCGGCGGGGTGTCGGCCACCTGGGAGCCGGCCGGATCGTCCATCGAGTTGATGGAGGCGCATCAGGGTCGCCGGGCGGACGCCCCACTCTGTCTCAGCTGCGGCACCAAGATGCGGCCGGCCGGCTCCTGCTACGTGTGCGAGGGATGCGGTTCGACCAGCGGCTGTTCCTGATCCACGCGCAGAGCCGTCCGGTTGCGCGCCGGAAAGTGGTGTCGGCGAGGATCACCATCGGTGGCGTCCGCTCGACGCGGACGCATAGGGTGCCAGGGGCGTGCGCCCGGTGTCTCGGTCGCGCTCCTGGCGGTTCCCGAAAGGGCAGTCCCGAGAAGGAGGGCCGATGGCCGGTTCGGACAGCGAAAGCGAAGCCTACGAACTCGATCTGTTCACGGTGCTCACCGCGCTCGGTTCCGGGCGTCATCGCGACCTGACCCCGATCAGCGACGAAGCCCAGTACACGTTGGCGAACGCGCTGGCGCAGGACGCCGTCACACAGCGGTGGCCGTTCGCGGGCATCAGCACCCAGGACCTCTACGACGCGGTGCGACGGTCCCGGACGGAGGTGGCCTCGCCGATGGCGCTCGTCCCGGTGGCGGTGGCCGAGCCCGACGTGCTGGTCGAGCTGGGCGTGGACGCGGCCGGCCCGACCACCGTGGTGGGCCTGATCGAGTCAGGTGCGGCGATCGAGGTCCTCCCGGGCTTGCTGTTGCTGGCCTACACCGGCCTGGGTGCGCGGCGCCGCGACGGAACACGGTCGGTGACGATCGCGCTGCCGCGCAGGAAGTGAGCCCGGCTATTTGTGACGTCGCCCCACGAAGCGTTGCCCCAGCATGATGAAAAACGTGGCCACGAACGCCCCGCGGCGCCCGAGATCGGGTGTAGCAGGGGCAGTACCGAGAACAGCCGGAACACGATTGCCGCCGCGCTCAGACCCCAAATAGCCGAAGTGCGGACCAAGATCTCGAAGGGGCCCACCACACGCGGCACCTGAGCCTGCGGCGCCGCCGCGGTGAAACCGCGGGCCCGGCCGACCCCGCCGACCCGGTCGGAAGATTGCCGGCTCGGGCAGTGCGGCGTTCGGGATCGTCGGGCTGCGCCATCGCCCCATCCTGGCAGGATCGCGGATATGGCTGCACCGGAACCCGCCTCGGCGGACGCGCGCGACACCGCCGATCTGCGGGCCGCGTTCGATCTGGCCGACTACACCGCGGACCGGATCACGGAATTGCTCGGGCCCACGGCACAGGCCGCGCTGGCGCGCAACGAGACGGTGCCGGCTCGACGCGTCTGTCGCGCCGACCGGTCGGTCACGGCGACGTTGGTCCGCCTTTTCCTGCTGCAGGAGGCGTTGCCGGTCGACGTCGTGGCCAAGGCGCTTCCGCTGGATGCCGCCGATCGGTTGGGCCTGGTCGCCCGAGAGGTCGATCTCGTGCGGGCGGTCGCGGACGTGCGGCCCCACGACGACGACTTCTACGTGGTCTGCGACCTCGGTTCCGGCATGGACGGTCGGATCAGACCGGTGGCCGTCGATCACGTGTTGGGGATCGGCGGCGCCTCGATGTCCCTGGCAGAGCTGACGGTGCGTCATGAGGTCGGCTCGGCGCTGGATCTCGGCACCGGTTGCGGGGTGCAGGCCTTCCACCTGTCGCGGCATGCCGACACGGTCGTCGCCACCGATGTGCTGCCGCGGGCGCTTCGGTTCGCCGCGTTGGGTGCGGCGCTGTCCGGGGTGGACGTCGATCTGCGCGCCGGGCGACTGTTCGAACCGGTCGCCCAGGAGCGGTTCGACCTGATCGTCAGCAACCCGCCGTTCGCCATCGGGGCCGGCCGGGAGGGCACGCTCGTGTACCGCGACAGCGGACTGGCCGGCGACGAGTTGTGCCGCAGTCTGGTGCAGGCGGTCCCGGGCCACCTAAACCCCGGCGGCTGGTGCCAACTGCTGGCCAACTGGGTGCATCGTCGTGGTGAGGACTGGCGCGAACGCGTGGGCAGCTGGCTGCCGCCCGACGTGGACGCCTGGGTGTTGCAACGGGAGGTGCTCGATCCGGCCGCCTACGTGTCGTTCTGGCTGCACGACTCCGGCGAGGTCGCGGCACCGGACTACCCGACGCGCTACGATCGCTGGCTGGACGGGTTGGAGCGGTCGGGCGTCGAGGCCGTCGGGTTCGGCTGGCTGATCCTGCGTCGCACCGACTCCGCCGCGGTGGTGACCCGGATCGAGGAATGGCCGCACCCGGTGGAGCACCCCCTCGGCCCCGTCGTGTCCGGAGCGTTCGAACGCCTCGACTGGCTGCGCGCACATGCCGCACCGGGGGAGCTCTTGGCAGCGCGGCTGTGCCTCGTCGACGGCGTGATCCAGGAGCAACGTGGTGCTCCGGGGGCCGAGGACCCCGGGGAAGTGATGCTCAGTCAGAACTTCGGCCTCCGCCGCCGGCGGCGGGTCGACACCGCGGCGGCCGCGCTGGCCGGGGCCTGTGACGGCCAACTGCCGGTTGGCGTCCTGATCCGGGCCGTTGCCGAGGTTCTGGAGGAGAGCGTCGAGGCGCTCCAGGACCAGTTGCTTCCGCTGATCCGCGACCTCGTGGCCGAAGGCTTTCTGACGCCTTTTTAGGGGGTGTCTCACGTGGCCGGCCGTAGCGAGGCGCAGCACCGGCGCCGATCCGGCAAGGCGGAGGAGGAGCCGATACCGGGGTTGTGTTCCCTTTGGTCAACAGGCTTCACTCGGCTCGGCAGCTGCGAGGGCTCGCAAGCTCGCGCTCGCGCTGCGTTCGCCTCAATCGCCTGTATCGGCGACGACGACAACGCCGCCGGGCGGCGTCGGGGCCGTGCCGCAGTAGGCCAGTCGCCATGTGAGACACCCCCTTAGTGAGCGCGCGCCTCGGCGGAGTCCATGGCGCGCAGCAGGCGCTGCTCCGAGACCGGGACCGCCGTGCCGAGCGTCTGCGCGAACAGGCTGACCCGGAGTTCCTCGAGCAACCAACGGACCTCCACCACGTCCGCGTCGTTCCGGCGGGTCGCGGGCAACCCCGCACGGAACTGCTCGTACTCACGGTGCAGTTGCGTGACGGTGGCCTGGCGCGCGGCGTCGCGAACCGGGTCGACGGGCAGCCGCTCCAGGCGCCGGCCGATGCCGCGCAGGTAACGGGGGAGATGCTTCAGCCGTTCTACGCCGGTGGCGGTCACGAAGCCGGGATGCAGCAGGCCGCCGTACTGCCCCCGCATGTCGGCGACCGCAGCCGGAAACGGGCTGCCGCCCGCGGCGGCCAGGGCAGCGTCCACGTGCTGAGCCACCGTCAGAATCGTTACCACATCGGTCACCACCGACTTCATCATCGGGGGCAACTCGCGTCGGACCGCCTCGGTCAGGGCCCGGAACCCGGCCGCGTCCCAGGCCGGGCCGCCGGTCGCGGTCAGGATCGCGTCGAGGCAGGCCGTTGCGCAGTCCTCGAACAGCTCGGCCCCGGAGGTGTGCGGCGCGCCCGCCAGGGCCAGCTTCGCCGGGTTCGACAGCCCGGCCAGGACGGCCTTGGTCGGTGGCGGGCAGGCGATCAGCAACAGTCGTCGAGTGCCCGCCCACATGGCCACCTCGGCGGAGGAGGCATCGGTCAACACCCGCAGGGCCACCGTCCGGCCGTCGTCGACCAGCGCCGGGAAACCCTGCACGATCGTGCCTGCGCGCACCTGGTCGTGCCGGCGCGGGATCACGCCGGGTTCACCCGCGGCGCCGCCCAGATCCGGCCACTGGGTCAAACCGGTCCGCTCGAACGCGCCCGCCCCCGTAGCGACAAGTTCCGCGAGCGCCGGTTGCCACGCCGCCCGCAACGCCGCCAGATCCTTGCCGTGGCCGAGTACCTCACCGCCCGGGCCCACCACCCGAAAGGTGATCCGCAGGTACCCGGGAACCCGCTCGACGGCCCAGTCCACGGAATCCGTCCGCACGTCGAAGCGGGTTCGCAGTTCCCGGGCCAACGCCACCGTCAGCGACTCCCCCCGGGAGTGATCCAGGTGCGGCAGAACGGCGGCCGCGTAGGTGGTCGCGGGGGAAACGCTGCGGCGGACGGCCTTGGGCAGCGCTCGGAGCAACGCGGTGACGAGCTCCTCGCGCAGGCCTGGGACGCCCCAGTCGAAACCTTCCGGCCGGATGCGGTTGAGCGCCGACAGCGGGACGTCCACGGTGACGCCGTCGAACTCGCTGCCGGGCGCGAACTCGTATCGCAGCGGGTAGGACTGCCCGTCGAATTCCCAGTGGTCCGGGAAATCGCCGGGCCGGGCGCTCGTCGCGGCCGCCGACTTCAGCAGCTCCGGGTCCAGGTCGAGGTCGTGCGGATGCGTGCGGCGGCGTTGGCGCCACCATGAGTCGAAGTGTCGGACGGAGACGACCTCGGGCGGGATCCGCGCGTCGTAGAAGGCGAACACCGCCGCGTCGTCGATCACCAGGCCGCGGCGCCGCGCCCGCTCCTCGATCTCGCCCGCGGCCTGCCGCAACGCCTGGTTGTGCGCGAAGAATCGGTGATGCGTGCGCCATTCGCCGTCGACCAGGGCGTGGCGCAGGAACAGTTCCCGGCACAGCGCCTGGTCGATCCGGGCGTAATCCACCCGTCGCCCGACGACCAGCGCAAGCCCGTACAACGTCACACGTTCGGTGGCGACGACGGCGCCCCGGTCGGCGTCCCAGCGAGGTTCGGAGTACTGCCGCTGCAGGAGATGTTCGGCCAACGGCTCCACCCATTCCGGGGAGATCCGGGCCACCGTGCGCGCGAACAGGCGGGACGTCTCGACCAGCTCGGCCGCCATCACCCACCGGGGCGGGCGCTTTGCCAGCCCGGAACCGGGGAACACCGTGAAGCGGGTGTTCCGGGTGCCCAGGAATGTCTGGTCCGTGGCCGCCGGGTCGCGGGTCCCGATGTGGGTGAGCAGGCCGGCGAGCAACGCCTGATGGATCTGGTCGGGCCCGGTGGCGGTGGAGTTCCAGCGCAGGCCGAGGCCACCGGCGAGTTCACGCAGCTGCGCGACCAGGTCCTGCCACTCGCGGACCCGCAGGTAGTGCAGATGGTCGGCGGCGCACAACCGGCGGAACGCGGCCGAGGAGTGCTCCTGCTGCGCCTCCCGCAGGTAGCGCCACAGGTTCAGCCACGCGAGGAAGTCCGAGCCGGCGTCGGCGAAGCGGGCGTGCTTCGCCCTCGCCGCGGCCAACTTGTCCGCCGGGTACTCCCGCGGGTCCTGGATCGACAACGCCGCCACGATCACGATGACCTCGCGCAGCGCGCCCAGGCGGTCCGCCTCGACGATCATCCGGGCCAACCGCGGGTCGACCGGCAGCGCGGCGAGTTTGCGTCCCACTTCCGTCAACCGGGCCACGGCCCCGGACGCGCCGGGGCGCAGGGCCTCCAACTCCTCCAGCAGGGCCATGCCGTCGGCCACGCTTCGCCGGTCCGGCGGGTCGAGGAAGGCGAAGTCGGCCACCTCGCCCAGGCCGAGGGCGGCCATCCGCAGGATCACGGAGGCCAACGACGTCCGCAGGATCTCCGGATCGGTGAACGCCGGGCGCGCGGCGTAGTCCTCGGCCGCGTACAGCCGGATGCATACTCCGGCGGCCACCCGGCCGCAGCGCCCGGCCCGTTGGTCGGCCGACGCCCGCGAGATCGCCTCGATCGGCAACCGCTGCACCTTGCGCCGGGAGTTGTACCGGGAGATCCGCGCGGTTCCGGCATCCACGACGTACCGGATGCCGGGCACCGTCAACGACGTCTCGGCGACGTTGGTCGCCAACACGATTCGCCTGCCGGGATGTGCGGCGAACACGCGGTGCTGGTCGGCAACCGAGAGCCGGGCGTAGAGCGGCAGGATCTCCACCGGTTTCCCGGTGCGCGACGCCCTGTCCGGCGAGGTGGTCGGGCGGGCGGCCAGTGCGTCGGCGGTGTCCCGGATCTCCCGTTCGCCGGACAGGAAAACCAGCACGTCGCCGGGACCGCACGCGAGCAGTTCCTCGACGGCCTCGCAGACCGCTGTGGCCTGGTCGCGGGGCTCTGGCGCGGTGTCGTCGTCGCCCGTGCCGGCGACCAGCGGCCGGTACCGGATCTCGACCGGGTACGTGCGTCCGGACACCTCGATCACCGGTGCGGGCCGGTCCGCGGTGCCGAAGTGCGCCGCGAAACGCCCCGGGTCGATGGTGGCCGAGGTGATCAACAGCTTCAGTTCCGGCCGGGTCGGCAGCAACTGATGCAGGTAGCCGAGCAGGAAGTCGATGTTCAGGCTGCGCTCGTGCGCCTCGTCGATGATCACTGTGTCGTAGGCGAGCAGCCGTGGGTCGCGCTGGATCTGGGCGAGCAGGATGCCGTCGGTCATCAACCGCACCAAGGTGTCCGGACTTGCCCGGTCGGTGAAGCGCACGGTCCAGCCGACCGCCGCGCCGACCTCGCTGCCCAACTCCTCGGCAAGGCGCTCGGCCACCGTGCGGGCGGCCAGCCGACGCGGTTGGGTGTGCCCGATCTGCCCGCGGATCCCGCGGCCGATCTCCAGGCACATCTTGGGCAGCTGCGTGGTCTTCCCGGAGCCGGTCTCGCCGGCCACGATGAGTACCTGGTTGGCCCGCAGCGCGGCGGTGATCTCCTCGCGCCGACCGCTGATGGGCAGGTCCGGCGGATACGTGGGCACGGGAACCGAGGCGAGCCGCGCAGCCACCCGCGCCTCGGCGAACGCGAGGGCCGAATCGAACTCGGCGAACTCCCGCTGCGGGCCGGACCTGGACCTGGTCAGGCCCTCCAGCCGGCGCCCGAGTACGTGCCCATCGGCAAAGGTCAACCGGTCGAGCCGGGCCCGCAGTTCCCGGATCTGTGTCGCGTCAGTAATCCCTGCCATCGCAGGAACAACCTACGTTCTACGACCGACTCCCGAATCGCGGTGGAACGGGCTCAGGCCCTGATGCGGCGCGCCTCCGGCGCCCGTGCCGCCAGTTCGTTGAGCTGTTGCCAGCCGGCGGCAGCCGCGCGGTCCTGATACTGACTCTCCTCCATCGCCGCGCGTGCGTTGGACAGCGAACGACGGTGGATCGGTTCGGACAGGACCGTGAGAGTCGCGTCGAACGCCAGCGCGGTGATCGTGCCGAGCCGGGAACGAGTAGCGGGAAACACTCGCGGATCCTTTCCGACGCACAAAGCGTCACGTGAATTCCACCTGGGGGGATCGCCACGCTAACCCGGTGTCCCTGACGCCCACAATGGCCGACCGGCGTGGCGCAGGCATCACGGCCGCGTTAACTCGAAATGAAACCCGGCCCACTCCAACGCCGCAAATTAGGCCGCATCGGTCCCGTGCTGCTCAGGCGATTCGCCGACCCGCCGCCGGCCTGCGACGACGCGGCGGGCCGCGTACGCCCGGCCGGTTGCGCGGCGCCGCGACCCGGAGCGGGGCGGCCCGAATCCGTTCGCCACGAATCGTGACCCTCGATGGGCCGCTGTAGAAATCCGCGGTCGAATCGGATATTTCGCACTCGCGCCGGGTGCTCCGCCCAGGGCGGGTCCGGGCGACAACCGCCATCACGGGAACGGGTTTCGGTAAAGACGCGTCCAATGTGGAGCAGTGCATCCAGCTCTGCTCGCGAGGTGTGTCGATTCGTGACGGGGGGCCCGAATTGGCTGATGTGCTGCGCGCGCGGCGCCGTCGCGGCCGCCGCGCCGTCGCCCGCCCCTTCGTCTCCTCCGCGCCGCGGCGGGCACTGCGGGTGCTCGGGCTGGTGTTTGCACTGATCGGTACCTCAGTGCTGCTGCTGACCCGCACGCCGGCGCTGCTGACACCGGTCACCGGCCCGGTCCATCTGCCCTGGTGGACGATGGCGGTGATGTTCGGTGCCGCCGAGATGGTGGTGCTGCACATCCAGGTGCAACGCGAGGCCCAGACCGTCTCGCTGTCCGAGGTGCCGCTGGTCGTCGGCTTGTTCATGGCCGGGCCGGTGGCCCTGCTGGTGGGGCGGACGCTGGGCTCGCTGGCCGTGTTCGCCTTCCACCGCCGGCAGGCCCCGATCAAGATCGCGTTCAACACCGCGCTCGTGGTGGCCAGCACCAGCCTGGCGCTGACGATCTGGTCGCTGGCCTGGACCGGGATCAGCGCCGGCCCCGACGCCTGGTGCGCGGTGTTCGCCGCCCTGATCGCCGGTGGCACCTTCGACGCCGTGGTGACCACCCTGGCCATCGCCTGCTACGAGAACTCCGTCCGGTTCCACCGCGTGCTGCGAGAGATCGCCGCTGCCGGAGTGCTGGCTGCGGCCCTGGGTACGATCGGCCTGGTCGCGACCACCGCGATCAGCTACGACGTGCGCAGCGCTTTCCTGGTGGAGGCTGCCGGTGCGCTGCTGCTGCTCGGCTACCGGGCGTACGCCTCGCTGCGGGAGCGCCACGAGAGCCTCGAGCAGCTCTATCACTTCAGCGAGGTCGTCTCCGGCGCCCACGACATCGACACCGTGCTGCACAGCGTGCTCGAACAGGCCCGGGAGCTGCTGCGCGCCGACCGAGCCGAGTTCCTCGCGTTCGGCTTCCCGATCGGGCTGGCCCCGCACCGGATGACCCTGCTGTCCGACGGCATGCAGCGGGTGTCCGCGGCGGCCGACGTGCCGGCGGCCCACGAGATCGTCGAACAGGTGCGCCGGGAACGCCGTTCCGTGCTGGTCGCCCGCACGACACGGGACGCGACCGAGCGCAGCTACCTCGACGAACTCGGTCTGCGTGAGGCGATCGTGGTACCGCTGCACTGCGACGGCGTGATCGTCGGGACGCTGTCGGTGGCCAACCGGCTCGGCGAGGTGCGCGGCTACGACGCGGGCGACGTGCGGCTGTTGGAGACGGTCGCCAACCATGCCGGCGTGGCGCTCAAGTCCGGGAGCCTGATCGCGCGGCTGTCCTACGAGGCGCACCACGACACGTTGACCGGCCTGCCGAACCGGCACCTGCTGCAGCAGGAGCTGGACATCGCGGTCGCGGCCATCCGGGCCGGGCGCTCCGTCGGGTGCGCGGTCATGATCAGCGACCTCAACGGCTTCAAGGAGGTCAACGACACCCTCGGGCACCAGCACGGCGACGAGCTGCTGCGGATGGTGGCGCGATCCTTCGTGACCGTCGCCGGGACCCGGGCGCTGGTGGCCCGGCTGGGCGGCGACGAGTTCGCGGTGCTGCTGACCGACGTGGCCGAACCGACCACGGCCGCCGGGCTGGCCCGGGAGCTGGCCGCCTCGCTGGCCGAGCCGGTCCGCATCGACGGGGTCAGCGTGGAGGTCAGTGTCTCGGTCGGGGTCGCGATGGCTCCGATTCACGCCGAGGACGCCTCCGGGCTGCTCAAACGCGCCGACGTCGCGATGTACGCGGCGAAGGCCAACGGCGGCGGAGTGCGCCTCTACGACGAGGGGTTGCAGGAGGCCGCCAACCCCAGCCGGCTGACGTTGGTCAGCGACCTGCGGTGCGCGATTCGCGACGGCGGCATCGAGGCCTGGGTGCAGCCCAAGGCTTCGTTGGCCGACGGTCGGGTGACCGGCGTGGAGGCCCTGGCGCGCTGGCGGCACCCGGTTGACGGCATCCGTGGTCCGGCGGAGTTCCTGCCGATCGCCGAGGCCAACGGGATGATCGGCTCGCTGACCGAGGCGATGCTGGACTCCGCCCTGTCGGCCACCGCGAGTTGGCGTTCGGCCGGCATCACCGCCGGGGTGGCCGTGAACGTCTCGCCGCGCAGCCTGAAGGACCCGAGCTTCCTGAACACCGTGGCTGCCGCGCTGGCCCGGCACGCGGTGGAGCCGCACCTGCTGACGATCGAGATCACCGAGACCTCGTTGATGGCTGACAGCCCGCAGGCCGTCGACCTGCTCTGCCGGTTGAACACCCTGGGCGTCCGGCTGTCCATCGACGACTTCGGCACCGGGTACTCCTCGTTGGCCTACCTGCGCCGCCTGCCGGTCGACGAGGTCAAGCTGGACCGCGAGTTCACCTCCCGGATCGTGGCCGAGCCGAAGGTCATGATGATCGTCCGGTCCATCTCCGACCTGGCCCGGAACATGGGCATGGAGATCGTCGCCGAGGGTGTCGAGGACGAGGCGACCTGGCGGGCCCTGGCCGACCTGGGCGCGCAGAGTGCGCAGGGCTACCACCTCAGCCGGCCGATGCCGGCCGCGGACTTCCCGGCCTGGTTGGCGGAGTACCACGCCGGGCGGACCGGTCGAGCACAGCCGATCCCGCCGGGTCGGCGGCGCCGCGTGGACGCCGCCGCCTGAGCGAGCACCGCGAGCGACTGCGACGAGCGAGGAACGAGCGAGGAGCACAAGCGAGCAGCAAGTACCGCGAGCGACTGCGACGAGCGAGGAACGAGCGAGGAGCACAAGCGAGGAGCAAGTACAGCGAGCGAACCGATGTCACAGTTGGCGAATTGCGAGTGGCCGGCGGCCCGAGTTCTTTAGCCGCTCGGAATTCTGCCGAATTGCCCCGGCGTGTCGCGGTGCGCCGGGCTTTGCGGCGAACCTGACGGGGCGGCAGAATTACGCAGCACAGTCGACCGAAGGAAACATCACCGGTCCTGCTGGGGAAACGACGAGATCGCAGGGGAAGGCGTATCTCGGCCGTGGCAACTCCAGGAGGAATTCGGTGCCCATCACCCGTGGAGTGCTTTATGTGCACTCCGCCAAGTCCGCCATGTGTGCCCACGTCGAGTGGGCTGTGGAGGCCGTGCTCGGTGTGTCGGTCCGCCTGGACTGGACGCCGCAGCCGATCGCGCCTCAACAGTGGCGGACCGAGTTGTCATGGCAGGGCGAGGTCGGTACGGCCGCCGCCCTGGCCTCGGCGTTGCGCAAGCACCTCGTCCGATTCGAGGTCACCGAGGAGCCCGTCGCCGGGCACGAGGGCGCCCGCTACAGCTGCACGCCCAGCCTGGGTGTCTTCCACGCCGTCACCGGGGTGCACGGCGACATCATGATCTCCGAGGACCGCCTGCGGGCCGCGGTGCTCCGCTCCATGGAGACCGAGGACTGCGACCTGTTCGACGAGATCGACCTGCTGCTCGGGCAACCCTGGGACGACGAGCTGGAACCGTTCCGCCACGCCGGCGAGGGCGCGCCGGTCCGCTGGTTGCATCAGGTCGGCTGAGCGCCCAGATCCCACGGAAGCACCCGCGGCCGGGCCGCTGAACGTGGCCGTTCTGCACGGGCCGGTGGTGATCTACCCGGACCTGCGCAGCCGGCCACACCAATCAAGGAGCGGGCGTCCGCGCAGCGTCGCGCGGCGCCCGCTCCTTTGCTCACCGGCGCGCCCCGTCCGCCCGTGTCCGTGGGAGCCGGCGGGCACTGTGACATCTGTTCGCTCGCTGCGCTCGCTCACTGGTGCACGACTTCGTCCGGTCCCGGGCTGCGTTCAGTCGGCGAAGATCAGGCAGACGTTGTGCCCGCCGAACCCGAACGAGTTGTTGAGTGCCGCCAGCGCCCCGGACCGAAGCGCGCGGGGTTCGTAACGCACGATGTCGACGTCGATCTCGTCGTCCGGGTCGTCGAGGTTGATCGTCGGCGGTGCGATGCGGTCGCGAATCGCCAGGACCGTGGCCACCGACTCGATCGCACCGGCCGCCCCGATCAGGTGGCCGGTGATCGACTTGGTGGCCGAGATCGGCGCCCCGTCGGCCGCGCTGCCGAGCACCGTGCGCAGCGCCGTCGCCTCGGCGATGTCGCCCTGCGGGGTCGAGGTGGCATGCGCGTTGACGTGGCCCAGGTCCTGCGGGAGGACATCGGCATCGCGCAGCGCCATTCGCAGTGCCCGTGCGACGCCGCTGCCGGTCGGATCCGGCTGAGCGATGTGGTGGGCGTCGGAGGTGATCCCGGCCCCGATCAACCTGCAGTAGATCTTGGCGCCGCGGGCCTTCGCGTGTTCCTCGGCCTCGAGAACCAGCATTCCGGCACCCTCGCCGAGCACGAAGCCGTCGCGGGCCTTGTCGTACGGCCGGGACGCCCGCTCGGGCTCGTCGTTGCGGGTGGACATCGCCTTCATCGAGGCGAATGCCGCCATCGGCAGCGGGTGGATGATCGCCTCGGTCCCGCCGACGACCACCACGTCCGCGCGGCCGACGCGGATCATGTCGAGCCCGAGTGCGATGGCCTCGGCGCCGGATGCGCAGGCGCTGACCGGGGTGTGCACCCCTGCCTTGGCGCCGACCTCCAGCCCGATCGCCGCCGCAGGGCCGTTCGGCATGATCATCGGGATCACCAGCGGGGACACCTGGCGGGCGCCCTTGTTGTTGAGCGTGTCGTATGCCCACAGCAGCGTGGTGATCCCGCCGATGCCGCTGGCCGCAGCGACGCCCAACCGCTCGGGATCGACGTTGCCGGCCAGCCCGGCGTCCGCCCACGCCTCCCGGGCGGCCACCACGGCGAACTGGCCGCCGCGGTCCAGGCGTCGTGCCTCGACCCTGGTGAGCACCTCGGTGGGCTCGACGAGCACGTGCCCACCGATGTGCACCGGGATGTCGGCGACCCAGTCCTCGGTGAGGGTGCGGATGCCGGACTTCCCGGCCAACAGGGCAGACCAGTAAGTTCCGACGTCGCCGCCGATCGGGGTGGTCGCGCCCAGGCCGGTCACGACAACGTTCATCGCCGTCCTCCTCGGAACCGTCATCGCCTCAGACGTTGGCGGCGATGAACTTGACCGCGTCGCCGACCGTCTGCAGGTTCTTCACCTCGTCGTCGGGGATCTTGACGCCGAACCGCTCCTCGGCGGCCACGATGACCTCGACCATCGACAGCGAGTCGATGTCCAGGTCCGCGATGAACGCCTTGTCCGGTTGGACGTCCTCGGCCGGGATGCCGACGATCTCGTTGACGATCTCGCCCAGGCCCTCGACGATCTCGGCCTCGGTCACTGCTGCCATCTGCCTGTCTCCTAGTCGCTAATCGCTGATTGCTTCCGTGTTCGGAACTCTTCGGTCGCCCGGCCTAGGGGATGGTCACGACCTGCGCGGCGAAGCTGAGCCCCGCCCCGAAGCCGATCAGCAGGGCGAGGTCCCCGCTGCGTGCCTCCCCACGTTCCAACATTGTCTCCATCGCCAGCGGGATGGAGGCGGCCGAGGTGTTGCCGGTCTCCACGATGTCACGGGCGATCGCGACGCGTTCGGGCAGCTTCAGCGCCCGTGCCATGGCGTCGGTGATCCGCATGTTGGCCTGGTGCGGGATGAATACGTCCAGGTCATCGAGGTCGAGCCCGGCGGCAGCCACGGCCCGCTTGGCGACCTTGGCCATCTCGAAGGACGCCCAGCGGAAGACCTGCGGGCCGTCCATGATCATGTACGCCACCTCGCCGAGGGCGGCCTTGTCCAGCCAGTCGCCGTCCATCGCGATGGCCGATGCCTGCGAACCGTCGGCGCCCCAGACCACCGGACCCACGCCAGGAGTCTGCGCCGGGCCGAGCAACGCGGCTCCGGCGCCGTCGCCGAAGATGAACGCGATGCTGCGGTCGGTCGGGTCGATCAGCGGGGAGAACTTGTCCGCGCCGATCACCAGCACGTACTCGGCCGAGCCGCAGCGGATCAGGTTGTCGGCCAGGGCCACCGCGTGGCAGAACCCGGAACAGACGCTGTTCACGTCGAACGCCGAGGCCTTCACCGTCCCGAGGCGGTGCGCAACCTGCGGACCGGCGGCCGGGATCGGCTTGGTCATCGTGCAGGTCGCCACGATCACCGACCCGACCCGCTCCGGGTCGATCCCCGCGGCGGCGATGGCCTTGCCACCGGCCGCCACCGCCATGTCGACCACGCTTTCCTCGGGCCCGGCGAACCGCCGGCTGACGATCCCGGAACGCGACCGGATCCATTCGTCGGAGGAGTCGATCTTCTGGCAGATCTCCTCGTTGGAGACCACCCGCGCCGGGCGGTACCCCCCGATGCTGTGGAACCTCGAGTACGGGGCACCGACGGACGGCCGGATCGCACTGTGCCCATTTGTTCCCTCGCGCAAGCGCTCGCTCATGAACTTGCTCCTCGGGTCAACAGCGCGTGGGCGCCGGCCAGGTCCTCGGGAGTGCGCAGCGGAACACCGGTCACCCCACGCATGGCGCGCTTGGCCAGTCCGGTCAGCGTGCCGCCCGGGAGCAGCTCGATCATCCCGGTCACGCCGAGGTCGAGCAACGTGGCCGAGCACAGGTCCCACCGGACCGGGTTCGAAACCTGACTCACCAGCCTCGCCAGGAACACCTTTCCGGAGTCGACGACGACCCCGTCGGCGTTCGAGAGCAACTTCGCGGTGGGTTCGCCCGGGGTGATCGAGGCGGCCAGGCCGGTCAGGTGGTCGACGGCCGGCGCCATGTGATGCGTGTGGAACGCCCCGGCCACCGACAGCGGCACCAACCGGGCCTTCTCCGGCGGGTCGGCCGCGAACGCCGCCAACTGCTCCATGGTCCCGGCCGCCACGACCTGCCCGGAGCCGTTGTCGTTGGCAGCGGTCAGGCCGTGCTCAGCAATCGTGGCCAGAACGACCTCCCGGTCGCCGCCGAGCACGGCGGTCATCCCGGTCGGTGTGGTGGCGGAGGCCGCAGCCATCGCGCGGCCACGTTCGGCGACCAGCACCATGGCCTGCTCCGGTGACAGCACCCCGGCCAGGGCGGCCGCCGTCAGCTCGCCGACGCTGTGGCCGGCGAAGACCAGTTCCGCTGCAGGCGGCTCCGCTGCCGGCAGCTCTGAAGCCGCGTCAGATCCGAGGCCGAGTTCGGTGGCCGCCGCCAGACCGGCCGCCACCAGCAGCGGCTGGGCCACGGCGGTGTCGCGGATCTGCTCCGCGTCGCCCTTGGTCCCGAACGCGATCAGATCCAACCCGCACACCGTGGCGAACCATTCCATGCGGGCGGCGAAGGCCGGGCGCTCCATCCACGGCGTCAGAAAACCGGGGGTCTGGGCGCCCTGTCCCGGCGCGAGAATCGCAAGCACCTTCCAACGATGAGCGATCGAGGCGCCGCGGCGCCGTAACGCCGGTCACCAACTTGGTGCAGGTGCTTTGTCGAGTTCCTACAAGGCCGGGTCGGCCGCCTCGAGTCTGCCCAGCGTGAGGGCGACACGCAGGGTGAACGCCGACCGGGAGTTCGTGGGTAGAGCTCCGGTGAGGTCGACCACACGGCGTAGTCGGTATCGGACGGTGTTCGGGTGGACGAACAACAACCGGGCGGTGGCCTCCAACGAGCCGGCGTGTTCGAGGAAGGTCGCCACGGTGTCCAGGACGGCCGGGCCGGCGGCCACCAGCGGCCGGTAGATGTCCTCGATCAGCGCTCGTTTGGCCAACGTGTCGCCGATGATCGCCCGCTCGGCCAACAGGTCGTCGGCCGCGACCGGCCGTGGTGCATCCGGCCAGGCCGGCGCGGCCCGCAGCCCGGCCAGCGCCGCGGCGGCCGACCGGGTGGCCGACGCCAGTTCGGGCACGGCCGGGCCGACGACGATGGGCCCGGGGCCGAAGGCCGGCGCAAGGGCCTGGCCGGCCGGCCCGGGGTCCTCGACCCCGCCGACGACCACCACGAGGCGCTCGCCCTGCACGCCGACCAGCACGTTCAGATCCGTGTGCCGGCCGATCCGGTGCACCGCCTTGGCCATGACCGCCGGGTCGTGCTCGGTGGTGCTCCCGACTATCACCGCGACCGGCCCGGGGCGCGTCCAACCCAGCGCGGAGACACGGGAGTGCAGCGCCTCGTCCGGCTCACCGCGCAGGATCGCGTCCACCACCGCGGCCTCCAGGCGCGCGTCCCACGCCCCACGGGACTCGGCGGCCTGCGCGTAGATCTGTGCCGCGGCGAAGGCCAGTTCCCGCGAGTAGTGCAGCAGGGCGGTCCGCAGCCAGTCCGCCTCACCGGGCGCGGCCAGCTCCTCGACGCGTCCCTCGAGCACGTCCACGGTCAGTCGGACCAGTTGGACGGTCTGCTGCAGGTTGACCGCCCGGGTCATCTCCGGCGGGGCCGCCGAGAACACCTCGACCGGCAGGCGCGCGCCGCGGTCCGGGTCGTCCAGCCAGGCGGTGAAGTTCTCCACGCCGGCCTGCACGATCAAGCCGATCCACGACCGCTGCTCCGGCGGCAACGTCCGGTACCAGAGCAGGTCGCGGTGCATCCGGTCCAGGGCGGCCGTGCAGATCAGCCCGGTCGCTTTGGTCACCCGGCGGACCGTGCGCGGGTGGTCGTGGGTCATCCGGGAGACCGCGGCCTCCGATGGACCACCGATGGCCCGGGGGCGTGCCATGGGTGAAGGTTAGTGTCGGGGCCGATCGGTTGGTGAAGGAGCCGGGCGTGACTGACCATGTCGGTGAAGGTCAGCGGGTGGGTGACCCGCTGGCGGATCTGAGCAGGATCGCGTTCCTGCTGGAACGGGCGCACGCTCCGACCTACCGGGTGCGCGCGTTCCGCAACGCCGCAGCGGTGATCGGGGCGCTCACCGACGACGAGGTGGCGCGCCGTGCCCGCGACGGGACGCTGGAGGAGCTGCCCGGGGTCGGGCCGAAGACCGCCGAGGCGATCAGCCAGTCGTTGGCCGGGGCGGTCCCCGACTACCTTTCAGCGCTGCTCGCCGGGGCCCCGGCGGCGGTGGCGACCGGTGGTGAGTCGCTGCGCGCGGCGCTGCGCGGCGATCTGCACACCCATTCCGACTGGTCCGACGGTGGCAGCCCGATTGCGGAGATGGCGCGCACCGCCGCCGAGGTGATCGGGCACGAGTACACGGCGCTGACCGACCATTCGGCCCGGCTGACCGTGGCGAACGGGCTGACCGTCGACCGACTGCTTCGCCAGCTGGACGTGGTCGCCGAGCTGAATGCCGAGTTGGCCCCGTTCCGGCTGCTCACCGGCATCGAGGTCGACATCCTGGAGGACGGCTCGTTGGACGCCGACCGCGAACTGCTGGCCCGGCTGGACGTGGTCGTCGCCAGCGTGCATTCCAAGCTGCGGATGGGCGCGGAGTCGATGACCCGGCGGATGATCGCCGCGGTGGCCGACCCGAGCGTCGACGTGCTGGGGCACTGCACCGGCCGCATCGTGGGCACCGACCCGGAGGGAAGGCGTGGCGGCCGGGGCGGGCGGCCGGAGTCGACCTTCGACGCCGAACTGGTCTTCGCGGCCTGCGCCCGGTTCGACGTGGCGGTGGAGATCAACTCCCGGCCGGAGCGTCGGGACCCGCCCAGTCGGCTGATCGAGTTGGCGCTCGAGTTCGGCTGCCGGTTCTCGATCGACAGCGACGCGCATGCTCCGGGGCAGCTGGACTGGCAGGCGTACGGCTGCGCACGCGCGGCCGCCTGCGGCCTGACGCCCGATCAGATCGTCAACACCTGGCCGCTGGCCGACCTCCTCGCCTGGACCGGGCGGGCCTCGTCGTAGGGGTGACACCCCCACGGCGGGTGGTTTCCGGCGTGTCGGGCGGCCGAGGTTGTTGCTGGGGGTGTCACCCCCATGGCGGGTGGTTTCCGGCGTGTCGGGCGGCCGGGGTTGTTGCTGGGGGTGTCACCCCTTCGGACGGGGTCAGGCGCAGATCGGCAGCGCTCGGGTCGCTCGCGCGCCGGCACCGAGGTTGTCCGCGTCGACCCAGAACCCGTCGGGCAGCCGCAGCCAGCCGGGTCGGGCGATGTCCCGGCAGCTGACCCAGGCCAGTGCGCCCAGCGGCAATGTCCCGCCGGCCCGATTGCCGAAACCCGGGCCCATACGCGCGACGGCGCCGGCGGGGGCGATGACCGACTGCGGGTACGCGCAGTCCGGCAGCAGTTTGGCGACGCCGGCGGCGAGTTCCTGGTCGACCAGCCAACTGCCGGCTGTGAGCTCGTCCCAGACCTGACCGTCCCGGGCCCGGATCTGGCAGACCACGTGTGCGATGCCTCCGGTGGGCAGTGAGCCGGCTCGAGGCGAGGCCAGGTTGGGCGCGTGGTGCGCCACCGGCCGCCGGCCGGTGATCTGGAACAGCGGCGCCACGGTCGCCACCGGTGCGTCCAGGTAGTCGGAGTCGATCTTCATGGTCACCCCGCCGTGGGTCTCCACATGATCGCCGCGGAACTGCTTGGCGCGTTGGTGTCCGGGCCAGCGGTTGTCGCCCACGCCGCGCCAGCCGGTCATCCGCGTCGTTCCGTCCCAGTGGCCGACCCACACGGCGTCGATCCGGGTGTAGTCCGGGGAGGCGTAGCGGGCGGCGGCGTCGGCGACGCCGGAGTTGAGGTTGCCGTACATGCCGGACAGATAGCCGTGCCGGTGCAGGCCGCTGCTCCACCCGGACAGGTATTGCCCGACGGCGCGGGCGCAGTCGGGGGCGCCGACCCGATAGCTCTCCATGTCCGCGTAGATCGCGCTGCCGGGCCGCAGCCCCAGGGCCTGGGCCGCGGACACGGCGTGGTCGGCTTCGGTGGCGCCCTGCGAACGGGCTCGCTCAACTTGGATGGGCTTCTTGCGGCTGTTGTCGCGGCAGGGCGCCTGCAGGCCCAGGTCGATCGGCAGCAGACGCCAACCCCAGGAGCTGACCCGGGCGACCCAGTCGGCGCTCAGGTTGTTCTGCTTGCAGCCCCGGTTCTCCCCGCTCAGGTAGACGCCGATCGCGCGGTACTCCGAGGAGCGCCAGGCGTCCATCGTGGCCAGCGTCGGGGTCTCGCAGGTGTCGAACGCCAGGCCCTGGAACTGCGTCACCGAGGCGCCGAGCGGGTACACCGGACCGCTGTCCGCCGCGTTGCCCCGGGCTTGCGCCGAGGGACCGATCAGCACCGCCGCCGCACCACCGACCAACAGCAACACCGCGGCGAGCAGCGTCACCGCGCGATCGCGCCGGCGCGCGCCGCAGAGGTGACCCGCCATGGCGGCCTTCCGGTCGGTGGGACTGACCGGGCAAGCCTAGAGATCAAAGTTACGAATGTGACGGATGTGACTATCTGGCGCGTCCAATCAACCTCGCGCCGACCCGTAGCGTCCGGGCAAACAGTGTCCGGCCGAGCCCCGATTGCCGGACACAAGTGTGGGGAGGGGCCGGCCGGCGACCGGTGTCGGCACCTCAGGTGTCGCCGCCCGCCTCGGTCGCGGTGGTCGCGGTGACGTCGGTGAGGTTGTAACGGTCGAGCGCTTCGCGGATCGTCTCGCGCTTGACCTCGCCACGGCGGGCCAGTTCGGACAAGGTCTGCACCACGATCGACTCCGCGTCGACCTTGAAGTGCCGACGCAGCGCGGCGCGGGTGTCCGAGCGGCCGAAGCCGTCGGTGCCCAGGACCGAGAAGTCGTTGTGCACCCAGCGGGCGATCTGGTCCGGCACCGCCTTCATCCAGTCGCTCACCGCGATGACCGGGCCCTGAGCGGACTCCAGAGCCTTGGCCACGAACGGAATCCGCGCAGGCTCCTCGGCGTGGAGCAGGTTGTGCACGTCGCACTCCAGCGCCTCACGGCGCAGCTCCGTCCACGAGGTGGCCGACCACACGCTCGCGGCCACGCCCCACTCCTCGGCCAGCCGTCGTTGCGCCTCCAACGCCCATTGCATGGCCGTACCGGAGGCCAGGATCTGGGCCTGTGGCGCCGTTTCCGGCAGCTGGGGGGCGACCCCGTAGCGGTACAGCCCCCGCAGGATGCCGTCGACGTCGACGTCCTCCGGCTCGGCCGGCTGCAGGTACGGCTCGTTGTAGACGGTCAGGTAGTAGAAGACGTCCTCCCCGTGCGGATGCTCCGCCGAGCTGCCGTACATCCGGCGCAGGCCGTCCTTGACGATGTGCGCGACCTCGAAGCTCCACGCCGGGTCGTAGGCGACGCAGGCCGGGTTGGTCGAGGCGAGCAGCACCGAGTGGCCGTCCTCGTGCTGCAGGCCCTCGCCGTTGAGCGTGGTGCGCCCGGCGGTGGCACCGAGCATGAACCCGCGGCCCAGTTGGTCGGCGAATGCCCAGGCGGCGTCGCCGGTCCGCTGGAAGCCGAACATCGAGTAGAAGATGTAGACCGGGATCATGTGCTCGGCGTGGGTGGCGTACGCGGTGCCCGCCGCGATCAGCGAACCCATCGCACCGGCCTCGCTGATGCCCTCGTGCAGGATCTGACCCTGCACCGACTCCTTGTAGGACAGCAGCATGTTGCGGTCCACCGCGTCGTAGCGCTGGCCGTGCGGCGAGTAGATCTTGGCGGTCGGGAAGATCGCGTCCAGGCCGAAGGTCCGGGCCTCGTCGGGGATGATCGGCACGAAGCGGTGGCCGATCTCCGGGTCCTTGATCAGGTCCTTGAACAGCCGGACGAAGGCCATCGTCGTGGCCACCGTCTGCTTGCCCGACCCGCTGCGCAACTCGCTGTAGACCGGATCGCCGGGCAGCTTGATCGGCTTGGGGTGGACGACCCGGCTGGGCAGGTAGCCGCCGAGCGCGCGACGGCGGTCCTGCAGGTACTGCACCTCCTCGGAGTCCGGTCCCGGGTGGTAGTACGGCGGCAGCTTCGCCTCCAGCGCGGAGTCGGTGATCGGCAGGTGCAGCCGGTCGCGGAACTCCGTGAGGTCGGCCTTGGTGAGCTTCTTCATCTGGTGGGTGGCGTTGCGGGCCTCGAAGCTCTTCAACGTCCAGCCCTTGATGGTGTGCGCCAGGATCACGGTCGGCTGTCCGACGTGCTCCTGTGCGGCCTTGAACGCGGCGTAGACCTTGCGATAGTCGTGGCCGCCGCGCGACAGCTTCATCAGCTGGTCGTCGGTCAGGTGCTGCACCATCTTGCGCAGTCGGGTGTCCTTGCCGAAGAACGTCTCCCGGATGTACCCGCCGTCCTCGGTGGTGAACGTCTGGAACTGGCCGTCGGGGGTGGTGTTCATCGCGTTGACCAGCACGCCGTCGACGTCGGCGTGCAGCAGCGGGTCCCAGTCGCGGCCCCAGATCACCTTGATGACGTTCCAGCCGGCGCCGCGGAAGTAGCTCTCCAACTCCTGGATGATCTTGCCGTTGCCGCGCACCGGGCCGTCCAGCCGCTGCAGGTTGCAGTTGACCACGAAGGTCAGGTTGTCCAGCTCCTCACGGGAGGCCAGCCCGATCGCGCCGAGAGACTCCGGCTCGTCCATCTCGCCGTCGCCCAGGAACGCCCACACGTGCGAGCGCGAGGTGTCCTTGATCTGACGGTTCAACAGATAACGGTTGAACCTGGCCTGGTAGATCGCGTTGAGTGGCCCCAACCCCATCGAGACGGTGGGGAACTCCCAGAAGTTCGGCATCAGCCGGGGATGTGGGTAGGACGGCAGCCCGCCGCCCGGGTTGGTCAGCTCCTGCCGGAAACCGTCCAACTGACGCTCGGTCAGCCGGCCCTCCAGGAACGCCCGGGCGTAGATGCCCGGGGAGGCGTGGCCCTGGAAGAAGACCTGGTCTCCGGACTCGCCGCCGGTCTTGCCGCGGAAGAAGTGGTTGAACCCGACCTCGTAGAGGCTGGCGGAGGAGGCGTAGGTGGCGATGTGCCCGCCCACGCCGACGCCCGGTCGGTTGGCCCGGGAGACCATGATCGCGGCGTTCCACCGGATGAACGCCCGGATGCGCCGCTCGATGTACTCGTCGCCGGGGAACCACGGCTCGGCCTCGGTCCCGATGGTGTTTATGAAGTCGGTGCTGCGCAGGCCGGGCACGCCCACCTGGCGTTCCCGGGCCCGTTCCAGCAGACGGAGCATCAGATATCGGGCGCGGGCCCGGCCGGCCGTGTCGACCACGGAGTCCAGTGACTGGAGCCATTCCCGGGTCTCCTCGGGATCGACGTCGGGGAGTTGGGTGGGCAGCCCGTCGCTGATCACAGAGAAACGTTCGCGTCCCGATGCCACGCGTGCCTACCTTCTTTCGACGTCAGCGCTTCTTCCGGCGGACCGCTGATCGAGCGGGTCCGAATGTGTGCTGTCCCTCCATCGTGGTCGGTCGCTCGCACCGGCGCATCTCTACCGTTGGGTAGCCAGGGGTGTGTTCGGTCATCCCCGCGCGCGTGTGTGTTCGGTCATCCCCACTTCACACCAGGGACGCCACCTGCCCCAGGTACTTGCACTCCTGCTCCCGGCGCGGTGGACTACGGGCGTCCGCACGTGCAGGTGGCCGAGGGGGAGGGTTCTTCCGTGAGCGCGAGCGCCGAGGGCGCCGCCGGGACCGCCCCGGGGCGCCTCGGGTTCAACCGCGGCCAGGTCGTCCAGGAACTCGGTTACGACGACGACGTCGACCACGACCTGCGCGAGGCGATCCAGGACCACGTGGGCGCCGAGCTCGTCGACGAGGACTACGACGACGTCGCGGACGCCGTGCTGCTGTGGTGGCGATCGGGCGACGGGGACCTGGTCGACGCACTCGTGGACGCCCTGAGCTCCTTGGCCGACGGCGGGGTGATCTGGGTGCTGACGCCCAAGGCCGGCCGCGGCGGCCACGTCGAGCCCAGCGACATCGGCGAGGCCGCACCCACCGCCGGGCTGGCGCAGACCAGCCACGTCAGCGCCGCCCCGGACTGGTCGGGCACCCGGCTCGTGGCACCCAAGGCGGCCCGCAGCAAGCGGTGAACCGGGGCCGACACCGGCCGCCGGGCGGGTAGCGCTGTAGTAAGCGGTGAACCGGGGCCGACACCGGCCGCCGGGCGGGTAGCGCTGCAGCAAGCGGTGACCCATTTCCAGTGCTGCTCGGCACGGCCCCGCGGCGCGCAGTCGGGAAACGTTGCATTAGCGTGCACTGCATGGCCTTGGAGGGGACCCCGGTCGAGATCGGCGATCACGCGCCCGAGTTCACGCTGCGCGACCACCACAACGTCGAGATCTCGCTGTCCACGATGCACGGCAGAGCCGTCCTGCTGGTGTTCTACCCCCTCGCCTTCACCGGGGTGTGCTCCGGCGAGCTGACCCTGATCCAGTCCGAGATCGCGGCATTCCAGAACGAGCGCACACAGGTTGTCGCGATCTCGGTGGACTCCCCGTACTCCCTGCGCGCCTTCGCCGACCGCGAAGGCCTGCAGTTCCCGCTGCTCTCGGACTTCTGGCCGCACGGCGCGGTGGCCCGCTCCTACGGCGTCTTCGACTCGGTCGCCGGGGTCGCCACCCGCGCCACCTTCCTCATCGACGCCACCGGCGTGGTGCGCTGGAAGGTCCTGAGCGACCTAGGTCACCCCCGGAACCAGGCCGACTACCACGCCGCGCTCGCTAACCTCTACGCTGCCGAGTTCGCCTGAGCCAGCAATCCCGCTGCGCCCGGGCGGGCCCCGGGGCGCATAGCTCAGCGGTAGAGCACCTGCCTTACAAGCAGGGAGTCACTGGTTCGATCCCAGTTGCGCCCACTCCGAGAACATGCAGGCGCTCTATCGCGAACTGTGACGTGCTGCTACCAGGACGCCCCCGGTCCGGCAGTTGATTTTCCGGCCCGCCTTCTCGAGCGTGGGGCGGCAGCCCTCCAGGAAGCGATGGCCCAGCGGGGTCAGGATGCTGGCCAGCATCCCGACAGTCTTGGGCACACTCTTGCAGGTCGGGTTACCGTCGTGGAGCAGCTGTGCGGTGACCAGGATCGTCACGGACGTCGGGGTCTCGGTGACCGACGTGTTCGGTACGCCGTTGCACGAGCTGTCCTTGATATCCAGCCAGATCGCGCCGGTGGAGGCCTGGCCGAAGTTCCAGTCGTCGTAGACGGCCGTTTTGTCGAGATCCAGCGGGACCAGGCCTGGAATCGGCGCTGCGGATGCCGCTGCGCCCTTGGTCGCGGATGCCGCCCCGCCCTTGGTCGCGGACGGCGCCCCCGCCCCGGCGGAGCCGGCCGGGGCACCAGCTGACGCGGCGCTCGCGCCGGCCGAGGTGGCTACACCCGTGGGGGTGACCGCAGCGTCGGAGGCGATCGGCGCCGCCGCGGACTGCACGGCGGGCGCGGACGCCTGATCGGAGTGCGCAGGACCGCCGCAGCTCGAAAGCGCCAGGAACAGCATGGCAGCACCGGCCGCCGGGCCTGGTCCGGGTTTTCTCATCATCTGCGTCCTCCCTGAGCCGGCGGGCGTCGCCGCAGGTTCCTTGGACCGTGATACCGGATGTCTGTAACGGCCCGATTTCGCACGCGACGGCCGCGGAGCAGGATTGGTGGCATGCCACAGCAGCCGCGGCCACCCGGTGTCCCCACCGACGGGGCGCGCTTCACGAATCGACAGCCCCTCGGAGAGCCTGCGCGGCTCAGCCGGTGAACGTGGCCGGACTCACCGCGGCGGTCGTGGTCAGGAAGGCGTCCGGCACCGGGTATTCCCCGAGTATGAAGCGCAAGATGGCCGAGTGCATCGCCTCGACCGGCGCGACGATTGCTGCGGTGCCGATCGCGCCGCCGCCGTGGTCCGATATCCCGCCCATGGCGAACAGGTACGTCGCCGCGGCCCGGTCCTCCAGAGCCAGCAGCAGTTTCGCGACGGAGACGCTGTCCTTGGCGGCGCCGAACGCGTCGGTCGTCTCGCGATCGTTCGACAGTGGCACCCCACTGATGGGGCTCAGCCCGGAACTCTTCAACAAAGTGTTCCACGTCTCGGCGTGCTCGGAGTGCTGGAACATCGTCGTCTGCACGAAATATCCCACCGCGGGAGGTACCTTGCCCAGAGTGCCTTTCCCGACCGCCACGAGCGCGATCTGGTAGGCGTTGGCCAGTTGATTCTCCAGCGCCGCTCCGAACGCGACGGTCTTCAGATCGCCTGTATAGCCGACGCTCGGTGTCGCGCTCACCTGGGGCACCGACTGGTTGTCCGTTCCGTGGTCCCCGCACGCGGCCAGCGCCATCCCGGCACCCAGCGCTCCGATCCCGATCATGAACCGACGTCGATCCACCCCCGGGTGAGCTTGTTGGTCGCGCAGGTTCCGCGCGAACCGGGCGACCTCGGCGCGCACCAGCGGCATTGCCTCGCGGTGGGCCTCGTCCAGCTCGTGGGTCATCGCCATGAGTTCGGCCTCACTGACCGCCAGCTGCGCCTTCTTTGCGGTTCGCCGGCCGATCAACTTACGGCTCCCTCTCCGACGGGCGATGCCAGGTCGAGGGAGTAGAAGGAGTCCGGGACAGCGACGGTGCAGAGATTCTTCGGAAGCTTCTGCGGGTCGGTCGGGATCGCGACCAACTCGGGCGCATCCTTGAGCAGCGCCGCCATCGCGAGCAGGACCGCCCGGTGCGCCGCCTCGACCGGGGCGATGCTGCCGAACAGCAGGCGCAGTTCGCTCGTGGAGACCTGGGTGACGTTGCGGCAATAGGTCTGCACGGCCACGTCCTCCAGCGTGATCGCCAGCGTGATCACGTCCGCCGGTCGCTTCAGCTTCGGCAACGCTGCGTCGACGACCTTCTGATACTTCGGGTCCGTGCCGGACTGTTTCTTGCCGCCCGCCTTGACCGCGGCCGCGTTGAAGGCCTTGGCGTGGGCAGTGTGCTGGGTCATGGTCCGGGCGACGAACTCGGCCACCACCTTGTTGCCGTCCTTGATGAACGACAGGCCGGCCGCCTTCGTGTACACGCTGACGGCCAGGTTCTCGATCGAAGCTGCCGTCTGCAGGGCCTTCACGTCTTCGGTGGACGCAGTAGCACCCTCGAGGGTCCGCTCGCCGTAATCGTCAAGCGCCTGTCGGGTCAGCCGGGACGCGTCGGCGTGCAGGTCCTCGGAGTGCTCCGTCAGGTTGCTCAACAAACGCGGATCGATTTGATCTTTCACTGGTCCTCCACGGAAGGCGGTGCCAGCCGGGAAGGTATTCGTCGGTCCGTGCCCTTGATGGCACCTCGTATTTCGAACAGGTAAACGGAGGCAGTCAGCCGGCAATTTCGGCGAAGACTGGATGCTCGGCGAGCAACTGGTCCAGGCCGGCCACGGCATGGCCGTGCTCGTCGAGCCCGGACGGCTCCGGGCGGGCCGCCGGTGCTGGAACTTGCTTCCGGTCGACCCACTCGCCGGCCTGCAGCGGATCCGGGGTGCAGGTGCCCCGGGGGAAGCGGCGTCGAAACCCCCGCCGTCCCCGCAGTGGTCAGTATCCTGTGCGTGCGGAGTCCGACCGTGATGTGCTGCGAAGAGCGACCAGCAGTTCGGCGCGCGGAGGCTGCGATGACCGACCCGGACGAGTGCCGGACCGGCGTGCCGCGCGCCGTGCCGGCCCGCGAGGCAGTCGACGCGTTGCTGGAGCTTTGCGGCGACGCTGAGTTCGTCGCAGCCTTGATCGACACCTTCCTCGCCGAGGGACCCGTACTCGTCGCGCGAGTCGGTAGTGCGGTGCTTGCAGGCGACGCGCCGCAAGCTCGTCTTGCGGCGCACACGCTCAAGTCGCACGGGATGACTTTCGGGGCGCCCCGGCTGGCACAGGTCGCCGCGGAGGTGGAGCGACGGGCCCGGGACCGCGAACTAACCGTCGCAGGCGGCCTGGTCGGCGAGCTCGCGGTCGCGTTCGACCGGGCGCGCGACGCTCTCGGGGAGCTGCGCGACGAACTGGCGGGTAGGCGGTGACCGAGTCGGCGAACGTGCTCGTCGTCGACGACGACGCGGTGAACCGCACGTTGCTCAACCACATCCTCCGGCAGGAGGGCCATTCGGTCCTCGCGGCGGGCGACGGACCCGAGGCGCTGGAGGTGCTCGGGGCCAAGCCGGTGGACCTGGTGCTGCTCGACGTCCGGATGCCGGGCATGGACGGCTTCGACGTGTGCCGGCTGATCCGCGGCGACCCGCGGACGGCGATGCTCCCGGTGGTCATGGTGACCGCCGAGGGGCCCCAGGAGAAGCTGACGGCCCTCGAGGCCGGCGCCGACGACTTCGTCCTGAAGCCGTTCGACCGCGCGGAGTTGTGCGCCCGAGTCCGCTCGCTGCTGCGGATCAAGCGCTTCCACGACACGATCAACGCGCAGTCCGCGGAACTCGCGGCGCAGGCAGCGGAGCTGGCGGCGTGGAACGCCTCGCTGGAGCAACGGGTGGCCGCCCAGGTCGCGCAGCTGGAGGGGCTTGGCCGGCTGCGCCGGTTCCTGTCCGCCCCGGTGGTCGACCTCGTGCTCAGTTCGGGCGGGGAACAGCTGCTCGCGCCGCACCGCCGACACCTCGCTGTCGTCTTCGCCGACCTGCGCGGCTTCACCGCATTCTCCGAGACCGCCGAGCCCGAGGAGATCATCGACGTCCTGCGGGACTTCCACGCAGCATTGGGCGATGTGCTCACCCGGGCCGAGGCGACCGTCGGTTACTTCGCCGGCGACGGGGTGATGGCGTTCTTCAACGACCCGCTGCCGTGCCCCGACCCGGAGGCTCGGGCGGTCGGCTCGGCGCTGGCGATCCGGGCGGCCATGGCCGAACCGATCGACCGCTGGCACCGCCTGGGTCTCGGCCTCGGGCTGGGCATCGGCGTCGCGGCCGGCTACGCCACGCTGGCGATGGTCGGGTTCGAGGGCCGCTTCGACTACACCGCGCTCGGAACGGTGGTCAACACCGCTGCCCGACTCTGTGCGGCGGCCGCCCCGGGGCAGATCCTGGCCAACGGCCGGGTGATCGCCGCTCTCGGCGAGCGCGTCGAGGCCGAGTCGGTCGGCGAGGTCGAGCTGCGGGGCCTGCGCCGGCCGGTGTCCGTCCACCAGATCATCGCCTCCTCCGCCGACCTGGTGCTCCCCGAACGTGGCGGCCGGACGAACGGGGCGGACCGTTGAGGCTCGCCCGGGGCCGAATCTGGCACAAGCTCCTCGTGCTGTGCGTGGTGTTCACCGTCCCGCTCGCGTTGACGACCTGGTTCCTGCTGCAGGAGAAGCGGATCCGGATCGACCGCGCGGATCACGAGTTGGCCGGTGACCGCTACCTTCGCCCGGTCAGCGCGCTGCTCGAGGACGTGTCGGAGCACCGCACGCTGGCCCGGCTCAACGCCGCGCACCTGGCCGACGCGCCCGCTGCCCAGCCTCTGGCGTCGCGGATAGACGGCGAGTTCACGATCCTGCTCCGGGTGGACGGCGAGCTGCACGAGTCGCTGCGGACGACGCCGACGGGGCTGATCGCCCTCGGCGATGTCAAGGCGTCCCCGGCAGATCTGGCGGCGGCCTGGAGCGAGCTGCGGAAGCCCGGGCTGAGCGGTGCGGCCACGGATCTCGGCCATGACCAGCTGATCCAGGGCCTGCGGGCCCTGATCGCCCACGTCGGCGACACTTCTCAGCTGGCCGTCGACCCGGATCTCGACACCTACTACACGATGCAGGCGTTGCTGCTTCGGGAGCCGGAGATCATCGACCGCTCGCACCGGCTCGGCGACCAGATCGACGAACTGCTGCGCGGCGAGCCCATCAGTTCGTTCTCCGAGACCGAGCTCGCCGCCAACGCCGGAATCTTGAAGGAGCGAGTCACCGAGCTGGAGCAGTCGATGGGGCGCGCGATCGCGGTGACCGGGCGCTACAACCACGACAGCTCGCTGGAACCCGACACCGCCGACCCGCTGACCGCCACCCTCAGCGCCGCGCGCAGCCTGGCCGACGACACCATCGCCGAGGTCGAGAGCATCAAGGCGAACCCGGGCTCGGTCGACCGGCCCGACTTCGCCGGGTCCGTCACCCGGGCCACCACTTCGGCAGACGCTTTGTGGCGGGTCCTCTTCACCGAGGAGGACAAGATGCTGCACACCCGCCAGTCCGCCGACCTCCACCGCCGCCGGGTGGCGCTGGCCAGCGAGGTCCTGGTGCTGGTGGCGATCATCGTGCTCGCCATGCGCATTGCCGGGCGGGTCTCCCGCGACGTGGCAGCTGTGGCCACCGCCGCGGAAGGCCTGGCCGAGGGCGACCTGGCACGGCGTGCACTGGTGGACAGCCGCGACGAGGTCGGCGTCATGGCCGCGGCGTTCAACGTCATGGCCGAGCGCCTCCAGATGACGTACACCAACATCGAGAAGACGGTCCGGCAGCGAACCCGGGAACTGCGCCGGCGCAACGAGTCGATCAAGCTGCTTCAGGACGTCGCGGTCGCGGCCAACGGGCCGGTCGCCCGCGATGCCCTGCGGACGGTGCTTCCGCTGGTGTGCGCGTACACCGGGTGGCCGGTCGGTCACTACTACCGAGTCAAAGGGATCACCTCCGGCGCCATCGGCGACGAGCCGGAGTTGGTGTCCGGCGGCGAATGGCATCTGGCCGACCCGAAACGCTTCGCCGCGTTCATGGGGGTGACCGAGCAGTCCGTCTTCCGGCGCGGTGAGGGCCTGCCCGGTCGGGTGCTGCAAAGCGGTGCGGCCGAGTGGATCAGCGACGTCCGGTACGGCGAGCACGTCGCGCGAGCGGCGCAGCTCACGCAGCTGAACCTGCGCGCCGGCATGGCGTTCCCGGTGCTGGTCGGCCAGGAAGTCGTCGGCGTCCTGGAGTTCTTCTCGCCGGAGCGGGTGGAGCCCGACGCGGAACTCCTTGCCCTGATGGCCAACATCGGCACCCAACTGGGCCGGGTGATCGACCGGGCACGGGCCGAGCGGGCGTTGCGCAAGGCGATGGAGGCGGCCGAGAGCGCCAATCAGGCCAAGAGCTCGTTCCTGGCCACGATGAGCCACGAGGTCCGCACCCCGATGAACGCGGTGATCGGCATGACCGGGCTGTTGATGGACACCGACCTGTCCGACGAGCAACGTCATTTCGCCGAGGTGATCCGGGAGAGCGGCGACGGCCTGCTCACGATCATCAACGACATCCTGGACTTCTCCAAGATCGAAGCCGGTCGGCTGGAGCTGGAGCGTGCTCCGTTCAACGTCCGGGAGTGCATCGAGTCCGCCCTCGAGATCGAGGCCGGCCGGGCTGCGGAGAAGAAGCTCGAGCTCGCGTATCTGCTCGACTCGACGGTGCCGCGGGCCATCGTCGGCGACATCACCCGGTTGCGCCAGGTGCTGCTGAACCTGCTCAACAATGCGGTGAAGTTCACCCACTCCGGCGAGGTGGTCGTCTCGGTGTCCGCCGAAGCGGCGGCATCGACCGCCAACGGTGATCGGGTCCGGCTGGAGTTCGCCGTCCGGGACACCGGGATCGGGATCCCGGCCGACCGAATGGAAAGCCTGTTCGACTCGTTCACCCAGGTCGACGCCTCCACCACGCGCCGCTACGGCGGAACGGGTCTCGGGCTGGCGATCACCAAACGCCTGGTCGAACTGATGGAAGGTCAGATCCGGGTCGAGAGCGTCGTCGGGCAGGGCTCGACGTTCCATTTCAGCGCCGTCGCCTCCGTGGTCGACGCCCCCGTCCGGGCGCACGAGGAACTCAGCCAGCCCGAGCTGTCCGGCAAACGAGCGCTGGTGGTCGACGACAACGCCACCAACCGGCAGATCCTGCGGCGCCAGACCGAGTCCTGGGGAATGGCGGCCCGGGAGACCCATTCGCCGAGCGAGGCACTGGAACTGGTGGCAGGCGGCGCTCATTTCGATGTCGCGATCCTCGACATGCAGATGGCGGAGATGGACGGCAACACGCTCGCCCGCGCCATCCAGGACCAGGATCACGCGCTTCCGCTGGTGATGCTGACCTCACTGGGCCGGCGGCGGGAGGACATCGAAGCCGGTGTGGAGTTCGCCGCGTTCCTGACCAAGCCCATCAAGCCGTCCCAGCTCTACGACGTGCTGATGACGGTCTTCGCGGGCGGTTCGACCCGGTTGTCGCCCCGACCGGCGGTGGCTGTGCCGAGCCCGACGGCGGCCGAACGCGCTCCGCTGCGCATTCTGGTGGCCGAGGACAATGCCGTGAACCAGCAGTTGGCCCTGCTGCTGTTGAGCAAGCTGGGCTACCCGGCGGACGTGGCCGGCAATGGCCACGAAGCACTCGCGGCGGTGGATCGGCAGCCCTACGACGTCGTACTCATGGACGTACAGATGCCCGAGATGGACGGGCTGGAGGCGACCCGCCGGCTGCTGCAGCGTTATCCCGACCCCGGGCGTCGACCGCGGATCATCGCGATGACGGCCAACGCGATGCAGGGCGATCGGGAGGAATACCTGGCGGCGGGGATGGACGACTACATCGCCAAGCCGATCCGCCGCGACGACCTGGTGGCCGCACTCGACCGGTGCGTGGCTCGGTACCCGGCCACGAGTCCGGACGAGGCCCCCGGCAACGGCGCCGCGGCGATTGGCCGACACCGGCACATCGTCGCCGGGCCGGCGATGGACCTCGAGGCGGACGACGTCTACGACCCGGCTCCGGTCCGGAGGCTGCTCGACGGGTTCGGCGCCGACGGCCCGGTGTTGATCGCCGACCTGACGGCGGCGTTCCTGGCCGAGGCGCCGAAGCTGCTCGTCGCCCTGCAGGCCGGGCTCGAGTCGGGGCGGGTGGACGAGGTGCGCCGAGCCGCCCACACCCTGAAGTCCAACGGTGCCACGCTCGGAGCCCCGCGATTCGCCGCGGCCTGCGCGGCGGTGGAACAGGCGGCCCGCATGGACGATCTGGAATCCGCCGGACGCCTGGCGGACTGCCTGGACGGACATTTCGCCGCCGCCCGGGCGGCCCTGCACGCCGCCGTCGGCGAGCCGGCGCACTCCACGGGGCCGGAGCGGAGCTGACGTTGCGTGCCCGACGACGCGCCGCGCCGCCTGGCGTCCTGCCTCGGTGACGAACCACCGACCGGGCTCTCGTCCCGCCGGACGAGTCGGCGGGCCACGGTTCGCGCCTAGCCTGCCGGGACGCCATCCTGCGCAGGTGGCCCGAGGAGGCGTCGAGGATGACGGTGAGCGAGCAACCGCCGGCGATCCTCGAACGCCCCGAGGAAGGGGTCCACGTCGCGGTGCTGTGCGGCGACGCCGCCGAACGTCAGGCCCTGCTCGCCGGGTACCTCGCGGGGGCGCTGCGGCGCGGCGAGGGCGCGGTGTGCGTGACCGCCGAGGAGCCCGAACAGCTGCGCGAGCGGGTGCGCGACTGCGCCGGGGCGGCGCTTGCGAGCGGGCCCGATGTCGAGGTGGTGGCCACCGCGCAGTCGTACCTGCGCGAGGGCCGGTTCTCCGGACAGTTCATGGTCGACTGGCTGGCGCAGCTGACCGCGGCGGCACCGGCGGGCAGCGAGCTGCCCAGGCAGTGCGTCGCGGGCGTCCTGGACTGGGTCGACGGCCTGGACGCGGGCGGGTTCGACGAGCTGTTCCGCTACGAGTCCACGCTCAACCGGCTGGCCCCGGCCGGCCGGCACACGTTGGCCTGCTTCTACGACCTCGCGCTGTTGCCCGCGGCGGAGGTGATCAACGTGCTGCGCGCCCACCCCCGGGTGGTGATTTCCGGCGCCGTCTGGGAAAGTCCGTTCTACGTCGACAAGGACCTGCGGCCCCTGCCGTTGCCGGAGCCCGGCCACCCCGCCGGTGCTTCGGATTGAGCCAATACCCGAGGTCGGCACAGCACGGAGCTGTGGAAATGCTCGACAGCGGCTCGACCGGCTTCACCGGCGACCCTCGACTCGTCGAGCTCGCCCGCACCGGCGCGGCCCCAGCCGGCATGTCGTGCACCGACCTGCACAAGCTCACCCTGCTGTCGATGCTGATGACCGATCGCCCGGAACTCCAGATCGTCGAGCTCGCACTGGCCACCGTCCCGACCTTGCTCGCGACCACCGCCGTGCACCTGTACCTGCGCGACGGCGACTGGTGGCCCACGGCGCCCGACGACTGCGCGCTGGCCGCGCTGCCGGTCGGGAACACCCACGGCCTGCCCGTCCGTCTCGGGGTCGACGAACCGGCCGGCTACGCCGTCCCGGTGCGCAGCCCGGGGATCGACCTGGGCCATCTGGTGGTCGCCACCGCCGGGCCGCTGGCCGACGACGCGCTGTTTCCCGTCCAGGTGTTGGCCCAACAGCTGGCCGTGGCGCTGGACAACGCCCGGCGGCACGCCCGCGAGCTGGCCATGGTCGACCGGCTCGGCCGGATCCTGCACATGCACGAGCGGCTGGTCGCGGTCGCGGGCGACGGTGACACCGCGGCCATGATCGACGCGGTTGCCGAGCTCACCGGCCGAGCGGTCGCGTTGGACATCGGCGGCGGCGCCCCGCAGCCGTCCGCCGGGGGCTGGACGGACCGGCCGGTCCGCAGCCCGCGGGCTCGGCAGCGCTTGATCGAGCGGCTTCGTCGGGAACCCCGCTCGGTGCGCGACGGTGACCTGCTGGTCGCCCTGGTCGGCCACCGCAGCGATTCGACCGCGCTGCTGCAGCTCGCCGACCCGCACCGAACCGCCGGGGAGTACGAGGCCCTGGTGCTGGAGTACGCGGCGGCCATCGCCGCGGTCGAACTCGCCCGGTCGGCGACGCTGCTGGAGGCCGAACGGCAGCTGCGTGCCGACCTGGTGGAGGAGCTGCTGATCGGCATCCCCGAGGCCGTCGCCAGGGCCCGGGCGCGCGCACTCGGCGTGGACCTGGACAGCCCGCGGCGGGTGGTCGTCGTGCGCCCGGCCTGCGCGGGCAGCGGCGGGGCCGCCGCGCTGGACGGGCTGCGCGGGTCGATCCACCGACTGCTCACCCGGCACGGCGGGGCCGGTCTGGTGATCGCCGGGGACAGCGAGGTCCTCTGTCTGGCGCCGGCCGACCTGGGTTGGCCGGACGCGCTCAAGGCGTTGCGGGCCGAGGCAGGCGCACATCCGTGCCGGGTGGCCGTGGGCAGCCTCTGCCGATCGGTGCCCCAGTTCCCGACCAGCCTGCGGCACGCCCGCCAGGCCGCCGCGTTGACCGCGCACACCGAACGGGACCTGGTCTGCTTCGACGATCTGGGCATTCACCGGCTGCTGGCGCTGAACAACGAGGCCGGCGACCTGGACGACTACATCGCCGAGTGGCTGGGCGGGCTGATCGACTACGGTCGGCGCAACAGTGCCGCGGCCGACCTGACCGGGACGTTGCGCAGCTACTTCAACTCCGGCGCCTCGATCACGGCGACTGCTGCGGTGCTGCACCTGCATGAGAGCACGGTGAAGTACCGGCTGCAGCGGATCGTGGACATCACCGGCCACGACCTGTCCGATCCGGCAACCCGGTTCGCCATGCAGGTCGCCGTCCACGCGCTCGAGGCCCGGGAAGCACTCGGACCCCCGACGACTTGACTCCGACGGATTTTCATTGAACAGGAAGGGTTTTCCGGTGAGCGATGCAGAGCAGGTCGTCAAGGACTTCTTGGTGCACCTCGAGGTGAGCGACTTCGACAAGGGGCGGCTGGTGTTCGCCGAGGCGATCGCCGAGGACTGCCGATGGGCCAACAGCGGCTTCCCGACGGCCGAGGGCAAGGACGCCTGCCTCGCGCTGTGGGACGCGTTCCACCAGGCCTCGGGGTTCGTCGGGCTCCGGGTCGACATGATCGCCATCGGCTCCGCCGGCGACACCGTCGTCACCGAGCGCGTCGACCACCTGCTGAACTCGGCGGGCGAAGTCATCGTCTCGATCCCGTTGGCCGGCACGTTGGTCGTCCGCGCCGGGAAGATCGCCGCCTGGCGCGACTACTTCGACCCGCGGCCGCTCCTCGGTTGAGCGAGCCGGCCGCGCGGACGCAGCCGTGACGGTTCGACCGAGCGGATTCCAGCCTCGGTCGCGCCGTCGGCCACGGAGGCGATCGTGGCGTTCGCTTTGCCGGGGCCGGGCTGCTCGCGACGGTCGACGGCACCGACCAGCGGGTGAGCGGCAACCTCGCCGCTCCGGCGAGGGTCAGCGGTCGGAACGAATGCGGACGAATTGTCGCCGGCCGCGACCGGTCCAGGGCATTGCGCCCACCGGGCTTGGTGTCGATCGCCGTGCCCTCGTCCGCGTGCCCCCCCGGAATCGATGCTGACGTAGCGTCAGATTCCTTGCGGGCCGACGAATCGGACCAGGACGGGATCGCTGGGCTCGCCTTCGCGAACGTCGGCCAGGAACCCGCGCAGCACCTCGAGGGACCGCTTCGGGTTGGACGCCACGATGCGGATCCCGGCCGCCAGGTGGACCAGCACGACGACGAGCACCGCGACGGCGGGGGCGAACCCGCCGCCCTCGTGCGAACTCATCGCGTCCCACCTCCCGGCGGGGAACCGAGGGGGTCCATGGACCGGAACACCGCGCGCATCCCTTGCCGATGTTTTTGCTCCTTCGACGTAAACCCAGCACCCCGCGGATTCCGAGTCTTCGGTGGAATTTGCCAGAGCCGTTTTTGCCGGCGAATGCGCAACGGTCTCGGGAGGACGTGGACATGGCCCGAACGGCGGATCGCGGACCCGGTCGTCCGGGTGATTCATTTCGGAAAACCTGCGCGCCATGGGCCAATTTGCCGTATCTCGGAACCGACCGGGCATCACGACGCGTCTCACCGGGGCGCGTCGCAGCGGCGACGGGATGAGGGGAGCGGGCTGCATGGTCGTGCTGAGTGTGGACAAACCCGTGCGAATCCGCTGGGCAGTGGCCGGCCGCGGTTGGGTCGGCGACGAGTCCCGTCACGCCGCCGCCGGGCAGGGCGATCCGGTCAACTTCGTGCTCGCGCTGGTCAACTGGATGGTCCTGCTGCTCCTGTTCGCCGCCCTGCTGCTGCTCAAGACGCTGCCCAGTGGCTCCGACGTCATCGGCGGCGTCGCCAGCGTCACCTGCCAGGGCAAGACCTGCAGCCAGATCCACCCCGCCCAGCCGTAGCGGTCGGTCCGGCGGCCTCCTCGGGGGACCCCTGTTCGCGGAGAGCGCGAACCGAGGCGTCGGCAGTTACATTGCGGCGCTGCGCGCCGCTTCGCCCTCGCTTCGCCCTCGCTTCGCTCGCAACGCGGGCGACAAGACCGCACCGGCGGGGTCCCGGTAACCTCCCGGGGTGGCTGACCCGGTTCCGGACGGCGCCGGCGGCGTTCGCCTCGGCGCGGTCGTCGAGGTCCTCCAACGTCGTTACGACCCGGCGTTGGCGGCGGCCTGGGACGCGATCGGACTGGTGTGCGGCGACTCCGACGCCGTGGTGCGCCGCGTGCTGTTCGCGATCGACCCGGTGGCCGCCGTGGTCGACGAGGCGCTGGAGTGGGGCGCCGATTTGTTGGTCACCCACCATCCCCTGTTCCTGCGTCCGGTACACGGCGTAGCGGCGGGCACGCCGAAAGGTCGGGTGGTCCATCGCCTGATCACCGGCGGATGCGCCCTGCTGGTCGCGCACACGAACGCCGATGCCGCCCTCGGCGGGGTCTCCGACGCGCTGGCCGCCGCGCTGGGCCTACCGCCCGGGCGTCCGCTGGACCCGAACCCCGGGCCGGAGTTGGACAAGCTGGTTGCGTTCGTGCCGGAGGCCGCCGCCCAGTCCGTGATCGACGCGTTGGCCGCGGCCGGGGCCGGCGGGATCGGCGACTACGACCGGTGCGCGTTCACCTCGCCCGGCACCGGCACGTTTCGGCCGCTGACCGGCGCCAACCCGACGATCGGTTCGGTGGGGACAGTTGAGACGGTGGCCGAGACCCGGGTGGAGATGGTGCTGCCGCGGGCGGCGCGCGCCGCCGTGGTGGCGGCCCTGCGGATCGCGCACCCCTACGAGGAACCGGCGTTCGACGTGTTCGAGATGGCCGGGCTGCCGGGGCGTTGCGGGATCGGCCGGATCTGCGACCTGGAGCGTGCCGAGTCGTTGGCGGACTTCGTCGACCGGGTGGCCCGGGGGCTGCCGGCGACCCCGTCCGGGATCCGGGTGGCCGGGGAGCCGGGCCGGCGCATCCGGCGGGTGGCGGTCTGCGGCGGCGCGGGCGACTCCTTGCTGGGTGCGGCCGCCGCCGCCGGCGCGGACGTCTTCCTGACCGCGGACCTGCGCCACCACCCGGCCTCCGAAGCCACGCAGCGCGGCGGGTGCGCCCTGGTCGACGTTGCGCACTGGGCCAGCGAGTGGCCGTGGCTGGGTGCCGCGGCCGGGGCGCTGGCCGCCGGGCTGGGCGAGCGCCCGAGCAGCGCCGCGGCTACGGTGGAGGTCCGCGTGTCGAGCTTGGTCACCGATCCCTGGACCAGCCACACGCGGTATCGAGCCGAGGAGGAACGCTGAACGTTGCGCTCGCGGACCAGTGGCGACTGCTCGACCTGGCCGACCTGGACAAGCGGTTGGACCGGTTGGCGCATCGCCGGGCCACCCTGCCGCTGCTCGCGCAGTTCAGCGAACTGACGTCGCGTCAGATCCGCGTCGGTGATCTGTTGGTCGCCGCGCAGACCGAGGAGTCCGACATCGGTCGCGAACAGCTCAAGGCCGAGGTTGATGTCGACGCGGTGCGGGGGCGTGCGAAGCGGGACCAACAGCGGCTGGACGCCGGGTCGGTGGGGTCGCCGAAGGAGTTGGAGAGCCTGCAGTCCGAGTTGGTCAGCCTGGCCCGGCGGCAGGCCGAACTGGAGGACACCGTCCTGGAGATCATGGAGCGGCGGGAGGACGCCGCCGACCGGGCCGCGCAGTTGGCCGTCGAACGCGAGACCATCGCCGCCGATCTGGTGCGGGTCGGCGCCGAACGCGACCGGGTGTTGGCCGAGATCGACGCCGAGGCGCACTCGCTGCGGATGGAGCGCGACATGCTGGCCGGCGGACTCCCGGCCGACCTGGTCACGCTCTACGAGAAGATCCGCGCCGGAGCCGACGGGGTCGGTGCCGCGGCATTGCGCCACGGCCATTGCGAGGGTTGCCGGGTGGAGCTGTCGACGGCGGACCTGAACGCGATCAAGGGCGCCGCCGACGATGCGGTGATCCGCTGCGAGGAGTGCAGGCGGATCCTGGTCCGCGTGTCCGACTCGGGTCTGTGACGGTGGTGGCAGCGGCGGGACGACGGCTCGTCGTCGAGGCGGACGGAGCGGCCCGGGGCAACCCCGGCCCGGCGTCCTACGGCGCGGTGGTCCGCGACGCCGAGACCGGCGAGGTGCTCGCCGAACGCGCCGAGGTGCTCGGCCACGCCACCAACAACGTCGCGGAGTACTCGGGCCTGATCGCCGCATTGGAAGCGGCTTTCGAGGTCGACCCGGCAGCCCAGGTCGAGGTACGGATGGACTCCAAGCTGGTCATCGAGCAGATGGCCGGCCGCTGGGGGATAAAGCACGCGAACCTCAAGCCGTTGGCCCTGCGGGCGCGGGCCCTGATCCCGGCCGCCGAGCAGGTCCGCTGGACCTGGATCCCGCGGGCGCAGAACGGCTACGCGGACCGGTTGGCCAACGCCGCACTGGACGGCAAGCCGCTGGGCAGCAAGGCGTCGGCGCAAAGCGGCCTGGCGCAACTCCAGGCCGCCCGCGCGGCCGCGCCGGCTGCCGATCCGACCTCCGCCGCCGAAGTTGAACCGCCGCCGAAGATCATCGGCTGGGCGCAGGATCTGGGCACCACCACGAGCCTGCTGCTGCTGCGCCACGGTGAGACCGAGCACACCGCGCAGCGGCGGTTCAGCGGCGGTTCGTCCGACCCGGCGCTGTCGGCGACCGGTCTCGACCAGGCCCGTCGCTGCGCGGAACGGTTCGGTGAGCGGGGCGGGATCGACGCGATCGTGGCCTCGCCGTTGCGCCGCGCGCAGCAGACGGCGGCCGTCGTGGCGCAGCGGTTGGGGGTGTCGGTCGAGACCGAGCCCGATCTGCGGGAATGCGACTTCGGCGCCTGGGACGGATTGACCTTCGCCGCGGTGCAGGCGGGTTGGGCCGCGGAACTCTCGGACTGGCTGGCGCAGCCGAGCCGGGCGGCGCCGGGTGGGGAGAGCCTGTCCCAGGTGGCTCGCCGGGTGGACGCCGTGCGCCGTCGGCTGATGCGGCGCCACGCCGGGTGTTCGGTGCTGCTGGTCGCGCATGTCACCCCGATAAAGCTGATCATCCGGTCGGCCCTGGACGCCCCGATGCATCTGGTGCACCGCCTGCAGTTGGCCCCGGCCTCGTTGTCGACGGTGTGCTGGTACGCCGACGGCAACAGCGCGCTGCACACCTTCAACGACACGGCGCACCTCGACCCGGGCCACCGGGGGGACGGGTCATGACCGGGGACGAACCGGGGGACTCGGTCTGGCTGAACTGGGCCCGCAAGCTCGATGCGATGTCTCGGATCGGCACGACGTTCGCCGAAAGCCCTTACGAGGCAAGGCGTTACGCCGAGCTCGCAGCCATCTCGCGGGCGATGCTCGCCGAGCTGGCGGCCCGGCCTGAGGTGGAGCTGCCCGACCTCTACCTGCCCAGCGAGGGCTACGTGACGCCCAAGGTCGACGTGCGGGCCGCCGTGTTCGACGACACCGGCCGGGTGCTGTTGGTCCGGGAGGTCGCCGACGGGCGGTGGTCCTTGCCCGGCGGGTGGGCCGATGTAGGTGATGCCCCGTCAGCTTCGGCTGCCCGTGAGGTTCTGGAGGAGTCCGGCTATTCGTGCCGACTGACTCGGCTGGTCGGGGTCTTCGACGCGCACGACCGGGGCTCCCCGTTCAGCGCCTACAAGGTCGTATTCCTCGGGGAGCTGACCGGCGGTGAGGCCGGTGGCGATCACGAGACCGACGGCGTCGGCTTCTTCTCGGCCACGGACATCCCGCCGCTGTCGCACCGGCGCACGCCGCACCACGTGCTCGAAACGGTCTTCGCTCATTACGCCGACTCGTCCCTGCCCGCACATTTCGACTGAACCGAGCCGTACCGAGGGCCTGCCCGAGGCACGGCCGGGAGGTCGACAATTCAACACAGCGACTGCACTGAGGGGAAAGCATGCCTTCGATCACGCCTTGCCTGTGGTTCGACGGCCGCGCCGAGGAGGCGGCGAAGTTCTACACCGACCTGTTCCCGCAGTGCTGATCGGTTCGGACTCCTGGCCATGGGCGCGGTAATGCCCGGCTCACGGCTCAGTTCGTCCGAACGCGGCGATCACCAACGTGGTCCGAGCGCCGGGCGGCGGCCCCCCGGGCAACGAGCCGGGCTCTGTCGTGATGGTGGAGTTCACTCTCGACGGGCAACCTTTCGCAGGCCTGAACGGCGGCCCGCAGTTCAGGTTCACCGAGGCGGTTTCGTTCCAGGTCCAGGTCGCCGACCAGCCGAGGTGGACCGTTACCGGGACGCCTTCACCGACGGCGGCGAGCCGGGAGTGTGCAGTTGGTGCAAGGACCCGCTCGGCTGAACTGAGCCATGCATCGGACGAAGTCCGCTCCATGGCCGGGAGGCCGACAGCAGGCGCAGCGGGTTGTCCTGGCAGGTGGTCCCGGCGCGGTTGCTGGAGCTGCTCGGCGATCCCGACCCGGAGCGCTCCCAGCGGGCGTTCAACGCGATGATGTCGATGACCAAGATCGATCTGGCTGCCGTCGAGGCGGCCGTCAACGCTGGGTGAGCTCGACCGGCACGACGTCCACCGAGACCTGCAACGTGCTTTTGGTGCTCTCGGTGAAGATGACCCCGCGCAGCGGCGGCACGTCGCCGTAGTCGCGCCCGATCGCGACCACGACGTAGGAGTCGTCGATCAGCTTGCGGTTGGTCGGGTCCAGGTCCACCCAACCCCAGCCCGGCACGTAGGCCGAGGCCCAGGCGTGCGAGGCGTCGGCGCCCTGCAGCCGGGGTCGGCCGGGTGGCGGTCTGGTCTCCAGGTAGCCGCTGACGTAGCGGGCGGGCACGCCGGCGCTGCGCAGCACCGCCACCGCCAGGTGCGCGAAGTCCTGACACACGCCCTCCCGGCTTTCGAGCACCTCGGCCGTCGTGGTGCGGACTGTGGTCGAACCGCTGACGTAGGCGAACCCGTCGTGGATGGCCTCGACCAGCTCCACCAGGACCGCCCCGATCGGCCGGTTCGGGCTCAACAAGGGCTTCGCGAACTCGGCCACCGCCGGGTGCAGTGCCACCAACGGCGAGGGCAGGCGGAAGGGGCTCGCCTCGATCAGCTCGGGATCGTCGTCGGCGGCGTCCAGCGCAGCGCGAATCTGACCGCACGTCAGATCGGGTAGCGACTCCGGGTCGACCGTGGCCCGCTGCACCGCGATCGTGCTGCGGGCGACGATCTGCAACCGGTCGTGGGCTGTGGTCACCGCGAAGTAGGTCGAGCGGTTGCCGAAGAAGTCCGTGTGGTCGCGCAATTCGGCCGGGGTCGGTTCGGTGGTCACGGTGGCCGCGATGCGCCGCTGCCCGTCGCCGTTGCGCGGGATCAGGTTGGCCCGCCCGTAGCTACGGGTCACCTCGGCGTCGTAGGTGTAGCTGGTCCGATGGGTCACCTCGTAGACGCGCTCGGGGCCCCCGCTCACCCGAAGGCCCAGGTGTCGGGGGTCAGCTCGGCGGACAGCGGCCGTTGCGGGGCGGTGCGGACGAAGAAGCTCGCCTCGATCGTGTCGGACAACTCGAACAGGCCGTCGGTGATCGCCCCGAGGAGTTCGTCCAGTCCCACCCGGGTCCGGTGTTGGTCGGCCGCGGCGACGGCGGCGGTGTCGACGGCGCGCACCTGGTCGCGCAGGCCCGCGACGCGATCGCGCAACGCCGCCAGGTGCTCGTCGTCGCCGGGCAGTCGTGCCAGTGCCTCGCCGATCCGGTCGAGTTGATAGGCGATCGCGCGCGGGTTCTCCCGGTCGATCACCAGCAGGTCCAACGCGGTGGCGACGCCGGCGCGGGCGGCGTAGCGACGGCGGTAGGTGATGATGCTCTCGGCCGCGATCAATACCGACTCCAGCACCAGGCTCTCGGTGGCCGGGTCGTGCTCCGCGCCCAGCG
>DATAUG010000204.1:0-8061 GCA_036268355.1 Sporichthyaceae bacterium
CTCGCCGAGCGCGGCGACGGTGTCGGCGAAGATCTCTCCCACAAGCGCATTGAGGTGCGCGCGTTCGGGGAACGCGCCGTCCCCGTGCAGGTACGGGCGTGCGATGTCGGCCACCGAGGCCAGCACCTGCTCGACCCAGGACAGAGTGGACTGCAGGGAAGCGATGAGGTCGGCGACCTCGCCCTGGTCGGCGAACCAGGTGCGCACCAGGACCTCGGCGGCCATCGTCGGGGGCTCCGGTTCGAAGGCCAGCCACTCCCGCAGCGCGGCCCGGCCCGCCTGCGTGATGTCGTACCGGCTACGGGGACGTCGGCCCACGTGCTCGTTGGTCACCGTGGCCCAGCCGAGCCGCACCAGGCGCTGCTGCTCCCGGTAGGCGTGGGCCGGCGATGACGGCCAGACCAGTCGCATGGTCTTGCGCATCTGCTCGGTCAGTTCGTAGCCCGTCCAGGATCTCAGCGACAGCAGCCCGAGCAGGGCGTAGGTGATCGTCGCAGGTCTTCTCGAGTCGGCCTGGTCTGGCGCTGCCTCCGAAGAATATGGTCTCATAGAGAGGATCTTCCCACGAACGACGTCGGACCGACGCGTCCGGCCTGTTGCTGTCCTACTCGTGGCACCGGCCTGCGCCGGGCCCCGCGCGCGCTTCGGGCGACCTGGAAGGAAGACGATGATCGACCGCTTCGAGGTCACCCGAACCATCCCGGCGCCCGCGGCGGAGATCTTCGCCGTGCTGTGCGACCCGAACGGCCACGTGAGCATCGACGCCTCCGGCAGCCTCATGTCAGCGATCGAGGCGAAGCCGGTGCGCGCTGTCGGTGACAGGTTCGACCTGAGGATGGATCGCGAGGCCATCGGGGACCTGCCCATGGGCCGGTACGAGGTCACCGTGGTCATCACCGGCTACGAACAGGATCGGGAGATCGCCTGGACCGTGACCGGCGAGGCCGTCGATGTACCGCTCAACCACTTCTACGGCTACACACTGCGCCCCGCCGACGGTGGGACCGTGGTCACCTCCTGGTACGACTGGTCGCAGGTTCCGGCGATCTGGCACGGCCGCGAGATGTTCGGCGGCGTCATCCGTTTCCCTGTCGTACCCGCGGCAACCCTGCGCGCCACCCTCGCCATCCTCGAACGCACCGTAATGCACAAACAGCAGGGTTTGCCGCGCGAGTAGTGACAGGTTCGGCCGGCGGATCCTCGTGCTCCGCGGGCGGCCCCGTCCCCTTCGACCAACAAGTCCGATTGACCTGCCTGGCTTTGGTCACCTGTACGGCCGCCCCCAGTTACACGCGACCGCCGACCCAGTGGCCCCGGCAGTCCGGTGTCTCGCTGTGACGGTGCGTCAGATTGCGGCGTTGTAGGCCTCGGCGATTGCCGTCGGGCAGACCGTGGGACTTGTCTTACATTGTGTGTTACGTTGGGGGAGTGGCAGACACGATCACCTTCCGACCGGATGAGGATGCGGCGCGGGCCCTGCAGGTGCTGACCAGTGACGGGACTGCGGTGTCCGTGGCGATCCGCGTGGCGTTGGTCGCCGCCGCGGGTGAGCGGGCCCGGGCATCGTTGCGCACCGAGGCGGAATCCCTGGCCGGCGACGAGCAGGACCGCGCCGAGGCTGCGCAGGTGCTGAAGGACATGGAGACCCTGCGTGCGTGGTGAGGTGTTCGCACTGCCGTCGCCACGCGATGGGCGCGGACACGGGCAACGACACCGACGCTACGCCGTCGTCGTCCAGTCCGACGATCTGCCGCTGTCCACGCTGCTCCTCGCACCGACCTCCACATCGGCCCGCGCGGCCTCGTTCCGGCCCGAGGTCGAGATAGCCGGCTCGCGGACCCGGGTGCTGGTCGAGCAGACCGCAGCAGTCGACCCGAGCCGCCTCGGCGACAGCGTCGGCCGCCTCGAGCTCGACGAACTGCGCCGCGTGGAAGCAGCCCTCCGGCTCGTCCTGGAACTCTGAGCGCCCGCCGTCCGCATGGATGCCCATGTCGTGTCGTGCAAATACCGTACAGAGATGCGATCTGACACACCGTCGACTTCAGCGGCGAAGAGCAATATCCGTTTCGGCACTATTCGGCTCGGCTGCACTGCCTGTTGTTGCGTCTGATCGACGCTGTGTGGCGGGCGGAAGTTTCCTCCACGTGTGTTCCGTTCGCGTGTGTAGGCCGTAACCGGTCCGGAAGTTGCTTCGCCGTTCCGGTGGATCAGGCGTCCTGGTCGCTGGTTCGGTAGCCCTGTTCGCTGATGGCAGTTTGGGCGGCTTGGAGCAGGTCGGCCAGTTGTTCGGCGCGACGGGCGGCCTCGCCGAGGTGCGTCCCGGCCTCGATGATGGAGTAGTGCGGATCCCGGCCGGGGGCATCGGTGAGGTCGTAGTGAAGCCTCGAGTCGGTCAGCCCGTTCGCCAGCTGGTCCAGCGCCTGGGGCAGCCGTTGCGCCAACTCTTTGAGGTGGCCGAGGATTTCGTAGGCCGTGGGAGCAGGCAGAGGGCCACCGCGGGTCAGGTGGTTGATCGCCCGGATCGCCTCGGCGCCCGCTCGGGCGTGTTCCACGGCGTCGGCGTCGTTGAATGTGCGCCGGTCGTCAGGCACGGACTCGCTCATGACCCCGATCCTCCCGTCCTCGCCCACGGCCGCTGGCACCCAGTCTGACCGTGGGGACCGACGTTCCCCGGTCAGCACGCGCCACTTCGGCCGCCCGTGCCGCCTGCATCTGCGTTCGTCACGGCAACGTAGCGCGCGAAAAGCTCTGCCCGGCTCGGACGGCGTGGGCGTGGGTGACCTGTGGGCTGTAGCCGAGTTGGCCGGCCAGGACGGCCCGCGAGGAACACCGGAACGAAAAGTCACGTCGGGGCGGCGCCCGAACGGCCCGACACAGGCCGCAGCTGACGCTTCCCCCGGCGTCCCGAAAACGCTCGGATTCGGGACGGTCGGCTGGTGCGATGTTCTCCAGCCGCAGCAACTGGCCGCTGCCGCCGGCGGCCGGACTGGTCAGCGAGGAGCTGCAGGCCGGGGACACGTTGGTCGTCTACGAGCCCGACCGCATCGCCCGGTCGATCGAGGAATTGCTCGTGCTGCTGGAGGGACGACCTTGCACGCCCTCGGCATCAACCTGCAGATCCTGTTCGGCATCTTGTACCGGCACCCGCCGCCCGGCCCGGCCGGCGGAACTCGACCGCGATCGCCGAGAAGATGCTGTTCCTGGTCGTCGTCTTGGCCGCAGAACTGGAACGCGACCTGATCGTCGATCGCACCCGCGACGGCTTGGCCCCGCCGCGGCGGCCGGACGCCCGACCAGCGGCCACGCCTTTGCGGCCGGGCCGGGCGGCGACGGCGTGATACTGCTCGACGACGCCGGCGGGGATGCGGCCACGGTCGCTGACGGTGTATCCGTTCCGGCGGGCCTATTCGTGGATCGCGGTCGAGGGCGCCCGGTCGACCCCGGACTTCCCGGTCCCGCCGAGCCTGCCGCGGGCCGGGGCCGCCGCCACGGGGCGGTGCCGGGGCCGAAGGAATGCCCCCATCCCGGCGACGAGGTCAGGGCTTCCCGGCCACCGGGATGCGGTGGGCTCAGTAGTCCCAGCATCAGCTGCGCGGATTGGCCTGTGGTGACCGAGACGTGGGCGTCGGGCAGCACGTCGGTCGTGTCGGTGGTCGGGGTAGTGGGGATGGGCACCCCGGCGGCGGGTGCTGCGGCCCGGCGGGGGGCAGGCAGATCAGCACCGCCAGTGCGGGCGCGACTCTGCGCCGCAACATTGCGGTGTGCTCGGTCGTGATGTGGATCTCCTCGGTCAGGAACAGTGGTCGAAGGTGTCGGGCAGGAATCACGGCATCGACCTGTCGGTGTGGCGATTGCCCGGATTGCGCCGGACCCGCGTGGTTCAAAGGGGCAGCAGTGCATCGAGGGCGTCGGTGATGATTCGGGTTCCGGCGGCGTCGGGGTGATCACCGTCGGCGGCCAGCGGACGGGTCACGTCGGCGGCGGCCCGGTTGAAGGCCAGGTAGGTGGACAGGAACCGGGCGTTCCCGTCATGGGCTGCGGCGCGCAGCGCCGTGTCGAGGGAGCTGGTCGCGAGGCGGGCGCGGCGGCGTTCGGCGGTGGTGTAGTCGCGCTCGGCGACCCGGCCGTCCTCCATAGCGGCCCAGTAGTCCAGCACGATTACCTGCGCGTGCGGGTTGAGCGTGTGCACGGCCTCGACGGCGGTGGTCACATTGTGCCGGACGGTTCGGGCGATCGCCCGGTACCGCGCGGCGGAGGCGCCGGCGGCGAACGCGGGGACGTAGTCGTTGGCCCCGGTCATGATCAGCACTGTGCCGGCGCGGCTCACCTGCCGGCGCACCGGCTCCCCGGAAGTAGGCTGACGTAGCGTCAGTTCCTGGATCGGTCGGCCGGAATGTTGAGCGTGATCACAGGTTTGCCGTCTTCTTCGTGCAGTTCCGCGTCGAGGCGCAGGAAGTTTGTGGCCCACTTCATGACGATGCGGGCGGCCAGGTCCGGTTCGACACGGGGATGTTCGGCCTCTCGCAGACCGATTGCCAGAGAGAGCATCATCTCGGCGAGGAGCTCAGCGTCCGGGTCGCCGGTCGCGGCGTGGATGGTGGCCGTGTTGAGGTCCTGTTTGCGCCGGTCGATGCGGCGCAGTGCATGGCCGATGACGGGTTCGGTGTGGGCCCAGGCCCGGATCGCGGTCTCGGCCTGGTCCGGAGCGGCAAGCATCTGCCGTTGCAGGCGGGCGAGGCGGGTCATCGGGTCGGGTTCTTCCCGGTAGCCCGCGAGGAGCCGGTCGTGGGTGTGTTCCCAGTGCTCGGCGAAGGCTTGGAGGAATTGGGGCATGTTCTCGAAATGCCAATTGAATGATCCTTTGGTCACCGACAGCCGGCGGCACAGCGCGTCGACGGTCAGGGCGTCGGATCCGGAGCCGGCCAGGATTTCCCGGGCGGCGGCGAACCAGGCCTCCCGCCCGCGGATGCGCTGCCCGGGTACCACCTCGCCGGCATGGGGCCAGGGGTCAGCCTCAGCCCACTTCAGGCCCGCTGGCAGCGGATGCGGGGCCTCGACGGCGTGCGGGCGCAGGCTTGCGGGTCCGCGGAGTTCGAGTACGGGTCGGTCATGGATCCGGACGAGTTCGAATTCCAGCGCGAAGCAGCGGCGGGAGATCTCCTGTTCGACCCGCAGGAAGCGTTCGCCATCGAGGGGCTGGGCTCGCAGTTCGATGCCGACCCCGATCGCCAGGGCGAGTGCTTGCAGGACCAGGCCGAGTTCAGGGTCCCCGACGATCTGCCCGATGGTGCGGGCCAACAGGGCGTTCCAGGGCTGGTGCACGTCCTGGAAGGTTGCGGCCAGGACCGGGTTGGTGCCGGCCCAGGCGCGGATCGCGGCCTGGGATCCGCTCACCAGGTCCAGGCTGTTGGCGATCTTCTCCAGCCGCCGCGCCGGGTCACCGATCGCCTCGAAGTCGGCGATGCGTTCGTAGAGCCAGGACTTCCAGTGCAGCGCGAAGGCCTCGAGGAACCCCGGCATGTCCGTGAAGTGGTGGTAGAAGGACCCCTTGGTCACGTTCAGTCGCTCGCACAGAGCGGCAATGGTGACGCCGTCAGCGCCCCGCTCGCCGAGCAGCGCATAAGCGGCCGCGAAGTAGGCCGTGCGGTCGCGAGCCCCCGACGGGGTGAACGTCGGTTCCCGCGTGAACGGCTCCGCCACCGCGTCTCCTCCACACAATCCCGGTCTCGCGCCCTCGACCACGCCATACGGTATGGACCATTACGCGGGCGCAGCGCCCGAGGCGATTCTGCTGGGCATGACCCATTGCGCACCCACCGACCTGCCGGGCACGCCCCGCCTTACGCCGAGGTCGAGTCGGTTTCGCCGCACGGCCCTGCTCGTCGCAGTCGGGTTCGCCCTGACGGCGTGCGGGAGCCGGCTCGCTCATCAAGAAGTGGTGGCCGGCGCAGGTGGTTCGACCGTCTCCCTTGACTCGGCATCGATCGCGACGCTTCGTAAGGCGGCAGCAGGTGGCGCCGGCGGCACACCATCGGTGGCCGGCATCGGAACCAGCCCAGCCGGCGCATCGCCGACCCAACCCGTCACTGCGTCGCGCGTGCTGCCCACGCAGGAGCAGCCGGCGACACCGGCGCTTGATCGGACGGCTGTGAAGTCCGCCGCGGCCGGTACGAGCACGCCCTTCACGATCCCTGCCGCGGCGGCACCCGTGCCCCCCGCCGATGCGCCCTGTGCTTCCCCTGGGGTCCCTCTGCGGTTGGGCCAGATCGGCGCGTTCTCCGGCGTGGCCGGTCCGATCACCGCGGGCGGGCGCACCTCGCTGGCGGTCTGGGCGCAGGCGGTGAATTCGCGAGGCGGGCTTGCCTGCCACCCGGTCGTGCTCTACCAGGTGGACGACGGTGCAGACCCGTCGCGGGCCGCGGCGGAGGTCCAGGACCTGGTCGAGAATAAGCATGTTCAGGCGCTGGTCGGCGTGGCCGACCCGTTAGGTTTCCAGGGCATCATCTCCGGTGCCGAGCGGGCCAAGATCCCGGTAATCGGCGGCGACGGTATCGACTTCAACTGGAACGCAAGCCCTTACCTGTTCCCCACCGGCGCCGGGAGCCTCGGCATCATCCGCGTGTTCGTGGACCGGATCAGCAAGCTCGGCAAGACCAAGGACGGGCTGCTGTACTGCGTCGAGGCCTCGGCCTGCACCGAAGCCGCGAAGGTGCTGACCGCCGAAGTTCCCAAGGCCGGGATGCAGCTCGCCTACAGCGCACCGGTGTCGGTTACCCAGGCCGACTACACCGCTCAGTGTCTGAGTGCGAGGAACGCCGGTGTGCAGGTGCTGGGACTGGCGATGGACGGAGCCTCTGTCGCGCGGGTAGCCCGTTCGTGCGCGGCCGTCAACTACCACCCGTTGCTGGCCGCAGAAGAGCTCGGCTTCACCCCGGCGACCTCGAACGACCCTGATGTTCGACGCGACGGAGTCGTATCAGCGACGGCGGTCGCACCCTCGCTCCCGCTCGACACACCAGGCCAGCGCGAGTACCACGCAGCCCTGGTCAGATTCGCCCCGGACGCGACCGCGGACGGCATGTCCATTGCCATCTGGGCCGCTGGGAGACTGGTCGAGGCCACGGTCGCCGGGCTGGGGACCAAAGCCCGCATCGCGCCGATCACCACCGCTGACCTGTTCGCCGGGTTGGGCACGGTCCACTCCCAGGCCCTCGGCGGCCTCATCCCACCGATCACCTTCACGGCGGGCCAGAGGAGCGCGCCCCTCATCAACTGCGCCTATGTCGAAATGCTCACCGACAAGGGCTGGACCGCCCCGAACGGCGGTGCTCCGACGTGTGCCCGGCCGTAACGCAGGGATGACGACTAGGACGAGCGCAGGAATTGAAGTGATGACCCGTCAATCTTGTGCAGGGGCGCCTGCGGCGGGCCCGCTCCAGCCCTCGTTGGTCGGGAGCATCTCGAACAGGCAGCCGCTGCCCACAGGCCGACGTGGCTGGGCGGGCGGCCCGACCGCAGCGCCGCCGCGGCCCGCTCCAACTGCACCGGCCCGCCATGGTTCGACGGTGCCCTGATCCGGTTGGGAGGTGGCTCATCTGCGGTTGAATGCCAGCCTCGGCGTGCAAGGGCTCGCATCTGATGCGAGATAATCCCATCCGATGCGATCAGCCGGCAAGGCCGCTGGCCGGCCGATCCAAGCCGCCGACCATCGATCAAAACGCCGGCGCCCCGGCGGCCGCGTCGCGGACGACTCGCAGCCGATTGCTCGGACGCCCCGTCGCCGCAAAGTCCCAGGTCAACCGTCGCCACCCGGCCCCGGCCGGGATGACCGACCGAGGAGGGCCATCAAGGTGATGCGAATAGAGCAGCAGATGCGATTCGCAACATTTTGGTTTACATAACGGCCATTATCGGCGATCTGTGGCAGGCGGCTGACGTGCAGGTACAGGTGCAATTCGGACATAACAATTCTGACCGGTCATTGCCTGCACCTGTCCGCGCTCAGCCCGACAGTCCCAGAGCGGCGCCGGAGGCGTCGACCAATTTCGCGGCCGCCTTGAT
>DATAUG010000205.1:0-6549 GCA_036268355.1 Sporichthyaceae bacterium
CCGCCAACCGCGTTCGATCCGGTAGCCCCGGGTGACAGCGGCGAGGCCGGAAGCACCAAGGACCGCTATTTCCTGGCCGCTCGGGCGTTGCTGGCGCTGGGGGGTTCCGAGGCGGTGAAGGCCGCGGCCCTGGTCGAGCGATTGGACCTGACCAAGGGATCGTTCCAGCACCACTTCGGCGGGATGCCGGGCTTCCTGGCGGCATTCGCCGAGGACTGGGAACAGACCAGGACAGCGCGGATCGCAGCTTGTGTGTCCGAGGGCAACCCTTGGCGTCGGCTGGAGATGCTCAACGCTGATCTGCTCATGCCGCCGGATCCCGCCGAGACCGCCTGGCGTGCCTGGGCCTACACCGACCCGGTCGTGCGCGACGCGGTGTGCCGCGTGGACCAGTTGCACGATCGGGCGTTGGCGACCACCTTGGCGAGGCTTCGTGACGATCCCGCCGTCGAGTTCCTCGCCGAGATGACCTCCGGCTTGATGCTGGGGCTGCAGCAGTGGCGCCCCCCGTTCGAACCAGAACTGGCCGCCAGGATCGCAATCGAGTGGATGCGACGATTTCTCCGCATCGACGCCGAGGTCTGTAACGGCGAAGGCCGCCCCACACTTGCGTTCAGGCCAAGGTGAGCTGCCACCGCACAGTGCCCAATTCTCGGCAGAGTAATCAACACGGTCCATGCGCGCTTCACTGCCTCGACCGTGGCGCTGCCGAGGATGCGCGGCTTGCCTGTGCAGTACTCCGGACGGCCGTTTGGTCGGTAGTCAAACGCCAGGGTTCTCTCCCGGGGTGATCAGGCCGCTCTCGTAGGCCAGCGCGGTGAGTGCGGCGCGGTCGCGGCAGTCGAGCTTCGCCAGGACGTTGCGCACGTGGGTCTTGGCGGTCAGTGGGCTGATCACCAGCTCGTCAGCGATCTCGTCGTTGTTGCGGCCGCGCGCGACCAGGCCGAGGACTTCGCGTTCCCGTTCGGTCAGTTCGAACAGCAGGTCCGGTCGCGGGGCCTGCGGGCATCGTGCGGTGAACTCGCGGATCAGGCGCAGCGTGGCGGTCGGGGCGAGCATGGCGTGTCCGGCGGCGACGACCTCGATGGCGTGCAGCAGGTCGCGGGGGCGGGTGTCCTTGAGCAGGAACCCGCTGGCGCCGGCACGCAGGGCGTCGTGGACGTACTCGTCAAGGTCGAAGGTGGTCAGCATCAGCACGCGGGTGGCGGCCAGGGCCGGGTCGGCGCAGATCAACCGGGTCGCGGCCACCCCGTCCAGCACCGGCATGCGCACGTCCATCAGAACCACGCTGGGTCGACAGGCCGAGGCCATGGCAACGGCCTCGCGGCCGTCGGCGGCCTCACCGGCCAGGTGCATGTTCTCCTGCGCGTCGATCAGGGCGGCGAAGCCGTTGCGGACGGCCGGTTGGTCGTCGACGACCAAGACGCTGATCACTCACCTCACCCGGCGCGGTAGGGCAGGCGGGCTCTGACCAGGAAACCGGAGTCGCAGGCCGTGGTGGTCAGGGTGCCACCGAGGGCCTGTGCCCGTTCGGTCATGCCGAGGATGCCCACCCCGGGGGTCACCAGGGCGAGGTCAGGTCCCGGCGTCGACCGCTGCGCGTGCCGGGCCCGGCGGGTAGCAGTGTTCTGCACGGCGATCGCCAGTTCCCGCTCGGCGAAGGACAACGACACCTGCACACCGGCCGCCGCGCTGTGCCGGGCGGCGTTGGTCAGCGACTCCTGCACGATCCGGTAGGCGGCCAGCGACACGGCTTCGGGCAGGCGGTCCGGGCGGTCGCCGGTGACCTCGAGTGCGGCCCGCAGCCCGGCGCTGCGGGCCTGCTCCACCAGCTCGGGCACCTGGTCCACGCCGGGCGCCGGTGCGCGCGAGGCCACGCCGTCGGGGTCGCGCAGCACCCCGAGGATCCCGCGCAGCTCGCCGATGCCGTCACGGCTGGCCTCCTCGATCACCGACAGGGCGTGGCGGGCCTGTTCGGGGCGGGTGTGCAGCAGGTGCCCGGCGACCGAGGCCTGGACGTTGATGGTGGTCAAGGTGTGGGCGATCACGTCGTGCAGGTCCCGGGCGATGCGCAACCGCTCGTCCTGCAGACGCCGTTGCGCGTCCTGTTCCCGGGTCAGTCTCAACAGGGCCAGGCGTTCGGTCAGCAGCGACCGGTAGTCCCGACGAGTCCGCAGCGCCTCAGCGGCCACCACAGGCACGACCAGCAGCGCCACGTGCTGCGAATCGTCCAGCAGGCCGGGCGGGTGCGGGTTCAGCACCTGCGCGGCGGCCGTCACGACCACGGCGGCGACACCGCCGAGCACCTGCCGGGGACGGGAAGCGCACAACGCCAGGCAGAACAGTGCCGTAGCCGGCGCCAGCAGCGCGTAGGGCGCCATGTTCCGGTCCACTGCGAACACCGCCGACGCGGGTGCAGCGGTCAGGGCCACGGTGGCCACCGGCAGGCGGCGGCGGGCGGCGAGGGCCGCACACGCGAGCACCGACAGGACCACGGCGAACGGGCGGGGCGTTGCCATGTCGTGGTAGTAACTGCCGCCCACCACGACGACCACCGCCATCAGCGGCACAACGGCATCCGGCGTCAGCACTCGGCGCAGCTCCACAGTGCTCGCGACTCTAACCGCGCCGGCGCGCGCCGGAACATACCTCGCCCGGAGTAGACCGGATACCCCGCCGGGCCGATGCGGCCGCGCGAGGTCCCGGGCGACGATCGAGGTCATCCACCGGCAAGAACCCCATCCAGCCAGGCCGCGGCGCACGCCCGCGGCCGAGCGGGTCGACACTCCCGGGAGCGCCGTTGCCGTCGAAACTGTCCACCTTCGTCCTGACCACGACATCGGTCGCGCTGCTGCTGTCCTCCTGCACCGCAGGTTCCGAGCAGGCCACCCAGGCGCAGCGGCCCGCCGGGCACGCCGAGACACTCCCACCCGCCGCGGCCGCCCCGGTCGGGCCGGCCACCCCGGTCGCGCCGGCTCGACCTGCCAGGAGCGGAACCCCGGCGCCGAGCTCCGAAACCATGTCGCGTGCCGCGGTCGCGGTGGCAAGCAGTTCGATGCCCACCCGGGCCAGGACGATGACGCCCGCCCGCCCCCGGCGAGGTGCCGAGGCGGCGCCGGCGGCACGCGACGCGCGTGCGCCGGTCGCGGCGCGGACCGCTGCGGCGCCCGGCAGCGATGGGTCACCGGCTTCGGAGGTCGGGGTGACGTCCACCTCGATCCGGCTGGGCACGATCGACATGTTCGGGATGCCGTTGGCCAACATCGCGGTGGTCCCGCTGGTGCGCGGGATCCAGGCCACCGCGCAGGCCATCGACGACCGCGGTGGGGTGCTCGGTCGCCGGATCGAGATGGTGACCTGCGACGACGGCGACGGTGAGGTGCAGCGGTCCAAGACCTGCCTGAAGAAGCTGGTCGACCAGGATCGGATCTTCGCCCTGATAACCGGGGCGGACTGGGCGACGGCCTCCATCCACGACGACCTGCACCAGTACCGGTTGCCCTACGTGGGGGTGTGGGCGTACTCGCAGACCGAGTGGCAGGACCCGTTCATGTTCCCCACGCACATGTCGATGGTGCACGAGGCGATGGCCGGGGCCCGCTGGGTGCGTGACGTGATCCGTCCGAGGACGTACGGGCTGCTGTGCCTGAACAGCCCGGAGATGCAACTGGCCTGTTCCAACGTGGCGCGGATCCTCGACGCCTCCGGCTCGCGGCTGGTCCGCAAGATCGACGTGAACCCCTCGGAGACCTCGATGTCCTCCTACATCCTCTCCTTCCGGGCGGCCGCGCCGGAGCACATCGTCCACTACGTGATGAACCCGGGCACCATGGCCAAGTTCATGGTTGAGGCCGCCCAGCAGAGCTACTGGCCCCCGAAGGGCGTGTCCGGCAACCACCTGGCCGCCGAGGCGCTGGGACCGGTCCTGGGCAAGTGGCCGGCCGGCCGCTACTGGACCAACACCACCTACCGGTTGTGGGGCGCGCAGTTCATGGCCGCGATGAACCGCTACGCCAAGGCGAACGCCGGCATGGAGAACCACATCGTGCAGGTCGCCTGGACCGGCATGAACATCCTGGCCCGTGCCGCCGCCGCGGTCGGCCCGGACCTGACCCGGCAGCGGCTCATGGCCGCCCTGGGCAACGGGGTGTGGGCCGCCGACGCCGACCTGGACCAGAAATTCTCCTGGACCCCGGCCGAACGCGGCGGAACCTTCGAGCACCCCACCTGGAACCGCGAGATGGCCCAGGGCCGGGAATTCATGTACCGCTACGTATCCGAGGACACCCGCGCCAACCCCGACGGCTCCCCCTCCGGACTGGTCCCCGACGACCACGAGTTCGTCATCCACACAAGCGACTGAAGCCTGTCGACCGCAGGCACCACCGACGACTGACGGAGCATCAGAAATGTCCAGAGCGCATGCCGTCGTCCTGGGCGCGGGCATCTCCGGGCTGCTGGCCGCCCGTGCCCTGGCCGGGCACTACGAGCGGGTCACCGTCGTGGACCGCGACGACCTGCCCGCGGGACCGGCGCACCGGAAGGGGACGCCGCAGGACCGGCACCCGCACCTGCTGCTGGCCCGCGGGGCCCGGGTGCTCGAGGAACTGCACCCCGGGCTGCTCGCCGACATGGTCCTGTCCGGTGCCCCGGTGCTGCGCACCTTCCGCGACACGCACCTGGACTTCTGCGGTCACCTGCTGTCCCGGCAGGGCGCCACACCCGAACCGATGTACCTGCCGACCCGGACCGCCCTGGAGGCCGGCCTGCGGGCCCGCACCGCCCGCCACGCGACCCTGCGGGCCGGTACGACCGCCACCGACCTGATCCAGAGCGACGGCAAGGTGGTCGGGGTCGGCCTGGAGACCGCGGCCGGGCGGGAGGAGCTGGGCGCGGACCTGGTCGTGGACGCGACCGGGCGTTCCGGGCGGGCCGCGGCCTGGCTGCCCGCACTGGGTTTCCCGGCGCCGGCGGAGGATCGGGTCGAGGTGGACGTCTGCTACGTCTCGGCGTTCCTGGATCTGCCCGAGCACCTGCAGCGGGCGATACTGGTCTCGGCCACCCCGGCCCGGCCCTGGGGTATCGCCGGCGGCCGGACCGACGGGGACCGGGGCCTGGTCACCGCCTACGGCTACCGCGGCCACCACCCCTCGACTGACTACGAGGGCATCGTCGACGCGTTCGCCGAACTGGCACCACCGGGCTGGCTGGAGGCGCTGCTGGAAACCCGACCGGAGCGGGTCGCGGTGCACCGGTACCCGTGCAGCATCCGGCGGCGGTACGAGAAGCTGCGGGCCTTCCCGCAGGGTCTGCTGGTGGTCGGGGACGGCCTGTGCAGCTTCAACCCCCTGTACGGACAGGGAATGACGGTCGCGGCCCTGCAGGCGCTCACCCTGCGGCAGACCCTCGCCGGTGGGGACCGGGACCTGGCCCGCCGGTTCTTCACCGCCGCCGCCCGGGACGTGGACGTGGCCTGGCGCCTTTCGGTCTGCGGGGATCTGGCCTACCCGTGCGTGCCCGGCCCCCGCCCGCCCTGGGTCGCGGTGGTGAACCGGGGCACCGACGCCGTCCTGTCCGCCGCCGAGTCCGACACCCGCGTCCGGGACGGGTTCCTGCGGGTCAGTTGGCTGCTCGACCCTCCGTCCCGGCTGGCCCACCCGGCCTTCGCCGCCCGGGTCCTGCGACACCGGTTCCGGGCACCTCGCGCGCCGGAAGCACCCGCCGCGACCCCGGCCGCCGCGGCGCACGCGGGGCCGCGGCGATGACCCGTGTCGCGCCGACATTGCCTGCTACCGGCTGCGAAGGATCCGACCGCCGGTGACAGATTCCACCTGACGGGATGCAGAAATGGGCGAGGAACCTGTCGATCGTCCGTCGGCCAGGTGCGCCTCGAGCCGGCAGCAACAGGCCGGTGGCCACGTGCTGATTCGGCTCGGTCGCGTGGGGCTGGGCGTCGCAGTGTCGCGGACCGCGCCTGCGGGTTCAGTCGGGTGCCTGCGCGGTGATGGACACGTGTGCCGGGTGGACGGGAATGGCCTGGTACCCGCGGATCGCGCGGGTGGGGCGCCGCGTGGTGGGGCCGGCCTCGGTGAGGTCGGGGTGGCGTTGGAAGAGGTGTTGCAATGCGATGCCTCCTTCGAGGCGGGCGAGGGCTGCGCCGAGGGCCGCGAGGTGACCGCCGTCCCGGACGAACTGTTCGTCGCCACCTGGGTCGAGATGGTCCGCAACCAGTTGCACGCAACCGGAGCACACTGCCGCCCCGAGGCGACGGAGAACTGACGCACCGCCAGAAATGGCGGGACAACGATCCGTCGGACCTGTCTGCACACACAACTGACGTAGGTCACTTGCCATGGCCGGTGTTGCAGTCGCCAGTGTCCCAGTCCCTGCCCCACCAGCTCCCACCAGCCTGACGCGATGCTCCAGTAACTGACGGGTCATCAAATATTACTCAGAACCGTCGGTTGCCGTCGACACACGGCCGGCAACCGGGGACCCACGGCAGCTGCCCTCGGAGGGGTTTGCCGAGGGCGATGCGGAGTCGGCCCC
>DATAUG010000206.1:0-2322 GCA_036268355.1 Sporichthyaceae bacterium
GGCCGACGGCGTCGTCTTCTTGGCGTAGTCCAGGGCGACGGTGACGTTGTTCATCGGGTAGTTGGCCCGCATCGCCCGGTAGTAGTCCTTGCCGGCGAAGGTACCGACTCCGGCGCCCGCGTCCAGATTGAGGATCTTGTACTTCTCGGCGCCCGGGATCAGGGCGCCCAGGGCCCCCTGGATGCCGGAGACGCTGATGCCGTTGCCCGCGTCGTGGAAGTTCAGGCTGGCGTCGACCGCCTTCTGGGTGTCGACGCCGCTGTTGCTGCCGAAGTCCTGCAGGTTCAGCTCGATCGTCGGCCCGCCCAGCTGGGGAATGTGCTGGGCGGCGAGCCGGAGGCCGTCGGCCTCGATGGTCTCGTAGTACTGGTAGGGACCGCTGAACGGGAACGCCCCGCCGATCTTCCAGGTCATGCCCTTACCGGTGAAGCTCTTGTCGGACGGCCCGGCCATCTCCAGCAGGACCTGCTTCTCCTGCGCGGTCAGGGTGCCGCCCGCCTTGACGTTGGTCTTGGACGTGCCGGTCGAGCCGCCGGAGCCGGTCGATCCGCTCTTGCTGCCGGAGCTGCTGCCGCAGGCGGACAGGACCACGCCGCCCATGGCCACGGCGAGCCCGCTGGCCGAGTACTTGATAAGGGCACGCCGACTGAGGCCGGAGTCAATTGGCGAGTCGCTGAGGCTGCTATCCAGAGTGCTGCGTTGGGTTGCATTGTTTCTGCGCGATCTGCCCATTTGCACCCCCCCTTACTGTCGGCTTGATGACCTTTCGGGGGAAAGTATCAGCCGAACGTCGAGAGCGTCTAGATTCAAAGATAACCGTGCGGTAACATTTCGATTATGCCGATGAAGCCGATTCCATGGCACGTGTTGTCTCACATTGAGACATTGTCGGCCGGCGCGCGCGGTCACTTGTTTGAGCGCAAGATTAAAGAACGGCTATTCGCGTCACCAATGACACGATCCGCTTTATCAAACGAACAAATCAAACCGCCGCGCTCGCCCTAAATAAGCACCCTCCAGCAGAACCTGACAGGACAATGTGGGTCAGCTGACCACCCGCCATTTCCGCAGGCTCACGGTTTCGCCCAGGGAGGTGATTCCGTCGTGGGCCTTCAGCGACGATGCGCTCACCTCGGCGATGTAGACGTCGCCGGCCGAGTCGACCGCGATCCCGTGCGGGGCGATGAACTGCCGCGAGCCCGAGCCCAGGGTGCCGTCACCGAAGGTCTGCAGGACCTGGCCGTCCTCGTCCACGATCCGCACCTTGAGGCCGATGTTCGGGACTCCGCGCTGGATCCCGTCAGGACCGAGTTCGACCAGGTAGATGTAGGGATTGAGGTCGGGCCGGGTCGCGATGGCGACCGGCCGGTGGAAGTGCCACTGGCCGGCGAAGGAGCCGTCGGGGTGGAAGAACTGGACCCGGTGGTTTTCCCGGTCGCACACCGCCAGCGTGCCCTTCGAGGTCCAGCACACGTTGTGCGGGAGGCTGAACTGGCCCGGTTCGGTCCCGGGCATCCCCCAGCCGCCCAGCAGTTTCCCGTCCTCGGCGAAATGATGGATCCGGGAGTTGCCGTAGCCATCGGTGACGAAGATTTCACCATTCGCAGAAACCGCGACGTGCGTAGGCCGGTTGAATGGTTTTCCGGACTGCGGTTCGGCCGCCTGCCGCGGCGTCCCCAGCGTCAGCAGGACCTTGCCGTCCGGGCTCCGCCGCTGAACAAAGTGGCCGAGGTCGTCGATGAGGTACAGATCACCGTTCGGCCCGATGGTGATGCCATGGGGGTTGACGAATTCACCGTGTCCCCAGGAGTCGAGGAAATTGCCGTCCCGGTCGAATATCGCGACCGGATCGGTGCCCCGGTTGAAGATGATGATGCGATCGCCGGAATCGACCGCGACCGAGTTGGCGCCGGCCCCGAAAGAAATGCCGTGCGGGACCTTGGCCCACCGCGTTACCGGCTCGTACTCGGATACCTTGGCAGAAACGCTCGACATTGAGTGGCTGAACCTTTCCGGCGGGAGCGAACGGGCTAGAGGACGACCTTGGGTTCGGGCAGGCCGGTAGCGCCCACGTTGACCCGGAACATCCCGCCGGCCAGCGGGTCGGCCGCGAGCTCTTCTTTGCTCGGGTAGTTGTTGGTCATCGTGACCACGTACAGCTGGTCCAGGTCCTGGCCGCCAAAGCAGACCATGGCGGGGCGCCGGGTCGGCGACTTGATGATGCGGTCCAGCGAGCCGTCCGGCCGGAACTTGGCGATGGTCTCCTGGCGGGGCAGGGCGATCCAGTAGTTGTTCTCGGTGTCGACCGCCGCGCCGTCCAGG
>DATAUG010000207.1:0-2626 GCA_036268355.1 Sporichthyaceae bacterium
CATCGTCGGCGTGGCTCGGACAGCCGCTGGACCTCGATGGTGCAAACCCGCGGCAATAGTTTGAGAGCCATGTCTCTCCGATCACCGGACGAAGCTTCCGGTTGGGCCGACGCGGGTAGGAGGACCTTCGTCCGCAACAGCACCGAACCGGTGCGCAGCAGGGAAGGGGGTCCGTGAACACGACGCGACGGGAGTCGTCCAGACCGGTGCCCTCGCGCTCGGGCAACGGACCCCGATTCTGCGTCGAGCTCGACCCGGCGCGGCGCGCCGCCGAGATGGCCCTGGTGCGCGACGCCATGAGGGAGTGGCTGCGCGAGTCCGACGTCGACGACCGCGTCGCCGCGGAGATCCTGGTCGCCGCCGGCGAGGCGTGCGCGAACGTCCTGGAGCACTCGGGTGCCCGACGTACCGACACGGCCCCGGCGGGCTGGGTCGAGGCCCGCCTCGACAACGGCTTCGTGCACGTCGTCATCGCGGACAACGGGCGCTGGATCGAGCGCAGCCCAGCGGCCTTCGAGCGCCGCAACCGCGGCCGGGGCAGGCTGCTCATGGCCGGACTGATGGACGAGTGCGAGATCTCGACGGGCGGTTCGGGCACGACCGTGACGCTGCGCAAGGCGCTGCCACCCGGATCCCGCTGACTCGCTTCCGCCGAGTTTGCGCCACCGACCCGACCGGTCGACTGGCGGGTGCCTTTCGGCGATGATCGGCAACTCTGCACCGAGCCTGTTCCGTCCGCACGGACCGACCGAGGAGTTGAGTCGTGACGCACGCCGCACCGCAACGGCTGGAGTTGAGCCGCGCTCCGGACGGGACGATCGTGCTGCGCGGCGAGATCGACATGACCACGGCGCCGGCCCTGCGCGCGGCGCTCGTCGGCGGCCCGGATGGGTCCGGCGGCGCACTGCGGATCGACCTGCGCGAAGTGACGTATCTGGACAGCGCCGGGCTCTCCCTGCTCTACGACCACGCCCGTAACCTGCACCTGATCGCGGCGCCGAACACGGCTGTCGCGACCGTCCTCGAGATCGGCGGCCTGGTCGCAGCGGCCACCGTGGAATTGCTGCCGCCGGGGTCGTGACGTCGACCCCGGAGCCGACGGGTCACCGCGGTTCCGGACGGTCCAGGTTCCAGTGCCGGGCCGCGGAGGCCAGGCGCGGGCCGTTCGCGTCGTCGCAGGCCAGGATGAATCGGCTGATCGTGCGTTGCCCGCCCTCGTGGTCGCCGTAGAGCAGGTCCAGGGTCAGCACCTCCTGGCGCTCGATCGCCCGCCGGACCACCCGGAAAACCTCGTCGTCGGTGTCCCGGAACGCGCCCTGCCAGAACCCGGTGTCGCCTGCCGGCACGTAGATGTCGCGCCGCAACAGGCGGAATTCCCGCTCCTCCGGAGCGTTGGCGTCGGCGTCGCGGGCCGGTCCGATCGACCACCCGTGCAGCACGGCCAAGCCCTGGCCGACGTTGCGCAGGGCCACCGCGAGGTAGATGGTTTCGGCCGCGATCTCGGTGATCGCGTACCCACCGGGCACGGCCACCCAGTGCCCGTCCGCGTAGCCCACTTTCTCCTCCGGGTCCTGGACCCGGGAGGGCAGCAGCGCCGGGCGCAGTCCGGCCAGCAGCGACCGCTCCGCGGCCCGGGCGGCCCGGTTCGCCGACCGGACCGAGGCGTACGTAGCGGTCGCGAGCAGCACCGTCCCACCCCCGGTGGCCAGCGAGGACGCGTTTGCCCAGTCCAATCGTCCGCCCGCCACCTCTCCTGCTCACGCACCTCGCGAGGGTCTGCCCGGCCGGCGCCGGTCCGAACCCGCGCACGGTCGCGGCCCGGCTCCGGTAATGCGGCGAATGGGCTGACCGGACCGGGGTATCTCGGGGGTTGATGAATCAGCTCATGGGGAGGTTCTTGATGGCCACGACCGACGTACCGCTACCGGGGGACACGCTCGACGCCGACGTGCTGCGGCGCCTCGCGGAGGCGTGCAGAGACTTCCGCGCGGTGAACGTGGAGCGGGTCGCGTTGTTCGAGGTAGCCACGGTGTCGGCCAAGCTGCCGCGGGACGTGGCCGAGCGCGACGGCCGACTCGGCGCGCTCGGGCTGACCCCGTACTGGGGCCCGGCCCCGGCGCGACTGGACGCCTACACCGCGGCGACCTCGTTCCTGAAGGAGGCCCGGCGCCGGCGGGAGGCCAGCCGGGTGCCGGTACGGGCCTCGCGGCTGGCGCAGCGCGTGCATGGCGGCGCCAGCGCCGCGCCGTACGCCCGCCAGTGGCGCTCGGCGCGCCGGGCGGCGGCCGAGTTGGCGCCGGACACCTCCCCAGCGGCCCCGGCCGAGAACCCGGCCGAGAAGTTGTTGGAGCCGGCCGGCGAGGCCTGACCCGCGCGCCCGCTCCGGCGCGTTCGTGGTCGTCCGGGTGCGCCGGGGCGGCTGAGGGCGGCGGATCCCGGCCCGGCAGGGGACCCAGGTCGACGGCTCTCGTCCCGCAGGACGAGGCGCCAACCCCCGCAGGCAGCTAGTTTTCGGCGGGGAGGCGCCGGAAGATGACTGTTCCCGTCGGGCAACCGCCCTCGGACCTGGACTCACCGGGCGAGGGCGCGCACTTCGCTGTGCTGTGCGCCGATCCGGGCGAGCGGC
>DATAUG010000208.1:0-3551 GCA_036268355.1 Sporichthyaceae bacterium
AGCGCAAGTTGCTGGAGAAGCAGAAGGAAGGCAAGAAGCGGATGAAGATGGTCGGCCGGGTCGAGGTGCCGCAGGAGGCGTTCGTCGCCGCCCTGTCCACCGAGGAGTCGCCGGACAAGGGCAAGTCCGCGAAGAAATGACCCCGGTCCCGGAGATCCGGCCCGGATCTCCGGCCCGTTCGGTCAGCCGTCCACCGTGATGGACTCCCGTTCGGCCGGGCGGTCGGCGGTGGCCGCGCGCTCGGCGTCCCGCTTCGCCACCTCCGCGCGCACGATCGGGATGACGTGCCGGCCGAAGTCGATGGTGTCGTTGATCATGTCGTAGCCGCGTGCGGACAGGATGGTCACGCCGAGGTCGTAGTAGTCCAGCAGCGCCGCGGCCACCGTCTCCGGCGTGCCGACCAGGGCGTTGGAGTTGCCGCCGCCACCGGTCGCCGCCGCGGTCGGCGTCCACAGCGCCCGGTCGAACCGTTCGCCCTGCTCCGCGATGGCCAGCAGCCGCTGCGAGCCGGTGTTCTGCGGGCCGGTCAGCGAGTGCCGGCGGGTCAGTGGTGCGGTGCCACCCCTGGTCCGGGTCCTGATCTGCTCGACCGTGCGGTAGGCCTTCTCCCAGGCCAGTTCCTCGGTGGCCGCGATGATCGGCCGGAAGGCCACCTGGATGCGGGGCACGTCGGTGCGTCCGGCGGCCAGCGCCGCGGCCTTGACCGACTCGATCTGCTCGGCGGTCTGCGCCAGCGGTTCGCCCCACAGGCAGTAGATGTCCGCCTCAGCGCCACCGGCCGCGTAGGCGGCGGGGGAGGAGCCGCCGAAGGACACGGCCGGCCGCGGCTGCTGCACCGGGAAGGTGTCACTGACGAAGTCGGCGAACCGGTAGTGCTCGCCGTCGTGGTCGAACGGCTCGCGCGAGGTCCACGCCTGCTTGACGATCTGGATGTACTCCCGGGTGCGGCTGTAGCGCTGGTCCTTGGTGAGGAAGTCGCCCTCGCGCTGCTGCTCGTGGTCACTGCCACCGGTGATGAAATGTACGGTCAATCGACCGTCGCTGATCTGGTCGAGGGTGGCGAAGGTCTTCGCGGCGAAGGTCGGATACGACACGTTGGGCCGGTGGGCCAGCAGCAGGTGCAGCCGCTCGGTCCGCGCGCCGATGTAGGCGGCGACCTGCGCGGGGTCGGGCGAGCCGGACCCGTAGGCGGTGAGCACCCGGTCCCAGCCGAAGTCCTCGTGCGCGCGGGCCAGACGCAGCGTGTAGTCCTTGTCGAACGCGGGGCCGGATCGAGGCCGGGTTTCCGAGCCGTCGTTGGTGCCGCCGATCCCCAGGAATTCCACGGGCATGAGCCTGACTCCTCCACACCGATCGTGATTTTTGTTCGGTGGTCGTAGAACAGTGCAGCAGCACGTCGGGGCGTCGTCAACGCGCCGGCGGGGCCGTCCCACTCCGCGAAACCCCCGGCGCGCGGCGATTTCTGCTCCTACTCTGGCTGTCGGGATCATCATCGTCGATGTGTCGCTGGTCGACATTTTCCGTAACCGAGATAATGCGTCGGGGAGCCCAGGCCATGACCGTGCCGCAGACGTCCGCGCAGCCCACCGTGCCCGCGGTCATCGTGGTGGTCGGCGCCGGTCCGCGCGGCGCCGGATTCCTGGAGCGACTCGGTGCCAACCTTCCCGAGTTACTGCCCGACCGGCGGATCGAGGTGCACTTCGTCGACCCGCACCCACCGGGCGCCGGGCGAGTGTGGCGGCATGCCCAGTCGCCGTTGCTGCGGATGAATTCGATGGCCGAGGACGTCACGATGTTCACCGACGAGAGCGTGACGTGCGTCGGCCCGATCCGCCCCGGTCCGTCGCTGTTCGAGTGGGCGGCCCGCGAACGCGACCGCCTGCCGGCCGACGCCGTCGACCCCGAACTGCGCGACCTGACCGGCGGCAGTTTCGCCACCCGGCAACTCCAGAGTCGCTACCTGGCATGGTTCTTCCAGCAGGCGGTCGCCAATCTTCCATCCACTGTGGATGTTCGGGTGCACGCGACGACGGTCCGTCGGATCACCGGCTCGCCCTCGGGCAGCCAACAGGTGTGGCTGGCCGACCGGCCGACGCCGCTGCGTGCCGACCTCGTCATCCTGGCGATGGGCCACCTGGACGCCGAGGTGTCGGGAACCGAGGCCGGCCTGGCCGACTTCGCCCGCCGCCACGACCTGTACTACCTGCCGCCGGCGTACTCCGCTGATGTCGACCTGTCGCCGGTCCAACCGGGACAGTCGCTGATCATGCGTGGTTTCGGGCTGGCGTTCATCGATCTGATGGCGTTGCTCACCGAGGGCCGCGGCGGTCGGTTCGACCCGGCGCCGGACGGCTCGCTGCGCTACACGCCGTCGGGCCGGGAACCGCTGCTGTACGTGGGTTCCCGGCGCGGCGTCCCGTATCACGCGAAGACCACCTACCGGCTGACCGGTGCCCGCCCGCCGCTGCCCCGGTACTTCGGTCCGGACGCGGTGGACGCGCTGTTGGCCGAGCCTGGCCGACTGGACTTCACCGAGCGGGTCTGGCCGCTGATGGCCAAGGAGATCGCGTTCGGCTACTACTACGAGCTGTTCACCGGCCACCCCGACCGGGTCAACCTCTCCTGGGCGGAATTCGACGCCCGGTACGCGCCGCTGGCCTGGGACAGCCCCGAACTGCGCGCCCTGGTCGACGAGTCGGTGCCCGACCCGACCGACCGCCTCGACTTCCAGCGGTTGGACCGCCCGATGGCCGGCCTGCGGTTCGCGACCTCAGCGGAGTTGCAGGACTACCTGCACGCCTATGTCCACGCAGATCTGGCTCGCCGCTCGGACCAGACCCACAGTGCGGACCTGGGCGCGTTCCTCGCGCTGCTGTCGGTGTACGGGCAGCTGCCCCGGATCGTCGCGGCCGGCAAACTGACGGCCAGTTCCCGGGTGCGCCGGCTGGAGGGGTGGTGGACCGGCTTCTTCAGCTACTTCGCCAGTGGGCCGCCCGGTGACCGGCTGGAGCAGCTGCTGGCGCTCTCCAGGGCGGGGATCGTGCGCTTCCTCGGCGCGGACATGTGGGTCCGCCCGGACGCCGAGCGTGGCCTGTTCGTGGCCGGGAGCGTGAGTACGGACGAGGAGGTGACCGCGACCGGCCTGGTGGAGGCGCGGCTGCCCCGGGCGAGCGTGCGCGACACGGCGGACGAGCTGCTGCGCGGACTGCACCGGGGCGGCGAGGCGGTCGAGGAACTGCTGTTCGACGGTCCGGGGTCGTCCCCGGTGAGCACGGGTCTGGTGCGCGCGTCGGCCGAGGACGGCCGGGTGCTCGACCCGAACGGTCGACCCCACCAGCGCCGATTCGCCCTCGGCCCGTTCACCACGGTCCGCACCGCGGCAGCGTTCGCCCGGCCGAAAACCAACGCGCCCGCGTTCCGCTACAACGACGCGACCGCCCGCGCGGTGCTGACCGAAATCGCCGGGACCGACCTCTCGGCGGCACCGCTGGCCAGCTACGACTCGGTGGTGCGCGGCTGATCCGTATCCGCCGGGTACCTTGCAGGCCGGG
>DATAUG010000209.1:0-1683 GCA_036268355.1 Sporichthyaceae bacterium
ACAGGTCTATGGTCGGCAGATGGCGGACGACGAGATCGACCCCGGTGGCAACACCGAGATGTTCCGCGCGTTCGTGACCGGCGCGGAGCACTACCAGGAGCGGACCTCCGGCCGCGGCCCGGTGCTGGTGATGGTCGCCGCCCTGGCCTTCGCCCTACTCATGTTCGTGGTGATCGTCGCGCACGGCTAGTCAGCGCGAGTCTCGGGTAACCTGTGTCCGCGGAAAGCGCGGACTACGTCGCCTCGCAATTGTCATTGCGACGCTCCGCGTCGCGAACGCTCGCTACGCTCGCGGGCCGGATGCGCCCAGGGCGAATTCGTTCCGCCTCAGCCCCCTTGGCTCAGCTCGTCAGCCGCTGGGCCGCTGCCGCGATCCGCTCATCCGTCGCGGTGAGCGCGATGCGCACGTGGCGCCATCCCCCAGGGCCGTAGAACTCCCCCGGGGCGACCAGGATGCCCCGGTCGGCGAAGTGTCCGACAGTGGCCCAGCAGTCCTCGTCGCGAGTGGTCCATAGGTACAGACCCGCCGTCGACTCATCGATCCGGAAGCCGGCCTCCAGCACCGCCGCCCGCAGCGTGGCGCGTCGGGTCGCGTACCGCTCCCGTTGCTCCGCGACGTGCTCGGTGTCGGTCAGGGCGGCCACCAACGCGGCCTGGACCGGCGTCGGCAGCATCATCCCGGCGTGCTTACGGACCTTGAGCAGGTGCGCCACCAGTTCCGGGTCGCCGGCCAGGAACGCCGCCCGATAACCGGCCAGGTTCGAGCGCTTCGAGGCCGAGTGCACCGCAAGCAGGCCTGCATGCGAGCCCCCGCAGATGTCCGGGTGCAGCACCGAGACCGGCTCGGCGTCCCAGCCGAACTCCGCGTAGCACTCGTCGGAGACCAGCACCGCGCCGGCCGCCCGGGCCCACGCCACCAGTTCGCGCAGCCGGTCCGGCGGCAGGACACGACCCGACGGGTTGGCCGGGGAGTTCACCCAGACCATCCCCACGGGGCCGGATCCGCCCGCCGAGTCGAGTTCTGACGGTTCCTCAGCCCGCACCGGGGTGGCCCCGGCCAGCCGCGCACCGACCTCGTAGGTCGGGTAGGCCAGATGCGGATGCGCCACCACGTCGCCGGACCGCAGCCCGAGCAACGTCGGCAACCAGGCCACGAGTTCCTTCGACCCGATGGTCGGCAACACTGCGGTCGGGGCCAGGCCCGCGACGCCGAAGCGCCGGGCCAGGAACTTCGCGATCGCCGTGCGAACTGCCGGCGTGCCGGAGGTCAGCGGGTAGCCGGGTGCGTCCGCCGCCCCGGCCAGCGCTTCCTGCACGACCTTCGGCGCCGGGTCGACCGGGGTGCCGACGGACAGGTCGACCAACCCCGCCGGCCCAGCCGCCGTGATGGCACGTTCCTTGGCCGGGTTCAGCCGGTCCCAGGGGAAGTCCGGGAGGTTCGACGACCTCACTCTTCGTGTTCTTGCGGCGGCAGCGCCGCGACGTGCGGGTGGTCGCGCTCGATCAGCCCGAGCTTCGCCGCACCGCCGGGCGACCCGAGGTCGTCGAAGAATTCGACGTTGGCCTTGTAGAAGCTCTTCCACTGGTCCGGCACGTCGTCCTCGTAGAAAATTGCCTCGACCGGGCACACCGGTTCACAGGCCCCGCAATCCACGCACTCGTCGGGGTGGATGTAGAGCATCC
>DATAUG010000210.1:0-4186 GCA_036268355.1 Sporichthyaceae bacterium
GAACGCGGCCTGCGGCCGGTGTCGGTGCAGTTCGCGGAGTCGCACATCCCGGTCGACGTCACCTGCGCGATGCTGTCGATGTTCGCGGTGGCCTCCCCCGAGCCGCGTCTGCCCTGGCTGACGATCCGTCAGAACAAGGCGCGGTGGGCGTACCACCAGTTCATGTGGGCGAAGCTGTGCCCGAGGGTGCTGCCCTGGGCCTACAAGGCCGACGCCGCCCTCACCCCAGTGGTGAAGCGCACCGGCGACGCGAACCTCTACCGGGTGCTGGCGCGCAAGGACTGAGGCCGGCGGAGGAGTTCCCAGCTCGTGAAAGCCGAGAACGACGCGACAACGGCAATCCTGGAAACCCCGGAGGCCACCGCCACCAAGTGGCAGATGCTCACCGCCGGCGCGAAGGACGACGCCTACTCGATCAACACCGCCAAACAATTGGCTGACGACCACCCGGGAGACCCGGCCGTGCGAAACGCGGCGCGCAATCTGCATCGATTGACATTGGCTGGACGCGGGAATTTTGCGACCGGTGTAGCCCTCGACGCTGCCGGCAAGGCTCAGGAGTGGGGCGACTCCTACCGCTGCTTCAAGGACCAGTTCAAACTCGCAAGAGGATGGGTGTGATGGGCTTCCTGCATCGCAAGCACGACACCGCCGCGGGCCTGCCGCCAGGTTACGTAACCGCCGGGTCGCTCGGTCGCAGCCCGAATGGAACACCGCTCAACCAGATACTTCATGTAGACGTCAGCCCCGATATCTTCAGGTGGATCCCGATCCCGATCACTTGGGCCGGCTACTGGAGCAGCCCCGAACAATGGGCACAGGATTGGGCTCCCGACATCTGGGGGCTTTGGGTCGAGAAGAATCCCGGCGTTGAGAAACCCGAGCAGTCCGCGATCGACCGAACAGCTGTGGAATTGTGTAGCTACGCCGAGAAGTGGGGCGGATTCGACCCGCTGCGGCCCTTCGAAATCGCCACCTGGTTGCACTTACCCAGCCCGACGGTGGGCGCCTTACCGGTGCGGGTATTCGTGGACGACACTCCAGACCTGACCATCGAGCAGGCCGCCGTGGTCGACACCTCCGACGCCATCCCGCCCCCGACGGTCGAGCAGTTCCACACCGAGATCCTCGGCGCCGGATTGAAGGTCACCTGCCACGGCACGCTCGACCCGCCGCCCGGCGACCTGCCCGGCGCCCAGACCGTCTGGGTCCAGGTCCGCTACGCATTCGCGTCCCGACCCGCCAAGCCGTCGTCACCGTCGCGGCCACCGACACCGACCTCGGCCGGATGACCGGCGCCCTCGACGACATCGACGAGTTCGTCAACCTGATCAGCTTGGTCCAGAACGTCCCGGGATCCGTACCGGTTCCTTGGTCCCCGCGCCAGACCTGACCACCACAGCGGCTCGGGCAGTGGGCGACCGAGAAGGGAGCACCGCTGTGATGGGTTTCCTGCACCGCAAGCACGATTCCGCCGGTGATGGCCTGCCGCCTGGCTACGTCACCGCAGGTTCGCTCGGCCACACCGCAAACGGGACACCGTTGGACCGCGTCCTCCTCGCAGAGATTGATTACGACCCTCAGAGGTGGACCGACATCCCGAACGACTGGGGCAACGGAACCCTGTACGACGGCCCGGAGGACTTCGCGAAGACGACTGCCGAGGAAGTCTGGGGGTTGTGGGTCGAGCAGAACCCCGGCGTTGAGAAGCCCGAGCAGTCCGCTGTCGACCGCACCGCGGTGGAGATCCTCAGTTACGCCGACAAGTGGGGCGGCTTCGATCCGCTGAGCCCTTTCCAGGTCGCCACCTACCTCCACCGGCCGAGCCCGACGGTCAGCGTCCTGCCGGTCAAGGTCTGGGTCGACGACACCCCGGAGCTGACCGTCGAGCACGCCGCAGGCGTCGACAACCCCGACGCCATCCGACCCCCGACGGTCGAGCAGTTCCACACCGAGATCCTCGGCGCCGGATTGAAGGTCACCTGCCACGGCACGCTCGACCCGCAGCCAGGCGACCTGCCCGGCGCCCAGACCGTCTGGGTCCAGGTCCGCTACACGTTCGCCGTCCCGACCCGCCAGGCCGTCGTCACCGTCGCGGCCACCGACACCGACCTCGGCCGGATGAGCGGGGCCCTCGACGACATCGACGAGTTCGTCCGACAGATCCACCTGCTGCAGAACGTCCCCGACGGGCTCCCGGTCCCCTGGTCCCCACCGGCGACGTGAGCACGTCGCCGACCGGGCAGGTCGGCTACGAGATCCTGCTGCCGCCCGGTTGGGCCCAGATCCCGTTGCGGTCCGGCACCGGCACAGCCCTAGAGGCAATCCTGGACGCCGCCACGGCGAGCCGCCGGCCCGAGGCAACCGACTGGCGCGAACAGATGGCCACGCAGCTCGAGCAGGTCGTGGCGCGGGCCCGCGCCGCCAACTGCGTGCACCTCTACCTACCGTTCGCGGCCCTGCACGGTTTCACCGTCGCTGCCTCGATGTCCGTCGCCGAGGTCGCCTTCGGCGCCCTCGACCCGATCGACCCGGGCGAGCTCACCGGACGCCTCGCGACCGCACCGAACGGGCGGCAACTGATCGTCGGCGGGGTCGTCGCCACCCGGACGGAACGGATCTGCCAGGCCGACCCGGGACGTGGCGCCGTGTTGCCGTCGCGGCAGGTCGACCACTTCGTGCCGTTCCCCGACGACCCCGACCGGTGGCTCGTCATCAGCTTCTCCGCACTGCGGCCGGCCGACGAGAGCATCGTCGACCCGTCGCCGGAATGGGTCGCGCTGTTCGACGCCGTCATGACCACGTTCCGCTGGGTGACACAGCGAAGTGACTGACCGTCAGGTGTCGCATCGGTTGCCGTTCGGTTCACGCAATCTCACATTCCCGGCGGCACGGTGTGAGGACTTCTTAACGGATTCGATACGTATTTAATCGGCGATCGCGGAAGTACGATTTGCACACCGTCGGCAAAGATGCGAGGGCTTGCCGATGAATTCCCCCAGCCCCAGGAGGTACCGGGCCGATGGTCCAGGGCAAATGCCGCATCAGGAGCGCAGGCGGCCGACTCCTCGCCACGACGGTGCTGGGCGCCGGTTGTCTGGTCGGCCCGGCGCACGCAGCGCACGCGACTGACTGCACCGTCTCCACGTGGACCGGCCTGGTATCGGCATTCCGCACCGGCGGCACGGCCAAGTTGTGCAATCCGATCGACGACGCCGGCCAGCACTCGTACCAACCGCTGATGATCCCGCCCGGCGGACGTGCTGAACTCGATCTCGCCGGTTGGCCGGTGACCCTCAAGAACGTCCCCGCCGGGTTGCCCGGCATCTCGGTCCCGCCCGACGCGATGCTCACCATCGGCGACAGCACCCCGCTGCATCTCGGCCGGTTGACAGCCACCGGCGGCGGGGGGCGGCTCGGTGGTGGCGGCGGAGCAGGCATAGGCGGCCGCGGGGGAATCGGGGCGATCCAACCGCTGCAGGGCACCGACGGGGCCGGGGCCGGCGCCGTCCACATCCTCGGCGGTAGCGTCATCGCCACCGGCGGCGACGGCAGCAACAACGACGTCTACTACGCCGGTGGCGGCGGCGGCGGCGCAGGCATCGGGGGCGGCGGCGCAGGCGCGGGCGACGGCCCCAACCACAGCCGGTACGTCACGGGCGGCGACGCCGGGGGGCTGATCCTCAACGGCGGGCGGCTGACCGCACTCGGCGGATCGGCGGGCAACGCCGGGAACTACGGCGAACCAGGCGCCGGGGGCGGCGCCGGGATCGGCGGTGGTGGCGGCGGCGGAACCGGCCACGCCAAGTTCCGCAGCGGGTTCGGCGGCAACGGCGGAGTGGTCAGCCTGCTGCGTGGCGGCCTGCGAACCGTCGGCGGCAGCAGTGCGCAGTACCCGCACGTCCAGGGCGGCGGCGGCGCCGGGATCGGCTCCGGCGGCGGCGGTCTGGTCCGGCAGCGGCCGACAGGCACGGGCGGCCGGATCACCGTCGTCCCGGCCGAGGTGCAGATCCTCGACTCCGGGCCGGGGCTCGGCGGCGACGCCCAGTCCGGCAACGGCCAGGAACCCCAACAGGTCATGGTGACCTCCACCCCGCCGACCGATCCAGCGCTCGGCGGCAGCTACCGCGTGACGGTGGTCAGCACATTCGGCACCTCAGGGCAGCCGGTCGTGCTCAGCACCCCG
>DATAUG010000211.1:0-6483 GCA_036268355.1 Sporichthyaceae bacterium
GGCCACTGATCCCGGGCCACTGATCCCGGGCCACTGATCCCGGGCCACTGATCCCGGGCCACTGATCCCGGGCCACTGATCCCGGGCCACTGATCCCGGGCCACTGATCCCGGGCCACTGATCCCGGGCCCTCGCCGGGCGGGCGGGCGGCGCGTGCCGCGGCTAATTGTCGTAGCCGCAGTGGCCCTCGGCCAGCTTGTTCAGACCGGCTGGGATCTCGACCGGGAACGCCTTCCAGGCGTCCGAGGTAGGCGGAAGACCACGCGGATAAAGTGCCGCCACTTGTTCGGCGTCCTCACCCATCTGCGTCAGTTCGGGTATCGCTGCGCTGTTCTCGGCCATGACCGACTCCTCAACGAGCCACGATCGGGGATGCACGTCCGGTCCTCGTCACGCTAGGCGTTGGGCGTCGCACGGCGACAGGTGTACGCGGCGGTAGTGTTTCGAGCGTGAGAATCGCCGTTACCGGCTCGATAGCGACCGACCACCTGATGACCTATCAAGGTCGGTTCGCCGACTCCCTGGTCCCGGAGTCGTTGGCCAAGATCTCGGTGTCGTTCCTGGTGGACGACCTCGAGGTGCGCCGCGGTGGGGTGGGCGCCAACATCGCGTTCGGCCTGGGTTGCCTGGGCCTTCGGCCGATCCTGGTGGGTGCGGCGGGTGAGGACTTCGAGCCCTACCGGTCCTGGCTGGCCCGGCACGGGGTGGACACCGATTCGGTGCGCATCTCCCAGCTCAAGCACACCGCGCGCTTCGTTTGCACCACCGACCTCGACCAGGCGCAGATCGCGTCGTTCTACGCCGGGGCGATGAGCGAGGCCCGGGAGATCGAACTGGCTCCGACCGCCGCCCGGGTGGGCGGCCTGGACCTGGTGCTGATCGGCCCGAACGACCCGGTGGCCATGGCCCGACACACGGCCGAGTGTCGGGACCGGGGCATTCCGTTCGCCGCCGACCCGAGCCAGCAGTTGTCATGGCTGGAGGGCGAGGCGATCCGCGACCTGGTGGCCGGCGCCGCGTACTTGTTCACCAACGAGTACGAGGCGGCCATGATCGAGAAGAAGACGGGTTGGTCCGTCGACGAGGTGGCCGCCTCGGTGGACGTTCGGGTCACCACGCTGGGCGCCGACGGGGCCCGGATCGTCGCCCGGGGCGCCGATCCGATCCATGTGGCGGCCACGCCGGTGGACCGGGTGGTCGACCCGACAGGCGTGGGCGACGCGTTCCGGGCCGGATTCCTGGCCGGCCGGTCCTGGGGCCTGGACCTGACTCGCAGCGCCCAGGTGGGCGCCGTACTCGCCGGGTACGTGATCGAGACCCTCGGCACCCAGGAGTACCGGCTCCAGACCCGCGCGTTCCTCGACCGCCTCGGTTCGGCCTACGGCGCCGCGGCTGCGGCCCAGGTCCAGCCGCACCTGGCCGTGCCGGTGCTCCGCTAGTTCGGTGCGGGTCGATCCCGGCCCGTCGCGGTGGGTGTTCCCGGCGGTCGACACGGCCGACCCGATCGGTCTGCTGGCGGTCGGCGCGGATCTGGAGCCGGCGACGCTGCTCGCTGCCTACCGCGGCGCCGTGTTTCCGATGCCCTTGTCGCGCCGCGGCCGGATCGGCTGGTGGTCGCCGGATCCCCGCGGGGTGCTGCCACTGGAGGCGGCCCACGTCTCGCGTTCGCTGGCCCGGACCCGGCACCGGTTCGAGATCCGGATCGACACGGCTTTCGACGAGGTCGTGCAGGCCTGCGCCGACCCGGACCGGCCGCACGGCTGGATCAATCCGGCGATGCGTCGCGCCTACCGGGTTCTGCACGACATGGGCTGGGCGCACAGCATCGAGGCCTGGGCGGGTGACGAAACCCTGGCCGGTGGGCTGTTCGGAATATCCCTCGGCGGCCTGTTCGCCGGGGAGTCGATGTTCCACCGTCGGACCGACGCCTCGAAGGCGGCGCTGCTGGGCCTGTGCGACCTGCTGCGCTCCGGGCCCGACGGAGGCGCGGGGCGACTGCTCGACGTCCAGTGGACCACCCCCCACCTGACCTCACTCGGCGCCGTCGATCTCCCCAGGGCCGGCTACCTGCGGCTGCTGCGCACCGCGCTGGAAGTGCCCGCCCCGGACGTTTTCAGCTAGGGCACCGGGTGTTTGCAGACGGTCGGGACCGGGTCCATGCGATTGAATGTTTGCCAGGGGTCACCGATCCGACGTGGTGACCGAAGGGAACCAGGTTTCCACGATGGCGACGGACCTGCGCACGGCGCGCGCGTCCGCCGCTGCGCGCGCCGAAGGCTCGTCGAGCCGGCGGTGGTCCGTGGTGCGCAGGTGGGCCACAGCCGACCACGCGTGGATCTGGGCGACCGCACTGGCCCTGTTCGCGATCTACACCACCGTCTCGGTCCGGCTGCACCTGCGGATTCTGAGCAGCGGCTTCGACCTCGGGATCTACGAGCAGGCGCTGCGGTCCTGGGCGCATCTGCACTGGCCGGTCGTCGAGTTGGAGGGCCCGGGCTTCCACCAGTTGGGTGACCATTTCGTGCCGATCCTGGCAACCGTCGCCCCGATCTACCGGGTGTTCCCGTCGCCGGTCACGCTGCTGGTGGTGCAGGCGGCGTTGGTGGCGGTCGCGGTGGTCCCACTGGCCCGGTGTGCCCAGCGGATGGTCGGCCGCGGTCCCGCGGTGGTGATCGCGGTCGGCTACGGCTTTTCCTGGGGCGTCGCCGAGGCGGTCGGGTTCGACTTCCACGAGGTGGCCTTCGCGGCGCCGCTCGTCGCCTTCAGTGCGGTGGCCTTCGTCGAGGGCAGACACACCGCCGCCGTGGCCTGGGCGTTGCCGCTGCTTCTGGTCAAGGAGGATCTGGGCGGCACCGTGGCGATGCTGGGAGCCCTGGTGGTCTGGGCGGGTCGGCGGCGGTTGGGCGCCGCGACCATCGTGGCCGGCGTCGGGGGCAGCCTGCTGGAATTGCTGGTCCTCATGCCGCACGCCAATCCGCACGGTTCGTTCAAGGCGTGGCTGGACTCCCATCACGGCGCTTCGGCCGCGGGCGGGTTGAGCGGTTCTCTGCAGCGGTTCAGCTTCGGGCTGTTCACGCCCGAGGCCAAGGTCAGCCTGCTGTTGATGCTGCTGGTCCCGACTGCATTGGTCGCGCTGCGCTCACCGGTGCTCCTGCTCGCGCTTCCGACGCTCGCCTGGCGCCTGACCTCGGACAACCCCTACTACTGGGGCACCGGCTATCACTACAGCCTGACACTGATGCCGATCGTCTTCGTCGCGTTCATCGACGGTCTACGGCGCGCCCGTGCGCAGCAGGGACCGTCGCGGGTCCGCGAGGCGCTGCTCGTCAGTGCCGTGACGACGGCGATCCTCCTCCCGGCGCACCCGTTCTGGGCGCTGGTACGGCCCAGCAGTTGGCAGCACGACCCGCGGGTGACCGACGCCCGGGCGATGCTCGTCCGGATCCCGTCCGGGGTCCAGGTGGCGGCCTCCAACCACCTGGCTTCGCAGTTGACCTCGCGCGACGAGGTGACGGTGTTCGGTTGGCCGCCCTCGCGCCCGAACCCCGAATACCTCGCGATCGAGGACGAGGACCCGGTGAACTGGCCGTTCAACACCCTCGACGACCAGCGCCAGATGGAGGCCACCGCGGTGCGGCTGGGTTACGCGAAGATCTTCCAGCAGGGCAATTTCGTGCTGTTGCACCGGTCGCCCACCGACAGCCGGCAGTTCCCTCCACCCCCGCCGCCGAAGCCGGCCTCCTGAACGGTTACCGGGTGCGACGCACCAGGTACCCCGGGAAGTTGTCGGCTGCAGTGGCGCGGCCGACGTAGTCCTGCTGACGCATCTCGCACCAGGCCGGGATGTCCAACGCGGCCGCCGGGTCGTCGGCCAGCACGCAGATCACCTCCCCGATCGAGATCTCGCCGATGTGGCGGGCCAACTCGATGATCGGGGCGGGGCAACGCCGGCCGAGCACATCCAGCGTCAGTCGCACGGGTGCGGAGGATCGGTCCACTCACAGGCCTCGGGCCCCGGCGAGTTCCCGCAGCCGCTCCAGCACCCCGGGCAGCACCGCGAGGAAGCCGTCCACGGTCGACTCGGTTGTGCCGCGGGGCAGGGACACCCGCACGTTGCCGTGCGAGAGCACGCCCATCGCCTCCAGCACATGGCTGGGTCGCAGGGTGTCGGCCGTGCACGAAGAGCCGGAGTTGACCGCGAAGCCGGCCCGGTCCAGCTCGGTGATCAGCGCCTCCCCGTCCACGTAGAGGCAGGAGAACGTGACCAGGTGCGGCAGCCGCCGGTCCGGGTCGCCGAGCACGACGACGTCCGGCAGCCTGACCACCGCGGCGCGGACCCGGTCGGTCAGGGCGGCCAACCGGGCGTTCTCGGTGGCGGCCTCGGCCGCCACCGCTGCCAGGGCGGCCGCGGCGGCACAGATCCCGGGGACGTTCTCGAATCCGGCCACCCGGCCCGCCTCCCGCTCGGTGTCCGGGACGGGCGAGCGCCACCGGGCGGACCGGCGCAGGGCGAGGACGCCCACGCCGGGCGGCCCGCCCCACTTGTGCGCCGAGGCCGCCAGGACCGCCCAACCGGGCGGGGTCGGCAGCCGCCCGACCGTCTGCGCCGCGTCGACCAGCAGCGGGATGCCCGCGGCCGTCAGCGCGTCGGCCACCTCCGCGACCGGCTGCAGCGTGCCGACCTCGTGGTTGGCGGTCTGCAGGCAGGCCAGCGCGGTGTCCGGACGCAGCGCGCCCACGAACGCCTCGGGGTCGACCCGCCCGAGGCGGTTGACGGCCACCAGGTCGACCGTGCCGCCCGCACGCTCGTGAAAGGCGGCCACGTGCAGCACGGCGGAGTGCTCGACGGCCGAGGTAACCAGGTGCCTGCCGATCCGCTCACGCCCGCGCAGGCAGCCCAGGAGGCCGAGCTGGATCGCCGCCGCCCCCGAGGCCGGGAAGGTGACCTCGGCGGGCGCGGCACCGAGGATGTCGGCGACGATCTGGCGCGCCGCGTCCAGCCGCAGCCGAGCACGCCGGCCGTCCCGGTACAGCCGCGCTGGATCCGCCCATCCCGCGTCGACCGCCGCCAGCCACGCCTCGCGGGCCGCCGGGTGCAACGGCTCGGTCGAGGCCGCGTCCAGGTACCCGTCGGGCGGTTGCGTCACACCTCGAACGCTAGACGGTTGCCGCCGTTGCTCCCCGGCGTCGCCGGTCGCCGGGGGTATGGCGAATGCGGCGGCCGAACGCCCGTCCCAACTCGTTTGGTTCGGATCCGTCGCGCCTGCGCATGCCGCTCGCAGTCGACGAACTGCCCCGAGATAGGCTGCGCCCCGGAATGAGGTCGATTACGTATGCGGCTCATTCCGCGTCAGACCCGAGCCGTCCGGAAAGGCCCGAGTTGCGTCCCTTCGGCCCGTTGCCGCCCAGGCGGCCTCGTAGCCCTCGCCGGGCCCTCGGCACCGGCGTAGCGCTTGTATTCGTTCTGCTGACCTGCACGGCCTGCGACACCACCAAACTTCCTCGCCTGGCGTTCCCCGCGCCGGCGACCAAGGAAGGCCCCCGGATGCTGCTGATGTGGCAGGGGTCCTGGCTCGCCGCGCTCATCGTCGGCGGCGTCGTTTGGGGGCTGATCCTGTGGGCCTGCATGTTCCATCGGAAGAAGTCCGACGACCACGTCCCCATCCAGAGCCGGTACAACCTGCCGATCGAGGTTCTCTACACGGTCGTCCCGTTCATCATCGTCGCGGTGCTGTTCTTCTTCACCGCCCGCGACGAGTCGATACTGCTGGATCTCAAGAAGACGCCGGACATGACCGTGAACGTGGTCGGCCGGCAGTGGAGCTGGTCGTTCAACTACCTCAACCCCGAAGACAATGCCTACGACGACGGCACGCCGGTGAAGCTGCCGCAGTTGTGGCTGCCGGTGAACAAGCGGGTCCGCTTCATCCTGACCTCGCCGGACGTCATCCACTCGTTCTGGATCCCGTCGTTCCTGTTCAAGCTGGACGTGTTCCCGGGGCGCACGAACACCTTCCAGCTGACCCCGGACAAGATCGGCGTCTACGACGGCAAGTGTGCCGAACTCTGCGGCACATACCACTCGAAGATGTTGTTCACCGTCCACGTGGTCAGCCAGACCGACTACGCGGCGCACATCGCCGCGCTGAAGGCCGCGGGCCAGGGCGGCCAACTGCCGGAGGGCATCCTGAGCACCGCCGCGGACCGGGAACACGAATACACCATTGACGACAAGACCCCGGCCGAAGGCAGTCCCGAGGGGAGCAAGCAGTGACGACCGCGGACCAGACCCTGCGGGTGGCGGCCGTCCCACGCGAGCGCAAGCGCACGCTCGGTCAGGCCATCATCGAGTGGGCGACCACCACCGACCACAAGAAGATCGGTCATCTGTACCTGATGACCTCGTTCATCTTCTTCATGCTCGCCGGGTTCATGGCGATGATCATGCGTGCCCAATTGGCCCGGCCGGGCAACCGGGTCGTG
>DATAUG010000212.1:0-51849 GCA_036268355.1 Sporichthyaceae bacterium
CCGCCGCCGCCAGCACGCCGAAGATGTCGCCGTTGTCCTCCAGCACCAGATACTCGGTCGCCGGGCAGGCCTCCATCCGCCGCAGCAGGTCCTCGCCGCCCAGACCGGCGCCGAGCACGAGCGCCGGCTCCAACCGCCGCGACAACGTGGCCACCGCAACCCACGGCCGGCGCTCCTGCGGGGTCGCCGACACGGCCGCCTCGTTGACCAGCCCGACCGGGCGACCGGCCGAGTCGATGACCACCAGCCCGTTGGCGCCGGCTACCCCGGCCTGCCGCAGCGCCTCCGCCAGCGGCAGCTCGCCGTTGACCCCGATCGCGCGCCGGGTCAGGGAACGGACCGACAGCTGGGGCAGCAGCTCGCGAAGCGCGGCGCCGCGCATGGCGCCGGTGGCACCGATCCAGATGAAGCCCCCCAGCAGCGCAAACCACACGACCGAGTAAAGCTGCGGCTGGTGCCCGGCGGCCGAGGCGATCAGCAGCGGCAGGGAGATCACCACCACGGCCACCCCGCGGCCGATCCAGCCCGCGGCGATCGTGGCGGTTCCGGACCGTCCGGTGGCCGCCCACAGTGCCGACCGCAGCATCACCCCGCCGTCCAAGGGCAGGCCCGGCAGCAGGTTGAAGATGCCGACAAACACGTTGGCAACCATCAGCGCGTCGAGGAGTTCCAACGCGATCCGCAACTTGACCGAGTCGTCCGGGTCGGCCGCGGCCGACGGCCCGTTGAGCCAGCCCGGGGTGGCGCCCAGCAGATGGATCGATGCCCAGGCCACGAGACCGAGAAGCAGGGACAGCGCCGGACCCGCGGCCGCGATGGCGAACTCGCGTCGCGGCGATTTTGCCTGCGCGCCCATTTCGGTCACCCCGCCCAGCAGTTGCAAGGTGATGCGCCGGACCGGCAGACCCAGTCGCAGAGCGGTCACCGCGTGGCCGAGTTCGTGGATGAGCACCGATGCGTAGAGCAGCACGGCGAACGAGAACGAGACGATGAACCGGGCGGCACCGATCTCCGGGATGTCGTAGGCGACCGGTTGGGCGTAGCTCACCGTGATCAGCAGCGCCACGATGATCCAGGACGGCGCGACGTAGACGGGCACCCCGAAGATCCGGCCCATCATCCATCCGCCGCCGGCCGCCGGCGGCGCCGCGTCAGGAGGCGCGGCAGCCGGGCTGCTTCGCTCAAAGCTCACACTGCCTCCTGGCTCATCCTCGGCAGCGCATGGCGTCGGGCGGTCGCCGGTCGCGGATTCGATGGTATGCCGCTACCCCCACGGCCGGCGCGCCGAAGCTGCGACGCTCCCGCTCGTGGCCCGTTTCGGCTCGCCGACACCGCCCGCGGCGGGCCCGCCGGTGCGTGGGTGATCGGTAGACTGTGAACGCAGGGCAAGAGGTGTGCGGTCCGGAATGCGTTTCGCCGCCGTATTCGCGCGGTAGGCCATAACCTTTTTGGCGACGTGAGCGAGACGGACGGCCCCAGCCGGCCGGCGAGCCACGAGCCAAAAAATAAGCACAGTTGGCGACGTGAGCCACAAGCCAGAACAACAGCACCTGCGCTCAACCGAACTTGACTCAGCGCGCGGACGCGACCAACCAAGTCCTGATGTGGAGCCGGAATGACTCGCCGCTCGCGGGGCCCCGTGCCGAAGGCCAGGGACCGCCAAGCCGCCGAAGGCCAGGCGCCGCCGCAGGCCGCGGCCAATGCGCCCGCGCCTGCTGCCGCCAAGGCACCTTCGGCTGTTGCCGGCAAGACGCCCGCGCCTGCTGCTTCGGAGATCGTGCGTCATCCCTGGGTGGACGCACTGCGCAAACGGGGCGAGTTCATCCCCCGCATCGCGGCCCTGTTGACGTTCGTGGCCGGCATGGTCTCGGTGTTCAGCGCCGTCACCCCGGCCTATCGCAGTCGGCTGCACAACGTGCGGCATCTGCTCGGGCCCGGCGTCCCGGAGACCGCCGCGGGCAGCACGGCTGCCTTCGGCATCGCCTTGATGCTGTTGTCCTACGGCCTGCGTCGTCGACAGCGCCGGGCCTGGATCGCCACCCTCGTGCTGGCCGTGATCATCACGATCCTGCATCTGGCCAAGGGCCTGGACGTCGAGGAGGCCTCGCTCTGCGTCGCCCTGATCGTCGTCCTGGTGCTGTCCCGCAGTAATTTCCGGGCGGCGGCATCGGTCCCGCCACAACGCGTCCGGCTGACCGCGCTGACCATGTTGTTCGCGGTGGACATCGGATTCGGCCTGTTCCTGATCCGGGAGAACGGCCATACCCTGCGCGGCAATCCGCACCTGGGGTCGAAGCTCTGGCAGGTCCTGCTCGGGTTCATCGGGGTTCGCGGCCCGCTGAACTTCGGCAGCCACCAGGCGGGGAACACGGTCCACGCGGTTCTGGCCGGCCTCGGCGCGATCTCGCTGCTGACCGCCTTGTCGGTGATTCTGGTCCGGCCGCCGGGTCCGCCGCGGCGCAGCGCCGACCAGGAAGCCGCGCTCTCGGCACTGCTGCGATCGCACGGCGAGCAGGACTCGTTGGCCTACTTCGCGAACCGCGACGATCGGCAGCTGATCCTGTCCCCGTCGGGCAAGTCCGCCGTCTCCTTCCGGGTGGTCGGTGGCGTGGCGTTGGCGGCCGGTGACCCGCTGGGCGACCCCGAGGCCTGGCCCGGTGCGATCGACGCGTTCCTGACCCAGGCCGGCACTTCCGCCTGGGTGCCCGCGGTCATGGGGTGCAGCGAACGGGGTGGCACGGCCTGGTCGCGGGCCGGGCTCGACGCGTTGGAGCTGGGCGACGAGGCCGTGGTGTACGCCACCGAGTTCAGCCTCGAGGGCCGATCGATGCGCGGTGTCCGGCAGGCCTGCGGCCGGATCGAGCGGGCCGGCTACACGATGCAGGTCCGGCGCTGCGGCGATGTCGATCGGGCCGAGTGGGCACAGCTGGTCGAGGCCGCCAAGCGGTGGCGCCAGGGCGGTGTGGAGCGCGGATTCTCGATGGCGCTCGGGCGACTCGGCGACCCCCGGGAGGCCAACGGGATGATCGCCACCGCCCACGATGCCGAAGGCCGGCTGCGGGCCCTGCTCCAGTTCGTGCCGTGGGGCAAGAAGGGGCTCTCGCTGGATGTGATGCGACGCGATCCGGCGTCCGACAACGGCGTGAACGAGGCGTTGATCGTGGCCGTGCTCGGACGTTGCACGGAACTGGGCGTCGAACGCGTCTCGTTGAACTTCGCGGTGTTCCGGTCTGCGCTGGAACGCGGCGCGCAGCTGGGTGCGGGCCCGATCGCCCGGGCCTGGCGCAAACTGCTGATCATCGGTTCCAAGTGGTGGCAGATCGAGCAGTTGGCGCGGTTCAACGCCAAGTTCGAGCCGCGCTGGATCCCGCGGTACATGTGCTACCCGGGTTCGCTGGAGATTCCCAGCGTGGCGATTGCGGCTCTGCGTGCCGAGGCGTTCATCGTGCTGCCGAGCTTCAGACGGAAGAACTCCCGAACCCTCGAGCCGCAGGACGAGGAGGAGCCGTTGTGTCGCTGACCGGTCGGCCGGTCCTGTGGCTCTCTGCGGTACTCGCTCTGCTCGCCCCGGTTGCTGCCGTGGTGCTCTGGGACCGGGTTCGCGGGTCGCGGTGGCGGCAGGTGCTCGGCCGGCTGGCGTTGCTCGGGATGGGCGAGATGGCGGCCCTGGTGTTCGCGTTCGTCGCGCTCAACGACTACGCCGGATTCGTGGACTCGTGGTCGCAGGCCGTCCACTTCGTCACCGGTGCGTTCGGACACGAGAAGGTCTCCGCCGCGACGAACTCGGAGAACGCCGACGCATCGGCCAGTCCGGACCCCACCGCGGCCCCCGGCGACTTCCGGCTCAGCACCCAGCAGGCACCCTCCCCCGCCGGACACATCTGGCGGATTCTCGGCGACAACCCGCCGGAGAAGTGGGTGGACACCGGGGTGACCGTGCTGGGCCGATTCGACTCCGGCCCGGTCGGCGAGGAGGCGTACATCTACCTGCCGCCGCAGTACTTCGGGCCCCACGGCCGACGCGATCTGCCGATGCTGGAGGAGTTCACCGGCTCTCCCGGCCCCACCGACTATCTGGTCTCGAAGCTGCACACGCCCGATGTCGTGCTGTCCGGGATCAAGTCCGGTGAGATCGCCCCGATGGTCGTGGTCATGATGCGCCCCGACGCGGCGGGTGGGTGGAACACCGCGTGCACGGACGTCCCCAACGGACCGCAGGTGCTCACCTACTACACCAAGGACCTGCCCGCCGGCGTCCGGCAGATGTTCGGGCTGCACCCCGCGCCCGAGCTGGCCATCGGCTACGCCGAGGGCGGCTACTGCGCCGCGAAGCTGGCCCTGCTCGACCCCACCGACTTCCGCGCGGCGGCCGAGATGGCGGGGACATTCCACCCGCCGACCGACGCAAGTACCCGCGGGATATTCGCCGACCAGAACGTGCGGGAGCAGAACGACCTGGGTTGGCGCCTGCAGAACCTGCCGGTCCCCGCGGTCTCGTTGCTACTGACCACCGCCCGCGACGACGACCGCGCGAGCGACGGCCACGCCGTGGCGGAGCAGTGGCTGGGCCTGACCCACCCGCCGATCACGTCCGCCGAGTTGGTCCTAGACCACAACGGGCACAACTACCCCTCGTATGAGCACCAGTTGCTGTTCGATCTGTCGTGGCTGTCCGGCAAGCTGCCCGCGGGTGGCGACTCGCACCTGGCAGCGGTCCCGTCCGAGGCCTCGCTGGTCGCCGGTGCCGTGGGCCCGGAGGCGACGCCGGCCGCGTGAGACGCCCTCCCCCGGTCAGGCCGGCGACGGCAGATGATCGCTGAGCCACTGCAGCGCGAACGGGACCTCGCGGCCCCAGGTACGAAAGTTGTGTCCCCCGGTGTCCAGCAACAACTCGTCGGCCGACATCGGGGCGCGGACCGAGTCCAACCAGTTCTGCGCGGTCTGATACCCGTCCGCACCGCTCTCGTCGCGAGCGGTGGCGATCAGCATCGAGATCGGCGGGATCGGGAGGTGCTGCATCCGCCAGGTCAGGTCGTTCTCGTCCAGGAACGACGGGTTGTTGCTGAAGATCCCGCGGGTGGTCAGGTCGGTGGCCGGCGCGAAATACCCGGACAGCACCACCGAGACTCCGAACCGGGTCGGGTCCGTCATCGCGATCTTCGCCGAGCAGTAGCCCCCGGTGGAGTCGCCTGCGACGCCCCAACCCGTCGGTTGCAGGTCGAACTGACTGATCACCGAGGCCGGAACGTCCTGGGTGAAGAACGTAAGTGTCTGTGGTCCGCCCGGAACGTCGGAGCACTCGGTGTCCCAGGGGAACAAGGGGGCCGGCCGCATCATGACCAGCACCATGTCCTGCGCGGTGCTCGAGGCGATCTCGTCGGACATCATGTCCGGGTAGTGCATTCGGTCCACCAGGTTCTCCGCGTCGCCGGGGAACCCGGTCAACACCTCCACCACAGGCAGTTTGCGGGCGTCGGCTCCGGCCCGGAAGTACCGCGGCGGCAGATAGACCAGGGCTTGCTGCGACACCCCGGAGGCCGGCCCGGTGACCTGCGTGTCGACGATCGCGCCCTGCTGCGCCCACTGCGCCCGGGACGACCACGACGTCACGTTCCAGTTCGCGGCCGCGGCCGGGATCTCCGGCACCCCGTTGTCGAGCAGCGCCGGCCGGATGTGCGGGTGCAGGTTCAGGTCCGGCGCGCCGAAGTGGGCCGACGGGTGCTCCACGGCCGCCGTCGGTCCGGTGCCCAGCAGGTCGGACCAGGTCGTGTAGAACTCGCCGTAGTCGTTCAGCGCGAGCCCGACGACCAGCACCGCGGCCAGCTGGCTGGACATGTACAGGCTCAGCCGGACCGGCGTCCGGCCGCGCCGCAGCTTCTCCGGCCGCGACCAGTACCACATGCAGAGGACCGGGCAGGCCAAAGCGGCCAGCCCGGCCAGCAGCAGCAACGGCTTACCCGTCAGATTCAACTTCGGTTCGCGCCTCCGGCCGCGGGTCCGCAGTGCTTCTCCAGGGCCCGCGGACAGGTCCCTCCGCGATCAAGGGTAAGGACGGCCGACGAAGCTCTCGGCAAAATCGCCCCGGAGCGGACGGAAAACCTTCGTCCGGGTAGGCGGCGCGGAGGCGTCAGGCCGTGACCTGGACGGACACGGTGTCGTAGCCGGTGGCACCGTCGGGGGGCGGGGGCGCGTTGGCGGCGACCTGCACCGCCCCGGTGGCATCGGTGGCCCGCACAGCCAGGTTGTGGGTCCCCGCCGGTGCTGTCCAGTCCAGGCGCCACTGCCGCCAGGTGTCGGGGTTGTTCCAGGCGGCCAGGGTGGCGGGCCGCCACGCTCCGTCGTCCACCGCAACCTCGACCTTCTCGATCCCGCGGTGCTGCGCCCAGGCCATACCCGCGATCGTGCCTGCGCCGAGCCGAACACCCGGGTAGCTCTTCGGCACGTCGACCCGGGACTCGGTCTTGATCGGGCCCTGCGGGGCCCAGCCACGGCTGGTCCAGTAGGCCTGGAAGGCGTCGAACCGGGTGACCTCCAGCCGGACCACCCACTTCGTGGCCGAGACGTAGCCGTAGAGGCCCGGCACCACCATGCGGACCGGGTAACCGTGCTGGGCGGGTAGCGCTACTCCGTTCATGCCGATCGCGAGCATCGCGTCGCGGCCCGGGTCGGTCAGCGCCGACAGCGGGGTGCCGGCGGTCCAGCCGTCCGCCGAGTGCGACCGGATCGCGTCGGCGCCCGGCTTCGGCCGGGCCGCGGCCAACAGGTCCCGCACCGGCAGGCCGAGCCAGCGGGCGTTGCCGATGAGGTCCCCACCGACCTCGTTGGAAACACAGGTCAACGTGACGTCGCGTTCGATCAGCCGGGCGGCGAGCAGGTCGGCGTAACGGATCGTCACCGGGTTCTCGACCATGCCGTCGATGCGCAACTCCCAGGTCCGCGCGTCGAGCTCGGGCACCTGGATCGAGGTGTCGACCCGGTAGAAGTCGCCGTTAGCGGAGAAGTAGGGCGCCAGACCGGGCAGCCCGAAGTCGGCGCCCGTCACCGTCCGTGCCGGGCTGTACGGGGCAGGCAGTCGGGCGACCACCCCCGCCCGGCTGTGGGAGGAGCCCGCCAACTCGCGAACCAGCCCGCCGCCGAGCGCCAACGTGCCCACGGCGCCGGCAACCCGGACGAACTCCCGCCGTTGGATGCCGCCGTCCCGACGCCGTCCGGGGATGATCACCGCGGGCCGTTCCACGATGGTCGCTCCGGGCCCGGGCCCGGGCCCGGGCGCGTCCACGCGGTCCCGTACGGAAAGCGTGGCCCGCAGCGCCGGCACCGGCTCCGGAACGGGCGCCGGCGGCGTCACAGTGGCGTCCGGCAACGCCCGCAGGAGCCGGTCCAGCGCGATCGTGCTGACCAGGAGGGCCACCAGCGCCGGGGTGATCCGGACCAGCGCGTCGCCGTGGCTGCCACGGACGGTCGCCACAGCCACCAGCGCCACCAGCCCGAGCGCCGCGGTCATGGCCAGGGCCACCCGGCGGGCTTTCACCCCGATCGCACCCGCCACGGCCGCGAACAACGCCACGGTGCTCAGCACACCGGTGACCAGCACCTTCTTGTCGTCCGCGCGGAAGTGCTCGATCGCCCAGTGGGTGAGCGCCGACGGCGAGGTGTCGATCACCCAGGTGCCCACCGACACCACCGGGGACGGCCCGGAGATCGCCGCTGCCAGCCCCTCGGCGACGCCGAGCCCGGCCGCGGCGGCCAACAGCCCGCACACGCCGCCCAGGGCTCGCCTGCTTGCCATTGCTTTCGTCACCCACCGGTTTCGGTCAGTGGCCGCCCGCACGGCGGCCCTGCTCTCGATTCGACGCCGCGCCCGCCACGGATCGCACGCGCCGCGCCGGCGGCTGGAACTCGGCGGGTTGCACCGGGATCCCGTCCAGCGTGGTGTCGTCCGACCGATGCGGCCAACGGCGGTCGGTCGCGGCGTTGAACGCCGCTCCGACCAGCATCACGATGGCCAAGGTGTAGAGCCAGATCAACACCACGATCGGTGCCGTAAGCGGACCGTAAATAGATGTCCCCCCGACCGACCACGAAAGGACCAGCCGCAGCGTGTAGCTGCCCAGCACGGCGCCGGTCAACGCCAACGCGGCGCCGGGGACACCGCGCCACCACGAGTTCGGCACCGGCAGCGCGATCCAGAACAGCGTCGTCAACGACGCCACGGTGCCCACGACCACGATCGGCCAGTACAGCGGGCCGAACCAGCTCAGCCGGCCCGGCAGAGCCAGTCGGAAGAACTCGGGCCCACCGATCAGCAACGGGAGAAGCACGATGCCGACGACCAGGCCGACCACGTAGAGGGAGAACGACAGCGCGCGCGTGGCGAGGATTCCGCGCCGCCCGCCCAGCCCGTACATGATCGAGATGGTGTCGATCGTGACATTCAAGGCCCGGGACCCGGACCACAGCGCCAGCAGGAACCCCACTGAGATCACGTCGGCGCGACCGCCGTGCAGGGTGTCGTTCAGCGTCGGGATGATCGTGTCGGCCACGGTCTGGTCGGACAGCGCATGGCGGGCCAGCTCGATCACCGAGTTGCGGAAGTGGTCGACGGTGTCGGCGCCGATCACGCCGGTGAAGTAGCCCAGCGTGCCCGCCAGCCCGAGCACCAACGGCGGCAACGACAGCAACGCGAAGAAGCCGATCTCCGCGGCCAGCCCGGTGACCCGGTGCTTCAGGCAGATCCGGAAGGTCGTGGCCGCCAGCCACCTCAGGTCCCGCGCGAACGGGCTGCGACGGACCCCGTCCACCGTGCTACGTCCGGGGGGCAGCCCGCCCGGCCCGGTGCGGCCTGTCATGTTTCTACGGTAGCCGGCGGCGGGCTCCGGACTCCCCCGACGAAGCCGGGGCGCGCCGCCCACCCGTCTCATGACGTGTCGGGCGCCCTTCGTCGCGCAAATAAGGCGCCCGACACGTCATGAGACGGGTGGTGACGCGGGCTCGTCCTCGCGCAGCGGCCGTCGACCCGGTAAGCTGCCGCTCGTGACTGGTATCGGGACACCGCTGGTCGAGCGTCGACACATCGACCTCGGCCGGGTCTCGACGATGTCTTGTCGCGGCTGCTGACCGCCCCCGCCGTCATCCGCGGGCGCTCGGTCACCGGCGGCCGCGCCTCTCGAATTGCCTGGCCTCCGGTTCGGATCGGCGCCTGATCCGTCCAACCGCGAAGGACCCTGTCATGGGTGAGCCGACCACCACTGTCCAGCCGCGCACCGCCCGAGCCGCCAGGCACAAGGGGCAGGGTCAGTGGGCGATGAACCACCGCGAACCGCTGAACGCCAACGAGCAGACCAAGAAGGACGACGATCCACTGAACGTCCGCGCCCGGATCATCGACCGTTACCAGTACACCGGGTTCGCCTCCATCGACGGTGCCGACCTGCGCGGCCGATTCCGGTGGATGGGGATCTACACCCAGCGCAAACCGGGCATCGACGGCGGCAAGACCGCCGTGCTCGAGCCGCACGAGTTGGACGACGAGTACTTCATGATGCGCATCCGGGTCGACGGCGGCGCGTTGACGGCCGAGCAGGTGCACACGATCGCCGAGGTCTCCACCGAGTTCGGCCGCGACACGTGCGATGTGACGGACCGCCAGAATTTCCAGCTGCACTGGGTCCGTATCGAGGACGTGCCGGCGATCTGGGAGCGCCTCGAACGCGTCGGCCTGACCACCATGGAGGCCTGCGGCGACTGCCCACGCGTCATCCTGGGCAGCCCGGTCGCGGGCATCGCGCAGGACGAGATCATCGACGCCACCCCGGCGATCGAGGAGATCACCCGCCGCTGGATCGGCTCGAAGGAACTCTCGAACCTGCCGCGCAAGTTCAAGAGCGCGATCTCCGGCTCCCCGCAGCTGGACGTCGTCCACGAGATCAACGACATCTCGTTCGTCGGTGTGGTGCACCCGGAGCACGGCCCGGGCTTCGACCTGTGGGTCGGCGGCGGGCTGTCCACCAACCCGATGTTCGCCCAGCGGCTGGGCGCGTGGGTGCCGCTGGACGAGGTGCCCGAGGTGTGGCACGGCGTTGTCAGTTTGTTCCGCGACTACGGCTACCGCCGGCTGCGCAACCGGGCCCGGTTGAAGTTCCTGGTCGCCGACTGGGGCGCCGAGAAGTTCCGCGAGGTGCTCGAGACCGAGTACCTGCATCGGCGCCTGCTCGACGGCCCGGCACCGGCCGAACCGAGGTCGGGGTACCGCGACCACCTCGGCGTGCACCGGCAGAAGGACGGCAACTACTACGTCGGGTTCGCCCCGGTCGTCGGACGGATCTCCGGCACTCTGCTGTCGAAGATCGCCGACCTGGCGACCGAGCACGGCACCGGTCGGATGCGCACCACCGTCGAGCAGAAGCTGCTGATCCTCGACGTGCCGGGCGACAAGGTTGAGCACCTCGTCGAGGCGCTGGAATCCCTCGACCTACAGGTGCGGCCGTCCTCGTTCCGTCGGCAGACGATGGCCTGCACCGGCATCGAGTTCTGCAAGCTGGCGATCGTCGACACCAAGAACCGGGCCGCCGCGATGATCGCCGAGATGGAGCGGCGGCTGCCCGGGTTCGACGTGCCGCTGACGGTGAACCTGAACGGGTGTCCGAACGCGTGCGCCCGGTTCCAGGTCGCCGACATCGGCCTGAAGGGGATGCTGCTGCCCGGACCGGACGGGGGGTCGGTCGAGGGTTACCAGGTGCACCTGGGCGGTTCGCTGGGGCTGTCCGCGGCTTTCGGCCGCAAGGTCCGGGGGCTCAAGGTCACCACCCACGACCTGGAGGACTACGTGGAGCGCGTGCTCCGTGGGTTCCTCGCCGATCGCGCCGAGGGCGAGTCCTTTGCGGCGTGGACGGCGCGGGCCGACGAGGCCGCGCTCTCATGAGCCCCACCAACACCCGTTGCGTCCGGGTAACCGCGACCTATAGGTCTCGGTTCCCCGGACGCAACGAGATGGGGACGGGTCTGCGTGAGCAGCGGTGAGCGAGGAACGTGCCGCGCCGTTCCACTGCCCGTACTGCGCGGAGGAGGATCTGCGGCCGTTGGAAACGCCGGGCCAGTGGCTGTGCGGAAGTTGTCGTCGTGCGTTCGCGTTGCGATTCATCGGGATGGAGGTGTCCGGGAACCGATGACCGTCACCGACTTGGGCCCGGCTCCGGGCTCGGCACCGGCGCGAAAGCGCGACACCCGCTGGGCGCAGGCCACCGAAGCGTTGGCCATCCGCGCCGGCCGTGAGCTGGAGGAGGCCTCCGCGGCGGAGATCCTGCATTGGGCCGCGAACACCTTCGGTGAGCGGCTCGCGGTGACTTCCTCGATGGCCGATGCGGTCGTCGCGCATCTCGCCTCACGGGTCAAGCCCGGGATCGACGTGCTGTTCCTGGACACCGGCTACCACTTCGCCGAGACCATCGGTACCCGGGACGCGGTCGCCGCGACTTACGACGTCAACGTCATCAACGTGACCCCGACGCTGTCGGTGGCCGGGCAGGACGCGGCCTTCGGCAAGGATCTGTTCGCCCGCGACCCGGACGCCTGTTGCGCGCTGCGCAAGGTGGCGCCGTTGAACGCCGCGATGCGCGACTACGACGCCTGGATCACCGGCCTGCGTCGCGACGAGACGCCGTCGCGCGCGGACACCCCGGTGGTGTCCTGGGACGCCAAGCGCGGCAAGGTCAAGGTCTGCCCGATCGCCCGGTGGACACAGGATGACGTCGACAAATACGTGGCCGAGCACGGGATCCTGCTCAACCCGTTGCTGTTCGACGGCTACGAGTCGATCGGCTGCCGGCCGTGCACCCGCCGTACCCTGGCCGGCGAGGACGCGCGGGCCGGCCGCTGGGCGGGCAACTCGAAGACGGAGTGCGGCCTGCACTCGTGAGCGAGGACGATGGGGTGACACCCGTACCGACACCCACCAGCCCCAGCAGCCCCAAAATCCCGTCGGACGGGGTGTCACCCCTACCGACCGGCCCGGGAGCCACGGTCTGGCTGACCGGGCTGCCCAGCGCCGGCAAGTCGACGATCGCACGGGCCGTGGGCGAACGGTTGCGGGCGGCCGGTCACCGGGTGGAGATCCTCGACGGCGACGAGATCCGCGCCGAGCTCACCGCGGACCTCGGCTTCAGCCGTGAGGACCGGATCACCAACGTGCGGCGCGTCGGCTTCATCGCGGCGGTACTGGCCCGCAACGGGGTGACGGCCCTGGTGCCGGTGATCGCGCCCTACGCCGTCGCCCGTGACGCCGTCCGGGCCAAGCACGAGGCCGACGGCAGCGTCTACCTTGAGGTGCACATCGCCACCCCGCTGGACGAGTGCGTTGCGCGCGACGTCAAGGGCTTGTACGCGAAGCAACGTGCGGGCGAGATGACGGGGTTGACCGGGGTCGACGACCCCTACGAGGTGCCCGAGAAACCGGACCTGCGGTTGGACACCAGCGGCCACACCCGCGAGCAGAGTGTGGCCGCCGTTCTGGATCTGCTGGCCGAGCACGGCCTGGCCTGACGAGGCGTCAGGTGCGGAGCCACCTGGGGCGGGGCGCCGACTCAGAAGCTGGAGACGTCCAGCAGGCCGTAGTCCCGGTGGTCCGGCGAGGACGTCGTCGCCCAGTCCTTGGACGACGCGGCAAGGAGTGCCTCGCGGACCTGGGCCGGGGTCGCCAACGGATGGGTCGAGCGGTACAGTGCGACGGCCCCGGCGACGTGCGCCGCAGCCTGCGAGGTGCCGGTGAGGGTCGCGTAGCCGTCGTTGATCCACGTCGAGCGGATGCATACGCCGGGGGCGATCAGCGCGATCGGGGTGCCGTAGTCGGAGAAGTTGGCGTACTGGTCGTCGGGGCCGCCGGGACAGTCGGCCGGCTCCCGCCCGAGCCCGCCGGGCCGCCCGTCGTAGTCAGCCAGTGCGCCGACCGCGATGACCTCCGGGTACGACGCCGGGGTGTATTCCGCGGCATCGACGCCGTCGTTGCCCGCGGCCACCGTGTAGACCACCCCGGCGGCCACCGACCGGCAGATCGCCTCGTGCAAGGCACCGTCGTGGCATCCCTGGTCGGTGTCCCGGCCGACCAGGCTCATGTTCGCGACCTTGATCGTCGCGGCGTGCGCGGTCACCCAGTCGATCCCGCAGGTCAGCGTGGCAAGGCTGCCGTCGCCCGCGGCGTCCAGGACCCGGACCGCCCAGATCCGCGCGCCGGGGGCGACGCCGACCACGCCGTTGCCGTTGTCCCTGGCCGCGGCGATCCCGGCGATGTGGGTGCCGTGCCCGCGTTCGTCGTCGTAGCCGGAGGTACCCGGGACGCAGTCGACCCCGCCTGCCACGTTGAGATCCGGATGCTTGAGTTCGACCCCGGTGTCCAGAATCGCCACGTCGGAGTTGACGGTCCCACTGCCGACCCCCGCGTGGGTGGAGCTCTCCGGGGCGCGGACCCGCCGGATGCCGGTCGGGATCTCCGGGGCGGAGTCCCGGAACACCTCCGCCGGGATCTCCCGGGACGTGTCCCGGAACACGCGGTCGGGTGTCACCCGGCTGACCCTGGGGTCGGCGGCCACCCGCCGGGCGGCGTCGGCCGACATGCGGGCTGTGTACCCGCGCAGCGCGGTCCGCAGGATCCGTTCGACCCGCACGCCGAACCGGGTGTGCTCCGCGGCGACTGCGGCCGGGTCGCCGGCGCGCAGGGCGACCACGTAGGAACCCGGGATCACCGCACCGGTGGCGAGTCGCTCCAGGCCCAATTGGCCCCGTACCGCCCGCGCCGGCGCCGGTGCCGAGACGGCGACGACGACGAGCAACAGCATCGCGAACAAGGTGGGGAACACCCGCAAGCGCACCGTCCCCACCCCCTCGACGCCTCGCGCGGCTCCGCCCGACTTCCCCGGGATTATCCCGGCAAAAGCCGAAACGTCTGGTGATTTCGGGGTTTGTGGCCGCTGTCGCCAGACCCTGCTCGAGCGTTCCCGAAGAGATCTGCCAGGCTCCCCCGGTGCCTTCATTCCGGGTCTGGCCACCCGCCGCCCCGACGCCGCTGGACCTCGACGGCTGGGCGCAGACCTACGCCTACCCGGTGGACCCGCCGGACGGATGGTGGCTGCGCGGCAACATGGTCGCCAGCCTGGATGGTGCCGCCGTGGCTCCGGACGGCCGGACCAGGAGCATCTCCTCGGACACCGACCGCGATCTGCTGGCGTTGCTGCGGGCGCTGTCCGACGTGATCCTGGTCGGCGCCGCGACAGCGGTCGCCGAAGGCTACGGCCCGGACCGGGTGCGTCCGGAGCACGTCCGGCTGCGGGAAGCGGCCGGCCAGACACCGGTCGCGGCTGTCGCGCTGGTTTCCAGCCGTCTCGACTTCGATCTCACGGGTCCGTTGTTCACGCAGGCGCAGGCCCGGACGATCGTGCTGGCCGCGGCCGGCGCCCCCGCCGACCGGCTGCGGGCGGCGCGACAGGTGGCCGATGTCGCCGTGGTGGGCGAACAGCAGGTCGACCCGGCTGCGGCTGTCGCCGCCTTGGTGGAGCGTGGCCACCGCCGCCTGCTCTGTGAGGGCGGGCCGCGGTGGTTGGGCGCGGTCGCCGCGGCCGGTCTGTTGGACGAGCTGTGCCTGACGGTCAGCCCGGTGGTCATCGGCGGCCCGGCGATGCGGGTCCTGAACACGCCGAATCCGGCGGGGCCCCTGCCCATGCATCTGGCCTCGGTCTGCTGCGACGACGAGAGCTTGTTCCTCCGTCACACGCGATCCCCGATGCGCACCCCATGCCCGTCCGTTGCGTCCGGCTGACCGGAGGCTAATAACGGCGGGTCAGCCGGACGCAACGGTGGCAACGGAGTCACGTGGGCAATCGGCCGGCGAAGACACCGTCGAGGTCGAACGAGACCGGCTCCATCAGCTGCTCGTAGGTACAGGAACTCGGATCGCGGTCCGGGCGCCACCGCACGAACTGCGCGGTGTGCCGGAACCGGATGCCTTCCATGTGGTCGTAGCGGACCTCCACGACGAGCTCCGGGCGCAGCGGGGTGAACGACAGATCCTTGTGCGCGTTCCACCGGCTGTGCTCGGACTCCCGCGGCGTGCGCGTGCCCGCTTCCTGCTCGGCCCAGGCCCACGGGTGGCCCTCGAAGTCGGTCACGAACTCCTGGAGCAGATCGAACAATTCCCGTCGCATCGCGGCGGGAAAGGCGCCGATGACCCCGACGCTGGCCAGCCTCGGCTCGGCGGTCCACAGCCCGAGCAACAGCGAACCGATCGAGTCCCCACCGGATTTGTGGGTCCGATATCCGGCGACCACGCAGTCGGCGGTGCGCTCGTGCTTGATCTTGAACATCGTGCGCTTGTCCGGGGCGTAGACCCCGGACAGCGGCTTGGCCATCACCCCGTCGAGGCCGGCGCCCTCGAACCGGGCGAACCAGTCGGCGGCCACGACCGGGTCCGTGGTGGCCGGGGTGAGATGGATCGGCGCCGGGACGTCGGCCAGCGCTTCGGCGAGCCGGTCGCGTCGTTCCCCGAACTGACGGCCCATCAGATCGACGTCGCCCAGCGCGAGCAGGTCGAAGGCGACGAACCGCGCCGGGGTGGTGTCGGCGAGCAGGCGGACCCGGCTGGCGGCGGGGTGGATTCGTTGCTGCAGCGCCTCGAAGTCCAGCCGGATGCCGGCCGCGCCGGGCACCACGATCTCACCGTCGAGCACGCAGCGCGGCGGCAGCAGCGCGCGGAAGGCGTCGGCCAACTCGGGGAAGTAACGGGTCATCGGCTTGGTGTTGCGGCTGCCGATCTCGATCTCGTCGCCGTCCCGGAACACGATGGCGCGGAAGCCGTCCCACTTCGGTTCGTACGACAGATCGCCGACCGGGATCTCCGGCACGGACTTGGCCAGCATCGGCAGCACCGGTGGCATCACGGGCAGGTCCACGGATACATCCTGCTGCTTGCAAAGATCCGATCCGGATCTGGGCCACCCCGGCCTGACGTTCCGGTTCCAACTTCACGCAACGGACATACTGGACGCGACGGGGGGGCCGGGCGCGGCGGGGCGTCGTTCCGGCAAGTGCGAAGTTCGACGGGAAGGCACGCGGGGTGCAGGGATTCCGGATCAAGCTGGGACTGGTCGCCCTGGCCGCGTCGACCGCGGTCGCCGGGGTGGTGCTCGGCTCCGTCGGACCGGACCACCGCCGACTCGGGGAGCCGGCGAACTATGTCGTGCTCTACCGGGATCCGCACGCCGCGGGCGCCGCCCATTCCGCGATCGCCGCGGCCGGGGGGAAAGTCGTGGCGGAGAACCGTGACATCGGCTCGGCGGTGGTCCGCACCACGAACCTGGACTTCGCCGGCCAGGTCCGCTGGAGCGGCGCAGTCCTGGGCGCGACGCACGACCGTGCCATCGGTCACCTCCCCGACGAACGGCCGGCCCGCGAGGCCGTCGAACGCCTGTCCCCCGCCGACCGCGCTCAGCTTCTGCGCCGCGTCCGGAGCGGACAACTCGTGCCGCGCGCCGATCGGGTTCGCCCGGCGGCTCGCACCGACGCTGCCCGAGCGACTGCGACGAGCATCCACCAGCGACTGCGTGGAGCGAGGAGCGAGCGAGGAGCACAAGCGAGCAACGCGAGCGAGCAGTCAGCGCCCCCCCGTCCGGACCCGCTCGCGTCCCGGCAGTGGGACATGGCGATGATCGAGGCGACCCCGACCGGCTCGTACGGCACCGATCTCGGCGACCGACGGGTCCGGGTGGGCGTGATCGACACCGGTGTCGACTCGACGCACCCGGACATCGCACCGAACTTCGACGCCGCCGACTCGCGCAACTTCGTCACCGACCACCCGACCACGGACGGTCCGTGTCCGGAGCCCAGTTGCCAGGACCCGGTCGGCGTGGACAACAACGGCCACGGCACCCATGTCGCTTCGGTGATCGCCGCCCCGATCAACGGGATCGGCATCTCCGGCGTCGCGCCGAACGTGCGGATCGTCGACGTCCGGGCCGGCCAGAACTCCGGTTTCTTCCTGCTGCAACCGGTACTGGACGCGCTCACGTACGCCGCCGACGCCGGGCTGAACGTGGTCAACCTCAGCTTCTACGTCGACCCCTGGCTCTACAACTGTCCGAGCAACCCCAAGGACGACACGGCCGCGCAGAGCGAGCAGCGCACCGTGCTCACGGCGATCCAGCGGGCGGTGGACTACGCCCGCGACCACCACGTCACCGTGATCGCGGCGCTGGGGAACGAGAGCTCCGACCTCGACCACCCCGGCGAGGACGCGCGTAGCCCGGACTTCCCGCCGGGCCACGCACACAGCCGCACCATCGACTCGAGCTGCCTGAGCGTGCCCGCGGAGACCCCGGGGGTCATCTCGATCTCCTCACTCGGCCCGAGTGGGCGCAAGGCGTACTACTCGAACTACAGCGTCAGGTACAACCGGTTCTCCGCGCCGGGTGGCGACGCCTTCGACACCCCGGATGCGCGGGTCGACGCGACCGCGCAGATCCTCGGCGCCTATCCGGAGAAGCTGGCCCGCGCGATCGGCGACGTCGACGCCACCGGCAAGCCCACGACGCCGTTCGTCGTGCGCGACTGCGCGAACGGGGTCTGCGCCTATTACCAGTACCTGCAGGGCACCTCGATGGCAGCGCCCCACGCCGCCGGGGTGGCGGCGCTCGTGATCAGCCGTTTCGGCACGCCGGTGGGCGACCGTCTGGTGCTCGACCCGCGGCTGACCGAGGAGGCCCTCCTGCTGAGCGCGGACCGGCGTGGTTGCCCGAACCCGGCCGCCTACCGGTACACGCTCAAGGAGGCCGAGGGCAACAGGTCGTTCACCCAGACCTGCACCGAGAAGTTCGACACCAACAGCTTCTACGGCGAGGGCCTGGTCAGCGCCGGCGGCGCGGTCCTGCTGCCCACGCTGAACCAGGCGCCGGCCTCCGAACCGGACAGTCCCGGTCCGTCACCGGCACCTGTTGCGACGCCGACGGCGATCCCGAGTCCGGCGCCCACCGCGACACCGCTGACGCGGGCCAGTGCAGCACCGACGACGCCGAGGGCCACCTCAACCGCGACACCGGATTCCACCCGATCCCCCAGCGCCGAGCCGACCCTCAACCCGCCGGAGCACTGATCCCCACGGCGGGTCCTTCGCCGAGCGAGCCCGGCTCGGCTGTACCCGCGAGCGTTCGCGGCCATCATCGAGCGAGCCTGCCGGCTAGAAACTGGACGACTCGCCGATGAAGCGGACCACGGCCACTTCGCCGTCCATCTCCCACAACACGAGCCACTCGGAGCCGGCCGCAAGGCGCTGCACGAACCACATCCCGTTGCTGAACCGGCGGCGGCGGGCGCGTAGGTCGTCGCCCTCGATCCAGTCGAGACATTCCTCGATCACGGCGGCGACATGCAGAAGCGTGGCGTGCAGGCTGTCCAGTTTCGCTGCCGGCACGGGGTCGAGTTCGAGAGCCGTCAACGGCGCTTACGCGCGACGCGCTCCTCGGGGTGCGCCCGTGCTTGTTCGATCTCAGCCTGCAACTGGGCGTTCGCCAGGAACCGGCGCTCCATATCCGTGATCACGACGGCGGGCTCGAGCACCAGAGTGCCGTCGGCCTGCTCGTGCATCAGGTAGCGCTGCCCCGGGCGACCCAGGCTGGCGCGGCCCCGCTTGTCGGTCTCGACGATCTGTCCGTCCATCGCTCCAGATTAACACCCCGTTGCCCCTGGCGGGGCAATACCCCAGGTGTTCTCAACTCGATGTCCCGTCACGATCTTTCGCCCGGCTGGGCTGCACCCGGCGAGGCTCGCCGGCCATCTTCGGGTACTCCGGCGGGTACGGCATGTCGGTCAGGCCCTCGTCCGCGTCACGTGCGTACCACTCGAGCAGCGGGGTGAGGTCGTGGGCGACGTCGTTAATCGCGGCGTGCAGGTCGCCCACCTCGGCGAAGCGGCCGGGCATCGAACGCACCGTCAGATTCCTCGGGTCGACGCTCGGCAGTTCGTCCCACCGCAGCGGCGCGGAGACCGGGGCGTGCGCGTGCGGGCGGACCGAATACGCGCTGGCGATCGTCCGGTCGCGGGCGTTCTGGTTGTAGTCCACGAACACCGTCTCGCCGCGTTCCTCCTTCCACCACTTGGTGGTCACCCGCCCAGGCATCCGCCGTTCCAGTTCGCGCCCGAACGCGATGGCGGCATGCCGGACGTCGGTGAAGGACCACCGCGGTTCGATGCGTACGTAGATGTGGATGCCCCGGCCGCCGGAGGTCTTCGCGAAGCCGACCCAGCCAAGGTCGTCCAGCACGCCCTTCGCCGCGCCGGCCACCTCGACGGCGTCGGCGAAGTCGGTGCCCGGTTGCGGGTCGAGGTCGATGCGCAGCTCGTCGGGGTGGTCGACGTCGAATCGACGGACCGGCCACGGGTGGAAGGTGATCGTGCCCAAATTAGCTGCCCACGCGATCACGGCTGGCTCGGTCGGGCAGATCTCGTCGGCCGTCCGGCCGCTGGGGAAGGTGATCTTGGCGGTCTCTACCCAGTCCGGCGCCCCCTGCGGGACACGCTTCTGGTAGAACGCGTCGCCGCGGGGATCGGCTCGGGTGGCCCGTTTGGCGCCCTCGAAAACCCCGCCCGGCCAGCGTTCCAACGTGGTCGGGCGGTCGACCAACGCCCGCAGGATGCCCGGTGCGACCGCCAGGTAGTACTCGACCAGTTCCAGCTTGGTGATCCCGACCTCGGCGAAGTAGATCTTCTCCGGGTTGCTCACGCGGACGGTCCGCACGCCGACCTCGAGCTCCACGAACGGCGATGCCACCCCCCGACGTTATCGACTGTCAGCCGGCGGTAACCCGGGCTGCGGCATCAACCGCGTGTGAGCCCTTGTTGAATTGGCACATGACGACCTATCCGACGCAGAAGACCGACAGCGAGTGGCGCGAGCAGCTCTCCCCGGAGGAGTACCACGTGCTCCGCGAGGCCGGGACCGAGCGGCCCTGGTCCGGGGAGTACGTGGACACCAAGACCACCGGTGTCTACAACTGCCGGGCCTGTGGGGCGGAGCTGTTCCGGTCACAGACCAAGTTCGACAGCCACTGCGGCTGGCCGTCGTTCTACGACCCGGCCGATTCCGACGCGGTCGAGCAGATTGCGGACCGGACGCACGGGATGGTCCGCACCGAGGTCCGCTGCAAGAACTGCGGTGGCCACCTCGGCCACGTGTTCGCCGACTCGCCGGATCAGCCGACCGGCCTGCGGTATTGCATCAACAGTCTCTCGATCCGTCACGAGCCGACTTCCTGAGCACAAGCAACACGCACCACAACAATCCCGGGAATCACTCGGGTTCGCGGCTAGCCTCCTTGTTGATCAAGAGGGGACACCGCGATGGGTGGACGGGTCAAGCCACACACGTTGCTTCTGGGCGTGGCGGCGGCGCTGGTCTGCGTGCGCGCGGCCACGCCCGCGTCGGGAACATCAGCCACGTTCACCTCTGCCGTCGACACCGAGGCCCTGTCCAGTGCGGTACCGGTGATGGTTTCGATCTCCGGCCCGCTCGACGTGCACATGCCGCAGCCGGCCTCGGTGGGTACCGCGGTTCACCTGGCCGCGGATGGTGAGGCAATCGACGGTGCCACCGTGCTGTTGGATCGGCGGGTCGGCGACAAGGCCCCGTGGGTCGAGGTCGCTCGCGCCGTGACCGACTCCAAGGGGCGTGCGCTGTTCGTGGTCCCCGTCGCCAGCCCCACGACTCAGTTCCGCGCCGTCTGCCTGCCCGACCCGCACTTCGCGGCCGCCTCCAGCGCGGTCATCACCGTCGCGACCCGCTGAGCCCGAGCCCGAGCCCGCTGACCTTGTCGTAGGGGGTGACACCCCCTACGACAACGAAACGGCCGTGACACGCCGCAATCTGGATGCGCTGGGGGTGTCACCCCTTTGGTGTCAGGCCGCGGTCAGGCCGGGGTCAGCGGGAGCAGGCGCGGGGCGGGGGCGAACGCCTCGTGGGACCGCCTGACCCGCTCCGGGTCGACATGCCCATAGCGGGTGGTGCGTTGCCGGACCGGGCGGTCGATCCCGGTGGCGATCGCCTCGATCTCGGCGGGCGTCTTCACCGAGCCGTGCTCGGAGCCGGCCATCCGCGAGATCGTCTCCTCCATCAAGGTGCCGCCCAGGTCGTTGACCCCGGCCCGGAGCATCGCCTGCGTGCCGTCCACGCCCAGCTTCACCCATGAGGTCTGGATGTTCGGGATCCGTCCGTGCAGCAGCAGTCGGGCCATCGCATGCACCGCGAGGTTGTCGCGCTGCGTCGGGCCGGGTCGAGCCACGCCGGCCAGGTAGATCGGCGCGCTGTGGTGCACGAACGGCAACGCCACGAACTCGGTGAAGCCGCCGGTCTGCGCCTGCAGGTTGGCCAGCAGCTTGAGATGGGCGACCCAGTGGGCCGGGCTGTCCACGTGGCCGTACATCATCGTCGAGGACGATCGGATGCCCAGAGCGTGCGCGGTGGTGACCACCTCTATCCAGGCGGCGGTCGGCAGCTTGCCCTTGGTCAGCACCCAACGCACGTCGTCGTCGAGGATCTCCGCGGCCGTGCCCGGGATCGTGTCCAGCCCGGCTTTCTGAGCCTCGATCAGCCAGTCGCGGATCGACAGCCCGGTCCGGGTCGCGCCGTTGACGACCTCCATGGGGCTGAACGCGTGCACGTGCATCTGCGGCACGCGCAGCTTGACCTCGGCGGCGATGTCGAAGTACGCGGTGCCCGGCAGGTCGGGGTGGATGCCGCCCTGCATGCAGACCTCGGTGGCGCCGTGGTCCCAGGCCTCGACGGCGCGGTCGCCGACCTGCTCCAACGACAGGGTGTAGGCGTCGGCGTCGGTACGACGTTGCGCGAACGCGCAGAACCGGCAGCCGGTGTAGCAGACGTTGGTGAAGTTGATGTTCCGGTTCACGATGTAGGTGACCTCGTCGCCGACCACGTCGCGGCGGATCGAATCGGCCAGGTCGACCAACGCGGTCAGGGCCGGCCCTTCGGCGGTCATCAACGCCAGCGCCTGACTGTCCGTCAGATCGGCGGGCGAACGTTCCGCGGCTGCCAGGGCCTCCCGCGCGTCGCCGTCGAGACGTTCCGGGACGGCGCTTATCCGGGCGGCATGTTCCCGTACGGAGTCCCAGTCGCCGTAGGCGGCGTCGAAGTCCGAGCGGGTGACGGTGCGCCGGCCCTCGGTGTCGATCGCAGTGTGCAGGTCAACGCGTCCGGCACCGCCCCAGGATGGGTCGGGCTCCTGCCACGGGAGGCCGACGGCGACCGGGCCGGACCGGGCCAATCCGGTCTGATTGTCCGTCAGAGCCGTTACGTGCGGCAGGATCCGCGGGTCGAGCCAGGGCTCGCCGGCCCGCACGTACTCCGGGTGCACGGTCAGTCGTTCGGCCAGCGTGAAGCCTGCCCCCTCGGTGGCCCGGCGCAGGATCTCGATGGCCGGCCAGGGTCGTTCCGGGTTCACGTGATCAGGGGTGAGCGGCGACACCCCGCCCCAGTCGTCGACCCCGGCGGCCAACAACGGTGCCAGGTCCTCGGGGGCCGACAGGTTGGGCGGGGCCTGCACCCGGGCCTTGGGCCCGAGCACGACCCGGGCGACGGCGATCGTGGCCAGGTACTCGTCGTGCTCCGTGTCCGGCCACGACCGCATCGCGGTGTCCGGCTTGGCACGGAAGTTCTGGATGATCGTCTCCTGGATGTGGCCGTAGGCCCGGGCGACCTTGCGGATCGCGAACAGCGACTCGGCGCGCTCGGTGAGCGTCTCCCCGATGCCGACCAGAATCCCGGTGGTGAAGGGCACGTTGTGTCGTCCGGCGTCCTCCAGCACCCGCAACCGGACCGCCGGGTCCTTGTCCGGCGAGCCGAAGTGCGCCCCGCCGGGCTCGGTGAACAACCTCCTCGCCGTGGTCTCGAGCATCATGCCCATCGACGGTGCCACCGGCTTGAGCCGAGCCAGATCCTCCCAGGACATGACCCCGGGGTTCAGGTGCGGCAACAACCCGGTCTCCTCCAGCACCCGGATCGCCAGCGACCGGACGTAGTCCAGTGTGGAGTCGTAGCCGGCTTCGTCGAGCCACTGTCGGGCGACGTCCCAACGGAGTTCCGGGCGGTCGCCGAGGGTGAACAACGCCTCCTTGCAGCCCGCCGCGGCACCGGCACGGCAGATGTCCAGGACCTCGTCGGGCGACAGGTACGGGGCCGTGCCCGCGGCGCGCAACTCGCCGGGGGTGACCGCGAACGTGCAGTAGTGGCAACGGTCTCGGCACAGCTTGGTGACCGGGACGAAGACCTTGGGCGAGTAGGTGACCACGCCCGGCCGGCCGGCGGCGACCAGACCGGCGTCGCGGACCCGGGCGGCGGTGGTCATCAGGTCGGTCAGGTCGTCGCCGCGAGCGGCCAGCAGAATCCGTGCCTCGTCGACCGAGAGCGTCACGCCGTCGCGGGCCCGCCGCAGCGCGCGCCGCATCTGGGTCGCGTTCGGTCGGTCGGGCGGGGTCGGCTCAGTCATCGGTCTCCCTCGGCGCGGTGTGCGGTCGCGACGCCCCGGGCGCCCGCGTCGAGCACAACATCCACGAGGTCCTCCGCATGCCCCGGTCGGGTCAGCAAGGTGTCCGCCGGCACCACTCGGGACCCGGTGGCCGCAATGGCCTCCGTCTCCTGCGCGTCGGCGGTGTCGAGCACGAACACGTCCAGCACATCACACAGCAGTCGCGCGGCCGAGGTCGCGGTGTGCGGGAGGCCGGCGCCGGCCAACAACGCCGCCCGACTGGCCGCTCGCCGGCCCTCGCCGGGGTCGGTGATCGGCGTGCCCGACACGATCGGGGTCACACCCACCACGGTCGCGGTGGTCGCGGCGACGGCCGCGCGCATCCCCGGGACGGCCAGGATCGGGCCGATGCTGGCCAACGGGTTGCTCGGCCCGAGCACCACCAGATCGGCCGCCGCGACGGCCTCCAGGATTCCGGGGGCGGGCCGGGCGCGCTCCGCGCCGCGGTACTCCACCGATCGCACGACGTCGGTGGCGCCGCGCGGGATGTAGAACTCCTCATAGTGGAATTCACCGGCGTCGGTGAGCACGTGGGTCTCGACCTCCTCGTCGGTCATCGGCAGCAACCGGGCTCGCAGGCCCAGCTTGGCCGACAGGTCCGCGGTCACCTGCGACAGCGTCCGACCGGTTCGGAGCGCACCGGTGCGATACAGATGCGTGGCCAGGTCGGTGTCGCCCAGGTTGAACCAGGCGGGCCCGCCGAGGGAGCGTAACGCGGCCATGCACCGCCAGGTCTCGTCGCGCAATCCCCAGCCACGGACGGGATCCTGACGGTCCGTCAGGGCGTAGAGCACCGTGTCCAGGTCCGGGCACACCCGCAGCCCGTGGATCCACAGGTCATCGCCGGTGTTGACCACGATCGTGACCTCCGCCGGGTCGACCCGCCGCAGCAGCGCCTGCCACAGGCGGGCGGCGCCGATTCCGCCGCCGAGGCCGACGATCCGCATCCCACCACCCTCATCTTCTCCCCGCACCTCACGTTGCGTCCGGCCAACCGGGGCCTAATGGCGTCGGGTCAGCCGGACGCAGGCGATTGAGGGGTGAGTGCTTACTCCGGGAGGCCGAACATGCCGGCGAGTGCGTTCAGTTCGGCCTTGCGCCACAGGTGGGGGCCCTCGGGCTGCAGCAGTTTGGCCGCCTTGAGTTCCTCAACGACCTGCGGGTCGCGCGGCAGTGCGTTGCCCCAGGTGTCGGCGAAGTACAGGTCGCCGAAGTCCGGCCGCGGGCAGGCGCCGCCGCCGCCGCCGTCCAGGTTCTCGGCCGCGTAGCCGACCAGCTGGACCTGGGTCGGGGTGCAGGTCTCCGGCATGTTGAACAGCTTGCGGATCTCCTCCCGCCGGCCGGTGATCAGCCCCGTGCCCAAGCCCTCGTCGACCGCCGCCAGCAGGGCGGAGCCGACGGCCAACCCGCATTCGAACGAGGTGAGCCACTCGGCGAAGTGCGGATTCGGGTTGACGGAGATGTTGAAGTCCTCGGTCGCCAGGACGGCGTTGTCGGTGTTGTCGATGAAGTCCTCCGACCAGCCGTAACCGGTCGGCAGCGCGTTGGCCTTCATCAGGTTCATCAGGTTCTCCTTGAACGGCTTCCAGCCGCTCATGTCCTGAACCCAGACGATCGCCACCGGCGCCTGCGCGGCCTGCGGCTGGTTGTACAGCGCGTCGATCAAGCCGTTGCGGACGTCGTCCGGCGTCTCGCCCTTGGTCACGACGACGGCCTTGCGCACGAGTTGCGCGTTGCCGTGCTGGCTCTGCAGCCGCGCGGCCTCGAGGATCTTCTGGACCTTGGCCTTCTCCACCGGGCGGTCGGGCTGGAAGTACCGGATGGTCCGACGGTTGCCGACCGTTTCCTTGAACTCCATCTCGTTCCTCCGTAACTCCCGCTGTACCGGCTCGCGGCTTCGTGGCTGGGTCAGGAACCGGGATTCTCCCGCTTGCGCAACACGTGCTTCTGGACCTTGCCGACCGAGGTCCGCGGCAGCGTCTCGATGAACTCGACGTGGCTGGGGACCTTGAACTTCGCCAGCCGGGCGGCCGCCCAGACGATCAGTTCCTCCTCGGTCGCGCCGGCGTTCTCGTGCAGCACGACGAACATCTTTATCGCCTCGTCGCGCATCTCGTCGGGCACGCCGATCGCGGCGGACTCGAACACCGCCGGATGCTCGTTGATCACCCGCTCGACCTCGCCGGAGGCGACGTTCTCCCCGGCTCGCTTGATCACGTCCTTGCCGCGGTCGACGAAGTGCAGGTAGCCGTCGGCGTCGGCGCGGACGTTGTCGCCGCTGCGCAGCCATCCGTCGGCCAGCGCCTCGGCGGTGGCGGCCGGGTTGTCGAGGTAGCCGAGCATCAAGGTGCGTCCGGGCACCCCGCCGACCAACAGTTCACCGACCTCGCCGGGGGCGACGTCGGCGCCGTCCTCGCCGACGATCCGGATTCGGATGCCGACACCCGGCCGCCCGATCGTGTTGTGCCGCCGCTGTCCGTGGAGCGGGTTGATCACTGTCGGCACGATCGTCTCGGTCATCCCCCACAGCTGGGTCAGGCGCAACTCGAAGCGCCGTTCGAACTCGACGGCCTGGTCGTCGTTGACGTTCTGCGCGAACAACGCCACCCGGATCCGGTGCGCCCGGTCGTACTCGGACGCCCTTGCGCGCAGGATCATCCGGATCGGTGCGGCGAACAGGCTGGCCGCGGTGGCCCCCAGCTTGGTCGCCTGTTCGGACCACCGCGAGGCGGTGAACCGCGGAGCCAGCGCGACCGAGGCTCCGGTGACCAGGGCCGACATCGTCGAGTAGTACTGGGCGTTGCCGTGGAACAGCGGGAGCACGACCAATTGCCGGTCCTCCGGACGCAGCCGCAGGTACTCGGCGGTGTAGCGGCCGGCGTACAGGTAGTTGGCGTTGGTGACCAGCACGCCCTTGGGCCGGGAGGTGGTGCCGGAGGTGTAGAGCACCCCGACGACCGCCGACGGGTCCTGCGCGGCCTGCACCGGTGCGTCGGGGGCGGCGGCCAGGGCGGTATCGTAACACTCCCCCGGTGGCACGCCGCCTCCGGTGATCAGCACCCGGGAACTCTCGCCGCCATCCGGGAGCTGCTTTTGCGCGGCGCGAACCACGTCGACCAGGTCGGGTGAGGTCACGGTGAACCGCCCGCCCGAGTGCTCGAAGACGTAGGCCATCTCGTCGGCGGAGGACAGCGGATTGGTGGGCACCATCACCGCGCCGGACTTGGCCGCACCGAGCCACAGGTCGTAGAACTCGACGCAGTTGGCCAGATGGATCACGAAGCGGTCGCCGATGCCGACGCCGTTGGCCCGCAAGACCTGTGCGGCACGTTCGGCGCGGTCGTCCATCTGACGGTAGGTCAGGGTCTGGACGTCGTCCGGGGCCTGTTCGAACACCAGGAACGGGGCGTCCGGGGTGTGCTCGACCTGGAACGCCCACACCGAGGCGAGGGTGTCGGTTCCGACGAAGTCCAGCTCTGTCTGCCGCACCCGCGCAGTCTGTCCGATCGCGCTGATCGCGGCCGCACGGCCCTGCCAAATCCGCATTGCCGCGGGGGCTCCCGGCGACGGCGGCCATCTCGTTCAGCGGACCCGTCGGGGTAGGAGCAGTTGATCGAGAACAACCGGCAGAGGGGCGCAGCGGGCCGTCCCAGGCGTCCAGGTCGATCTCGACGACGGTTCCAATTCCGGGTTCGGAACTCAGCGCGAGCGGCCGACCGCGTCGCTCACCGACGCACCATCAATCGCCGGTGCGACTTGGCGGTGGCGGGCACCGCGACATTGATTCACTCGCTGCGCTCGCTCATGGCTCGAACCGGTACCCCACGCCGCGCACGGTGCGCAGCCACACCGGTTTGCCGGGCGCGGCCTCCAGCTTCTGCCGCAGCCGGTGGACGTGCTGGGTGACAGTCGCGTCGTCCTGCCACTGGGTCGCCGAACCCCATACCCGCTCCAACAACTGTGCCCGGGTGAAGACCCGACGCGGCGAGCGGACCAGGAACACCAGCAGGTCGAACTCCTTGGCGGTCAGTTCCACGGCCGATCCGCGCACCCGGACGTCCCGGGTTGTCACGTCGATGTCCAACGGGCCGAACGTCAGCCGGTCCGTCGGTGGCTCGGGCAGCACCCGGCGCAGGACGCAGCGCACCCGGGCCGCCAACTCCCCCGGGGAGAACGGTTTGACGAGGTAGTCGTCGGCGCCGAGGTCGAGGCCCGCGATCCGGTCGGTCTCCCCGCCGCGACCGGAGACCACGATCACCGGGATGGCGCTGCTGCGTCGCAGCCGCGTCAGCACGTCCAACCCGTCGACCGCAGGCAATGTCAGATCGAGCACCACCAGGTCGGGCGGGTCGGCCTCCACGGCGCTCAATGCGATGGCGCCGTCGGCCGCCCCGGTCACCGTGAAGCCTTCGGCCTCCAACTGCCGCGACACCAGCGTGCGCACCTGTTCGTCGTCGTCGACGACCAGCACGCGGTGCTGCTCCACCCGGGACGAGGTGCCTGCGGCCACCGCCTCACATTAGATGGGATGCGATCGCTCGGGCAGTCGCGGCTTCGCCGGCGGCGTTTGGATGAACCGGGGCCGCGGGCGCCAACGGGAACAGCGGCTCGATCCAGCGGATCCCCGGCAGCCGGCACATGTCGTGGCCCAGGCTGGGGGTGTAGGTGTCGACGAACTCCGAGCCCGTGACACCGGCCGCGGCGGCGAGCATGGCGTTCAGCGATTGCTCGACGCCGTCGAGGAAATCCATGTCGCCCCAGGTGAACGGGATGCCGCCCAGCAAGCAGCCCGCCCGCCCCACCGCGTCGCGCGGCAGCAACGACGGATACCCCACCACGAGCACGCCGGCGTTCGGCGCGGCCCGGTGGATCGCCTGCAGCGCGGCCCGCACGACGGGGGCGTCGGCCGCTATGTCCGTGGCGAACCGGGCGGCGTAGGCATCACGGCACGGTGCCGTCGAACCGGTCAGAAGCAATGGGGCCCGGCTGCCGCAGCCGGCGATCACCGAGGCGAACAGGTTGTGGTCGTTGCCACCGATGCCGACCGTCACCAACTTGGTCCGCGCGTTCAGGGCCGCCACTTGCGCCGGGACGTCGGCGGCGCGCGCCGCGGTCAGGTCGGCCGTGGTGGCACCCGCGCACGAGACGTCGGTCAGCGTCCAGCCCAAGTGCTCGGCCAGCAGGTGGGGGTAGTTGCCGCCGGAGCGAGCGCACTGCGCGGGCCCCGGAGCCTGGGGCGGGACCAACGGCGCGGCCGTGTACGAATCGCCGAGCGACACGTATGCGCGGTCGTCGGCCGGGACGGCGCTCGCGGCGAAAGGCGTGGCGCCGACCAGTGCTGCCAGGGTCAACGCGAAGGCCCCCGCGGCCCGTCGGAACATCTCCCGACACTACAGACGATTGAGGCGAGAGGAGCGCGAACAAGCGAGCCTGGGAGGCTGTCCGTGCTCCGGGCCGATGAAGTCTGTCGGCCGTGGGGAACAACCTTCGGCGGCAGGGCGCCAGGCGAAGGCCGCCTTCCGGGCCGCTGCCCGTTCGCACAGTAAGTTGCGTGCATAACTCGAGCGAGAGCAGAGGCGGGGCGGACGAGATGAACGAACAGGCGCAGATCAAGGCACGGATGCAGGCGATCTGGTCGGCGGGCGACTTCGCCGTCGTCGCCACGATGATCAACATCGTCGGCGAGCTCCTCAGCGACACGATCGAGCTGCGGGCCGGCCAAGACGTGCTCGATGTGGCGACCGGCAGCGGCAACACCGCGATCGCAGCCGCTCGGCGGTTCACCAACGTGACCGGTGTCGACTTCGTACCGGCGCTGCTGGACCGCGCCCGGGAGCGCACCGCCGTCGAGGGCCTCAAAATCGACTATAGGGAAGGCGACGCCGAGGAGTTGCCCTTCCCCGACGCCTCCTTCGACGTCGTCCTGTCGACCTTCGGCGTGATGTTCGCGCCTGATCACGCGAAGGCCGCCGCCGAGATGCTGCGGGTGCTGCGGCCCGGCGGGCGGATCGGCATGGCCAACTGGGTGCCGGACAGCTCGATCGGGGAGATCTTCCGGACGACCGCCAAACACGTCCCGCCGCCGCCCGGGCTGATCCCGCCGGCGATGTGGGGTACCGAGGACCACCTGCGCAAGCTGTTCCCCGGTGCCCGGATCGAGTTGATCCCACGCATTTCGCGGGTGGCGCTGCCTTCGGTGGACTTCTGGCTGGATTTCTTCCGGCGCTGGTTCGGCCCGACCGTCAAGGCTTTCGAGGCCGTGGGCACCGAAGGCGCCCCGGCGCTCGAGGCTGACATGAAGGCCCTGGCCAACCGGCACAACGTTTCCGGCGACGACACCCTGGTGCTCAAGCAGGCCTACGTCGAGGTGATCGTCACGCCCTGACGCAGCGTCAGATCCGCTGCAGCACACTGACGGCGTAGCCGCCCGCGGCCTCGAAGAGGGCGCCGTCCCACGTGCCGTGACGGGCGACCAGGGCCAGTCCTGCGGCCGCGCACCAGGCGTCGTGGTCGGCCAGCGCAACCGGATCGGGGCCAGCCGGAAGGTGGGCGACGTCCAGGCCGAACCCGCTGACCAGCAGACCGCCCGGCACCAGGTGCGCGGCCAGCCGGGCCACCACCGCGGGGGCGGCTGCCCCGCCGACCAACGGGATCACGTTGCCCGCCGAGACGATCAGGTCGAACGCCTCGGGCACGCCGAGCGCGGGCAGATCGAGCGTGGCCAGGTCGGCCTGCACCCAATGGACCCCCGGTACCTGCCGGGCGAACTGCAGCATGCTCGGGTCCAGGTCGACCCCGACGCAGTCGTAGCCGAGCTCCGCCAACCGCGCCGCCACCCTGCCGGTGCCGCAACCGGCGTCCAGCACCCGGGCGCCCGGCTTCAGCAGCGTGGCGCAGTAACGCGCCTCCCCGTGCATGTCCATTCCGGCGGCGGCCAACCTGGCCAACCGAGCGGCATATCCCGGGCCCGGACTGTACTCGAACTGATCCACAGTCAGTCACTCGACGGGCAACGACATGGCCGCGCCGACGACCGTGTTCCAGGTCCGGACCTGCCACGACTCGACCAGTCCGTGCCGGACGTAGGGATCGGCGGCCACGAACCGCTCGATCGCATCGTCGGCGTCCTCGCGCCAGACCATCACCGCACGGTCGAACGGGTCGGGCACCGCGCCGCCGAGCACCAATTCCCCGCGCTGTGCACATTCCTCGAGCATCGCCAGGTGTTCGGCCCGGAACTCCGGGCGACGTTCCAGGTAGTCCGCCGAGAGGCGGTACTCGAGCAACAGGTGCGTCATGACTCCCCTTCGCCGCCGGCCGGATTCGGCGCAGGTCAGGATACGGTGCCGCCAAATGAACCCTCTGGAACGTCTGGTGCCCGGCCTGTTCGTCGGGCCCGACGACGGTCGCGCTGTGCGGGTCGGCTCGGAAACGGCATCACGAGAGGCCTTGCTGACCGCGGCCATGGTGTGCGCCGATCGGCTGGCCGGGGCCGGAACGGTGGCCATCGAGGCTCGCGCCGAGTTGACGACGGTGGTCGGTGCGCTGGGGGCGTTGGCCGCCGGCGTCCGGCTGGTGCCGATCGCCGCCGACGCCGGGCCGCTGGAGCGCAACCACGTGCTGGCCGACAGCCACACCGACCTGGTGCTCGGGCGCCCGGAATGGGCCGGCGCCATCTCCTGCGTGGACATCCCGGACCTCGCCCGGCCCGGCGCGGCGCCCACGCCCGGCGCCACGACCGAGCCCTCGCTGGTCATGTACACCAGCGGGACCACCGGGCCGCCCAAAGGCGTGGTGCTCTCGGCGGCCGCAATCGCGGCGGACCTGGACGCGTTGGCGCAGGCGTGGGACTGGACGGCCGAGGACACGCTCGTCCACGGATTGCCGTTGTTCCACGTTCACGGGCTGATCCTCGGTGTGCTGGGCGCGTTGCGTCGCGGCTGCCGCCTGGTGCACACCGGACGGCCGACCCCGCAGGCCTACGCCGCCGCGGCAGGCAGCCTGTACTTCGGCGTGCCCACCGTCTGGTCGCGGGTTGCCGCCGACCCGGCCGCCGCTGCCGCACTGCGTGGAGCACGTCTGCTGGTGTCCGGGAGTGCGGGCCTGCCGGCGGCGTTGTCGGAGGAGTTGGCGCAGCGCTGCGGCCAACGCCCCGTGGAGCGGTACGGCATGACCGAGACGCTGATCACGGTGAGCTCGCGGGCCGCCGGCGAGCGGCGCGCGGGCGAGGTCGGGTGCGCTTTGCCCGGGGTCACGAGCCGGGTGGTGGCCGACGACTCGACGCCACTGCCCGCCGACGGCATCACCCCGGGTGAGCTGCAGGTGCGGACGCCGACGATGTTCGACGGGTACCTGGGCCGCCCGGAGGCCACGGCCGCCTGTTGGACGCCGGACGGCTGGTTCCGCACCGGCGACGTCGCCACGATCGCGCCGGACGGCTGGCATCGCATCCTGGGTCGAGCGAGCGTCGACCTGATCAAGTCCGGCGGCTACCGCATCGGTGCCGGGGAGATCGAGGCGGCTCTGCTGACCCACCCGGCCGTGGGTGAGGTCGCGGTCGTCGGCGAGCCGGATCCCGACCTCGGGCAACGGATCGTCGCGTATGTCGTCGCGGACGGGGTCGACGCCGCGACGCTGGAGAACCACGTGGCCGCGGCACTTTCGGTTCACAAACGGCCGAGGCGCATCGTGTTCCTGACCGAGCTGCCCCGAAATGCGTTGGGCAAGGTACAGAAAGCTCGCCTGGGTCGAACAGCACCGTAACGATCGATGATCGAATTGAACCTGGACGTCTCGCCGTTCACCGGACAGCGACACCATCGGGGCAGCAACATCGAGGCAGCGACGTCGAGGACGAATCGACGCCGAGCGCGGGGAAGAGGGCGGCGCAGATCAGCATCACCGGTGGTGTGTCGGTGCGCTCCGTGCGGCGCACGTTCTCCTCGGTGGTCGCGGTCGAGGAAATGTCCTTCGACGCCCCACCGGGCTCCGTCACCGCGTTGGTCGGCCCGAACGGGTCCGGAAAGACCACGCTGCTGCTGATGCTGGCCACGTTGTTGCGTCCGGACACGGGGCAGATCACCGTTGCCGGCCACGACCCGGTCATCGCGGCGCGCGAGGTCCGCCGGTTGATGGGTTGGATGCCGGACACCTTCGGCAGCTACGACAACCTGACGGCCCGTGAGGTGCTGCATTTTTACGCCGCGGCCTACCGCATGCCCCGGTCCGCGCAGCTGCAGCGGGCTGCCGAATTGCTCGAACTGGTCCGATTGACGGAGTTCGCCGACCGGCCGGTCCACGTCCTGTCCCGCGGGCAGAAACAACGGTTGGGCCTGGCGCAGGCGATCGTCCACTCCCCGGCGGTGTTGCTGCTCGACGAACCGGCTTCCGGCCTCGACCCGGGGTCGCGCGTGGAGTTGCGGACGCTGCTGGTTGCGATGGCCGCCCGGGGCACCGCGGTGCTCGTGTCCAGTCACATCCTGGCCGACCTCGAGGAGATGGCCGACCGCGTCGTCTTCGTCGCCGGCGGACGGATCGTCGCCGAACAAGCGGTGAGCCAACTGCGGATGACCGACGGCCCGGCGCCGTGGCGAGTCCGGGCCCTTCAGCCGGACCGACTGCTGGCCATGCTCACCAGTTACGGCGTGCAAATCGGCCAGATCGACGACCACGGCGTGCAAATCGTCCTGCGCGGCGACCGCGACGCCGCGGCCTTGTTGGCCGCCCTGATGCGCGACGAGGTGCCGGTCGCCTCGATCGCTCCGGTCAACAGCGTGCTGGAGTCGGCGTATCTCGCGATCAACGAGCGTGAGGCGTGAGCATCCCAACCACCATCACGGCGCGACCGCTCGGGCGCAGCACCTTACGCGGCGTCAGAACGGTTGCCGGGCAGGAGTTCCGCCTGCGACTGCGCACGGGTCGCTGGCGGCTGCTGCTGCTGGCCTGGTTCGTCGCACTGGCCGGAATAACCGCGATGCTGTGGCAGGCCGCGGACTCGGTCGCCGGGCTGCGCCAGCGCGGGGTGCCGATCTTCGGCGGGCTGATGATCGTCCTGCTTTCGCTGTCCCTGCTGGTGGTCCCGGCGTTGAGCGGCCAGTCGGTCAACGGCGACCGGGAACGCGGGGTGCTCGCCACCCTGCAGGTCACGCTGTTGACCCCGACCGAGATCGCGCTGGGCAAGTTGGCCGCCGCCTGGGGCGTCTCCCTGGTGTTCCTGCTGCTGGCCGTGCCAATGGCGGTGTCGACGATGTTCGCGGGCGGGGTGGGCGTCGGGCGCCTGATCGTCTCGCTGCTGGTCCTGGCCTGCCTGCTGGGGGTCGTCGCAGCGATCTCGCAATGCTGGTCGGCGCTGGTGCAACGCACCAGGTTGTCCACGGTGCTCTCCAACCTGAGCGTGTTCGCGCTCACGATCGGGACGTTGATCGCTTTCGGGCTGGTGCTCCCAATAACGCGTGGGACGCACACCGTGACCGAGCAGGTGCCCGACGAAACGCGGATGCAGGCCGAACTGCAGGCGGGGACGTTCAACCCGGCCGAGATACCGATGATCACCCAGACCGTGACCAAGACCGAGGTGCGCACCGAGAAGGTCTGGTGGCTGCTCGCCCCGAACCCCTACGTGATCCTCGCCGACGCCGCCCCGGAGAAGCACCAGCCGTTCAGCCTCGACGCGTCGAGCGGCGACCAACCGGCCGGAACCTTCGACCCGTTGGCCGGCGTGGCCAACGCGGTCCGCGACGCCCGCCAGGGAAGCAGCACCTCGAACCTGAGCGAACCCAAGGGCGCGGGGCCGGTTTGGCCGTGGGGGCTGGGATTCGACGTCCTGCTCGGAGCCGGCGCGGTCGTGATCACCATCCGCCGACTGCGCACACCGAGCCGCCGACTGCCCCGCGGGGTACGGGTGGCCTGACGCCCATCACCTCTGGGGACTCCCCGTCACCGGGCCGGGGTTCGACCGTCGGGCCGCTGCGGCCTACCGGTCAGTGCGCCGGGGCCAGCCGGGCCGCTTCGGCGGCATCGGCGGCGAGCGCGGCGCGGGCGCGCCGTCGGATCAGCTGCACGCCGGCCGCGGTGACCAGGATCGGCCCAAGCAGGCCCAGCACCTCCTGCACGGGCGTCGAGGCGTCGCCGGAGTGGGCGAGGGAAACCGACACCAGGGGGCCGCTGTCGTACAAGCCGTGCATCGTGATCGCCAACGCCAACGCCCGCCACGGCCTGGCGCCCGGATCGCCGAATCGTCGACAGGCGACCGAGTAGCCGACCAGGCCCGCCCAGATCGCGTGATCCGGGACGGCCAGCAGCGCCCGGATCACAAAGGTCCCGAGGTAGGCACCCGAGGTGGGCGCGTTGGCCAGATACAGGACGTTCTCCACGGAGGCGAAGCCCAGCCCGATCCATCCCGCGTAGACGATCCCGTCGAACCGCTCGTCGAACTCCGGGTTCCACCGGAACGACCACAGGCACAACGCTTTGCCGGATTCCTCGACAAGCGCGGCCACCCCGAAGGCCGTGATCAACGCGCCCACCTCGGTCAGTTGCGACGGGGCCACCATGCTGAGCGCCCCCTCGACCACCACGATCGGTGCGGTCGCGACGATGCCTGCCAACGCGGCTCGGCCGAGGACGCCGGGCGACTCCGGGCGGACCCGGTCCTTGCGGCGCAGGTACGCCATCCACAGTGCGGCCGGCACCACGCCACCGATCGCGGCCGGCCGACGCGCGATCGTGGCGGCCAGGAACACCACGACCATGACGGCCACCACGACCAGTACGGCCCGCCGCACGCCTGGTCCGGCCAGCGGCGCCAACGCCCGTTCCCGGCCGGGCAACCGCTGGTAGCGCTGCACCGCACGCGGGTGGGCGGACAGCGACTCGCCCGGACGGGCGAACTGCGCCCACGGTGAGCGGGTCGGGTCCACGTGGTCGCAGTCGACGTACCGGAACGGCGCCCCGGCGGCATCGCGGTCGCCGCGATGGGCCAGGTATCGGTCGAACTTTGCGGGTACCGAATCGGCGTGCGAGAACCAGCGGGTCTCGAACTCCATGGCGTCGACCTCGGTCAGGACGACGGCGGCGCGCGGCAGGAAATCCTCCTCACCGCCGGGGTACAGGCCGGAGCAGATCGCCGGCCGGTCGACCGCGTCGACGTGGCGCCGCAGCAGAACCAGATCGCCGCCGTAGACGCGTCGGACCGCGGTCCGCATCCCGTAGTAGACGTAGACCGTCATGAATCATTCTTCCGACGACGCGGCCGCGAGAACTTGCGGCGCCGCGGTTGCGAAGAATGCCACCGCGGCCGCGGCCGCCACATTCAGCGAGTCCAGTCCGGCCGACATCGGGATGCGTATGCGGACGGTGGTGGCGGCCAGCGTGGCACCACGCAGGCCGTCCCCCTCCGTGCCGAGCACCAACGCCAGTCGGTCGGGCAGCGCGGCCGCGAACTCCCGCAGGTCTGTCGCGGCCGGATCCGGGGTGAGCGCGGCGGTGACGAACCCGGCGGCGTGCAGCGTGTCCAGGTCGGCCGGCCACGCGGCCAACCTGGTCCAGGGCACGGCGAACACCGCGCCCATCGAGGTTCTGACGGCCCGTCGGTAGAGCGGGTCGGCGCAGCAGGGGGTGACCAGCACCGCGTCCACGCCGAACGCGGCGGCACTGCGGAACGCCGCCCCGACATTGGTGTGATCCATGACGTCTTCCAGAACCGCCACCCGGCGAGCTCCGACGAGCAGTTCGACGAGCGTGGGCAACGGTCGCCGGTGCATCGCCGCCAGCAGACCGCGATGCACCTGATACCCCGTCAGTTCCTCCAGTGCCCCGGGCGGGGCGACGTAGACCGGGGCGCCGGCCGCGCTGACCGCCTCGACCAGTTCGGCCGCCGGCTCGACCCGGTTGGGCGCGAGCAGCAAGGACCGCGGGGTGAATCCGGCCGCCAGGGCCCGACGCAGAGTCAGTGAGCCCTCGGCGATGAACACCCCGGCCGCGGGCTCACGGCGCACCCGGTGCCCGACGTCGACCAGGCGGGCGTAGTCCGCCAACCGCGGATCGGTGGGGTCGGTGACATTACAGATCACCGCGGTGTGGCCAGCTCGACCACGGCGCCGATCACGATCACCGCCGGCGGCCGGACCCCGGCCTCGTGAACCGCCCGGGCGATCCCGGACAACGGCGCCCGTACGGTCCGCTGGGTTGTCGTGCTTCCGTTCTGGATGGCCGCGGTCGGCGTTTCCGGATCGCGCCCGTGCTCGATCAGCGCGGCCGCGATCGAAGCCAGCTTCTCGACAGCCATCAGCAGCACCAGGGTGCCGGGCAGCCGGGCGAGCGCGGGCCAGTCGGTCAACGAGTTCGGGTCGTCGGGGCCCACATGGCCGGAGGCGACGGTGAACTCGTGGGCCACCCCGCGGTGGGTCACCGGGATGCCGGCCAGCTCGGGCACGGCGATGACGCTGGACACCCCGGGGACGACCGTGCACGGGATACCGGCCTGGGTGCAGGCCAACAGTTCCTCGTGGCCGCGGCCGAACACGTACGGGTCGCCGCCCTTCAGGCGCACGACGAAGCGGCCCGCCCGGGCTCGGTCGATCAGCACCTCATTGATGGCCTGCTGGGCCATCGCCCTGCCGTAGGGGATCTTCGCGGCGTCGATCACCTCGACCGCGGGGCCCAGTTCGGACAACAGTGCGGCCGGGCCGAGGCGGTCGGCGACGACCACGTCGGCCTGTGCCAGCAATTGCCTGCCGCGCACCGTGATCAGGTCCGGGTCGCCCGGCCCGCCGCCGACCAACGCCACCCCGACCGGTTTGTCGCCCGGTGCGTCCAGGGCTATCGCGCCCTCCCGCAATCCGGCCAGCACCGCGTCCCGGACGGCGGCGGCGCGTCGCGGTCGTCGATTGGCCAGGACCGCCACGGTCAACCCGTCGTGGCGCCCGGAAGCCGCGGTCCAGGCCGTCGCGTCGGTCGCGTCGTCGGCACGGACGCAGAAGATCCGCGCGGCCTCGGCGTCCGCGGCGACCGCGGCGTTGACCTGCGCGTCGGCGGTCAATGCCAGCGCGTACCAGGCCCCTTCGAGATCTGACGGTGCGTAGGGTCGGCGTTCCCAACGGATGCGCCCGTGGTCGTGCAGTGCCTCGATCGCGGGCCGCACGTCCGGCGAGACGAGGACGACGTCCGCGTGGGCGTCCAGCAGGGTCGGCAGCCGGCGCTGCGCGACCTGCCCGCCGCCGACCACCAACACCCGCCGACCCGCCAACCGCAGCCCGACCGGGTAGGCCTCCGGCTCGGGCGCACCCGACCGACCCATCAGCCCTCCACGCGTTCGCATCTTCTGGCGTGTCGGGCGCCTTTCCGCGTCGCGGAAGGGCGCCCGACACGCCAGAAGACGGAGAGGTCGTGCGGCGCGCGGGTGGGCCTCATGCCTTCTCCGTAACCCCGGCCGAGTCGAAGGTGGCCACCTCGGCCAGCGCCCGCGCCGCGGCCTGGACCATCGGCAGCGCCAGCAACGCGCCGGTGCCCTCGCCCAGCCGAAGGTCCAACGCCACCAACGGTTGAAGCCCGAGGTGGTCCAGCGCGATCCCGTGGCCGGGCTCGGCCGACCGGTGCCCGGCCACCCAGGCCGCCGCCGCGTCCGGCTGCAATGCCGCGGCCACCAGCGCCGCGGCGCCGGCGATGACCCCGTCGAGGATCACCGGCGTCCGCATCGCCGCGGCAGCCAACAGGAACCCGACCAGCGCGGCGTGCTCCAGGCCGCCCACTGCCGCCAGGACGCCTATCGGGTCGGCAGGATCGGGCCGGTGACGGTCGAGTGCCGCCCGCACGACCGAGACTTTGTGACGGTACATCAGATCGTCGATGCCGGTGCCCCGTCCGGTGACCGCCGCCGGGTCGGCGCCGGTGAACGCGGCGATGAGAGCTGCCGAGGCGGTGGTGTTGGCGATGCCCATGTCGCCGGTCAGCAGGCAGCGGTTGCCTGCGGCCACCAGGTCCCGCGCGGTCTCCACCCCGACCCCGACCGCGGCCAGAGCCTCCTCGCGGGTCATCGCGGCCGCCTCGGTCATGTCGGCCGTGCCGGCGCGAACCTTCCGCGGCAGCAGCCCCGGGGTGGGCGGCAATGTGGCGGCCACCCCGACGTCGACCACCACGACCTCGGCCCCGACCTGCGCGGCGAACGCGTTGACAACGGCACCACCAACCAGGAAGTTGGCGACCATCTGGGCGGTCACCTCCTGCGGCCACGGCGTCACGCCCTGGGCGTGCACCCCGTGGTCGGCGGCAAACACCGCCACCGCGGCCGGCTCCGGCAACGGCGCCGGGCAGCGGCCTGCCAGCCCGGCCAACTGCGTGGCGACGTCCTCCAGCACCCCCAACGAACCACGCGGTTTGGTCATCCGGTCCTGCCGGCGGCGTGCTTCCTCCAGCGCGCCGGCGTCGGCCGGGGCGATCGCGGCGAGTGTCTCGTTCAGCAGGTCCATCGGTGGCTCCCCCGGCAGGCCTCGTCGGCCGAATTCCTCCCAGTGCACGGCCCACGACAACGGCCGCCGGCGCGCCCAGCCCACAGCGGCCAGTTCCGGCTCGTCCCCGAACCGTGCCACGTGCCCGACGCAGAGGTAGGCGAGCACCTCCAGGTGTTCCGGCAGCGCAAGCTCGCGGTGCAGTGCGTCGGGGGCGAAGAAGCTCACCCAGCCCACCCCGAGTCCTTCGGCGCGCGCGGCCAACCAGAGGTTCTGGATCGCCGCGGCCACCGAGTGCCCCGCGGTCGCCGGCTGCGTGTGGCGGCCGAGGGTGTGGCGGCCGCCCCGGGTGGGGTCGCAGGTGACCACGATCCCCAGCGGTGCCTCGCGGATCGCCTCGACCCGTAGCGGGGCGAACGCCCGCGCCCGGGCGGCGGGCAAGGACGCGGCGTACGCGGCCCGGGCTGCCTCGGCCAGTTCGGCCACCCGCCGCCGGGTGACCTCCGACTTGATCACCAGGAAGTCCCACGGCTGGCTGAACCCGACGCTCGGAGCCTGGTGGGCCGCCGCCAACACACGGTGCAGGGACTCGTCGGAAACCGGGTCGGGCGCGAAGCCGTTGCGTACGTCCCGTCGGGCGGCCAGCACTCGGTACAGCGCGGCGTCGTCCCCGGGACGCAGGGCGTTCAGCGGCCCTCCCCGGTCGCGGAACAGGCACCCTCCAACTGCACGGTGGCCAGCGCGTCGAGGAAGCCGTCGGTGGTGGCCGGGTCGCGAACGGCCACCCGCATCCACGTCGGTCCCAAGCCCGGGAAGGAATCCCCGCGGCGCACCGCCCAACCGCGTTCGCGCAGCCGTTGCCGGATCTTGCGGCCGTTGCGCACCTGGAGCAGTACGAACGGAGCCTGCGGGACGCCGACCACCTCGACGCCGTCGAACCGGTCCAGGCACTTGACCAGGTAGGCGCGGTCGGTGGCGGTCCGGGAGGCGATCGCCTGCGCCTCGGCGATCGCGGTCGGCGAACTGCACGCCACCGCCGCGGCCAACCCCGGGGTGCTCACCGACCAGTGCGGCTGCACGGCGGCCAGGGCGTCGATCAGGTCCGGCGCCGCCAGCACGTAGCCGATCCGCAGGCCGGCCAGTCCCCACGTCTTGGTGAAACTGCGGACCACGATCAGCCCCGGGATCTCCGCGGACCAGGCCAGCGACTGCGACTCCCCGGGCACGGCGTCCATGAACGCCTCGTCGACGACCAGCAGGCGACCGGGCCGCGCCAGGCCGGCCAACGCCTCCGCGGGGTGCAGCGTCGAGGTGGGGTTTGTCGGGTTGCCGACGACGACGAGGTCGGCCGAGGCGGGGATCCCGTAGTCGGGAAGCGTGAAACCGTCCTCCGGCGAGAGCAGCAGCCGGTCGACGCGGTGCCCGGCGACGCGCAGCGCGAGCTCCGGCTCGGTGAACTGAGGGTGGATCACTATTGCCTGGCGCGGCGTGAACGCCCGCGCGATGAGGCTGAACGCCTCCGCGGCCCCGGCCGTGACGAGCACGTCGGACTGCCGTCGGCGGTGGCGGGCCGCGATCGCCTCACGCGCTCCGTCCGGCTTCGGGTAGACCGAGAGCGAACTCAGCGAGTCGGCCAGCACCTTTCGCAGCCAGGCCGGCGGGCCACCGGGGCGGACGTTCACCGCCAGGTCGACCAGGCCGGGGGCCAACTCGTCGTCGCCGTGGTGCCGCAGGTTCAGGCTGGCCGGGTCGTCCGGCCCCCGCCGTAGGCCCGCCGTCATCGCCGCCCACCCCTCGCGTCCGGCAAACAGTGTGCGGCCGGCCACGATTTGCCGGACGTCCGGAGGTTTTTGGTCCGGGGGCGCCGGTTCGTGGGGGGTGGACAGCTCATTACCGGGCCCGGCCGGCGGCGGCCACGATGCGCCGCGCGATCCGCGGCCGGCCGGCCCAGTGCAGGTGCAGGTACGACGCGTGGACGTTGCCGACCACGTGGCCCTCGTCGAGGAGTTCGCCGGTACCACCGGCCACGTCGGTCGCCGACAGCCGCCAGGCCGGGCAGCGACCCGCCGCCGGGGTGGTGACCGTCCGATGGAACTCGTGCCCACGCAGATGCATGCCGGCCGGGCCGAGCACCGAGTCGGTCGCGGCGACAGCCTGCCGATAGCCGAGGGTCAATCGTCGGGTCATCGCGGCCTGCGCGGTCAGCACGCCGCACATCGGAGCCCGGTCCAGCGAACGCGTCAGGTACAGCAGGCCCGCGCACTCCGCGACCACGACCCCGCCGGACGCGGCCAGGTCGGCCACGTCCTTGCGCAGCATCTCGTTCTCCGACAGGGCCGCCGAATAGACCTCGGGGAACCCGCCGCCGAGGACGAGCCCGGCGGTGCCGGCGGGCAATGCCTCGTCGCGGCAGGGGTCGACGGTCACCACCTCGGCGCCGGCCGCGCGCAGCAATTCGGTGTGCTCGGCGTAGCTGAAGCTGAACGCCGCGCCGCCGGCGACGGCGATCCGAGGCCTTCGCCCGGGGTGCCCGTGCGGCGTGGGCCCGACGGCCAGGTTGGGGTCCCACGGGCCGCTGGACATGCGCGGGGCGCCGGCCGCCAGGGCCGCGACCGCGCTGAGGTCGACGCACCGGGCGACGAGTTCACCCGCGGCCGCCACCGCCGCCGTCGCCTCGGCGGAGCGCTCCGCAACGGGTACCAGCCCCAGGTGTCGCGACGGGACGGCCACCCGGTCCTCCCGATGCAGCACACCGAGCACCGGCACGCCGATCCCGGCCAACGCCTCCCGGAGCAGACGTTCGTGGCGCGCCGAACCGACCCGGTTCAGCACCACCCCGCCGATCCGGACCCTCGGGTCGAACGTGGCGAAGCCGTGGACCAGCGCCGCCACTGAACGGGACTGCGCCGTCGCGTCGACGACGAGCAGGACCGGTGCCTGCAGCAAGCGGGCCACGTGGGCCGTGGAGGCGTAGTCCGGACAGCCGCCGAACCCGCCCGCGACCCCGTCGAACAGCCCCATCACGCCTTCGACCACCGAGATCTGCGCACCGGCCGCGCCGTGCAGGAACAGCCCCGGGATCAAACCGTCGGAGGTCAGCCAGGCATCAAGGTTGCGGGCCGGGCGACCCGCCGCGAGGCCCAGGTAACCGGGGTCGATGTAGTCCGGTCCGACCTTGTGGGCGGAGACCGCGAGCCCACGGGATCGCAGGGCCGCGATCAACCCCATCGCCACCGTGGTCTTGCCGGCTCCGCTGTTCGGAGCGGCGACGACCACGCGCGGCGGCCCACCCGCCGCCGGCGGATTCACGGCTTCACCGTCCCGGCGAGCCACTCGGTCGAGCAACCACCGGACAACAGCGACCGTTGGGGCCCATGCCGGTGCCCCGACCCCCCGGTCGAGCAACCACCGAGCAACCGCAAGCGTCGGGGCGGTTGCGCTTGCAGCAGGATGCTTACCACTCGATCCCCCGTTGGCCCTTGCGCCCGACGTCCATCGGATGCCTGACCTTCGTCATCTCGGTGACCAGGTCCGCGGCGGCCATCAGGTCGGCCGGGGCGTCGCGGCCGGTGATCACCACGTGCTGCCGGCCGGGCCGCGCGGTGAGGGTTTCCACCACGTCGGTGACGTCGACCCAGCCCCAACGCAGCGGGTAGGTGAACTCGTCGAGCACGTAGAGGTCGTGGCGACCCTCGGCCAGGCGGCGTTTGATCTCGGCCCAGCCCTCGGCCGCGTCCGCGGCGTGGTCGGTCTCGGTGCCCGCCTTGCGCGACCAGGACCAGCCGGCGCCCATCTTGTGCCACTCGACCGGACCGCCGACGCCGGTCTGCTCGTGCAGTTGCCCCAGCGCGGTGAACGCGGATTCCTCGCCCACACGCCATTTCGCGCTCTTGACGAACTGGAACACCCCGATTTTGAAGCCCGCGTCCCAGGCCCGCAACGCCAGTCCGAACGCCGCCGTCGACTTGCCCTTGCACTCCCCGGTGTGCACTATCAGCAGCGGCTGTTCCCGTCGCTGACGGGTCGTCAGACCGTCGTCCGGCACCAGCACCGGTGCTCCCCGTGGCATCAGGCCGCTCCGGTCCGCAGTTGCACGACCAGGTCCGGCAACCCGGCCGTCAGCTCCTCCAGTCGGACCACCGGCGCCCGCAGTTCGGCTCCGAGCAAGCCCGCGATCCCCAACCGAACCGGCCCGGACTCTGCGTCGACGACGACCGTCGCGACGCCGTCGGCGGCCAGTGCGCGCGCCGCCGCCAGCGCCCGGTCGACCGGAGCGGGCCCGGCGTTGGCCCGGCCGTCGGTGACCAGCACCAGCAGCGGCGCCCGCCGCGGATCGCGCAACCGTTCGGCGAGCAGCACCTGACGTGCCGTCAGAAGTCCTGCTGCCAAGGGAGTTCGGCCGCCGGTCGGCAGGTTCCGCAGGCGCGCTGCACCGAGTTCCACCGAGGACGTCGGAGTCAGCGCCACCGTGGCACCGGTGCCGCGAAAGGTGACCAACCCGACCTTGTCCCGTCGCTGGTAGGCGTCGCGCAGCAACGACAGCGCAGCGGCTTTGACCGCACCCATCCGGGCCCGGGCACCCATCGAGCCCGACGCGTCGACGCAGAACAGCACCAGGTTGCCGACCCGGCCCTCGCGGCGGGCGATCCGCAGGTCGGCCGAGCGCAGCAGCACCGGGCCGCCCGAGCTCCGCCCCCGGTCGAGCTGGTGCGGCGCCGCGGCCCGGACGGTGGCGGGCAGGTGCACAGCACCGCCCAGGCCCGTGCGTTGTGGCCGCGTGGCACCGGTCGTCCGGCCGACCGGGCCAGGCCCCGGGGAACGGCGGCCCGGGACGCCGGGCGTGCGCGACGGGACGACCAGCAGCCGCGACCGGTAGGGATTTCCAGGGGGTGTCACCCCCTCCGACGAGTCGGCGGGCCCGACACGCCCTGATACCGGTCCGTTGGGGGTGTCACCCCGTCCAATGCCGGCTTCATCGGGGCCGGCGCCATCCGGGCCGGCGCCATCCGGGCCGGCGCCACCGGGGCCGCGCCCGCCGGGCTCCGGGTCGGTCGGCGGCGGGTCGGCCAGCGCCTCGTCGAGTGCCTGCGGGTCCAGCCCCGGGGTGTCGAACGGGTCGCGGCGCCGGCGGTGCGGCAGGGCCAGCCGCGCGGCGGCCGCCACGTCCTCGGCGGACACCGCGGCCCGGCCGTGCCACGCCGCGTGCGCCCGGGCCGCCCGGGCCGTCACCAGGTCGGCGCGCATCCCGTCGACCTCGAAGGCCGCGCAGACCCGCGCGATGCGGAACAGCTCGGCCTCGGGCAGCTCGACCGCCGCCACCAGCGAGCGGGCCCGGTCGATCCGGGCGGCCAACTCGGCGTCCGCCGCACTCCAGGCCGCGGCGAAACCCGACGGGTCGGCCTCATACGCGAGGCCCCGACGGACCACCTCCACCCGGATCGCCGGATCCCGACTGGCCGCCACCTCCACCGTCAACCCGAAGCGGTCGAGCAGCTGCGGGCGCAGCTCGCCCTCCTCCGGGTTCATCGTGCCGACCAGCAGGAAACGCGCCGCGTGCGAGACCGACACGCCCTCGCGTTCGACGTAGGTACGCCCCATCGCGGCGGCATCGAGCAGGACGTCGACCAGGTGGTCGTGCAGCAGGTTGACCTCGTCCACATAAAGCACGCCACGGTGCGCATCGGCCAACAGGCCGGGTTCGAAGGCCCGCACACCCGACGACAGCACCCGCTCGAGGTCCAGCGAACCGACCACGCGGTCCTCGGCGGCGCCGATCGGGAGTTCCACGAGCCGGGCCTGGCGCCGCACAACCGTGGCGTCAGCCGGATGCGGCCCGTCCGGGCAGTCCGGGTCAGGACCCGCCGGGTCGCAGGAGAATCGGCAGTCGCCGATCGCCGCCAACTCCGGCAACAGCGCGGCCAACGCCCGCACCACTGTGGACTTCGCGGTGCCCTTCTGCCCCCGGACCAGCACCCCGCCGATCCCCGGCGCCACCGCATTCAGCGCCAGCGCGAGTTTCAGATCGTCCATGCCGACGACCGCGGAGAACGGGAAACCCGCCGCGGACGCCCGTACCGGCGCGCCTGCCAACTCGGACCGCAACCCGTCCGCTCCCCTCGCCCGCACCGGCAGTTCCGTCCGGTCCAGCGAGCTTTTCACATGCCCTGTCGCCCGTGGCCGGCGCCAACGGCCCAGTCAGAAGGTTGTCCGCCGGCCCAGTGTCACATCCGCGGTCGTGAACCAGGACGCGCCGCCGGCGGATCTTGTTGCTCGCGGTGCCCGTTGCTCGTCGCAGTCGCTCGCGTTGCGGGAGATCCGCAGCAGATTCAACCGGCGGATCCGCAGTGTCACCGGGCGGTGTTCGGCGGCCTCCGCCAGACGCTCCCGAAGCGGTGCGGCGGCCAGGTCTGCCATCGCGTAGGCGATCGGGACGTGCGGGCGGAACGGGATCAGTTCGCGTAGCCACGGCCGCAGCCCGAGCACGTCGCGGGTCGCCCGGCGCAGGCCGTGCCGCAGGTCGAGCAACTCCTCCCAGGGGCTGACGCACAACCGGACGCCCCCCGGACCCAACACCGGGGGGCCGAGCCGGATGCGGAACTGATGCTGCTCGCCGGCCCATTCCCGAACCGTCCACTCGATGCGCGCCAGCGCAGCGGCCGTCAGGTCGTCGGCCGCCCCGATCCGCAGCAGCGGCAGATGGACCCGGTCGGGTGGCACCTGGACCAGCCCGCAGCCCGTCAGCGCTGCCGCGCAGGCACCCAGCAGCGGCGTCAGTGCGTGCTCGCCGTAGAAGCTCAGCACCCAGTGATAGGTCACGTAATGCCCGGCGCCGCCGCGCCTGGTGTCCCGGAGGCTCACCAGGGCCCGTGCGGCCGCCGCCTGGTAGTCAAGCAGCGCCGCGGCATCCGTCGGGTCGACCGGGTCGTCGACCGGGAAGGCCTCCTGTTCGACCCACGCCTGTGGCAGGGGCCCGGAACCGATGGACCCTGCGGTCAACGGCGTTGCCACGCCCCGTCGTCATGGGTGCGGGCCAGGGTGACCTCGGGCAACGACTTCGCAAGCAGATGGGCCACGGTCACCTCCTCGAGGATCTGTCGCAGGCCGGCGCGCACCGCGATCCACACCTGTTGGAGAACCTCGGCCGATCCGCGGTAGTTGACCTCCTCCGGAGCCCGCCCGTGGACGCTGACCAGCGGTCCGTCGACGGCCCGGATGACGTCGGCCAACGACACCGTCTCCGGACGTCGGCTGAGCACCCACCCGCCCGCCTGCCCGCGCTGGCTGGTCAGGATGCCCGCCCGGCGCAGATCGGCCAGCACGGCGAGCAGGAAGTCACGCGGGATGTCCTGCGCCGCTGAGATCGACTCGGCCGAGCGGGGACGTCCGGACTCCGCACCGGCTATCTCGATCAACGCTCGCACCGCGTAATCGACCTTGGCCGAAATCTTCACCGGGCTGACCAATCCTCGCTGACGCACTTCGTCGCGGGCATCCGCGTGCGAAACCAGTATCCCGGGTCGGGCCGGCTCACGGCCCAACCGTGACAAGCAGTTGGGCCGGCCGCTGCGGCGGCCGGCCCAACTGATGCTTCGGGTTTGCTCAGATCCGCGCCGGGCTCATCAGGCCGTCGCCGCCGTCGGGCCCGTCACCGTAGTCGCCCGAGTCTCCGGGGTCGCCCGGGTCACCGGGATCGTCGGAGAAGTCCCCGGTCTGCCAACCCGGCTGGCCGGCGTGCTGGGCGTCCGTACCCGGACGCTCCTGCCGGTGGGTGCGCTGGTGCCCGCTGGACTCGGAGGAATGGCGCGTGGAGCGGTGGCCGGTCCGCAGCGGACCCTTCTGGTTGTGCGACTGCGGGGTGACCAGCTTGCTGGGGGAGTCCTGTCCCGGACCGTCGGGCGAGCCCTGATCGGTGTTGCCCTGCCGGTCGACCTGGGGGGCCTCCGACTGGTCGTCGGCACCGCCGGAGCCCGGCCGGTCGGACTGACCGTTCGGCTCCCGCGGCTCGGACTGCGGAGCGTCGGACTGCGGTGCACCGCCACGGGGGCCGTCGCCCTGCTGCGGGCCGGACTCCTGCTGCGGGCCGGACTCCTGTGACGGACCGCCGGGGTCCGCCGGGCCGCCGTGCGAGTTCGGCTCCCCCTGGGTGGACGGCTGCTGCTCGCCGGACGGCTGGTCCTGACCCGAAGGCACCGGACCCTGCTGCGGGCCGTCCACCAGGCCGGTGCCGGCCAGCGGGTTGTCGCCGCCGCCGACGCCGGGGGGCGCCGGGTTCTGGTTGTTGCCCTGGTTGTTGCCGAGGCCGCCCGGCAGCGGCGAGTTGCCGCCCGGCGGGTCCGCCGGACGGTTGCCGCCGCTCGAGCCGCCTGCGCCCGAACCGTCGGTGCCCGGAAGCCCGATTCCGCCTACGTTGCCACCGCCCGGCATACCCACCGGCGGCGCCTGCTGTTCGGAACTGGTGTTCGCGAACGCCACGCCCGCTGTCGCCGGAGTTACCGCCAGCAGCACCCCGGCTCCCAGAGCCGCCCAACACCGTCGCGAGATGAACATGTCCCAACCCCCTGGTTTACGCCGAAGTCCGCTCTGTCGACCGTGCAGTTCGCAGGCTCCCCGTCCCAGCTCGCGAACGGGTGCCCGTGGTCCGGGCTCCTGGCCGTACGCCGATCATTCCCCGCGCGCGGCGCAATTCGTTCGAAATTACGCCGTCCGGGTCAATCACGACGAACCGGACGAATTTCCCCTAATCCCCTTAAGTGTTCAGTGAACCGGACCCGACGCCGCTTCCCCGCACGACACGCAGGGGCGGTAGGCCCGCGGGCACGCCCCCGGCGATCAGGCCGTCGAGGCCGGCCGTGTCGAGGTGGTCGGCGACCAGATCGCCCAACGCGTCGAAGCGGCGTTCGCGGACCTCGGCGAAGGAGACCGTGCCGGGCGTGAACGAGACCCCGGCGGCCGTGGCGACCTCGGCGAGGAAGGCTCGACGGAACCCGTCGGACTCCATCACGCCGTGCCAGGTGGTGCCCCACACCGCACCCGCACGCACGCCGTCGAGGAAGGCGGTGGCGCCGGGTTCCGGGCGGATCACGCCATGGTGCATCTCGTAGCCGACCACCTCGACGTCGTACTCGGTGCCGCGGGTGCGTCCGACGATCTTGTGCGGCCCGAATTCCACGTTGCACGGCAGCAGACCCAGACCGGTCACGGCACCCACCCGGGATTCGACGTCGTCGCGGATCTGACGGGCCATCATCTGGTAGCCGCCGCACACCCCGAGCACCGGCCGCCCCGCCCGTGCCCGCTCGACCACCGCCGCTGCCAGGCCCCGGTCGCGCAGCCAGCCTAGGTCGGCGACCGTGGCCCGAGTGCCCGGAAGCACCACCAGGTGGGCGTCGAGGAGATCCGCCGGGGAATTCACGAAACGCACCTGTACACCGGGCTCGGCGGCCAGGGCGTCGGCGTCGGTCAAGTTGGAGATCCGCGGGAACCGGATCACCGCGACCCGCAGGCAGTCGGCGGCCCAGCGGTCCGGCCCGCCCCGGGCGTCCAGCGCCAGGGAGTCCTCGACGTCCAACCACAGATCCGCGCGCCACGGCAACACCCCGTAGACCTGACGCCCTGTCAGCTCCTGAAGGGTCGTCAGTCCCGGGTCCAGCAGCCGTCGGTCGCCCCGGAATTTGTTCACCACGAAGCCCGCGATCATCGCCTGGTCGGCCGGGTCGAGGACGGCCAACGTGCCGAACATCGCGGCCAGCACGCCGCCGCGGTCGATGTCGCCGACCACGATCGTCGGCAGGTCCGCGGCCCGGGCCAGGCCCAGGTTCGCGATGTCGTCGGCCCGCAGGTTGATCTCCGCCGGGCTCCCGGCGCCTTCGCAGATCACCACGTCGAAGCGGCTGCGTAGTTCCGCCAGGCAGGCCAGCACCGTGTCGAGCAGCTGCGGTTTCAGCTCGCGGTAGGACAGCGCGTCGACCTCGGCGACCGGTCGGCCCAGCAGCACGACCTGCGAGTGTGCGTCGCTGCCCGGCTTGAGCAGCACCGGGTTCATCAGGATCTCCGGCTCGATCCCGGCAGCCGCGGCCTGCATGGCCTGCGCCCGGCCGATCTCGCCTCCGTCGGCCGTGGCGAAGGAGTTGTTCGACATGTTCTGCGCCTTGAACGGCGCCACCGCGATCCCCCGTCGCCGCAGCCACCGGCACAACCCGGCCACCAGCACGCTCTTACCCGCGTCGGAGCTGGTGCCGGCCACCAGCAATGCGCCGGTCACCGATGCACGCTGCGCTCGCTCATGGCCGCCGCCAGGCCAGCATGACGGCACCGACCGCGGCCACGGCGGTGACCGCACGGCTCAGCCGGACCGCGCGAGGAATGTCGGCCAACTCCGGCGCGCGTCCCGCGCCACCCAATCGCGGACGGCGCTCCTCCTGGCCGCCGTAACTGTTGGTCCCGCCGAGTGCCACCCCCAACGCGCCGGCCGCTGCCGCCTCGCACCAGCCCGCGTTGGGGCTCGGATGAGCCCGGCGATCGGCGCACAGCACCCGGGCCGTCGCGATCGGCCCACCGCCCACCACCGGGGCCGCCGCGACCGTGAGCAGGCCGGTCACGCGAGCCGGCATCAGGTTGGCCAGGTCATCGGCCCGGGCGGCCACCCGGCCGAACCGCAGGTATCGCTCGTCGCGGTAACCCACCATGGCATCCAAGGTGTTCACCGCTCGGTAGCCGAGCAACCCCGGCAGCCCGGCCAGCGCGCCCCACCACAACGGGCCGACCACGGCGTCGCCGGTGTTCTCCGCGACCGACTCGACGGTCGCCCGGACCAGCTCGGCGGGCCCGGCGCCCGTTGCATCGCGCGCACACAGGTGCGAGAGCCGACGCCGGGCCGCGGGCACGTCTCCTGCCCGCAGGAGGTCGGCCATCGCATCCGCCTCCCGGGCCAGGGACTCCCCACCGAGCACCGCCCAGGTGCCCAGGGCCGTCAGGCCCGCCAGCACCGCGGGCCGCCGGGCCGCGACACGTTCGGCAACCAGCCCGAGCAGGAGCGGGGCCCCGACGCACACCGCCGTGAAGGCGGCTCCCGCACCGACCGAGTCACGCCGCACCCGCCGCTCGAGAGCGCTGACGGCGATCCCGAAGCCCGCGACCGGGTGTCCGCGGTGCGGATCGGCCAGCAACCGGTCCGCCGCGACCCCGGCGACCAGACCCACCGCCCGCGCCCGACCGACACCCGCCCCAGCCACGACCCGCGACCGTACTCGCCCGCCACGCCGCGCAACGAGCAGCCACCCTCGCTTGTGTCCGGCGCCGGGTGTCCGGCCGGCCTCGATCCGCCGGACGCAACGCACAGGGGTGTGGGGGTGGGGGTGGGTTCATGCCATCCGGATCACAGCGACCGCGCCGATGACCACGATGACCGCGCGTAGCGCGCTGGGTGGCAGTCGGCGACCCAGCCGACCCCCGACGAGTCCGCCGAGCGTCGAACCGCCCGCGATCAGGCCGGCCACTGCCCAGTCGACGTGATGCACCGTCAGGAACAGCAACCCGGCGACCAGGTTCGCGGTCAACGCCAGCACGTTCTTGGCTGCAATCGTGCGCTGCATGTCGGGCTCGACGGACAACGTCGCCAGCAGGCCGATCAGCAGCACCCCCTGGGCGGCACCGAAATAGCCGCCGTAGACGCCGGTCAGCGCGACCGCCACCATCAGGGCGACCGCCTGCCCACGCACCTTCGCCGGCCGCCGGGTGAGCGCCGCGGTCAGCCGCGGCTGGATCACCACCAGTACGCAGGCCACGGCGATCAGCGCCGGTACGACCGCTCGGAACGCGCCGGCCGGGAGCCGCAACAGCAGCACGCCGCCCACGATCGCCCCGATCGTGGACGCCGGACACAGCTTGGCCAGCAGCGACCCCTGCCCGGAAAGTTCGCGGCGATAGGCCCAGACCGCCGCCGCCGAACCGGGCACCAGCCCGACGGTGTTCGAGACGTTGGCCAGCACGGCCGGGTAGCCCAGGGCGAGCAGGGTGGGGAAGGTGATCAACGTGCCGGAACCGACCACGGCGTTGATGGCCCCGGCGGCGATCCCCGCGGCAAGCACGGCGCCGGCGTGCCAAGGCGTCAAGCGTGCACCGGACCGAGCGCCCGCGCGACGTGGCCACGGGCCGGGGCGAACACCGGATCATCCTACGGATCCCCCGACCGGACCAAGGTCGTTGCGAATTCGTGCGTCGCCACAACAAGCTCGGATGCGCAAGGTTGCGCCGTAGCAAGCGTTCGGGGGGACGTCGGCGACATGGCACGAAAAGTGGGTGGGGCTGCGGCTGCCGGGGCGGTTGTCCTGGCCGCAGCGGTGGCTGCACTGACGGTCGACCCGGGCGCGGCAGGCGCCGCGACGACGCAGACCTGGGACCGGTTGGCGCAGTGCGAGACCGGCGGGGACTGGGCCGCGGACTATGGCAATGACCTGTACGGCGGCCTGCAACTGTCGCCGCACACCTGGAAGTACTACGGCGGCATCCAGTACACGACGCGGCCCGATGAGGCCACGCGGCCGGAACAGATCCTGGTGGCCCAACGACTGCTCGGGGACGCGAGCTGGAAGCCGTGGCCGGTCTGCTCCCGGAAGCTGCACCTGACCAACGTCGACGCGATGGGCACCCCGGACGTGTCGGATACCCCCGACCCGGAGTTCGTGCAGCGCGCCACCCCGGTGCCGACCGCCGACCCCACGTCGACGCCCAGCGCTTCGGCGAGCCCGACGCCGACGCCGACGCCGACGCCAGGCCCAACCACGACTGCGGCGACCCCGGGCCCCCCGCTCACTCGCGTTGCGTCCGGCTGACCCGAC
>DATAUG010000213.1:0-4871 GCA_036268355.1 Sporichthyaceae bacterium
AGCACGACCCCGCGGCCGGCTTCGGCGTCGGCCAGGATCATCGACCCCAGGAGCGTGGATTTGCCGGAGCCGGTGGCGCCGATGACGTGCAGGTGATGCCGGGCGTCGGGCACCCGGATCCCGACCGGGCGGGGGTGGCCGGTGTCGCTGACGCCGAGTGGCTTGGTGTGTGGGCCGGGGGTGGCGATGCCCGGTGGTGGGGAGACCGCGCGGGCCCCGGCGCGTTGCACCCCGGGTATGGCCTCGTCGGTGGGCAGGTGCGCGAGCACCGCCAGCTCCGGCACGGACAGCAGATCACCCCGGCCCAGGCGCCGGCCGTCCAGCACCGCGGCCGGGTGGTGCAGCCGCCGGCGGGTGTAGTGGTTGTGCTCGGTGTAGGAGGCGAACGATGCCGCCAGCGCGTGCGCCCGACCGCGGGCGGTATGGCGGGCGGTGCGGAGTTCGCCCGCCGCGGCCTGTTGTGGGAGGTGGGTGGCGACGGCGTACCGGATCACCGTCTCGTACTGGCTGCCGCGCTGCTTGCCGACGATGGCCCGGTTCTGTGCCGCGTATTCCAGCGCGGTCCGCGGGTCGCTGGACACCGCCCCCGACGAACCGGCTCGGTGCGGCTTGCCGGTTGTCACGCCGGGATCGAGCTGGTCCAACAGCCGCCCGACAGGACGGATGGACCTCCCGCGGTGGAGCTGCCGGGCCGACCGGCGGGCGCGCGCGACCCGGGCGCCGGTAACCGGTCGGGCCAGGATCTGCACGCACGCGTACTCGTCCCGGCCGAGCCCGACCGGGGCGCCCAGCAGCGCCCGGATCGGGTCCGCGTCGAACCCGATCCGGATCGGCAGCGCCTCCGAGCGGGCCAGCCGCAGTTCCCCACCGACCACCACCAGCCGGCGCCGCTCCCCCGCGGCGGGCAGCGGCGGGGCGGCCGGGTCGACCCGGGTGTGGGCACCGGGCCAGGCCGCCTCCACCGCCCGCTCGATCAGGCCGGGTGGGATCACGCCGGGCACCCACCACCGGATCGCCACCCCCGCCTCGGAGAACACGTACTCGCACGCGACGTGCGGCTGCCCGGTGAACGCCCGCCGCCAGGCCGGCCGCAGCAACCCGACCAGGTTCGACCACAACGCAACCCCACCGGCCGGGTCCACCTGCGGTGGGGCCAGGACCGTGACCTGCCGGGCATCGGCCACCAACCTCGCGTGGCAACGGTCCCGCCACCGGCGCCGACCGAGCAGGAACCCGACAATCGCGACGGCGAGCCCCGGCCCGAGGAACGGACCCCGGCCGTACGCGTCGCCACGCAGCCGGGCCAGCACCGCGCGCAGCGCACCACCAGGGTCGCGGAGATAGTCCGTGAGCCAGCCCCCGCGCATTGCAATGGCCGCGTGGATGGGGGCGGCAAGCATTTCGACATGCATCGCGAGAATCCTTTCCACAATCGGCGGGACCGGCATGGGGCACTCAGGGGGCGTCGAGATCGACGTCCGCGCCGGTGTTCATCGGATCCCGTTCGTCCTCGCCGCGGTCGAGGTCCACATAGGACTGTTCGTTATCGGTGTCGCCGATATCGGGGTTGTCGGCGTATTCGGCGAGTTCGGCCGGGTCGCTGGTGACCAGGTGATGTTCGGCGGGTGAGGCGATCGCCGCAAAGGCGACCCGCTGGGTTCCGGCGGACAGCAGGCCCTGTCCCCGATCGGCCGACAGCAGGAATTGTCGTTCCCCGGCCGAGAGGTCGAAGGTCCGGGTGATCTCCTGGATGGCTTGGGAGGCCTGCCGGAGCAGGATTTGGGTGGCCGCGTTCGCCACGACCGCTTTTCCCAGGTCGGTGCCCAGCACGTCGCCGGTGTCCTGGGTGGCGACGGTGAGCCCGGCCCAATGTTTGCGGGATGCCTTGGCCATCCGGAAGAGGAACTCCGCGCCGGCGGGGTCTTTCATCAGCAGCCAGGCCTCGTCCACGACCACCAGCCGCGGGCGGCGGATCGCCGGGTTGGACACCCGCCGCCACACTGCGTCCAGGGTCAGCAGCGTCCCGATGCTTTTCAGTTCCTCGGGCAGATCCCGCAGCGAGAACACCACCAGATGACCCTCGGGATGGGTGGTGGTCGGGCCGTCGAACAGCGCGGCGAACGCACCATCGACGTAGGGGTGTAGACGTGCGGCGAGGTCGGCCGCGGCACGATCGCCGCCCTGTCCCGCATGACTCAGGTGGTCGCGCAGGGTCCGCAGCGTCGGTGCTGGGCGGGTCCAGGTCCGGGCATCGGCGGTGATCCCGACCGACTGATAGGTGCCGGCGATCGCCCGGTCCAACACGGCCCGGTCGGTCGCGGCCAGGTCGCCGCCGATCAGGACCGCGATCACGGTGTGCAGAAACAGGCTGCGCCGCAGGAGCGCATCCTTGGGTGCGGTGCGGTGCCCGTCGGGTCGGGTGTGGATCGGCAGGTCGAACGGGTTGAGCCGCACATTCCCGGCGCCGAGGTGAACATAGGTCCCGCCCACCGCGGCGGCGAGGCGGGCGTACTCGTCCTCCGGGTCGATCACCGCGACCTCGATCCCCCGATACAGCGACCGCAGCAACTCCAGTTTCACCAGGTACGACTTCCCCGCGCCGGAGCGGCCGAGGATGACCGAGTTGTGGTTGTGCATCCCGGCGCCGAACCGGTCCCAGTGCACTACGCCCTGGCTGCCGACGTTGTAGCCGTACAGGACACCGGACGGCGCGGCCACCGACGTCGGATCCGCCGAGGGAAGGTCCGGGCTGGTGAACGGGAACGCCGCCGACAACGCGCTCGTGTCGAAGGTGCGTCGCATCCCGATCAGGTCCAGTCCCATCGGCAGGGTCGACACCCACCCCTGCAGCGACCGGTACGTGACGTGTTTGGCATCCAGCAGCAGGCTCGCCGCGAGCGCCCGCAGCCCGGCGACCTCGTCGGCCAGCGCCTGCTCGGACGGGGCGTGCACGGTCAGGTAAAGCCCGACCCGGAACAGCTTCCCTGCCCCGCGCGCGACCCGGGCCGACAGGTCGTAGGCGTCCTCGGTGGCCGCCTCGACCTGCGGGTCAAACAACCGACCATGCTCCGCGGTGTGCCGGCGGCCCGATTCCAGCTTCGCGAGCTGCTTACACAACCGGGCCGCGGCCGTTGACGGGTCGATCGGCTCAACATGCAGCGCGACATCCAGGCGGCCCGGATAGGTCAACAGCGGAGAAAGCCAACCCGGATGCACCTCACGGGGAAACCCGACGACCGCGAAGCTAGCCACCCACTCCGTGCCGACCTGCACATGCCGCGCACCCACCGACAACGCGTCCGGAGTGAACGCGGTGCCGCCGGACGCGGTCCGGGTCGAGGTCGCGTCCTGCCCGCGACGGCTCCGTCCCCGGGCCTTCATGACCGGCTCTCGGGCTCGGCGGCACCGTCGTCGTCCCAGGCCGCGTCACTACCGTCCCAGTGGCCGCCGTCGTCCTGGCCGTCATTACTCGGGTCCCAGTCATTGCTGGGCCAGGGATCGGCGTACGGGTCGGCGTGTTGCCCGCCCGGGCTGGTGATGATCTCCTCGGCCCCGGCCACGCCGGCCGAGGCCGGAAGCATCGTGTCGGGGTTGCAGGCCGATGCCAGCACACCGGTGGCCTGCCCGGCATCCAGACCGGTCAGGACGATCCCGGCGGGTGCAAGCAGCTCGACGGCCTCGCCGAGGCGACGAACCAGGCGGGACTCGGCCGTGCGGCGTGCTCCCGCATCGGCCTGGCCACGGTCGCCTCGCCCGCGGTGGGTTCGGGTGAGTGACGCGAGGACCTCGATCGGGCCCGGCCCGCCCAGCCCGTTCACCGGACCAGCCGGCTGCAGGCTCTCCCGCAGGATCAGGAGCACTTGGCGGCGGAGCAGATCGGTGTGCTCGCCGAGCTGCGCCAGGTAGGTGGCGTGCTCGAGCGCTGCGGCCTCCAACGCCGGGTGCGGCAGCCCGCCGGCCCGTTCGCGCAGTTCCGTGATGTGGCTCCTCAGGTCGAGTCGTTCGGTGCGCACCAGAACCTGTACGGGCGCGGTCAGGCTGTGCAGGTAGCGGCCGAAGGAGGCAACCAACGATTCCTGCTCGGTCCCGGTCTGCAGCGCGAAGTTGACCGTCGAGGCCACCGCGATCACGGCCAGGCCGTCGTCGCCGAGGTCGACCACCCCGACATCGGAGCCGGCGTCGCTGATGGCCTGCGCGGGTAGCCGCAGCGCCGACAGCGACTCCTCGTCTGCGCGCGTGGTCTTTCTCGGCCGGTTCGCGCCGGGCCGGTGCGAGTCTGCGGTGTGGGCGGTGAGCCAATCGGGGGCGGGACGGACTCCCTCGGGCGCGGCCACTTGGCGGCGCGGCGTCATGCGTTGCCGGACCGCGGCCAGAACGAGGCGGTCCATCGAGATGCCGTCCCGCTGTCCGAGCGCGAGGAAGGTCGCGGCCGCGCCGACCGGGATGGCCAACGTTGCGAAGACCGGGATCGGTACGACCGTGCGGGTGGCGGCCCAGCCGCAGTAGAGCAGCAGGGCGGTCCCGGCCAGGATCGCGAGTTGGCGGGCGGTCAATGGGCCCAGGACACGGTCGTGCAGATCGACGTCGGCGGGAATCCGTATCGGTGTGGTCATGACCTATCTCCAGGGTCGCGGCGGGGCGGAATGGGCGGTGGTGGGGTCCGGCGAGGCGCGGTCCGGCCGGGTGGTACCGGCAGGTCCAGCGGTAGCCGCAGCTGCCGCCCGGCCGAACGCATGGGCCGTGCGGGGGGCGGCGGCGGTGTCGCAGCGGGTTTGGCGGATGGGGCGCGGTGGATGCCGTCCAGCGGGAGCGGGTATTGCCCGGACCGATCCGGCCGATTCCCCTTGTAGGGGTCGAACGGGATCTCCAAC
>DATAUG010000214.1:0-1884 GCA_036268355.1 Sporichthyaceae bacterium
GCTGTTGCGGACGAAGGTCCTCCTACCCGCGTCGGCCCAACCGGAAGCTTCGTCCGGTGATCGGAGAGACATGGCTCTCAAACTATTGCCGCGGGTTTGCACCATCGAGGTCCAGCGGCTGTCCGAGCCACGCCGACGATGGGCAGCACCCCAGGGCCCGGGAGAACCGCCGCGCCGTCGGTCAGTCGGCCCCGGGCGCGGACAGCCCGCGGGCCCGCTGCTCGGCCGCGTTGATCACGGTGACCCGGGCCTTGTTGTCCTGCTCGTGCTTGGCGATCGCCGCCACCTCGTCCACCTCGGACAGCGCGCGGATCGCGGTGATGGCGTCGGCTGCCGACAGCGACTCGTAGTCCTTGACGGGCAATCCCTTACGGGCCGGGGCACGGCGCGCGGCCGGGGCCTGCTTCTTGCGGGCGGCCGGCGCCGGCAGTGCGGCCTTGGGAGCTGAGGGCTGGGCCGCAGCCTTCGGCGCCCGAGGCGAGGCCGTCTCGCGAGTCGGCTGCGCCTTCCGAGCCGCCGGCGGGGCCGTTTCCGTTGCGGGCGTTGCTTTTTTCGGAGCGGGCGCAGCCACAGGCCGGACCGGCGCGGCCGCTTCGCGAACCGGCTGCGGCTTGGGCGGCACCGGCGTCGTCGCCCCGCGGGGCGGTGCCGACTTGCGCGGGTCCGGGGCGGTCGCCCGCGGCGCGGGGGTGCTGTCCCGTCCGGTGAGTCGGTGGATCACGGAGGTGAGTACCCGGGGAACCTGATTGACCAACTGGTCGACCAACCGCGCGGGTCCGCTGATCACGGAGCCGCCGATCCCGGGCGAACTGGGCAACTTCCACCGGCCGTCCGGTTGTGCGGCGGTGGTCACGTCCGAAGAACGCGTACTGCTGGGCAATTCGGCTCCCCCTTGGGCGGTGTGCGTCGATCGAGGCTATCCGCTCCAGGCATCCGCAATCCCGAGGCGCACACCGGCGGGCGGTTCGGCGCGCCGGTGCGGGGTAACCCGGGACACATGACTGTTCGTGATCCGAAGGGCAACCCGATCCCCGGGCTGGGGTCGGACCCGGCCGCGCTCGGCCCCGACCAGGTCGACGTGGCCCTCGACGGCCTGCCGGGCTGGCAGCGGCACGGCACTTCGTTGGTGCGCCAGTTCGCAGTCGCGGACGACAGCCGCGGGGCGCTGCGCGACGGCGTTCGCGACGCCGCCGGTGCCGGCGCCGACCTGACCGTGGATGACTCCGACGGCAGCCTGCGAATGGTGCTCGGACCGGGCGCGGGCGATCTGACGGTGCATCACCTGGAGGCCGCGGCCCGGATAGACCAGGTGCTCAGCGGCGCCGCCGTCGACCACGGGTCCACCTGATCCCTCAACTGCGATCGGGAGGTCGACATGTTGCGAAAGCTGGTTTTCCTCGGTGGCGTCGGCGTCGGCTACACCCTCGGCGCCCGTGCCGGTCGCGGGCACTACGAGAAGATCAAGTCGGTGGCGCAACGAATCTCGCCCACGCTCGGCGGACCGCAGGCGACCGAGTCCGGACTCCCGCCCGACGGGGAACCGGCGAGCATCATCCACCCGCAGTCGGTGTAGCCCTGGTGCTCAGGAGGACTCGAGCAGCCCCCGCACGTACGCCATCTGGCCGGCGTGCTGCAGGCAGTCCTCGACCACGCTGACCAGGCGCACGCCCAACGTGACCGGCGGATCGTAGGAGCGGTCCACGACGCGCTCCAGCTCGGCCGCGTCGACCTTGGCGACGACGGACCGTGCCTGGGCGTGGGTGGCGACCAGGTACTCCACGACGACCGCCGCACCCTCCGGCGCCAGCGCCTCGACCTGCGCCCGGGTGTGGCCGTAACCGGTGTCCATCGCTCCCGCGGGCAACCCGAACCGCGGCGCCCAGC
>DATAUG010000215.1:0-76443 GCA_036268355.1 Sporichthyaceae bacterium
TGATCGAGGAGTACTCGGTGTGGAACCCGCCGACCAGTTCGCCCTCGGCCTCCGGCAGGTCGAACGGCGGCCGGTTGGTCTCACCGACCATGGAGATCACGTAGACCAGGAACGAGGGCAGCAGGGCGATTCCGAACCAGAGGTTCTTCTGCGCGGCCACGATCTCCGATGTCGACATCGAGCCGGAGTAGAGGAAGACCGCCACGAACGACAGCGACATCGCCAGCTCGTAGGAGATCATCTGCGCGGTCGAGCGCAGGCCGCCGAGCAGTGGGTACGTGGAGCCGGACGACCAGCCGGCCAGCACGATGCCGTAGATCGCGGACGAGGCGGCGGCGAGGATGAACAGCACCGCGACCGGGGAATCGGTGAGCTGCAGCACCGTCCGGTGGCCGAACATCGTGACCTGCGGCCCCAACGGGATCACCGCGAAGGCCAGGAAGGCGCCCGTCGCGGTGATGATCGGCGCCACCACGAACACGATCTTGTCCGCGGCTTTCGGGACGATGTCTTCCTTCAGCATCAGCTTGATGCCGTCGGCCAGGGACTGCAGCAGGCCGTAGGGACCGACCCGGTTCGGCCCGATCCGCATCTGCATGAAGGAGACCACGCGGCGTTCGAACCAGATGTTGAACAGCGTGATCACCATCAGGAACGCGAACACCACGACGACCTTGATGAGCATGATCCACCAGACGTCGTGCCCGAACTGGGCCAGGTGCGACCCGTCCGCCCCGCCGTGATCGGTGGGCCGCAACCCGGGCGGGGTGACACCCCCTACGACGGCGACACGCCGCGCCACCACTTGACCAAGGGGTGTCACCCCCAAGTTCGCAAGGGCGCCCGCCAGCACAGCCGGCGTCATGCGGCACCCCCGGACGACAGCTGCACCACGTCGCCGGCGTGGGCGCACAGGTCGCGCAGCACCGCGCTGCCCGGGGACTTGCTCGGCAACCAGACGACTCGGTCGGGCATGTCGGTGACGAGCACCGGCAACCGCACGGTGCCCCGGTCGGTGGCGACCACCAGCAACGACCGGTCGCTGACCCCGACCTCGGCCGCGGTCGCCGCGGACACCCGCGCGACCGGATTGCGCGCCGTCCGCGCCAGGTGCGGCTCACCGTCCTGCATCCGGCCCAGGTCGAGCAGCATGCGCCAGGTCGCCAGCACAGCCTCGCCGGCCTTCGGGGTCGCCGCGGGCGAGGCCTTCGCGGCCGGGGCCGCGGCGGATTGTTCGGTCCAGCGACCCAGTGCCGCCAACTCGGCCGCGGCATCGGCCGTGTGGCGCAGGCCGAGCGAGCGGCCCATCTCGTCCGCGATCGCCTGAAGCACCCGCAGGTCGGTCATCGGCGAGGCGCTCTCGCCCAACGCCCGGCGGAAGGGCCGCAGCCGGCCCTCCCAGTTCAGGAACGTGCCGTCCTTCTCCGCAACGTGAGGGATGGGGAAGACGACGTCCGCCCGGTCGGTGACCTCGCTGGCGCGCAGTTCCAGGCTGACGACGAACTCGGCCGCGTCCAGCGCGGCCAACGCCGCGGCCGGATCGGGCAGGTCGTCGGTGTCGACGCCGCCGACCACCAGCGCCTTGAGCTCGCCCCGCGCGGCCGCGGCGAGGATCCCGGAGGTGTCCCGACCATGCGTGCCAGGCAGGTCGACCAGGCCCCACCCGTCGCTGACCTGCTTGCGGGCCGCGGCATCGGACACCGGACGGCCGCCCGGCAGCAACGTGGGTGCCGCCCCGGCCTCCAGCGCGCCACGCTCACCGGCCCGTCGCGGGATCCAGGCGATCGCGGCACCGGTGGCCGCGGCCAGCCGGACCACGGCCGACAGCCCGCCCGGCACGCCGGCCAGGCGCTCGCCGACCGCGATGACCGCCCCGGGGCCGCCCAACTTCTGGGCGATGCCCCACTCCCCGCCGGCGATGCGGTCGAGCAGGGCCGGCTCGTCGCCGGGGACGGTCGGCAGCAGCGTCCCGCCGCACTTGGCCAGGCCGTCGGTGAGGAACGGCGCCAACGAGTACACCGGCAGCTTGCGCGCCAGGAAGGCCTTGCGCAGCCGGAGGAAGACCCCGGCGGCCTCCTCCTCCACCTCCAGGCCGACCAGCAGGACGGCGGCGGCGGACTCCAGCCCTTTATGGGTGACGGTGCCCGGCGTGCCCGCGAAGAGCCCGCGGCCAACCACGTGCGCGGCCAGGAAGTCGAGTTCCTCGTCCGAATGGGGGCGAGCCCGGAAGTCGATGTCGTTGGTGTCCAGCGCCACCCGCGCGAACTTCGCGTAGGCGTAGCTGTCCTCCAGCGTCGTGCGACCGCCGACCAGCACACCCACCCGGCCGCGCTCGGCCTCCAACTTCTCGGCGACCACGGCCAGTGCCTCCGGCCAGGAGGCCGGGACCAGGTGCCCTTCAGCGTCGCGGATCAACGGAGTGGTGATTCGGTCCGCCCGCGTTGCGTAGGCGAACGCGAACCGCCCCTTGTCGCAGTTCCACTCGTCGTTGACCTCGTGGTCCTCACCGGCCAGCCGCCGCATCACCTTGCCGCGACGGTGGTCGGTGCGCAACGCGCAGCCACCGGAGCAGTGCTCGCACACACTCGGCGACGAGATCAGGTCGAACGGCCGGGAACGGAAGCGGTAGGCCGCCGAGGTGAGCGCGCCGACCGGGCAGATCTGGATCGTGTTGCCGGAGAAGTAGGACTCGAACGGCTTGCTCTCGTAGATCGCGACCTGCTGCAGCGCGCCGCGCTCGAACATGTCGATGAAGGGGTCGCCCGCGATCTGCTTGGAGAACCGGGTGCAGCGCGCGCAGAGCACGCAACGCTCCCGGTCCAACAGCACCTGGGCGGAGATCGCCACCGGCTTCTCGAAGGTGCGCTTCACGTCGTGGAACCGGGACTCGGCGCGGCCGTTGGACAGGGCCTGGTTCTGCAGCGGGCACTCCCCGCCCTTGTCGCAGACCGGGCAGTCCAGCGGGTGGTTGATCAGCAGCAGTTCCATCACGCCCTGCTGGGCCTTGTCGGCCACCGCCGAGGAGTTCTGGGTGTGCACGGCCATGCCTTCGGTGACCGGGATGGTGCAGGAGGCCAACGGCTTGCGCTGCCCCTCGACCTCGACCAGGCACTGGCGGCACGCCCCGACCGGGTCGAGCAGCGGATGGTCGCAGAACCGCGGGATCTGGACGCCGACCCGCTCCGCGGCTCGGATGATCAACGTGCCCCTGGGCACCGCGACCGCGATGCCGTCGACAGTCAGGTTGACCAGGTCGGTGGCCTGCTTCGGTTCGATCGCCGTCATACGAGGGCTCCAGCGAACAGAGTGGATGCGGCCGGGTCGAACGGGCAGCCGCCTTGCGTGAGGTGCGCCAGGTACTCGTCGCGGAAGTACTGCACCGACGAGGTGATCGGGCTGGTGGCACCGTCGCCCAGCGCGCAGAACGAGCGGCCCAGGATGTTGTCCGACAGGTCGAGCAAGGTGTCGATCTCCTGCGGCTCGCCCTGGCCCTTCTCGAGTCGGCGCAGCAGTTGCACCAGCCAGTACGTGCCTTCCCGGCACGGGGTGCACTTGCCGCACGACTCGTGGGCGTAGAACTCGGTCCACCGCAGCACGGCGCGCACCACGCAGGTGGTCTCGTCGAAGCACTGCAGGGCCTTGGTGCCGAGCATCGAGCCGACCGCGCCCACGCCCTCGTAGTCGAGTGGGACGTCCAGGTGGGCCTGCGTCAGGATCGGGGTGGACGAACCACCCGGCGTCCAGAACTTCAACCGGTGCCCCGCACGCATGCCGCCCGACAGGTCGAGCAACTGACGCAGCGTCACCCCCAGCGGGGCCTCGAACTGCCCGGGGTTGGTGACGTGCCCGGACAACGAGTAGAGCGTGTAGCCCTTCGACTTCTCGGTGCCCATCGAGGCGAACCACTCGGCGCCGCCGGCCACGATCGATGGCACCGAGGCGATGGACTCGACGTTGTTGATCACCGTCGGGCAACCGTACAACCCAGCCACCGCGGGGAACGGCGGACGCAACCGCGGCTGGCCACGGCGACCTTCCAGCGAGTCCAGCAACGCGGTCTCCTCGCCACAGATGTACGCCCCGGCACCGGCGTGCACGACGATCTCCAGGTCGTGGCCGCTGCCGAAGATGTTGCGGCCCGCATAGCCACGGGCGTACGCGTCGGCGACCGCCTGCTGCATGCGACGGATGACGTGCAGCACCTCGCCGCGGATGTAGATGAACGCGTGCCGGGCCCGGATGGCGTAGGCGGCGATGATCGCGCCCTCGACCAGGACGTGCGGGTTGGCCAGCATCAGCGGGATGTCCTTGCACGTACCCGGCTCGGACTCGTCGGCGTTGATCACGAGGTAATGAGGTTTGACAGTGCCGTCTTTTTCGGGCCCTTGCGGGATGAAGCTCCACTTCATCCCGGTCGGGAAGCCGGCACCGCCGCGGCCGCGCAGCCCGGAGTTCTTCACCAGCGCGATCAGGTCGTCCGGGTTCTGCGCCAGCGCCGCGCGCGCCGCCCGGTAGCCGCCGTGTCGCTCGTAGCCGTCGATCGTCCAGGAATCCGCGTCGTCCCAGTGCGCGGACAGGACCGGGGTGAGCATCAGATCCTCCCCTCCGGCATCGCCGGCGCCCGCTCGCCACGTTGGTTGGCGTATTCCAGCCCCAGCAGGGTCGGCGGGCCCGCGGCCGGCCCCTCGTCGGCGCGGCCGTCGGGGAATCCGGCCAGCACCCGGGAGGCCTCGCGCCAGGTGCACACCGAGGCGGCGCCGCGGGTCGGGGCCGGCTTCTCGCCGCGGCGCAGGGCGTCGACCAGTTCGCGGGCCGAGGACGGGGTCCGGTTGTCGAAGAACTCCCAGTTCACCGTCATCACCGGGGCGTAGTCGCACGCGGCGTTGCACTCGATGTGCTCCAGCGTCACCTTGCCGTCGGCGGTGGTCTCGTCGTTGCCGATGCCGAGGTGGCGCTTGAGCTCGGCGAAGATGGCGTCGCCGCCCATCACCGCGCACAACGTGTTCGTGCAGACCCCGACGTGGTAGTCACCGATCGGGCGCCGCTTGTACATCGTGTAGAACGTGGCGACCCCGCCGACCTCGGCGACGCTAAGCCCCAGTTCCGCGGCGCACATCGCGATGCCCTCGGGGCTGACGTAGCCCTCCTCGGCCTGGCAAAGATGCAGCATCGGCAACAACGCGGACCGCGACTCCGGGTAGCGCGCGATGATCTCGCGCATCTCCGAACGCGTGTCGTCGTTCAGCGGCATCCGCCCACCCCCTCCCCCTCGCTTGCGTCCGGGTAACCGGCACCTATAGGTGCCGGTTTCCCGGACGCTACGCAGATTCGGATGCTCAGGCTCATCGGTCGACGGCTCATCGGTCGACGCCCCCCATCACGGGGTCGATCGAGGCGACCGCGGCGATCACGTCGGCCACCAGGCTGCCCTCGCTCATCGCGGCCACCGCCTGCAGGTTGGTGAACGACGGGTCGCGGAAGTGCACCCGGTAGGGCCGGGTGCCACCGTCGGAGACCAGGTGCACGCCGAGCTCGCCGCGCGGCGACTCGATGGCCTGGTACACCTGGCCGGCGGGCACCCGGAAGCCCTCGGTGACCAGCTTGAAGTGGTGGATCAGGGCCTCCATCGACTCGCCCATGATCTTCTTGATGTGCTCCAGCGAGTTGCCGATCCCGTCGCCGCCGATCGCCAGTTGCGCGGGCCACGCGATCTTCTTGTCGGCCACCATGACCGGGCCCGGCCGCAGCCGATCCAGGCACTGCGCGACGATCTTCATCGACTCGTCCATCTCGCGGACCCGGATCAGGTAGCGGCCCCAGGCGTCGCACGTGGTCTCGGTGATGACGTCGAAGTTGTAGTTCTCGTAGCCGCAGTACGGCTGCGACTTGCGCAGGTCGTGCGGCAGCCCGGTGGACCGCAGAATCGGCCCGGTGATGCCGAGGGCCATGCAACCGGTCAGGTCCAGGTATCCGACGCCCATCGTGCGTCCCTGCCAGATCGGCTGACCGTTCAGCAGCTTGACGATGTCGGAGGCGCGGGACGGCCAGATCTTGATGAAATCCCGAATTTTCTCGATCGCCGAATCCGGAATGTCGTTGGCCAGGCCGCCGGGACGAATGAACGCGTTGTTCATCCGTAATCCGCTGATCTCCTCGAAGATGTCCAGGATCTGCTCGCGCTCCCGGAACCCGAACATCATCGGGGTGATCGCGCCGAGTTCCATTCCACCGGTGGCCAGCGCCACCAGATGTGAACTGACGCGGTTGAGTTCCATCAGCAGCACCCGCGCGACCGTCGCCCGCTCCGGGATTTCGTCGGTTATGCCGAGCAGCTTCTCCACAGCCAGGCAGTAGGCCGTCTCGGAGTGGAACGGCGACAGGTAATCCATGCGGGTCACGAACGTGACGCCCTGGGTGAAGTTGCGGTACTCGCAGTTCTTCTCGATACCGGTGTGCAGATAACCGATTCCGCACCGGGCGTCGGTCACCGTCTCGCCGTCGAGCTCGAGGATCAGCCGCAGCACGCCGTGGGTCGACGGGTGCTGCGGGCCCATGTTGACCACGATGCGTTCCTCGGGAGCGTCGCCCAGGTCGGCCACGATGCGGTCCCAGTCGCCGCCGCTGAGGTTGAAGACCCGTCCTGACGCTCCGTCACTCGAGGAGGCGTAGGGGTCCTCGGCAAATTCGGCCATCAGTTGTACGACCGCCGCTCGTCCGGCGGAGGAATGGTCGCGCCCTTGTACTCGACCGGGATGCCGCCCAGCGGATAGTCCTTGCGCTGTGGGTGGCCCGGCCAGTCGTCGGGCATCTCGATCCGCGTCAGCGCGGGGTGGCCGTCGAAGATGATGCCGAAGAAGTCGTAGGTCTCCCGCTCGTGCCAGTCGTTGGTCGGGTAGACGGAGTAGACCGACGGGATGTGCGGGTCGGCGTCGGGGGCGGAGACCTCCAGCCGGACGCGCCGGTTGTGCGTGATCGACAGCAGGTGGTAGACGGCGTGCAACTCGCGGTCGGTCTCGTGCGGATAGTGCACGCCGGAGACTCCCGAGCACAGCTCGAACCGAAGTGACGGGTCGTCACGCAGGGCGCGCGCCACGTCGAGCAATCGCTCCCGGCGAATGTGGAAGGTGAGCTCACCCCGGTCCACCACGACGGCCTCGATCGCGTCGTTCCACCCCAGACCGCTCGGCACCAAGGCGCGCCGCAGGTTCTCGGCGAGCTCGTCGAACCAACCCCCGTACGGGGCCGGGGTGGCCGCCGGGAACGTGACCTTGCGCACCAGGCCGGAGTAGCCGGAGGTGTCGCCGGATCCCCGCACGCCGAACATGCCGTGCCGGACGTCCACCACGGTGCCCGCGGCGTCGGGCGGCGTCGGCAGGTTCTCCGGCTGCGTGTTCGCCGGTTGCTCCACAGTCACCGCAGCAGACCCTTCATGTCCGAGGTCGGCTGCGCGAGCAGGGCGGCCTGCTCGGCGGCGTTGCGGGCCGTCACCCCGTGGGCGCCGAGCTTCGTGTGCTGGATCTGCGCGTGCAGCTTGAGGATGGCGTCCAGCAGCATCTCCGGGCGCGGCGGGCAACCGGGCAGGTAGATGTCCACCGGCACCACGTGGTCCACGCCCTGGACCACCGCGTAGTTGTTGAACATCCCGCCCGAGGATGCGCAGACGCCCATCGCCAGCACCCACTTGGGGTTGGCCATCTGGTCGTAGATCTGCCGCAGGACCGGGGCCATCTTCTGACTCACCCGGCCCGCCACGATCATCAGGTCGGCCTGCCGCGGCGAAGCCCGGAAGGCCTCCATGCCGAACCGGGCGATGTCGTACCGGCCGGTCCCGGTGGCCATCATCTCGATGGCGCAACACGCCAGCCCGAACGTCGCCGGCCACAGCGAATTCTTCCGCATGTAGCCGGCCAGTCCCTCGACCGAGCTGAGCAGGAACCCGCTGGGGAGTTTCTCCTCGATCCCCATGTCAGTCCTTCGTCGTGCGGGTCGGGAATGGAATGTGACGCTGTGTCACTCCAAAGCGTGTCAGTCCCAATCCAGACCGCCCCTGCGCCAGACGTACACGAACGGCACGAAGACGGTGACGATGAACAGCACCATCTCGATCAGGATCGAGATGCCGAACGAGTCGAAGGTAACCGCCCACGGGTAGAGGAAGATGATCTCGACGTCGAAGATGATGAACAGCATCGCCGTCAGGAAGTACTTGACCGGGAATCGGCCGCCACCGACCGGTTGCGGGGTCGGTTCGATACCGCACTCGTAGGCGTCGAGTTTCGCGCGGTTGTAACGACGCGGCCCGGTCAGCCGGCCCATCAGCACAGAGAACGCGGCGAAACCGAACGCGACTGCGGCGAGCACCGCGATCGGGATGTAGACGTTTCCGTTCATCGCGCCGCTCCTCTCCGCCCGCGCAGACCAATCCTACGGATCATGTCCCATTTGCCCACCGTCGGGTCAGGCGGCCGGGACCACCTTCTGCAAGCCGTTGATCACCCGGTCCATCGCGTCTCCGCCACTCGGATCGGTGAGATTCGCCAGCAGTTTCAAGACGAACCGCATCAACGTCGGATGGGGCAACCCATGGCGGGTGGCCAATTTCATAACGTTCGGGTTTCCGATGGCTTTCACGAACACCCGACCCAACGTGTAGTACCCGCCCCAGGCGTCCTTGAGTACCTGCGGATACCCGTGAAGCACCCGCTCCCGGGCCGCCTCGGTCCGCGCCGCCAGCGCCTGGGTGACGACATCGGCGGCCAGCGCGCCCGACTCCATCGCGTAGGGGATCCCCTCCCCGTTGAACGGGTTGACCATGCCTCCGGCGTCGCCGACCAGGAGCACGCCGCGGGTGTAGTGCGGGGTCCGGTTGAAGCCCATCGGCAACGCGGCGCCCTGGATCTGCCCACGGCGGTTGGCCTCGCGGAAGCCCCACTCCTCCGGGGTCGAGTCCATCCAGGTCCGCAGCATCGCGCGGTAGTCCGTCTTGCCGAACGCGGCGCTGGTGTTCAGGATCCCCAGGCCGACGTTGCTGGTCCCGTCGCCGACCCCGAAGATCCAGCCGTAGCCGGGCAGCAGTCGCGGTGTCGGACCGGTCCGGTCCCACAGCTCCAGCCAGGACTCCAGCCAGTCGTCGGTGTGCCGCGGGCTTTCGTAGTACGTCCGCACCGCGACGCCCATCGGCCGGTCGTCGCGCTTGCGCAGCCCGAGGGCCAGCGACAGCCGCGTGGAGTTGCCGTCGCAGGCCAACGTGACCGGCGCGCGGTACTCCACCAGCTTGCCGTCCCGCTTGGCCGTCACCCCGACGACCCGGTTGGTCCGCTCGTCGAGGACCGGGCCGGTGACGTTGGTCGCCTCGCTCAGCCGGGCGCCGGCCTTCTCCGCGTGCCGGGCGAGCACTTCGTCGAAGTCCTGCCGCGGCCGCACCAGGCCGTAGTCGGGATAGGCGGACAGGTCCGGCCAGCGCAGCTCCAGGCGGGTCCCGCCACCGAGGATCCGCAACCCCTGGTTGCGGATCCAGCCGTCGGACTCCTCGTGGCGCACGCCCATCGCGATCAGCTGCTTGACCGCCCGCGGGGTCAGGCCGTCGCCGCAGACCTTCTCCCGGGGGAAGGTCGCCTTCTCCAGCAGGGCCACCTCGAGGCCGGCCCGGGCCAGATGGAACGCGGCCGTCGACCCGGCCGGACCGGCACCCACGACGATCACATCGGCCTGCTCGGCTGCCACTGAGTCGGTCACGGCCACCTGCCTCCGCCCGACAGCCCGATCCGGGCGCTTGTGTTGTCCACGGTCAACGAACCAACTCGGCCCGGGAGCGGGCGCGAGCGCTAACTCCTATCGCCTGTGATCCATTGTGTTTCTCGCTCCGCTCGTCAACAGGCTTCAATCGTCTCGGTAGCGCGAACAGGCTCGCAAGCTCGCTTGTTCGCCCTCCTCTCGACTCAATCCCTTGTGAATCTCTTCACCAACCCCGTATCGGCGAAGTCTATCGCCGTCGAGACATCTGTCGGGCCGCCCGGCGGCACGGCTGCACGTGATGTTCGCATTCAGTCCCGACGAGCCCGGTGGAGGGCGACGATGCCGCCGGACAGGTTCCGCCAGCCCACCGATCGCCAGCCCGCGGCGATGAGCACTCCGGCGAGTTCGGCCTGGTCCGGCCAGGCCCGGATCGACTCGGCCAGGTACACGTATGCGTCCGGATTCGCCGCGACCCGACGTGCCAGCACGGGCAACGTCCGCATCAGGTACTCGGTGTAGACGGTCCGGAACGGACCCCAGGTCGGCCGGCTGAACTCGCACACCACCAACCGACCGCCGGGCTTGGTGACCCGGAGCATCTCGGCCGCGGATCCCCCGGCGTCGGCGACGTTGCGCAACCCGAACGAGATCGTCACGGCGTCGAAGCAGGCGTCGGCGAACGGCAGTCGCATCGCGTCGCCGGCCACGAAGTCCAGACCCGCCTGCCGGGCCCGGCCGACCTGCAGCATGCCGAGGGAGAAGTCGCAGCACAGCGCCCGGGCCCCGGCGTCGCGGAACGGCAGCGCGCTGGTGCCGGTGCCGCCGGCCAGGTCCAGGACGCGCTCGCCGGGCGCCGCGGCCACCGCCTGCGCCACGTCCCGGCGCCATCGGCGGGCCTGGCCCAGGCTGAGCACGTCGTTGGTCACGTCGTAGCGCCGGGCCACCCCGTCGAACATCGCCGCGACTTCGGCGGGCTTCTTGTCCAGGGCGGCGCGACTCATGTGCTCATCCCTCTCGTCCAGCGCTGCGACGCTCATCGGCACACCGTCCATGTGTCGGCAGCGACGGACCCGGTGAAGTTCATCAGTCGAGCAACCACCCACGAACAGCAACCGTTGGGGCGGACGCCCGTGCAGCAGGATGCTCATCCTGCCGCCACGCCGGTGCAGGCAGCCGCGTACCCTGCTGGGCGGGGTGACAAGCCGGCGGGGTGACAAGCCGGCGGCGGGACGTCGCCGAACACCTGTTCGTGGTGGATCGGAGCAGCACGAAGTGACTACCGCGGCGGCCGTCGAGCCGCTCATCGTCAAGACGGTCGAGTTGACCGGTGCCGACGCGGCCGCGGTGGCCGAGCTGACCGAACTCCTTCCGGCCGCGGCGCCGCTGGCCTGGATCCGCCATGGCGACGGCATTGTGGGCTGGGGCGAGGCGGCTCGCGTGGAGGTGACCGGTCCGGACCGCTTCCTGCGGGCGATGCGCTGGTGGCGGGCGCTGTGCAGCACAGCCGAGGTTCGCGACACGGTGGGCCTGCCCGCCTGCGGCCCGGTCGTCTTCGGGAGCTTCGCCTTCGCCGACGGCCCGACCCCGTCCACCCTGGTCCTGCCCCGAGTGCTCGTCGGTCGCCGCGACGGACGGACCTGGCTGACCACCGTGGACGGCGCCGGACGGCACCGCCTGCGCCGTCAGGTCGCGCTGGCGCCGGCGCGGGTCGAGATCTCCGCCGGCGCGCTGTCTGCGCAGGCCTGGCGTGAGGCCGTCGGTGCGGCGATCGACCGCATCCGCGGCGGCGAGCTCTCGAAGGTCGTTCTGGCCCGCGACCTGTTCGCCCGCGCGGACGGCCCGGTCGACGTCCGCCACGTGGCGCGTGCGCTGGCCCGCGGCTACCCGCAGTGCTTCACGTTCACCGTCGACGGCCTGGTGGGCGCCACGCCGGAACTGCTGATCCGGCGCTTCGGCACCGCGATCTGCTCCCGGGTCCTGGCCGGGACCGCCTGGCGGTCGGCTGCTGACGCCGCCGAACCCGACGCCGAGCTGGCCGCCCGCTTGTGGGCGTCGACCAAGGAACGCGAGGAGCACGCCTACGCGGCGCACTCCGCGGCCGACGCGCTTCGCCCGCACTGCAGCGACCTGACCGTGCCGGCCACGCCCACGGTGCTGGCCCTGCCGAACGTCGTCCACCTGGCGACCGAGGTCACCGGCACGCTGCGCTCCGGGGCGAGTGCGCTCGATCTGGCCGGGCTGCTGCATCCGACCGCGGCCGTGTGCGGCACCCCGCAGGCCGCGGCGGCTCGGGTGATCACGGAGCTGGAAGGCATGGACCGAGGCCGCTACGCGGGCCCGGTCGGCTGGATGGACGCTGCCGGCGACGGGGAGTGGGGCATCGCGCTGCGCTGCGCCCAGGTCGAGGGCGACCGACTACGCCTGTTCGCCGGCTGCGGAATCGTGGCCGGCTCGGACCCCGAGGTCGAACTCGCCGAGACCGAGGCGAAGTTCCTCGCGGTCCGCGACACCCTCGACGCCGTGGACGTCGATCAGGCCTGCCTCGGTTAGGTCGGGCCCTCGATGGGTGTCTCAGAATTCCTTCGTGGTCAGAGTTCCTTCATGGTCAGGGCGCCCGACGGACAGTTGCGGATCGCGCCCTTGATCTCCTCGACGGAGGCCGCGTCGGGGTTGATCCAGGGGTTCTTGTCCACGTCGAAGACGGCGGGCAGGCCCTTCACGCAGTTGCCGGCGTGGGTGCAGACATCCGGGTCGTAGCTGATCATGACCTTTGCACCGGTGTATTCCAGAGCCATGGCGCACCTCCACCGACGGGACTTCAGGGACAATTGATCGTAGACCGACTCAACTCTCAGGCGGGGGCGGCATACAGGGCAGCCAACATCGCCGGGTCCGGCCCGGTGGCGCCCAGCTCGGCCACCGCGGGCGCGTAGAGGCGACGTTTCAGGCCGGCCACCACCTCCCGGTTGCGCCCGCCCAGCGCCGTGGCCACCGCGCGTGCCCGGTCGGCGAGTTCCTCCAGCGGGGCGATCTCGGAGACCAACCCGGCGGCCAGGGCCTCGGCCGGCGTGAACCGGTGTCCCAGCACCATCGCCCGGTGCGCGGTCGACGGGGTCATCGTCGCGCTCAGCAGGGCAGTCATGCCCGAGGTGAACACCACGCCCAGGTCGACCTCCGGCAGACAGACGTAGCCCCGGTCGGCACGCATGATCCGCACGTCGTGGGACAACGCGAGCATCACGCCACCGGCGAAGACATGGCCGCCCACCGCGGCGACGGTGGGAATCGGGAACGTCAACAGCCGGGCGAACAGCCGCTCGGTGGCGAGCATCGTGGGCACCGTCGCATCCGGATTGGCGGCCAGCCAGCCGGTGTCGAAGCCGTTGCACCAGATCTTGCTGTCCGCGGTGGTGATCAGCGAGACCGCGGCGGAGGCCAGGACCTCGTCCAGGCAGGAGTCGATGGCGGCGACCGATTCCGCGGTGAACCTGCCCTCCCCGGCTCCCAGCGACAGCACCGCGAGCGCGCCCTCGAAGCGCACGATGGGTTCGGCGGCGGTCGGCAGGCTGGGCGCTGACTGGGACAACTCTTGCCTCCGGGCCTTATTCAGATCCGGCGGAAATGCCGGACCTGACGGTGATCGTCCCTCCCAGCGTACGGATCGCACAGCAGCCCGCCCGAGGGCCCGGGACGGCGCACGTTGGATCTGATTGACGGTCAGATTCCAAATCCCTTGGAACCGGTGAAAGTTCTGGTCTTGTCACTCTGCGGCGAACGCGTCGAGGCGTCCGGATTTGCCGACGGAGATGAGTCAACGCTGAATCAACTCATCGGAGTTTCGGCGTTCGGAGGAGGGACTCAATCGTACGTTTGGCTGAGTGTCCGGCGGCTTGGACCGGACGGCTTGACTCGGTCTGGGGGGATCGATGTTCAAAAAACTCGCGCGGGGATCGGTCGTGCTGATCACCCTCGGACTGACCGGGGCAGCGCTGCCGAGCGCATCGGCCGACGCGGCCACCTCGGCGCTCTACTCCGACCCGGTCTATTGGCCGCTGCATGTCGAGTCCTACGTCGACTGCACGATGACCAACCCGGGATGCTCGCAGCACCACACCTACTACGGCGTCGACGTCATCCCGACCGGCCAGCGCAACGGCAATCCGCTGTCGCAGGCCGGGGTCTACTCGATGGGCGCCGGCATCGCGCACATCGGCAACGCCGACGGGACGCCGTGCGGCACCGGCACCGCCACCACCTGGGGCACCTGGATCTGGGTGGACCACGGCGGCGGCGTCGTCTCCCGATACGGACACCTGTCGAAGATCGACATCACCGAGGGCCAGCACGTCAACGCAAGCCAACTGCTGGGCATCATCGGCAACACCGGCGACAGCAGCACGCTGTACTGCGACGAGAACTACCTGGACTTCCAGGTGGTGCACGACGGGTACCACGGTCCGTCGGTGCCGTTCAGCACCACCGGCCTCGGGACGCCGAACGGCGACCTCCTCGGTTGCACGACGGGCCTCTCGCTGCAACTGTGGCCGCTCGACCTGAGCGTGGGCGGGATCACCACCATCGAGGCAATGCCGGAGAAGACCGATATTCCGGCATCGTCGAACTCCTGCGTACCGCGCTACAGCGCCGCTGCGTTGCCCCAGTCGCCGAGTCTGAATCTGAAGGCGGGCAAGGGTTCGGTCAAGGCGAGCTGGGCAGGCGTCCCCGCCGGTGTCAACGACGTCCGCGTCGAGGTCGGCCTTTACCACCCGTCCACCAAGGCCTACGACAGCCAGTGGAACGAGACGTGGACCGACCTGTCGAAGTCCAGCACCAGTAAGAACATCACCGGGCTCAAGCGCAAGCAGCGGTATCGCGTCCGGGTGTGGTTCCACACCGCGGCGGGGTGGCAGGCGAACACCGGATTCACCTCCGTAACGACCAACTGACGCCCCCCCACCGACCGCCCCTCCGTACCCCCGCGGAGGGGCGGTCGGCTTTTTCGGCCCCGAGGTCCCCTCGACCGAACGGCAGTTGTCGAACGTCCCGGCGATCAGCCCGCCGACGGCGACGCGGTAGGCGCGTCGGCCACCCGGCGAAGCCCGCCCAACCGCACGCCGGACGCGTCCGTCAACACCAGGTCCGCGCCTTCGAACGAGGCCCAGGCGGCGTTCTGCAACCAGTCGGCGACCGGAGCGTTGGCGCACGCGAGCACGTAGGACAGGTAGAGCACCGAGGCGAAGGCACCGCCGGCGCCCATCGTGAACCGGCCCCGGGACCAGTTGCAGCCGTCGAACAGATGCACCGAGCGATTCGGTGCGAACTCGACGAAAACCTTGCCCCCCGACATCGCCGGCGTCGGAATCCAACGGCCCGTCAGATCCGCGGGGACCGCGGCCCGCAGACCCGCGGGCGCCGGCGTGCTCGCGTCCAGGTGGGCCACGTCCTGCGCGGTCGGGGGATCCGGCGGCACCCGTTCACCGGCGATCGCCGCCCCCGGAGCGGTGTCGGTGCGACTGAGCTCGGCCACGGTCCGACCGGCGTCGTCGAGCAGGACGCGCTTGCTGCCGGTCGACCGGAACGCGCTCACCGACCGCAACCAGGTCGGCGTGCTGCGCTCCCATTCGTCGTCGCCGGCCTCCGCGGGGCAGTCCGGTGCGGCGACCATCAGCACCGCGTTCATCGCCCCGCTCGGAACGGCCCGCCAGAACCCGAACGGCGCGCCGCAGTCGGAGAACACGAACAACTGCCGGTCGGCGGTCAGCTTCAACACCGTGCCCGGCGGAACCGTCGGACCCACCGTGCTCCACAACCCGACCAACTGCGACGGTTGACCACCCGCCGCCGGCGCGGCGCTTGCCGCGCCCGAGGTCGAGCCGGCCGCCGATCCACACGCAGCCGTCAGCGCGAACACGGCACTAAGCGCACCCGCTCGCCAGACCCGGGCACGTGGGGACATGCCGGCAGGCTCGCACAAGCCCGCGCCGGGCACCAGAGGCCGCGGCACGAGGCGTTGCGTCCGGCCAACTCGACGCTAATAACCTCGACTCTGCCGGACGCAACGCAGGGGTGCGTTCGCAGTCAGGTGCGGAAGCCCATGTGCACGTGGTCGTGGTGGGTGTTGTCGCTGAAGTACTGATGCCCGTTCGGGCCGTCCAGGTCGACCGGGCCGCCGACCTGCCACGGCCCGGCCGCGGCGGCCTCGCGCATGAAAGCGATCACCAGGTCCCGATTCGCCGGGTCGACGACAACCGAACCGTCGATGGCCCAGATGTCCGCGGCCCGGCCGTGCGGGTGGTCGCTGGGTCGATCGGTGCCGAACACCAGCAGCGGATGGCCGGAGCGCAGCACGCTGACGTCCAGGACGTGGTTGCGGGCGAGTTTGTCCAGCGCGCCCAACACCGAGTCGTGAATCTGACCGGCCGTCACATCGGCTCGGGCGCTGTCCGGCAGGTGGATCCGGCCGTTCGCCAGCACCGACTCGGCCAGGGTCGTCAAGCCGGTGCTCGGTGGGCCGGGCGCCGCCGGGTGCACCGCGGTCACCGTCCAATGCGGGTCGGCGCCGGCCAGGCGGACGTCGAAAGTGCTGCCGTGCCGCACGATCGGACCACCGGCGGTCCGATACCACTGCGCCGCCATGATCAGCACGCTGGCGCTGTCGGAGAGGATCCCGCCGTACTGGGCATCGACGAAATTCGTGACCGCCGCCTCGGCGTTCGGCGCCAGGAACTCCAACTGTTCGATCAGGCCCAGGTCGTAGCCGGCGGCCTGCACCCGCTGTTCGGCCGCGGCCAGGCCGACGCCATCGGCGGACCAGGTGCCGACAAGCTGCAGCAGACCGGTGGCCCGCGCCTTGACCGCCGGGTTCACCTCACCGGGACGTGCCGTCCACGGCGTGGTCTGCGGCAACGCGGGCGTGGGCGTCGGCACCGGCGACGGGCCGGCGCCCGGCGCGGTGGTACTCGACGGCGCCGCGGCGGGTCGCCCGCCACCGCAGCCGCCGAGCAACGCAGCGGCACCCAGACCGCCCAACAACGATCGACGGGAAATGCTCATGTTCTTCAGGGTGCACCGTCGAGGCGGTGTTTGTGCGTTCGGCTGCCGTCGGAGAAATTGCCGAGCGCATCTCAAGTTGAACCGCGCTTTACCCGAACCTCTGTTCGTACACCCGACGCGCGAGGTGCAGAACTCCGGATCGCAGATGGAGGGCCCAATGGCACAGGTGACGAACCAGTCCCGGTCGGACATCGCACATCCCATGGAGAATCGCGCGACCCGCCCCGCGCTGATCCACGAGGCGGATTTCTTCAGTGGCACCGAGGACCTGCTGGTGCGCACCGTGCCGTTCCTCCGCGAGGCGCTGGCCGCCGACGAACCGACGCTGGTCATGCTCCATCCGGAACGGGCCGCGGCGGTCCGCGCCGCGCTCGGCGCGGACGCCGAGGGCATCTGCTTCCTGGACAAGTCCTCGCGTTACAACCCGGGAAGCCTGATCCCGAAGTGGCGGGCGTTCCTGGCCGAGCAGAACCGCCCCTGGGTGCGCGGCATCGACGAACCGCTGCGGGCCGGGGCGCGGGCCGCGGAGATCGCCGAGGCCCAACTGCACGAGCGGCTGCTCAACGATGCCTTCTCCGGGGCCGGGCAGGGGCTGCTGCTGCGCTGCCTCTACGACACCGACACCTTCGGCCCGCGCGAGCTCGCCGACGCCCGGGCCACGCATGCCGTGATCGGCGGTGAGTTGCCGGAGGCGGCGATCCATGCCCTGGCCGGACCGGACCTGTTCGCGGGCGGCTTGCCCACCGTCCCGCCACGGGCGCATCGGGAACCGTTCGCCGGCGCCCGCAGCCTGGCCTGGACGCGGCGGCAGGTGTTGGTGCGGGCCCGCCTGGCCGGCCTGCCCCCGGAGCGCTCCTACGACCTGGTGATGGCCGTCAACGAAGTGGTCACGAACGCCATCACGCACGGCGGCGGCAACGGTGTGCTCTCGATCTGGCAGGAGGAGGGGCACCTGGTCTGCGACGTCAACGATCGCGGCCGCCGCGACGACCGGACCGGACGGTGCACCCCGAGCCTGACGTGGCGCTACGGGCGGGGGCTCTGGCTGGTGCACAGCCTCTGCGACCTGGTCCAACTCCGTTCCTCCCACGCCGGGACGACCGCGCGGGTGCACATGGCGCTGCGCTGATCCGCCCCGCCCGCGCCGCGGGGCATGTCCGGCGTCAGGCGCGGGGATCGACGTGGCGCAGGCCGAGGATCCGCAGGGAGAGTTCGGCGTCCAGCCGATGGCGCCGGTCGGCGAGGTCGACGCCGCCGACCTCGGCGATCCGACGCAACCGGTAGGCCAACGTCTTCGCGTGCACGTTGAGGCTGCGCGCGGTGCTCGCCGCGTTGCCGCCGTGCTCGAACCAGCGGTCCAACGTCTCGACCAGACCCGCGTCGTGTACCCGGTCGTACTCGAGCAATCGGCCCAGCACCGAGTCGGCGAACCGACGCAGGTCGTCGGCATCCGCCGGGGCGATCAGGAACTGCAGCACCCCGAGGTCGTCCAGGCACACCACCGGACCCAACTGCGGATCCACGGCGCTCAACGCCACCCGAGCCTCGTGCAGCCCGTGGGGCAGGGACTCCACGTCGGGCACCGAACGACTCACCCCGGCGGCCAGCTCGACCCCGGCGAACGGACAGCGACCCAGCATCGTCCGCGCGATGTGCGCGGCATCGGCGTCGGCCGGGAGGATCGCCACCACCTGCTCGTCGCGGTGTGCCATCGGCACGACATTCCCGGACCAGTCCGGGGGGACTGAGCCAGGTCCGGACCGCAGCCCGTCGCCGCGGTCCGGCCGGGAACCCGGCAATACGTGCTGCGCGACGGCCGAACCCACGCGGTCGGCCAGCCAGACCAGGTTGTGCTCGACCTGCTGCGCCGTCCAGCGCTCGGATTGCGCGAGCGTCCGCAGTCCCGCGGCGCGGAACAACAGGATGCGGGCCGGGAAGGTCAGCCGCAGGCCGAGCGAGACAGCCCGCACCGCCTCGTCGGCATCGTCGGTCCGACGTCCCTCGAGCAGTTCCCAGACGAATTCCGACCGCAGCCGCGCGGTGCTTGCGGCGACCGCGGCGGAGTGCCCGAGCAGCAACGCGCAGATCGTGGCCGACTGCTCCAGAGTGACCACGTCCAGTCGGCGCGGCGGCCCGGGCAACTCGGCGAACAGCATGCCGTGCCGGACGCCGGCGGCGTCGATCGCGACGCGAACCCATTGCCGGCCGCCGCGTTGCGCCGTGGTCGCCCGGCGCACGTCGGGCACCTCGTGCGGGCGGGGCGGCTCGCCGGCCCCGGCCGGCCACCGGGCCGGAACGCGGTCGCCGGACGGCACGATGTGGACGCGACCGCGGACCACCGCGTGCACCGCGTGCGCCAGCGCGCCCAGGTCGCTGCCCTCGGCGGCGATCGCGGTCAACCGGCGGTGGATCTCCAGCGCCTCGTCCGACACCGCGAGCCGGCCTTCGAGGTCCTGCCGGGCGGCCTCCAGTTCCGCGCCGGCTTGTTGGGCCCGCTCGTACGCCTCGGCGTTGACCAACCCGATCGCGGCCAACCCGGCCAGGGAGACCAACAGCTGCTCGTCCTCGTCGGAATAGACCGACGGACGCAGCCGCCACGCGCCGAGCACGCCGATGATCTCCCCGGCGGCGTCGAGCATCGGCACTCCCAAGCCCGACCGGGTGCCCTCCTCGATCGCGATGCTCAGGTAGTCCTTGGTGATGGCCTCGGTCGTCGGGTAGTCGTCGATCCGCGACGGCTTGCCGGTGGCCAACACCTTGCCCGCCATGCCCCGGCCGGCGGGCACCCGCAGTCGCGCGGTGTCCGGGGTGCTGTGGCCCACGGAGCAACGCATCCGCAGCTCCTGCTCGCCGGGTGGCCCGTGCACCAGGAACACCCCGGCGACCTCGGAGGCCAACAGGCGGGCCGCGGTGTTCGCGATGGACAGCAGCACGCGATCCAGGTCCAGCGTGCCGACGATTTCGCGGGTCAGCCGCTGCAGCGTCTCGGCGGCCTCGCGGGCGCCCAGTGCCGCGGCCCGAGCCAGCAGGGTGGCCGCGGCACGGACGGCCGCCACCTCGGCCGCGGTGAAGTCGTCGGCGCCGACCGGACGGGCCACGACCAGGTCCCGATGATCGTCGACCGGCGCCACCACGACCGGACGACGCAGCAGCCGGGTCGGGCCCGGCGGCAGCCGGGTCGCAAGTATCGGCGGGACGCCGAGGCGGTACAAGGTGCTGGGCCGGTCGCGGACCCATTCGATGATCCCGACACCGTCGGCACCGCTCGCCGCGGCGACCGCCTCGGCCACGACCTGCTTGGCGGCCGTCGCCGAGGCACCCGCCCCGAGCACCCGCTCGACGAGCACCGGCCAGTCGGCGCCGGGCGTCGCGTTCATGACCCGTCATCAAGCCACGCCGACAGGCGGCCTGTCCAGCCCAGCTCTCCCACAAGTGGAGTACAAACCGGGGCACTCCGGCGGAAATTTCATCCGAATCGGGGAAGCGCCGGTTGGGCTCGACTACCTAACGTCACTACTACAAGCCGACCCACGCCCGCCGGGGTCGTTGACGTAGGGAGCTGACCGATGGATCTGCGTGGCAGTCATCTGACGATGGGTGAGTGGGAGGTCCTGATCCATCAGGCCGAGGTCGGTGAGGTCAGCGAGGCGTTGGAGCATGTGCACACCGAGAAGGGGCCGCACTACGACGTGATCTATGTCGGTGGTGGGGCGGGGGGCCGGTTCGGTTCGGCGTTCGCCCAGGCGCGTGGGTTGCGGCAGTTGGTGATCGATCGCTGGCCCTTCCTGGGTGGTTCGTGTCCGCATCAGGCGTGTGTGCCGCATCACCTGTTCTCCGAGGCCGCGCGTGAGATGGACTACATGCGCCGGTTCTCCGACACGTTGTGGTTCCCCAAGTACGACGAGTCGAAGGCCTCGATCCTGGACATGGTCAACCTGTTCAAGGCCGGGCGGAACAACGCGCACGCGTTCATGAACTGGCAGTCCAAGGAACAGTTGGACATGGAGTACATCCTGAATTCCTGGGCCACTGTGCTCCCGCGGCAGGACGACGGGAAGCTGGCCGTGGAGACCAACGGGGTCGTCTACACCGCGGACAACATCGTGCTCGGGACCGGGGCGCGGACCTGGTACCCGCCGGACATCGCCGGGTTGGACAAGGCCGGGGTCTACGACTTCGCCGCCCTGTGCGACCCCGGTCTGGACTACGAACCCACGTCCTGCGTGATCATCGGCGGGTCGAAGGTCGCCCTGGAGTACGGCTCGTTCTACCAGGCCGCCGGGTGCCCGACCACGATCGTGTCCCGCTCGCCGTTGCTGCGCACCGCCAGCATGCACCACGTCGATGAGGAGATCCGCTGCTACGTGGTGGACAACATGCGCGAACGCGGCGTGACGATCCTGGAGGGCGCGGACACCCTGGAGGTCATCGGCGACGAGCGTGCCACCGGGGTGCGCATCCGGCTGGCCGACGGCACCGAGCAGATCCTCCACACGGACTTCGTGTTCGTGGCCACCGGGGAACGCCCGGACTCACGGCCATACGTCGAGGCCCTCGGTGTGGAGGTCGACGACAAGGGCTTCGTGAAGGTCAACGGCCGCATGCAGACCTCCGTGCCCGGGGTGTATGCGATCGGGGACCTGATCGGCTCACCGATGGAGATGTTCAAGGCCCGCAAGTGCGGGGTCACCGCCGCCCGGAACATTTCCGGTGAGGACATCGAGTTCGACTTCACCGAATACCCCGACTTCCTGCACACCACCTACGAGGTGGCCTGGGTCGGGCTGTCCGAGGAAGAGGCCCGGGAGCAGTACGGCGACATCACCGTCATCCAGATGCCCCCCAAAGGCATCCGCCACGAAGAACTGTGCCTCCCGCTCAGTGAGGGCACCATGCTCTACGCCTTCACCGGCAAGGCCGAACTGACCGGCTTCCAGAAGTGCATCTACGACAACGCCACCCGCCGCCTGGTCGGCGCCCACCACGTCGGCTACGGCGCCAAGGACGCCTTCCAGTACCTCGATTACCTGATCAAAAAAGGCATCACCATCGACGAGATCGGCTGGATGAACGAACTGTTCCTCAACCCCGAACACTTCATCCAACTATCCCGCCTCCGGGCCGGGAACACCGACCTGAAAGACTTGTGAGCGAAACACCCCCACATACCCCGGGTGCGGCGGCATGCCGCCGCACCCGGTACCAATCTGACGATCCGTCAGCCAGCTCAGATCAAAGATGGGGCCAGGGCGCCCAGCACACTGAGCAGGACCAGGAATCCTTCCGGGTTTCGCTCCACAGACGGCCCGGCCCGTCGGACGAAGCGAGACCGGCGGCAAGCGAGGCCAGGTGGGACCGCCGGGACCCCGACGCCGCTCCGATCAACCGACTGCGCATCGCTGATCACCTTCTCGACGCCACCCGTGCCGACTTGGCCGCCGCCCTGCACACCCGGCTCGGCGTCTCCGTGACCGACGCACACCTCGGTGTCGTGCTCACCGACCTTCCCGGCCCGCACACCGTGGTGACCAGCGATGTGCGCGGCCTCAAACGCATCGCCGCCCACCTGGGCACGCCCACCAACGTCCTCCGACTGTGAACCATCAGCACATCCTGAAAACACCGACCAAGCCGCACCCGCCTGCGATGACCCGCATGCGTCCTCCGTCGCCGCCGGGCCGTCACCGGTCTGAAGCACCGTCAGATGCCGGCGCCGGGAGAGCTCCAAGCTCGGGCGTGCGGTACCCGGCGGGCCGCTGATTCTGGCCGGTCGCGGACCCGGTCCGCGAGCCCCTCCTCCGCAGGCTCCGGACCATTTGTAGCATGAACGGTGCTACCATCTGAGGATGGAGCGAATAGGGGTCCGGGAGCTGCGTCAGCACGCCTCGCGATTCCTGGCGTTGGTGAAGGCCGGCCAGACGGTCGAGGTCACCGAGCGGGGGCGGCTGGTGGCGCTGCTCGTCCCGCCGGGTCAGGCCCGATCCGCCAGGGAACGCCTGGTTGCGGAGGGTCGGTTGTTGCCGGCGACAGCACCGACGGGGCGGTTGCGCGCTCCCCGTCCGGTGCCGGTTTGGGCTGGGGAGCCGAGCAACGCCGAGTTGTTGGACGCCGAGCGCGCGGAGTGCTGATCTACCTCGATTCCTCGGCGCTGCTCAAACTGGTTCGCGCCGAGGCCGAGACGGAAGCTCTGGTCGACTGGCTGAACCAACGGCCCGATGCGCCTGTTGTCTGCAGTGAACTCGGCCGGGTGGAGGTGCTGCGCGCTGCGCGGAGAATCGGGACGGCGGCCCTGGATCAGGCCCGAGCGGTGGTTGCCGATCTGGATCTGGTGCCTGTCGATCGCGCTGTGCAGGATGTCGCTGCCGAGATCGGTGAACCCGGGTTGCGGACGCTGGATGCCGTGCATCTGGCCTCGGCCGTGTTGCTGGGGGAAGCCCTGACCGCTTTCGTGGCCTACGACCAGCGTCTTCGCTCGGCTGCCGAGTTAGCGGCCCTTCCGACATATGCCCCCGGTCCTGCAACAATCTGACGGCTCGTCAGCTGTCATCGGCCACCGGGTCCGAACGGCGATCTCGCCGCGGTTGGCGACCAGCGCCCAACGCAGCGGCGGCCGGTTCGGACGTCAACAAGGTCATGGGTGCCCGGCTCCGCGGAGGGCCGGCAGGACCGTCTCGGCAAACAGTTCCACGACGGCCTCGGCCCCATCGTCCGGGCAGGCGAGCGCGATCACCACGGTGGCCGACCCGGCACACGCGTACTCGGTGAGGCGTTCGGCGACCCGGTCCGGGCAGCCGAGGACCAGGTACCGGTCGGCGTACGGGGTCATGTCCTGGTCGTAGAGCCGGCTGAGCGTCTCGAGCCCGGTGCGCCGGGCACGAGCGTCGTCGGGATCGACGTTGGTCCACGCGAAATAGGCACCCACAACGGAATCGGCCGCCCGCCCGAGGTCTGCCGCCGCCTCGCGCACCCCGGCCAGACTTGCCGCGAGCTGACGTGGCTCCATCAGGTACGGCATCCAGACGTCGGCGAAACGCGCCGCCCGCCGCACCGCCGCGGGCTTGCGCCCGCCGACCCACACCGGCGGGCCGGGGCGTTGCACCGGCGGCGGGTCCAACCGGTCGCCCTCGATCCGGACGAAGCGGCCCTCGTAGGAAACCGGATCCCCGGTGAACAGCTTGGCGAGGACCTCGAGCGACTCGTCGGTGCGGGGGCCCCGGTCCCTCGGGTCCACCCCGCAGGCCCGCAACTCCGAGGGGTATTCGCCGCCGATCCCGACGCCTAACTCGAAACGCCCACAGGTCACGCCGTCCAGGGTCGCGATCATCTTGGCCAGCAAGGCCGCGGGGTAGGTCGGCACCAGCGTCAGCGCCGAGAGCAGTCGGATGCGTTCGGTCGCCCCGCCCGCCGCCGCCAACGCAATCAGGCCGTTGGGAACCGCGCCGTGGAAGAACACGTGCTCGCCGCAGGCGAACAGGTCGTAGCCGAGCACCTCGGCCCGTCGGGCCAACGCCGGGATCCGGTCGAACGGCAGGCCGGGCGGCACGCTCAGCCCCACCCTCACGGCGCTTGTTGTTCGCTCGGGTTCCTCGCTCGTCGGTTCTTGTTGCTCGCTTGTGTTCCTCGCTCGTTCCTCGCTCGTCGCAGTCGCTCGCGGTTGCTCGTCGCAGTCGCTCACGGTGTTCATGTTCGCTTGTGCTCCTGACTGCGCCTCGGGCAATCCGGCCCTGGCCAGCACGCGCTGGGCCATCCGGACATGCACGCCGTCCACCATTGCCCCGTCGACCACGGCAACCCCGGCTGTGCCGGCCGCCAACACGGCTCGGGCGTGCTCGATCTGCGCCGCAGACGGCGTGAACACCTCGCGCGCGACAACGACCTGGTCCGGGTGCAGGCAGAGCTTGCCTAGGTAGCCGAGGTCGCGCCCGGCCAGTGCGTCGGCCCGGAACGCGGCCGCGTCATGGACGGCCACCACCGCCTGGTCGAGCGCCGGAACGGCGGCCAGCACGGCGGCCAGCAGGACCTGGCTGCGGGCGAACAGCACCTCCTGACCGCCCGGGGTGCGGCGGCCGCCGACGTCCAGGGCGTAGTCCTCGGCACCGAAGTAGCAGGCGTCCGGTCCGGCGGCCAACAACATCCGGGCGTCGGCCACCCCGAGCGCGGTTTCCAGGCCAACCACCGCCAGCGCCCCGGAGGGCAGTTGCCCGCACAGCCCGGCCAACTCCGCCACGTGCTCGTAGCGCGGCAGCACGACCCCGTCCAAGGTCCCGCCCTCGATCAGCCGCACGCACGCGGCGACATCAGCCGCGTGCCACTGCGAGCCGCTCGGGTTCACCCGGACGAGGACCGCGGGCACGTCCGGCCGGGCGGCCGCCAACACCTCCACGACCTGCAACCGCGCCGAGTCCTTGTCGCCCGGCGCGACCGCGTCCTCCAGGTCGACGATCACCGCGTCCGGCGCGCAGCGGGCGACCTTCCCGAGCAACTCCGTTCGGCCACCGGGCACGAAGAGCACGTTGCGCCAGCGCGGTGTCCCGGCGCCGGTCAAGCCGGGTTCCGCTTGTGCATGAGGCCGATTCGTCGCACGCTGCAGACCAGTTCGCCACGTTGGTTGGTGGCCCGGTGCTCGAACACCACGACCCCGGCGTCGGGGCGGGACCGGGACTCGCGCATCGACACGACCTGCGTTGCCACCCGGATCGTGTCGCCGTGGAAGACCGGGGCCGGGAACACGACGTCGGTCATGCCGAGCTGGGCGATGATCGTGCCCTGCGTCAGCTCCGGCACCGACAACCCGACGACCAGAGCCAGCGTGAACATCGAGTTCACCAACGGCTGCCCGAACTCGGTGCTCGCCGCGTACTCGTGGTCCAGATGCAGCGGCGCGGGATTCATCGTCATCGTGGTGAACAGCACGTTGTCGGTCTCGGTGACGGTGCGTCGGGTGGCGTGCTCGATAATCTGACCAACCGTCAGTTCTTCGAAGTAGCGGCCCGCCATCAGCTGCGCTCCCTGGCCACCACGCCGACGGTGGAGGTGAGCAGCCCGTCCTCCACCAAGGAACCCGGATCCCACCTCATTGCCGTTGCGTCCGAAGAATCGGTCGCTATAGCGACCGATTCTTCGGACGCAAGGCGAGGGGAAGGTGAGGTGAGCGCCTCGGGATCGCTCAACGGGCGAGGTCCTTCGTGAGGATCTCCAGCTGGATCTCATCGGTGCCGCCGCCGATGCGCAGGATGCGGGCGTCCCGGTAGTGCCGCGCCACCGGCGTCTCCTCGACGAATCCGGCGCCGCCGAACAACTGGACGGCGTCGTCGACGATGCGGTTCGCCGCGATCGCGGCCAGGTACTTGGCCTGGGCAACGGTCTTCAACGCCTCCGGGTGGTCGGCGTCCAGCCGCGCCGCCGCCTGCCAGACCAGCAGGCGGGCCGCGTCCAGCTCGATCTGCATGGTGGCCAGCTTGTGCCGGATCGTCTGAAGCTGCGTCAGAACAGCGCCGAATGCCTCGCGCCGCCCGACGTAGGCCCGCGCCAGGTCGAGGCACTCGGCGGCGTGCCCGAGCCCCATCCCGGCCAGCGCGATGCGCTCGAGTTGGAAGCCCGCCATGATCTGTGCAAAGCCCCGGCCCTCGATGCCGAGCACGGCATCGGCCGGAAGCCGGACGTCGTCGAGCAGAACCTCCCGGGTGTCCGAGGAATGCCAGCCCATCTTTCGCAGCGGGGCCCCGAACGACAGGCCGGGCGTGCCCTTCTCGACCAGGAACAGCGTGACGCCGACGTGCCGCTCGGCGCCGGTCCGCGCGGCGACGACGAGCACGTCGGCCAACCCGGCGTTGGTGATGAACATCTTCCGGCCGTCAAGCACCCAACCCCGGTCGGTTCGTCGGGCGCTGGTGGCCATGCCCGCGACGTCGGACCCGGCGCCCGGCTCGGTCACCGCGATCGCCGCGACCGCCTCGCCCGCGCACAGCGCGCCCAGCCAGCGTTGCCGCTGCGCCGCGCTGCCGTTGCGGACCAGGTGCGGGCCGGCCATGTAGGCGCTGACCAAGGCGGTGACCGCGATCCCGCCGCAGGCCCGGGTCAACTCCTCGGACAGCAAGGCGACCGCGATCGAGTCGCCCGCGGTGCCCCCGTACTCCTCCGGCGTGCACAGCCCCAGAAGGCCGGCCGCGCCGAGCCGCTTCCAGAGGTCGGCCGGGAAAGAACCGCTCGCCTCGGCGTGATCGACCAACGGCCGGATCTCGCGGTCGGTGAAGACGCGACAGGTCGACCGGAAGGCGGCGTGCTCCGGCCCGAGTTCCCAATTCATGGGGGCATCAACTCCTGCCTGTTCCCGACCGCGCGCCCTGGCCGCAACGTACCCCCAACCCGACTTCTGACGGCGTCCGCGCCCTTCCGCGCCCGGGAAGGGCGCGCGACACGCCGGCAGATGGGGGGTGGGGGGCGCGCTAGGTTCGGGGCCATGTCGACGCCGCTGGTCGTGTCGCTGCGTCAGTTGGAGTACTTCGTCGCGGTGGTCGAGATGGAGACCATGGGGGCGGCGGCCGCCAAATGCCTGGTCTCGCCCTCGGCGATCTCGTTGGCGATCAGCGAGCTGGAGCGGGCGCTGCAGGTGCAACTCTTCCTACGCCGCAAGGCCAAACCGCTGCAGCTGACCGCCGCCGGCAGGCAGGTCCTGGCCGACGCCCGGCCACTGCTGGCCCGCGCCGAGGAGCTGCAGGCCAACGCGCGCGGACTGGGCCAGTCACTGTCCGGGGAATTGACCGTCGGCTGCTTCCCGACGTTGTCCCCCTACGTGATGCCCACCGCGCTGGACGCCGTCGCCGCCGCGCATCCGGGCGTCTCGATCCGATTCGTCGAGGGTTCGGTCGCCCAGCTGTACGCCTGGTTGCACGACGGGACCTGCGAGCTCGCGGTGCTGCACGACATCGGCGTCGACTCGAGCCTGGAGTGCACCGAGCTCTACCGGGTGCGTCCGCACCTCGAGCTGCCCACCGACCACCCGCTCGCCGCGCGTCGACGCATCCGCCTGGCGCAGCTGGCGCAGGAGCCGATGATCATGCTGGACATGCCACCCGCCCAGGAGTATTTCCGCGCCCTGTTCGCGGCGCAGGGCATCACCCCGCAGGTGGTCGGCAGCGCGATCAGCGTCGAGGGCGTCCGTGCACTGGTCGCCTCGGGGCGCGGCTACACGGTGTTGCTGCAACGGCCGGTAATCCCGATCACCTACGCCGGCCATGAGTTGGCGGTGCGAGAGATAGCCGACCGGGTCGAACCGGTGACCGTCGGGGTCTTCGCGGTGTCCTGGGCCAGGGCCACCCGCCGTGCGCTGGCCTTCCGCGACCTGTGTCGCACAAACATGCGCGAGCCCGCCCGCCGCACCGGCATCGCCGATTGATGTTCAGGAAAACTCAATGTAGACATCAGTAACCTGAACTTTACTGATCAACCCGGACCACCGACGCTTGATGCAGTGCACTCGGACGGAAGGCCTCACCATGGACGTGTTCGGCACCCCGCTCAAGCCCACGCTGCACGAATGGGTGGACCTGATCGAGGGCATCGTCGAGACCGGTGAGTCCCCGCACGTCGACGAGCCGATCTTCAACATCAACCGCGCCGACACTCGCGAGTTCGACGCCATCATCGTCGGCGGCGGCGCCGCGGGCCGGTTCTGCGGCGCCTTCCTCAAGGCGCGCGGCGGCCGCCCGCTGATCGTCGACAAGTGGCCGTTCCTCGGCGGCTCCTGCCCGCACGAAGCCTGCGTGCCGCATCACGTCTTCTCCGACGCCGCGCGCGAGCTGGACCTGAGCCGGATCATGGCCGGCCGGCTCTGGTTCGACAAGGAGTGGACGGACCGCAAGGTCTCGATCCTCGAGGTCCGCGACCTCTTCATCAGCGGCCGCGGCCTCGCGCACGCGCTGATGAACCTGCAGACCAAGGACCAACTCGACGTCGAGTACGTGCTGAACGCCGCTGCCACGGTGATCGACAAGCACACCGTCGAGGTGGCCGGCGAGCGCTTCACCGCGCGCTGCCTGGTGCTGGCCACCGGTGCCCGCACCCAGGTTCCGGACATCGGTGGCCTGGACCAGAAGGGTGTCTACGACTTCGCCTCGATCATCTCCGATCTGGACTACGAGCCGAGCAAATGCGTGATCATCGGCGGGTCCAAGATCGCTGTCGAATACGGCTCGTTCTTCCGAGCTGCGGGCATCCCGACCACGATCCTCACCCGCAGTGGGCTGATGAGCTCCAACAGCCTGCACCACGTCGACGACGAGCTGCGCGAGTACGTCGTCGACGGGATGCAGACCCGCGGCATCGAGATCATCACCGGCATCGAGCCGCTCGAGGTGACCGGCGACGGCAAGACGGTCTCCGGCGTGCGCTACCGGACGGCCGACGGTGGGCAGGCCCACGTCGAGGCCGACTTCGTGTTCCTCGCCACCGGTGAGAAAGCGCTGTCCAAGCCGTTCGTGGACGCCCTGGGCGTCGACGTCGACTCGCTCGGCAACATCAAGGTCGACTGGACCTGCGAGACCTCGGTCAAGGGCGTCTACGCGGTCGGCGACCTCATCGGCCCGCCGCTGGAGATGTTCAAGGCGCGCAAGACCGGCACGGTCGCGGCCCGCAACATCATGGGCGAGCACTTCGAGTGGGACTACACGGACTTCGCCGACTTCCTGCACTCCACCTACGAGATCGTCTGGACGGGGCTGTCCGAGCGGGAGGCGCGGGAGAAGTTCGCCAACGTCGTGATCATCAAGATGCCGGTCGACGGCATTCCGCCGGAGGACTTCGCGCTGCCGGCCGGCGACGGCTCGATGTTCATCGCCCTGTCCCGACCTGAGCTGTCCGGCTTCTTCAAAATCATCTTCGACGGCGACTCCCGCAAGCTGGTGGGTGCGCACTACGTCGGATTCGGGGTCAAGAACGCCTTCCAATACCTCGACGTGCTGATGCGCCGCGGCATCACCATCGACGAGCTGGGCCAGGTCAACGAGTTGTTCCTCAACGACCTGATCCCGCAGCTGTGCCGGCTGCGCGCCGGCAACGACGTGCTGATGGACCTGTAGCGGCACGGCACGGCACGTCTAAGCTCGGGGGTATGCAGCACCCGGCTCTGCAGGCCTGGGGGCGAGGCGGCCTCGACCTCGACGACCCGTTCCCCGCCTTCGCGCAGGTGCGCGCCGACGCCCCGGTGCACAAGGTTCGACTGTCCGACGGGCACGACGCCTGGCTGATCATGCGTTACGCCGAGGCGCGGCAGGCCCTGAACGACCCGCGGTTCTCCAAGGACATGAACAAGGCGATGGCGGGCGACTCCGCGGTCGTCGCCGAAGGCCTGCCCGGGGCCGCGCTGGCGCAACACGTGTTGACCATGGACCCGCCCGACCACACCCGGCTGCGCGGCCTGGTCGCCACCGCATTCACCCCGCGGCGGGTGGAGGCACTCCGTCCCCGGGTGCAGACCCTGGTCGACGACCTGCTCGACGGCGTGGCCGCCGCGGGCCCGGATGCCACGGTCGACCTCGTCTCGGCGTTCGCCTTTCCCTTGCCGTACACGGTGATCTGCGAACTCCTCGGCATCCCGGAGCCCGACCGGGCGCCGCTCGGCGCGGCCTTCACCGCGTTGTTCCTGCCCTCCGACGGCCCGGAACCACCGACCGAGGCAGTGGCCGGCTCGAAGCACATCATCGAGTACCTGGACCACATCACCGGGTACAAGAAGGCCAACCCGGCCGACGACCTCATCACCGCTCTCGGCACGGCACGTGCCGGCGGCAGCGGCCTGACCCAGCGCGAACTCTGCTCGACGCTCTTCCAGTTGTTCGTGGCCGGCCACGACACCACCGCCAGCCTGATCGGCAACGGAACCGTCGCGCTACTCACCCACCCCGACCAGTTGGCCGCGCTGCGGGCCGACCTCTCGCTGATCCCGAACGCCATCGAGGAATTCCTCCGCTTCGACGCCCCGGTGCCGCACTCGACGTTCCGATACGCCGCGGTCGACACCGAGATCGGCGGCGTGGTGATCCCCGCCGGCGACCAGGTGCTGATCTCGATCGCGGCCGCCAACCGCGACCCGGAGAAGTTCGCCGAGCCCGAGAACCTGGACGTCGCCCGCGAGGACCGGCGCCACATCGCCTTCGGCCACGGGATCCACTTCTGCCTCGGCGCGCCACTGGGCCGAATGGAGGGCCAGATCGCGTTCAGCAGCCTGCTGATCCGCTTCCCCGAGCTGCGGCTGGCCGTGAAGCCCGACGAGCTGCGGTGGAGCCACGGCGACGGCCTGGTGCTCCGCGGCCTCGCCGAACTCCCGGTGCTCCCCGGGCCCGCGGGCCAGCGGGCCAGCTGACCGACGAACCGGCCCGCAGGGCGCGGCCGGCTCGCCCCGCGCCCGAGGGGATGACCGCGCGGAGGATCAGGGCCGGCGGTGGTATTCCGCGTCGGTGACGTAATCGCCCCACACCGTCTCCGGACCAGCGGCGCCGGACAACGCCTCGGTGATCGACAGGTGGGTCATGTAGTGGTCGGCCGCGGCCCCGTGCCAATGCCACTCGTCGGCCGGGGTGTGCACGATGTCGCCGGCCCGGATCTCGGCGATCGCGCCGCCGCGCGCCTGGACCAGCCCGCGGCCCTCGGTTACGTACAGGGTCTGGCCGAGGACGTGATGGTGCCAGGCAGTGCGCGCCGACGGCGTGAACCGCACCGCGATCACCCGGACCCGCGACGGCTCCTCGCCGCGCACGATCGGGTCGATCCAGACCTCGCCGGTGAACCACTCCGCCGGACCCTTCACGGTGGGCTGCTTGGGCGAGACGTCCACGGCATGCTCCCTTCACTGCGCTCGGCGGATCGCCGTCGAGGATACGGGCACCCTAGGACGACTCCCCAGTGGCACCTGACGCTGTGTCAGATCGGGCGGGCGGCGCGTCCTCGTGCCCGTCGCCAGACGAACTGCCGACCGGATCCAGCTCCCAGGGATTGACCTGCGCGCCGCGCAGTCGGCGCAGCGCGAGCCGGCCCAAAATCTGCTGGGCGGTGACGGTCCGCTCGGCGCGGCCGCGCCCGACGAAGCTGATCGTCCAGCGCAGCAACGTGGCGACCCGGTTCTTGAAGCCCACCAGGTACATCAGGTGAACGACGAGCCAGATCAGCCATGCCGGCAGGCCGACCAGCCGCAACCGGCCGATGCTCGCGACCGCATAACCCCGCGAGACCGCCGCCAGGCTGCCCTTGTCGTGGTAGTGGAACGGCCGCGACTCCGGTTGCCCACGCACGGCGCGCTCGATCTGCGCGGCGGCGTGCTTAGCACCCTGAATCGCGACCTGGGCAACCCCCGGCAGGTCGTGCAGCGCGGCCATGTCGCCGATCACGAACACCTCGGGATGGTCGGGCAACGTCAGATCAGGGTTGACGCAGACCCGACCCGACCGGTCGAGCGCCGCGCCGCACGGCTCGGCCAACTTCCGCCCGAGCGGCGAGGCGGACACCCCGGCCGCCCAAACCTTGCAGTACGCCTCGATCCGCTGCCGGCCGCCGGCCTGGTCCTGCAGTTCCACGCCGTCGGCGTCCAGGTCGACGACCATCAGCCCCAACTGAACTTCCACCCCCATCTCGGCGAGCCGGCCGGCAGCGGCCCGGGACAGCTTCTCCCCGAAGGTGCCGAGCACCGCGTCGGCCGCGTCCACCAGGACGATGCGGGCGCTCTTCGGGTCGATCCGCCGGAAGTCGTGCCGGAGCGCCCGGTGGGCCAATTCGGCGATCTGACCGGCCATCTCGACCCCGGTCGGGCCGGCGCCGACCACCACGAACGTCAGCAGACGGCGCACCAAGTCCGGATCGGTGGCGACCTCCGCCCGCTCGAAGGCACCGAAGATGCGCCCACGCAACTCCAGGGCATCGTCGATCGACTTCATGCCCGGGGCGTGCTCGGCGAAGTGGTCGTTGCCGAAGTAGGACGGACCCGCCCCCGCGGCCACCACGAGCGAGTCGTACGGCGCCTCGAATCGGCCCACCGGCGAGCTGCACACCACGACGCGCGCGGCCAGGTCGACATCCTCGACCTGGGCGAGCAGCACCCGGACGTTGCGCTGCCGGCGCAGGATCTCCCGGGTGGCAGGCGCGATCTCGCCCTGCGAGAGCACGCCGGTGGCGACCTGGTAGAGCAACGGCTGGAACAGGTGATGGCTGGTCCGGGCGAGCAGGGTCACCTCCACCGGCGAGTCGGCCAGGTGCCGGGCGGCGAACAGCCCGCCGAATCCCGACCCGATGATCACCACCCGATGTGCCGGCATGGTCCCCCTTTCGGTGCGCTCCTGGACTCGCATCTACTGGACACGCATCTACCCGCGGGACCGCCCTACCGGCCTGCTGTGCTGTTCGTCACCAAGTGCGTCGAAGGTAGCCAACTTGACGGCTCCAGGGCGGCGCCCAGCAGGCGACTTTCGACCGCATTGGTAAATTCCGCCACTCGCGTCCACGCCCGTTCGGGGGGTCGACGGGTGCCGGCCCGGGCACCCCCGTTGACTACCCGCTGAACAGACGCACAATGGTTCCGATGTGACTAATCCGACGGGTTGGGATCTTGCGCGCTCCGCGGAGGAGTTGCGCAGAGCCACCGGCAGCGACCTGGCCGCCGGCGGCATGGTTCGTCACGCCCAGATGACCCTGACCACCCTGATGGGCAATCAGACCGAGAGTTTGCGCAATCTCACCATCTACGCCGGCGACGGCGTGGGCGGCCGGGTACTGGCGTTGGGTCGTCCGGTCTGGGTCACCGACTACTTCACCGCCAAGGGCATCACCCACCGCTACGACACGGCGGTTCGCCCGGAGGGCCTGCGCTCGATGATCGCGGTGCCGATCCGCAACCCGGGCGGGGTGAGCGCCGTCCTCTACGCGGCGACGCGGCGGCCGATGGCAATGGGCGACCGCGTGCTCGATCGGGCCCGGGCGGTCGCCCGTCGGGCCGAGATAGAGCTGGCCGTCGAGGTCGAGGTGGAGCGTCGGGTCGAACAGCTGCGATCTGCCGTCCTGGACCCCGACCGTGCGGTGCGCGATCAATGCCTGCGCGACGTCCACGCCGAGTTGAGCATGCTCCGGGAGCGCACCGGCGACGAGCTGCGCCCGCGTCTGGACGCGCTGCTGAGCCAGATAAGCCGGGTCACCGGGCTGGCCGCGCCTGGGCCGGCATCCGGGGCCTTCGCCCTGACCCTGCGTCAGATGGACGTGCTCGCCCAGATCGCGACCGGGGCCACCAACGCCGAAGCCGCCGCACGGCTCGGGTTGTCGCCGGCAACCGTGAAGACCTACCTGCAGGACGCCTCGAAGCGCCTCGGCGCCCGCAACCGGGTCGAGGCGGTCACGATCGCGCGCCGCGCGGGCCTGCTGCCCTGACCCGCGCGGCCCCGCCGGGCTTACTCCGGCTGGGGAACGATCCGGATGTAGGGCTTCGGCTCCTTCCAGCTGCCGAAGATCTCCTTCGCCTGCTCGTTGTTCACCGAGCCCGCGATGATCACGTCCTCGCCGTGCTTCCAGTTCACCGGGGTGGCGACCTTGTGCTTGGCGGTGAGCTGGAGCGAGTCGATCACCCGCAGGACCTCGTCGAAGTTCCGGCCCGTGGTCATCGGGTAGACGAGGACCAACTTCACCTTCTTGTCCGGGCCGATCACGAAGACGTTGCGCACGGTCATGTTGTCGGCGGCGGTGCGGGCCTTGGCGTCGCCGGAGGTGCCGGCGGGCAACATCCCGTAAAGCTTGGAGACGACGAAGTCCTTGTCGCCGATCAGCGGGTAGTTCGGGGCGTAGCCCTGGGTCTCCTCGATGTCGGCGGCCCAGCCCTCATGGTCGGAGGTGGCGTCTACCGACAGGCCGATGACCTTCACGTTGCGCTTGTCGAACTCCGGCTTCAGCTTGGCCATGTAGCCCAGCTCGGTGGTGCAGACCGGGGTGAAGTCCTTCGGGTGCGAGAACAGCACCGCCCAGGAGTCGCCGATCCACTCGTGGAACTTGATCGGACCCTCGGTGCTGTCGACCTCGAAGTCGGGGGCAGTGTCGCCGATGAGAAGACTCACTACTGATATCCCTTCGGAACAGTTACCGATGCGCGCGCGGGACTGGGCGGTCTGACAGGTCGCGCCGCCCGGGGAGTCCAGCTATCGCGTGCGCAGGGGTAACAATCGGCAGAGCGGGCGGTGCACAGGCCGTTGCCCAGCACAGTAGCCGCCCGCCCCCTGGGCCGGTTCAGCCCGTCGGAGGAATGATGGGCCGCGCGGGATCGACGTGGTAGCGGCCGACCATGCCGCCCATCATGTGGTCGGTGACGTGGCAGTGGTAGAGCCAGTCGCCCGGGCTGTCCTCGATGTATTCGATCGTGAGCGAGGTGGAGGGGCCGAGGACCTGGGCGTCGACCCAGCGGATGCCGTCCCACCACCGGTGGCCGTGGATGTGGAACACATGGAGTTCCTTGCCCAGCGCGACGATCCGCCACCGGACCCGTTGGCCGACTTGTGCAGTGAAGGTCGGGGTGTTGTTGAGGAACGCGGCGCCGTTGAACAGATCCAGGTCCTGGGCGAGGGCGGGGATGTTGCTGTGGTACATGTCGATGAGCACCAGCACGTTCTCGACGTCGACCGGTGCGGTTTCCGGCCCGGTCACCGCGATCACGCCGGCCAGGCCGAGTTGGGTGCCGAGTTCGGCGACCCCCGCCATGCCCGGCGCGTCGTCCTCGCCGTGGTCGCCCGCGGCTGCGGGTTGGGGCGCGGGCGGGACAAGGCTCTGGGAGCGGGAGTGGTCGTGGTACGGCCAGGTGCCGACCGACGACGCGACCGCGGTGTAGGTGTAGGTGTGGCTTCCTCCCACGAGTATCGCGGAAGCAGGATCGTACGGTCCGCCGGCGATGAAGGCTCCGTCGTCGGTCGGCTCATAGCGCAGCCCGTGGACGTGGATGGAGTGCGGGAACCGGTAGTGGGTGTCGTTGTTGCGCAGGTGCACCCGCACGGTGTCCCCGACCTGCGCGCGCAGGGTCGGGGCGGGCAGTCCGGTGTTCGGACCGATCTGGTCGTCGCCCGGCAGTAGGGCACCCCAGTTCGGGCTCCAGGCTCGGTAGCCCAGCGCGGTGTAGGAGGTCTGGGCCGCGGTGAAGGTTGTGCCGGTCATCAGGTCCGCGCCGTTGGGCACCGTGTTGTGGTCGAAGGACTCCACACTCAGCCAGTACTCCCGCAGGGTTCCCGGCGTGAGATCGGCCGCCCGGGTTTGCGCGGCGGTCGCATCCGCAGCGGCCGCAGCCGGCCGGCCAACCGAGAATCCGGCGGCCCCGACGGTCGCGGCCATCGTTCCCAGCAGACCCCGGCGGGTGAATCCGCGGGCCCGCGTGGCCTGGGGGGCGCGGTGGTCGCGTCCGTTGTTCACCGATTCCTCCGGTCCTGTGCGGTCTGCGGCGGACTTCGCGCCGTGGCGGGTCGAAGATTCTCGCGAGCGCGAGCGACCCGCTGTTCCGCACCACCGTCAAGGTGCCGATCCATGACGCTCCGTCCGGTCCCGCCTCGCCCAAGGGAATTTCGACTTCACCTGGACGTAACCGATCGGACGATTTCTGTCTGCCGCACAGATAACCGCACCCGCATCACCAGCCACACGGCACATCTGGAGTACGCATCCAGTTCATGTCGGGTTGGCCGTTGCGCAAGGTCGAGCCCGCGATCCTTCCTGATCGTCAAGCCCGGATGGCCGCCGCATCGCGCGGTGCGGATTAGGGGGATCAATTGAGCAACAAGAATCGATTGCGGATGACAGTCGTCGCCGGACTCGTCGTGTCCGGTCTGGTCGGACTCGCGACCACCGCAGGCGCGCGCCCGAACGTGGCCGCGGCGAGCGCGACCACGGCGACAACACCGATCAAGCACGTGGTGGTGATCTTCGGCGAGAACATCTCGTTCGACCACTACTTCGGCACCTACCGGCCGGTGGACCACGGGCCCTACGGGGCACAGACCGTCAATGGTCTCTTCAACACCCCTGGAGCGGGCGGAACGGGAACGCTACTCAGCAACAACCCGAACCTCGACCTGGTCAGCGGCAAGCCTGCCAACCCGCGGCAACTCGACCCGACCAACGTCAACGACATCCTGACCTGCGACCAGGACCACGGGTACACCGATGAGGAGGCGGCCTTCGACGCGGGGAAGATGGACAACTTCCCGAACATCTCCAAGGCCGCCGAAGCCTCGTCCAACGACAACGGGCAGCCCTGCAGCCCCGACGACGTGATGAACTACTACGCGGGCGACTCGGTCACCGCGATGTGGAACTACGCGAACCATTTCGCGCTCAACGACAACTCGTTCGGCACCACCTTCGGTCCCTCCGCCCCGGGCGCAATCAATCTGGCCTCCGGCGACACCGGCGGCGTCGACACCGGTCACGAGGTCAATGCCCCGCCCGTCGCCACCACCGCCGCGAACGCCCATTCTGCCGACGTGGTGTCCGACGGCAGCGCCACCGGCCAATCCCTCGTCGGGGACGCGCAGCCGTACTGGGACGACTGCTCGACACGCGACGCGGTGGGCATGAACGGCAAGAACATCGGTGACCTGCTGAATGCCCAGGGGCTGAGCTGGGGCTGGTTCGAAGGCGGATTCCGGCCGACCACCAGCTACTTCACGGCCGGCGGCACGACACCGACCACCGTCGGGACCCCGATCCCGTTCCTGCCCAACCAGTTCCTCAAGCCGGGCGCGACGGCCGGCGCCGGCCAGACCGTAATACCCGCTTCGGCACTGCCCCCGGGGGCGTCATTCCAGGGGCTTTGCAACGCGGTCCACCCGATCGGCCCGTCCGTCGGCGGCATCGGCGGTACGGCCGGCGGCGGCGCCGGTCAGTACGGCTGGAAGGACGACTACATCCCGCATCACGAGCCGTTCCAGTTCTACCCGGGCACGGCGAACCCGCACCACATCGCGCCGACCTCGCTCAACACCATCGGCACGGACACCCAGACCGGCTACGGCGGCCCGATCAGCGGCCTGGCCTTCGACACCGCAAATCACAACTACGACACGAGTGACTTCGACGCGCTCGTGGGCGCGATCACCCGCGGGGCGCTCCCCCCGACCGCCCTGCCCGCGGTCAGCTTCCTCAAAGCCCCCGGCTACCAGGACGCACACGCCCAGTACTCCGACCCGCTCGACGAGCAGCAGTTCTTGGTCAAGGAGATCAACGCCCTGCAGCACTCCCCGGACTGGTCCAGCACCGCGGTCTTCCTGGCCTACGACGACTCCGACGGGTTCTACGACCACGTCTTCGCCGGGATGAACCCCGGGGCGACGAACCTCATCGTCCAGAACGGGTCGATCAGTCCCGCGGACACCCTCAGCAGCGGCTACGTGCCGGTCACCGGCTCCGGCGGCGGCGACGGGACCGCCACCGGTTTCTGCGGCGGTAGCAGCGGTACGGCGCCGACCTTCAGCACCCAGCAGGGGCGCTGCGGCTACGGACCCCGGCTTCCGTTCCTGGTCGTCTCGCCCTATGCGAAGCGGGGCTTGGTTGACCACACGCTGACCGACCAGTCCTCGATCATCGGATTCGTGATGGACAACTGGGGCATCGCCCGGTCGTCGCTGCCCGGATCCGCCGTCGCCACCGCCGGTTCGGTGGCGAACATGTTCGACTTCGGCCACCGCCCCGACAACCAGCTGTTCCTCGACCCGACGACCGGGCGCGAGTCGGCCACCGAACGCGAGACGATCCAGCAGCACAAGGCGTAACCGCTACGCACCGATCAGGGACGGCCTCGGCGAAACCCCGCCGAGGCCGTTTCTGAGTCATGGTCAGTATTGGCCACCGTGGCGTCCGCGCTCTGCAACAGCGCACCAGGACGACACGGATTCACCGGCCGTGGCAGGCTGCCCGATGTGGCACAGGTATTCCACGACACCATCGAGATCCCGGTCGCCGGTGGCCCACTGCTGGTGGCGGCCGCCGGAGCGCCGGCCGGACCGGACATGCCGGTCGTACTGGCCGTGCACGGCATCACCGGCTCGCACCGCTCCTGGTCGCCGGTGGTCCGCAACCTCGGTACGGATATCAGCGTGCTGGCACCGGACCTGCGTGGCCGGGGGGGCAGCGCGGCGCTGCCGCCGCCGTACGGCATGGCCGCACACGTCGCGGATCTACTGGCGGTGCTCGACCACTTCGGCGTGCGGCGGGCCGTGTTGGCCGGGCACTCGATGGGGGCCTACGTCGCGACGCGGTTGGCCGCGGCGGCTCCGGATCGGGTGTCCGCCGCTGTGCTGGTCGACGGCGGCCCGGCACTGCCGCGCCCGGCGGGCATCGACGCGGACACGTTGCTGGCCGCCGTGCTCGGGCCGGCGTTGGACCGGCTGTCGATGACGTTCGACTCGTCGGAGGCCTACCGCGACTTCTGGCGGGCGCATCCGGCATTCGCGACGGCCTGGGAGGACGACCTCGTCCGTGAGGACATCGCCGACTACGTCGACTACGACCTCACAGACACCCCGCCACTGCGGTCCCGGGTGGCCCAGGCCCCGGTCCGCGCCGACGGCCGGGACCTGCTGGATCCGGAAGCCACCGGCAAGGCATTGGCCGCCCTGGCCTGTCCGGCCACGTTGCTGTGGGCGCCCCGTGGCTTGCAGGACGAGGACCGGCCACTGCTGTCTGCCGAGGTGATCATGGCGGCACAGGAGGCGTTGCCCCAGCTGACTGTCCGTCAGGTACCGGACACGAACCACTACCTGATCCTGCTGCGCGATCGGGACGCCCGTGCGGTGGCCGCGGCGATCCGTGAACTCGCCTTGTTCTGACCGGACCCGAACCGGTCCTTGACAACCCCGGGCCGAGCCCACGTGTACTTGACTGGGCGCGCAGGTCCGAGGAGGTGACGGCGAACTGTCCAGGTCAACCGCGGAACCGGCGCCAGATGGGCGCCCGAGGCCGATCCTGGTCATCATGGGCGTGTCCGGCTCGGGCAAGTCAAGTGTGGCCGCGCTGCTTGCCGGGCGGTTGGGGTGGCCATTCGCCGAGGGCGACGACATGCATCCGGCGGCCAACATCGCGAAGATGGCCGCCGGTCACCCGCTCGACGACGCCGATCGCGCGCCGTGGCTGGCGCGGGTCGCGGCCTGGATCCAACAGCGACGTGCCGCTGCGGAACCCGGCATCGTGACCTGCTCGGCGCTGAAGCGCCGGTACCGCGACGCGTTGCGCGGCCCCGGTGTCGTGTTCGTCTACCTGGCCGCCCCGCAGGAGCGGATCGCGCAGCGTCTCGTGGCCCGGCACGGGCACTTCATGCCGGCCTCGCTGCTCGACTCCCAGTTCGCCGCGCTCGAGCCGCCCGGCCCGGACGAGAACGCCATCACGGTGGACGTCACCGGCACCGCGCAACAGACGGCCGAGGCGATCATCGCCCGGCTGGGCCGGATCGATGCCTGAGCCGTCGCTGTCCGCCGCCGCAACGGCGAGCGTGGCGGCCTGGAACTCGCACGACACCCGGCTGGTCGTGGTCACGCTGCTCGGCATCGTGATCATCGTCGCGCTGATCGTGGTCGCGAAGCTGCACCCGTTCCTCGCGCTGCTCGTGGGCTCGATGCTGGTCGGGTTCGGGGCCGGGGTGCCGGCCGACAAGGTCGTGACCAACTTCGAGTCCGGCGTTGGTTCGACCCTGCAGGAGGTCGGACTGCTGATCGCGTTGGGGGCGATGCTGGGCAGGTTGCTCGCGGATTCCGGCGGCTCCGACCAAGTGGTCCAGACGTTGCTGTCCCGGACCCGGCTCGCGCTGCTGCCCTGGGCGATGACCCTGGTCGCGGTGATCATCGGGCTGCCGATGTTCTTCGAGATCGGGCTGGTGCTGCTGCTCCCGGTGATCGTCCTGGTGGCCGACCATTCCGGCCTGCGGCTCATGCGGGTCGCGATCCCGGCGCTGGCCGGGCTTTCCGTGCTGCACGGGCTGATCCCGCCGCACCCCGGTCCGTTGATCGCGATCGCGGCCGTACACGCGCAGTTGGGCACGACGTTGGCGCTCGGGATCCTCGTGGCGATCCCGACCGTGGTGCTCTGCGGGCCGCTGCTGGGATTTGTGCTCGCCCGGTGGGTCCCGGTAACCGCGAGTGCGCCACACAAGGCCGCCTCACCATCGGCTCCCGCCCGCGGCGGACAACCCGCGGCGGCGACGGTCCCGCGGCGGCGGCCCAGCTTCCCCGTCACTCTCGGCACGATCCTCTGCCCGGTGGTGCTGATGCTGGGCAAGGCGGCGGCCGACATCGCCTGGGACACCGGGCCGCCACCGCAAGCTCGGCGCATTCTCGACTTCGTCGGCGAACCGCTGGTCGCGCTGACCGTCGGCGTGCTGCTCGCAATGGTGACCTTCGGGTATGCCGTCGGGTTCACCGGCTCGGACATCTCCGCGCGGCTGACCGCCGGGGTCGCCCCGGTCGCGGCGGTCATCCTGATCGTCGGGGCCGGCGGCGGGTTCAAGCAGACCTTGATCGGGGCCGGCGTCGGTGGATCGGTCGCGAAGTTCGCCAACGGCGCGCACCTGTCCGTGCTGCTGCTCGGCTACCTGATCGCGGTGGCACTACGCCTGGCCACCGGCTCCGCCACCGTGGCAACCATCACCGCCGCCGGGATCGTCGCCCCACTGGCCGGAAATCTGACGGCGACTCACACGGCCCTGCTCGCCCTGGCCATCGGTGCCGGATCGCTGTTCCTGTCGCACGTCAACGACTCGGGCTTCTGGTTGGTGAAGGAGCTGTTCGGCCTCACCGTAGGGCAGACCTTCAAGACGTGGTCGGTGATGGAGACCGCGGTGTCCGTCGTCGGCTTCGGCTTCGTGATGGCACTTTCGGCGCTCGTCTGAGGGTTGTCCGCGACTCAGGCGCGCCAGTACCCGTTCGCCGCGGCGACCGTCTGGAAGTTGATCGCCACGACCTGCGAGCAGGCGATCAGGCTGTCGGCGTTCTCGGCGTAGTTCGGACGCAGTTGGCCGCGGAGGTCGGCGTCCGTCTGGGTCAGACCGACGCCCTTGCGGGACAGCTTCATAGCCAGCGTGAAGCCCTCCTCCGGCGTGTCGGTGATCAGGGTGGGAAGCCAGGAATCAGCCATCGTCCACTCCTCGCTATTAGATTGTGCACGCTTTAGTCGTACACGACCGAATCTACCCGACCTGCCGCATACTTTGGAAGTCGAGGAGGGGTGATGGCGGAGCGACTGAAAAGACATGCGCGGCTGGACGACCAGTTGTGCTTCGCGCTGTACGCGGCGTCACGGGCGGTGTTCGGGGCCTATCGGCCGATGCTCGCCGAGATCGGCCTGACCTACCCGCAGTATGTGGCGATGCTCGCGCTCTGGGAGCGCGACGGGCGTACGGTCGCCGAGCTGGGCGACGCTCTGCACCTGGAGTCGAGCACGTTGTCACCGGTTCTGCGTCGGCTGGAAACGCTGGGCCTGATCAGCAAGCACCGATCAACCCAGGACGAGCGCATGGTGCACGTCCACCTGACGGACGCCGGACGGGATCTCGAGGCTCGGCTGGGACCGGTGCGCGAGGCCGTCGAGGCCTCGACCGGGCTCACCGACGAGCAATTCGTCGCCCTACGGCACCAGCTGCAGACCTTGCGGGACACAGTTGTGCAACACCGCATGGCGGGCTAGGCGGCCCTGGAGCCTGACTATCCTCGGCGGATGGACGACGCCCCCGCCGGCTTCCCGGCCGGCGACCTGGTGCACGACGAAGCCGTGCGCGCCGAACGACTGGTGGCCGCCCAGGGCATGGCCGAGCAGCTGTTCACCGAGGTGATGGCGCGTCAGATCATCCGGCCCGGGCGGGGTGAGCGGCAGACCAGCGACGCGATCCGCGACCTCGCCGCCGACGAGTTCGGCACGCAACGCTGGTGGCACAAGCGGATCGTCCGCGCCGGGCCGAACACGTTGACCATCTACCGGGAGAACCCGCCGGATCGGCTGATCGCCGAGGACGACATCGTCTTCCTCGACCTCGGCCCGGTGTTCGCCGACTGGGAGGCCGACTTCGGCCGCACCTTCGTGATCGGCGACGACCCGGCCAAGCACGCATTGTGCGCCGCGTTGGACGAGGTATGGGTGGCCGCCCAACGGCACTTCGCCGAACACGCGGACATCACCGGTTCGCAGCTGTACGACCACACGTGCGCGCTGGCTCGCGACGCGGGCTGGGAGTTCGGCGGCATCATCGCCGGCCACCTCGTCGGCCAATTTCCCTACGAACGCGCGGGTCTGGAGGACGTCGAGACCCGGATCGCACCCGGCTGCGACCTGCCGCTGCGCCGCACCGACGCCCGCGGCATCGGTTGCCACTGGATCCTGGAGGTCCATCTGATCGACCGGGCGCGCGGGTTCGGCGGTTTCGTCGAGGAACTGCTCGACATCGGCCCGCGCGCCTGACCCAGCGAGGGATCAGTCCAGCGTGGCCAGCGCCTTCGCCAACGGCTCGAGCACGGCCGGGGCGTGCGGCGGCGGCAGGTAGACGATCGCCAACTGCATCCCGACCTCGGCGAGTGCGGCGATGTCGTCGACGACCTTGCCGTACCCGTCCGGCCCCTCCAGGCGGATGTGGCTGGACAGCAGGATCTCCTTCGGGTCGCGACCGATGTCCGCGCAGTGTGCGTGCAGCACGTCGCGCTTGTGGGTGAACTCCGCCGGCGTCCCGGCGCCGAAGTTCCAGTGCTGCGCGTAGCGCGCGGTGGTCAGCAGGGTGCGCTTCTCGCCGCTGCCGCCGATGCAGATCGGCGGGTGAGGCCGCTGCGGCCCCTTCGGCTCGCAGCGCGCATCGCGCAGTTGGTAGTACTTGCCCTCGAACCTGGTGGTCTCCTGGGTGAGCAGGCCGACCAGCACCGCGCAGGCCTCCTCGAAGCGGTCGCTGCGCTCGCGCGGGCCACCGAGTTCGATGCCGTAGGCGTTCGACTCCTCCTCGTTCCAGCCGGCGCCGATCCCGAGTTCGAGACGCCCACCGGAGATGATGTCGATGGTTGCGACCATCTTGGCCAGCACCGCGGGGTGGCGGTACGGGATGCCGGTGACCAGATTGCCCAGCCGCAGCCGTTTGGTCGCCTGGGCGAGCGCGGTCAACACCGACCAGCCCTCCAGGCACGGCCCGGTCGGGTCGGAGAAGATCGGGTAGAAATGATCGAACACCCAACCGGACTCGAAGATCTCGATCTCGTCGGCGGCTTGCCAGACGGCCAGCAGGTCCGGCCACGTGGTGTCCTGGGGCGAGGTCTTGAATGCGAAGCGCACGATGGTTTCCCTTTCGGTAGCGCAGAATCAAGGGTTTCTGGTGCAGCGTCAGAACTGGATCAGTCCTTCGCTTAGCCGCCACAGCCGACCGGCCATCGCCGGGTGCCTGGCGTAGTCCGCGACGCCACTGTGGGTGCCCGGAACGTGGGCCGCGGCGATCGCACAGTCCTGGAAGTACTCCCCACCGATCCCCTCCACCAGCGGGGAGGCGGCGAGCAGCACCTGGGTGGCGGCGCCCTGCTCGACAGTCTTGAGCTCACTCAGACCAAGGCCCATCGCCGCCCGCATCCGATCCAGCACCGAGTCGTCGACGTGGCGTTGCAGCGCGGTGCGGATCGAACCCGGGTGCAGGGCATTGACCCGGATGCCCTCGGACGCCCAGCGCCGGTCCGCCTCCACCGCGAACAGGATGTTGGCGGTCTTGGACTGCCCGTAGGCCGCGAACGGCTCGTAGGGGCGGGAGTGGAAGTGCAGGTCGTCGAAATCGACGGCCGAGCGCAGGTGCCCCAGCGAACTGACCACCACCACCCGGGCGTTCCCGGCCGCGGCCAGCGCCGGGTGCAGTCCGGTGGTGAGCGCGAAGTGCCCGACATGGTTGGTGGCGAACTGCAATTCCCAGCCCTGCGGTGTGCGGGTGAGCGGGCAGGCCATCACGCCGGCGTTGTCCACCAGGATGTGCAACGGGCCCGACCAGTCGGCGACGAACGCGCGCACCGAGTCGAGGTCGGCGAGGTCGAGCGGCGCGAGCAGCACCTTTTCGCCAGTGCTCTGGGCGATGGCATCGGCGGCGCGCTCCCCCGCGGCGAGGTCCCGCACGGCGATGGTGACCTCGGCCCCGGCACCCGCCAGCACGCGCGCGGTCTCCAAGCCGATGCCGGATGCCCCGCCGGTGACCACGGCACGACGCCCCGTCAGATCGATGCCGGCGATGACCTCGTCCGTGGTGGTTTCGAAGCCGAAACCGAAGCTGCGCTCGGACATGATGTCCCCCTCCTGCGATACTGTTCAACTAACCGGAGGCTCCTCCGGTTGATCCAACCCTAAGCGGAGGATCCTCCGTTTTGCAAGTGCCGGGAGGTGACGTTGGACACCGGTCGCCCGTTGCGTGCCGATGCCCAACGCAACCGCGACGCCTTGCTGGCCGCCGCGGGCCGCGCGTTCGCGGCGGAGGGCCCGGACGTCACGTTGGAAGCAGTGGCCGCGGCGGCCGGCGTCGGGATCGGCACCCTCTACCGGCACTTCCCCACCCGCGAGGCCTTGGTCGAGGCGGCCTATCGCAACGAATTGGCACGCCTGTGCGACAGCGCCGAGGGACTGCTCGGGACGTTGCCGCCGGACGCGGCCGTACGCGCCTGGATGGACCAGTTCGTCGACTACGCGGTCACCAAGCGGGGGATGGCCGACACGCTGCGCGCCCTCACCGCGGCCGGCCGAAATCCGTTCGCGCAGACCCGGGACCGGTTGCTCGGCGCCCTGGGTTCGCTGCTGGACGCCGCCGTCTGGGCGGGGACGGTGCGCGCCGACATCTCCCCCGCCGACCTGCTCGCCACCCTCGGCGGGGTGTCGATGGCGGCCGGCGACGCCGCCGGACGTGAACAGGCGAGCCGCGTCCTGGATCTGGTGATGGACGGATTGCGATACGGCACCGGCACTGGAACCTCAACCGGTGGGCATACCGCGGCACGGGCGTCGGCCAAGCGTCGGCCGAACACCTGACGCAGCCTCATATCGATGACTCGGGGCGACCGCGGCCGAAGAGGGGACGGACCCAGGTGAACGCGCCATGGTGGCGGAACGCGGTGGTCTACGAGATCTACGTGCGCAGTTTCGTCGACTCCGACGGCGACGGCGTGGGCGATCTGCCGGGCATCACGGCGCGGCTGGAGCACCTGGTCGAGCTCGGGGTGGACGCGGTGTGGCTGACGCCGTTCTACCGCTCACCGATGGCCGACCACGGGTACGACGTCGCCGACCCGCGGGCGGTCGACCCACTGTTCGGCACACTCGCCGACTTCGACGCGCTGCTGGCCCGCGGGCACGGACTGGGGCTGCGGGTCATCGTGGACGTGGTGCCGAACCACACCTCGGAAGCGCACGCGTGGTTCCGTGCGGCACGCGCTGCGGCACCGGGCGACCCGGCGCGCGACCGATACATCATCCGCGACGGCCGCGGCCCGGCCGGCGCGTCGCCGCCCAACGACTGGGAGTCGGTCTTCGGCGGCCCGGCGTGGTCGCGGTTGCCGGACGGAGCGTGGTATTTGCATCTGTTCGCGCCCGAACAGCCCGACCTGAACTGGCAGAACCCGCAGGTGCAGGCCGAGTACGAGTCGGTGCTGCGGTACTGGCTCGACCGCGGCGTCGACGGCTTCCGCATCGATGTGGCGCACGGGCTGGTCAAGGACCCCCGGTTGCCCGACGCCGGCCCGGGCCAGCGGATCGAGCGACTGGCCGACCGGCCGGCACTGCCGCAATGGGACGCGGAGGGGGCGCACGAGATCTACCGGAGGTGGCGGCAGATCGCGGAGGAGTACTCCGGCGACCGCGTTCTGCTCGGGGAGGCCTGGGTGGCGCCGGCCCAGCGGCTGGCTCGGTATGTGCGTCCGGACGAGTTGCACCAGGTGTTCAACTTCGAGTATCTGCAGACCCCGTGGCCGGCCGGCGCGTTGGGCACGGTCATCACGGACTGCCTGCAGTCGCTGGGCGCCGTGGGGGCGACGCCGACGTGGGTGCTGTCCAACCACGACGTGGTCCGGCACCGCACCCGACTGGCTCCCGGCGAGTCGGCGGCGGTGTCGGATCGGCGCGCCCGGGCCGCCCTGTTGCTGATGCTGGCGCTGCCCGGTTGCGCCTACCTCTACCAGGGCGAGGAACTCGGGCTGCCGCAGGTGGAGCTGCCGGACGAGGCCCTGGTGGATCCGATCTGGGAGCGGTCCGGCCACACCGAACGCGGCCGGGACGGCGCCCGCGTGCCGATTCCGTGGTCGGGCAGGGCGACCCCGTTCGGCTTCGCACCGGCCGGCACCGCACCGTGGCTGCCGATGCCGCCCGAGTGGGCCGACCTCACGGTCGAGGCCCAACACGGCGACTCGGACTCCATGTGGTCGTTCTACCGTTCGGCGCTGGCCTTCCGACGCGCGCACCCGGCGTTCGGGGGACCGGACCTGGAGTGGCTCGCCGCGCCGGAGGGCGTCCTTGCGTTCCGACGTGGCGGCGCAAGCACCGGAGCGCTGCACTGCGCGGTCAACGCCGGCGCGACCGAGGTCGAGCTCGGGCTGCTGGGAACACCGCGCGTCACGGCCGGACCGGTGCGCCGGAGAACCCCCGACACACTGTCGCTCCCGCCCGACAGTGCGGTGTGGTCAATGACCTGACGGTACGTCACCTCGCGACACCCCACCGCGCAAACTGGATCAGGTCGCCTGCAGCACGAGGATCAGGTCGCCGCCCTCCAGCGGTTGCGGGCCATCGAGCAGCACCCGCTGGACCCGGCCGGCGATCGGGGCGGTGATGGTCGCCTCCATCTTCATGGCCTCGATCGTCGCCACGGCCTGACCCATCGTCACTTGCTCCCCGACGGTGACCCCGACGGTGACCGCGCCGCTGTAGGGGGCGGGGACCTCGCCGGGACGCGCCGGATCGGCTTTCTCGGCGCGAGCCGGGCCGGCGCCCACCGAGCGGTCGAGTACCGGCAGCGGTCGCAGCTGGCCGTTGAGTGTGCACATCACGGTGCGGATGCCGCGGGGATCGGGTTCGCCGATGGCCTCGATGGTGGCGATGAGCCGACGACCGGGTTCGGTGTCGATCTGATGCTCCTCGCCCGCGGTCAGCCCGTAGAGGAATTCCCGGGTCGGCAGCAGCGCCAGGTTGCCGAACCGCTCCCGGGCGGCCAGATACTCGCGGGCCGGCCCGGGGAACAACAACCGGTTCAGGGTCGCCCGACGGTCGGTGGCCAGCGCCTCGACGTCGGCCGGCTCGAGCTTCTCCTCCCGCGTGGGCACGGTTCGGCCTTGCAACGCCTTGGTACGGAACGGTTCGGGCCAGCCGGCGGCCGGCGTGCCCAGATCCCCGGCCAGCAAGGAGATCACCGAGTCGGGGATGTCGAACCGCTGCGGATCGGCCGCGAACTCCACCGGGTCGGCCCCGATCGCCACCAGGTGCAGCGCGAGGTCGCCGACCACCTTGCTCGACGGGGTGACCTTGACCAGCCGACCGAGCATTCGGTCGGCGGCCGCGTACATGTCCTCGATCTCCTCGAACCGTTCCCCCAGCCCCAGAGCGATGGCCTGCTGGCGCAGGTTCGACAGTTGTCCGCCCGGGATCTCATGGGTGTACACGCGCCCGGTCGGGCCGGGCAGGCCCGACTCGAACGGCGCGTACAGCCGCCGCACCGCTTCCCAGTACGGCTCGAGCGCGCACACGTTCGCCAGGTCCAACCCGGTGGACCGGTCGCCGCCGACGGTGGCAGCAACCAGCGCGGACAACGAGGGCTGACTGGTCGTGCCGGCCATCGCCGCGCAGGCCGCGTCTACCGCGTCCACCCCGGCGTCGATCGCGGCGATCAGGGTGGCCAGCTGCCCGCCCGCGGTGTCGTGGGTGTGCAGGTGTACCGGCAGGTCGAAGCGTTGCCGCAGCGCGGCGACCAACCGCGCGGCGGCGCGGGGACGCAGCAGGCCCGCCATGTCCTTGATGGCCAGCACATGCGCCCCGGCCTCGACGACCTGCTCGGCCAGGCGCAGGTAGTAGTCCAGCGTGTAGATCGTCTCGCCCGGGTCGAGCAGGTCGCCGGTGTAGCACAACGCGACCTCGGCAACCGCGGTCCCGGTTTCCCGGACGGCGTCGATCGCGGGTCGCATCGGACCGACGTTGTTCAACGCGTCGAAGATGCGGAACACGTCTATCCCGGTGGCCGCGGCCTCGGCGACGAAGGCGTCGGTGACCTCGGTCGGGTAGGGCGTGTAGCCGACAGTGTTCGCGCCACGCAACAACATCTGCAGGCACAAGTTCGGCATCGCCTCGCGCAGCGCGGCCAACCGGGCCCACGGATCCTCGAGCAGGAAACGCAGCGCCACGTCGAACGTGGCCCCGCCCCAGCACTCCACACTCCACAACTGCGGGGTCAGCGCGGCCACATGCCCGGCGCCGGCCACGAGGTCGCGGGTGCGCACCCGGGTGGCCAACAACGACTGATGGGCGTCTCGCAACGTGGTGTCGGTGACCGCGACCTGCTCGGCGGCCCGCAGCCGCCGGGCGAACTCCTCGGGTCCCACGGCCAGCAACAGGTTCCGACTGCCCGGCGGGGGCGGACCCGGCGGCAACGCAGGCAGCTTGCTGATCGGATCGAGCCGCACCGGTGCCAGGCCGTGCGGTCGGTGCACGGTCACGTCGGCGAGGTAGGTGAGCAACTTGTGGCCCAACGCCGCCGGTGGCGGAGTCGTCGCCAGGTCCGGTCGGTCGTCGACGAACGACGTGGTCACCCGGCCGGCCTGGAAGTCGGGATCGTCGAGCAGTGCTTGCAGGAAACGGATGTTCGTGTTGACGCCGCGGATGCTGAACTCGCGCAGCGCGCGGCGGGCCCGCCGGGCGGCGGTGGCGAAATCCGGCCCGTTGCACGTCAGCTTCGCCAGCAACGAGTCGAAGTAGGGGCTGACCTCCGCACCGGTGTAGGTCGTCCCGCCGTCGATCCGCACGCCGGGCCCACCGGGCGAGCGGTAGAGCGTGATCGTGCCGGTGTCCGGGCGGAAGCCGTTGGCCGGGTCCTCGGTGGTGATCCGACACTGCAGGGCGACGCCGCGGACACTGATCCGGTCCTGGCTCAGCCCGAGATCGGCGAGGGTCGCGCCGGCCGCGATGCGCAGTTGCGATACGACCAGGTCGACGTCGGTCACCTGCTCGGTGACCGTGTGCTCGACCTGGATACGCGGGTTCATCTCGATGAAGGCGGCTCGACCGGCGCCGTCGACGAGGAACTCCACGGTTCCGGCGTTCACGTACCCGACGGCGCGCGCGAACTCGACCGCGTGCGCGCACAGTTCCTCGCGCAGTGTCGGGTCGAGCACCGGGGCCGGGGCGATCTCGACGACCTTCTGATGCCTGCGCTGCACCGAGCAGTCCCGCTCGTGGAGATGGACAACCCCACCGACGGCGTCGGCCAGCACCTGGACCTCGATGTGCCGCGCGTCCAGCATGGCCTGCTCGAGGAAAACCGACGAGTTGCCGAAGGCCCCCTCCGCCTCCCGCATGGCCGCGGCCAGCGCGGCGGGCAGGCCGTCGGGGTCCTCGACGCGACGCATGCCGCGCCCGCCGCCACCCGCGGCCGCCTTGACGAACAGTGGGAAGCCGATCTGTTCGGCGCAGGCGATCAGCACCTCGGGGTCGGCGTCCGCCGGGGTGCTGCGCAACACCGGCACTCCGGCTCCGCGGGCAGCGGTGATCGCCCGGGTCTTGTCGCCGGTCAGCGTGAGCACGTCAGCGGGTGGACCGACGAAGGTCAGGCCGGCCGCGACGCACGCCGCGGCCAGGTCCGGGTTCTCCGACAGGAAGCCGTAACCGGGATAGACGGCCTCCGCCCCGGCGCCCAGCGCGACGGCCACGATGGCGTCGATGTCCAGGTAGCTGCGCACCGGGTGCCCACGGCCCGGCAATTCGTAGGCCTCGTCGGCCCGCAGTCGGTGTTCGGAGTTGCGATCCTCGTACGGGAACACCGCGACGGTCGCGATCCCGAGATCATGCGCCGCACGAAAGGCGCGGACGGCTATCTCACCGCGATTGGCGACCAGCAACTTCGCGAACAATCAATCCTCCGGGCTCGGCTCCGCCAACAGCCCCACCCTAAGGTGGGGCCGCCGCCGGATCGAACGACCGAACCTGTTGGTCGATCAGCCGTGCCGACTTGGTTCGACGATGCAGTGTCTTGAGGTCGACGTCGCCGGCCAAGGACGCAGCCCCGAAGCGGCCCTCGCGAACCTGACGGAGGCCGTGACGCTCAACCTGGCCGAGTTCGACGACCCGGACGCCCAGATCGCCGCCACGCCCCTGGTGACGTCCCTCGAGGTTTCCGGAGCCGCGTGAGCCCTGCACTGTCCGACGTTCCGTCGCGGGACGCCGCGCGTGTACTGGAGCCCGCCGGACCGAACATCGAGCGAGAACTCGTCGCGTTCGCTCAGCCGGCCGGCGGCCAACAGGTTCGACATCCGGTCTGACCCCCCGTCAGATCGGTGGCCAGTCGGCGGGCCACCAGTCCCCCTGCGGGTCGGTGGTTTGCCCGACCTCGATGAGGTAACCGTCGGGATCTCGGATGTAGCAACGGATCTCGTACTGGTGCTGCTTCGGCGGCGTCAGGAACTGCGCGCCCAGGGCGCTCCATTCGGCGTGCACGGCGTGGATGTCCGCGACTAAATTCGGCGTGCACGGCGTGGATGTCCGCGACCCGGATGTTGAGGAAGCTGCTGACCCGGTCGGGGTCGCTCGGCGTCTGGAGGGTGACGGTGGGCTTGTCGTCGGTGGGGCCTCCGCCGCTGTTGATGATGATGAAGTTGTTGGCGAGCGCGACATAGGTCGGCTCCGGGCCGAAGACCACCGTGCCGCCGAGTACCTCGGTATAGAAGCGCCGGGAGCGCTCGACATCATCGGAGACGATGAAGTGGGCCACCACCATTCGTTGTGCGGCCCGCGTGGGTTCGGACACTGGCACCTCCGCTTGCATCGGGGTCGAAGCCTTCGGTAAAGCACCTCGGTTCGTCGAGTAGGTCCACCGTCACGCCGGGGTGCGGGCTTCGCGCCCGGCAGACACCCTGGCCTACTGCGCGCCCGGCAGCCAGTGGCTCGTCATTCAGCGCCACCGAGGTCATCCACCGACCCGCCGGACCGAACATCGACCGGGAGATCGTCGCGTCCGCTCGGACGGCGGCGTCAGCGCCTGACCCGTGGGGGTGACAGGTTGGACGGCCGACCTGATCCCCAGTCAGGTCGACTTCCGTCGAACGGTCTCCCGCACGCGGGTGGATCGCGGTCTCTCCCGGGCGGGGCCAGGCATTCGGTGGACCTGGAGGCAGTCGCCGTCGACGTCGGCTTCGATTCCCAGGTTGGTGCGCAGGAACTCGAGCGTGACGGCGAGGATCATGGCGCGGTCGAGTGGTCGCTCTCGCTGCTGCAGTCCGGCGACCAGTGAGACCCACATGTGGGCCAGCATTCGGGCGCGTTGGGGATCTTCGATGAAGCTCTCCAGCCACTCGACGGTCAGGCCTTCCAGCTTCTGATCCGCCCGCCGAACCGTGGTGGCGACCATCGGGTTGCTGTTGGCCCAAGCACGCAATGCGGCCTCGGCCTCGTGCGGCCGGTTCACGTGGGCGGGCCACGACGCTTCGGCGATGCGGGCCGGATCCGCGAGCGCGCGAGTCATCTCCACGTACTGATCGACAATGCCTTCCCAGCAGGCAAGCAGGCCGGCCGTGAACTCGGCGGTGTTCTCGAAGTGGTGGTAGAAGGAGCCCTTGGTGACGCCCAGGTGCGCGCAGACGCTGTCGACGGTCAGTTCCTCGGCACCGCGTTCGGCGAGGATTTTCATCGCGGCGTTGAAGAAAGCCGCCGGCTCCAGCCGTTGCTTGCCCGACTGCGTGTTTGTCCGCATGGCACCTCCCGACATCCGCGGCCCAACATACTCCGTACTCCTGAGTACGAATATTGCGCCGGACCGATTGTGCGCGTACCCATGTGGTCGTGAACCCACGCCTTCCGCCGTTGGTGCTGTGCCTGGCCGTCCTGGCCGGTTGCGGCACCCGGGTCGACCACGCCGCAGTTGTCGCCACGCCCGGCGGCAGTCAGGTGAGCCTGTCCCCGGAGACCCTCGCCGCCCTACGGGCCGACTCACCGACGACTGGGCCCGCCAAAGCCGGCGGTCCCCGGCAGGCCGACGGGCCGCCGACCAGCCCGCCACGGCTCACCCCGCCCCACGTCCCGACCGGTGGTCGCCCCGCCGTCGGGGCGGGAACGACTGCAGGGAACCGGACTGCCACCCCGGCAGCGGTGCCCGCCAGGCAGGTCGCAAAGGCGCAGGCGACGCCACCTGCGCCCGCGGCCGAGTCGGCGCACGGTTGTCCGCGGCAGTTGGATCCGGTCGCGATCGGTCAGGTTGGGATGTTCTCCGGCGTCGCCGGCCCGATCAGCGGCCCGGCGCGTGCCGCCTTGGCTGTTTGGGCCAAGGACGTCAACGCCCGAGGTGGGCTGGCCTGCCACCCGGTGGCCGTCTACTCGGCCGACGACGGCGGCGATCCGGCCAGAGCGGCGGCCGAGGTGCAGGAGCTGGTAGCCGATCACCATGTCGTCGCGCTGGTCGCCAATCTGGTCCTGTTCTCGATCAACGGGTTCGCGCCGGCTGCGGCGGCCGCGAAGATCCCCGCCATCGGTGGTGGTTCCTACACGATGCAGGACTTCGAAAACCGGTGGTTCTACCCCGAAGGTGCTTCCGTCCAGGACCAGGTGATCGGGGTCCTGCGCGACGGGGTGGAACAGGGGCACAAGCGGCTGGGCGCGCTGTACTGCGTCGAAGCCACTGTCTGTACGCAGGCCGACGAGTTCTTCAAGAGCGGGGCCAAACAGGCCGGGGCCGAGGTGGTCTACAACTCGCCTGTCTCGATCAGCCAACCCGACTACACCGCGCAGTGCCTCAACGCCCGCGATGCGAAGGCCGACCTGCTGGGTGTTGCCATGGACGGCGCATCGATCGGGCGGGTGGCCCGGTCCTGCGCCGCGATCGGCTACCGCCCCGTGCTCGCAGCCAGCGCGGCCTCGTTCGGACCGGACCAGGCCAACGACCCGACCATCCGATCGTTCGGCGTCGCCACGATCACCACCGAGGCCCCGTGGTTCCTCGACGATCAACCCGGCCTGCGCGCCTTCCACCAGGCGATCGCCCGCTACGCTCCCGACCTGCAGCCCAGCGGCGCCGCGGTGATCTCCTGGGCCTCGGCGGAACTGTTCCGCACCGCGGTCGAGAACATCGCGGACCGCGCCCAGCGCGGCCCCATCACTCCCGAGTTGGTGATGACGGGCCTCGGGACGATCCACGACCAGACCCTCGGCGGACTTACCGGGCCGCTGACCTTCACCCCGAACGAGGCCCACGCCACCAGCAACGGGTGCGTGTTCTACGAGTTGCTCACCGACAAGGGCTGGACGGCGCCACGCGGCAGCAAGCCCGTCTGCAGCCACAAGTGACGTAGCATCAGATCGAAACCGGCCGGGAGTCGCTGTGACCTGCCGTCATTGCTTCTCCGGTGGTGTGCTCGGGTCGTGGGCGAGCGACTGGAGCTGTTGCGGCGCGGCCGGCCCGGCGGGCCAGGCACCCGGTCGGTATCGGACGTTGGCGGATGCATACCGACCGGGTGCGTGGTTGACCACGGAGGTTGCGTTCGGCTCCCACCAGATCTCGCGGGCGTCGCGTTGCGGGGTGTAGGCGCCGTTCGGGTAGCCCCAGGTGCCGTAAGCGCCGGTGCCGCCCGGGTAGGCCCGCATGCCGGCCGCGAAGGTCTGCGGCGTCAGATCGGGCCCGGCCTCCTGTATGCCGATGGCCAGCAGGTAGACGAAGCCGTAGAACCAGTCCGCGCCGAACGCCGGCTCGTGGTTCGGGTCGACGGATTTCGCGGCGGCGTAGGCGAAGCTGGCGCCCTGGGGCTGTTCCTCACCCAGCTGGCTGATCCCGAACGCGTGTTTCCACTGCGCGGTGTCATACAGCTGACCCAATTCGTCGTAGTCGGTCAACGCGGTCCCGGTCACGATCCATTCCGGGTAGTAGTCCTGCTGGCTCATCCGGGAGGTCAACAGCAGCGGCATCAACGGATCGGTAACCAGCACCACGGTGGTAATGCCGTCCTGCTTGATCTTCGCGGCCAGGTTGTTGGCCTGGTCGGAGAACGAGGACAGGTCGGGGGTGTAGCTGTAGCGCTTGGCCTGGTTGCCCGCCGCGTTGAGGACTTTCTCGCCGGCATCCACGCACTGCTGGTATTCCGGGTTGTCCGGAGCGAGAATCCCGATCTTGCGTGGTTTGCCGACCGTACCTGGCCCCGCGTGGTCGGCCGGGTGACCGAACACCCGCTTGTTCAGGTACTCCGCGATCGTCTCGGCCAACGACGTGCAGTCCGGGTTAGGGCTCCAGCTGTACGGCGCCCGAGCAGTGAACCATTGCTGCGACAGGTACGGCGCGCCGATGTTGACCACGCTCTGCCGGGCCAATGCGTCGCTGTACGGCGGCGTGAGCGCGCTGATGTCCGCGAATACCTTCAGCTCCTTGGCCGCGCGGGTCGCATCAGCGGTCGCGGCCTCCTGCCCGGCTCCGGTGAACTCCTGGAGTATCGAGCCCTTGCCCTGCCATCTGACCAATTGCAGCTTGCGTCCGTAGAACTGAAAGTTGCGCGAGAAATAGGTGATGAAGTCATCGATCGTGCGCTTGACGTCAGCCTCGGTCAATGCGGGCACCTTGTCGGCCTTGTCGCCGGCCAGCTGGCGGATCACACCGAACAAGTCGTCGATCTTCTCGATCGGCAGGCGGAACGAGACCTTGATCGTGTCCTTGGTGACGCCGACGCTGGTCGCCCCGCCGTTGTCCCGGCCGGCCGGCCAGGCGACGCACGGCGGCGAGTACGGGTCGCCGACCACCTGCACCCGCCGGTCCGCGCACGGGCCCGAGGCGGTGGGAAGGCCTGGTCGCCCCGGCGCCACTGCCGCCGCGGCGGTGGACAGCGGCGCTGCGGCGCCGGCGACAGGACGCGGAGCACGCCCGGTGGCCGCAGCGGCCAAGGGCGGTGGAAGGGTGACCACGGTCGCGGTGGATGCGGCAGGGCCGGTGTTCTGTGTGCTGACGATGATCTGTTGGCGAGCCACGGTCGGCACCAGGGTGACGAGGAGCAGGAACGCAACCGCCAGCGCCAGCAAGGGCCCGTAGCCGCCCAACAGGCGGCGGGGTACTCGACCCAGAGCCCGGGTGGGGCGGGGCGTTCGCTTCATTCAAAACCCTCGGATCGGGGCCGGTGATTGGATCTGACGATGGGTCAGGCAAACCGCGTGCGCAGCCGGTCGGCGGCGGCAAGTGCGGCGATCAGAAGAAGCACGATCCAGGCCGCCAGCCGGCCGTGGCTGGTGGTGCAGGCCCCACCCTGGATGGAGCGGCACGCCGTGGAGGTGGCCGCCATGGATATCGGCACTCCGGCCGGGGCTGCCGCTGCCACTGCGGCGACGCCGGAAGCTGAGGTCGGGACCGACCCCTCGCTGACCGCGCCGTTCAGAATTGGGGCGAGCGGGCCCGTCGTTCCCGGGAGGCTCGCCGGCGGACCGAGGTGAACGAGGCCGAAGCCGGAGTCGAAGGGGTTGGCATAGGCAATGCCGTCGGTGCCGGCCGCAGCGCCACCGAGATCGAGGTCCACCGCGCCACCGTCGCCCAGGGCGAGCGTGGCCAGGTCGATCGCGAGGTATCCGAATCCCAGGGCCCGGGCCAGTCCGCAGTCCGCGCCGGCCTGAATCGGGGCAACGAAGCTGAGCAGCTGCGTCCGCAACGGCTGGATGCCGACCAGCGCGGCGGCCAGGGCGGCACGCAGGGCCGGAGTCGCGGAGACGGACACCCGCAGCGGGCTCACTGCGATGCCCTCGGAATTCTTGGCGACCTCTGGTGCGTCCAGGGAAAGCCCGTTCGGCGCCAGGACCGCATTCGCCGCCGCCAGCGCCGCGCGCAGTTCGACCGCGTCGGCGGTGGGCCACGGCCGCCCGGAAACCAGGAAGGAGGCAGCCGAGAATCCCGCCGTCGAGTCCGACTCGGCCCCGGTGCGGTCGTCGGCCGTCCACCGCAGTCCCTTCAGATCGACCACACCGCCGGCCAGGGAAAGCTCGGTCAGCGCGCCGGCCGCCGCGGACTGCCGTTGACTGCCGGGCACCAGCTTCGCCGTCGAGGACGCGGTCCCACCGACCACCCGCAGCACGCCGGGCAGGTCCAGGCTCACGCCGTCGACAGTCGCCGCAGCCGAAGCGTTCGGTGTCGCGGCGCCGTACTGGCTGCCCAGTTGCAGCGGGCCGCCCTCGCCGGCCGAGGCCGTCCGCTTCTCGGTGGCTCCGTCGGCCGAGGAAACCAACACCTTGGCCGGGACCAGGCCGGGCGGCGTCAGCGCGCCCATCGAGTATCCGCACGCCAGCGGCGCTTTGGAGAGCGTGTCGAACAGGCCCAGGTCGACGCTGGCGGCCTCGGCGTTGCCCTGCGCGCCCGCGAATCGGGTGCGGGCCACACCCAACCCGAAGCCGATCGCGGCCCCCGAGGAGCGCATCTGGATCCGGGCCACCCCGGCCGAGGACGTCCCGGTGCCGGGCACGAACGACTCCGCCGCAACCGGAGGAGCGGACATCGCGGCCAGGCACCCGGCCGCGACCAGGACCGAACAGGCACGAGCCCGAGCGCGACGACGGCCCGGGGAGACCGGATCGGAGGGGTCCACCGCTCGATGTTCGACAATCGAGGCGGATCGGTCAACTAAACAAACGCTGATGCACTGTCCCCGGACCTCACCGACCGCGGCGACGAGGCGCGCCCGGGGGACCCGTCAGGTCTCGAATCGCACCGGCAGCTCCTGGAGCGCGTGCAGTATGCGCGATTCGCGCCACCGGACCGACGAGCCGATCGGCGCCAGGTTCGGATGCCGGGTGAACAGGCGGGACAGCGTCTCGGCCGCCTCCAGGCGGGCCAGCGCGGCGCCGAGACAGAAATGGATCCCGGTCCCGAAACCGAGGTGCCCGGCGGGTTCGCGGGTGAGGTCCATTCGTTCGGCTCCGGGGAATCGGTCGGGGTTGCGGTTGGCGGCCTGAACGTCGAGCAGTATCGCGTGGCCGGCCGGTATGCGGTGTCCGGCGATTTCGTGGTCGGTCAAGGCGGTTCGGGTGAGGAGCTTGACGGGGCCGTGGCAGCGCAGCAGTTCCTCGACCGCGCGGGCCGGGTCGGCGAGCAGGGCGGGTATCTGGCCGGGATCTTGCAGTAGGGCCAGCGTGGAGTTGGCGATCAGGTTTGCCGTGGTCTCGTGGCCTGCGATCAGCAGGATCGTGCACATGGTCATGATCTCGCCCAGGCTCAACTCGTCGGGTTGATCGCCCTCCAGCGCGAGCAGGGAGCTGATGAAGTCCTCGCCGCGGTTGGATCGGCGTTCGGCGATGATCGGCGTGAGGAACAGCATCATCTCGGTGCTCGCGGCAGCGGCGGCCATCAGGTCGTCCAGGCTCGCGTCGAACTCGATCCCGCGGGCCAGCGCCGGCGTCAACTCGGCGAACAGTTGCGCGCCGTCGTTTCCGACGTCGAGCAGTTCGGTGATCACGGCCAGCGCGACCGGGTAGCCGACGTCGGCGAGGACGTCGAACTGCGGGCCGACCTCGCTCAGACCGTCGAGAACGGAGTCGACGATCGCGGCGACCCGCGGCCGCAGCGATTCGATCGCCTTCTGAGTGAACGCCGGGCTGATCGGGCGACGCAACCGGCTGTGTTCGCTCCCGTCGGCGGACAACATACTTCCGCCCGGGAAGTCCTTCAGCTCCTCGTTCACCAACGGGGACAGGCGCAGATCGCTGCTCCAGCCCTCGCCGCGCAGCACGGCGGCAGCCTCGTCGTACCCGGTGATCCGGAACGCCCCGATCTCGGCGTCCCAGTGCATTGCGTCGGTGGTCGACGTGGAGGTCATCGGTGTGCCTTTCGGTGTGCGAGTTCCAGTTCGCCGTACGCAGTGACCGGCGGGGCGTCGTGGTGGTACTCCTCGCGGATCGGCCCCCACGGGCCGGTGGCGTGCAGGCCGGCCAGGACCGCGGTCAGGCCGGTCTCGATGCGGCCGACGAACGTGAATTCGCCGCCGCCGCGCCCGCCCAACTTGCGAAACGCCTGCCCGTGGGGGCTGCGGAACGCGGAGGCGTGGCGAATGACCGCGGCGGCGTATTCGGGGGTATAGGTGAACGGTTCAGTGGCGGTGTAGGGCTTGATGGATTCGGCGTAGAACGCGAGCAGCGCGTCGGCGTCGGGCGGGTCGGCCGGATCAACCATTCCGAGGGCGGTCATCGCCCGCAGCACCCGCTGCGCATCCTGGTCGGCCAGTGCCTGGGTCAATTCCGCCATATGCGTCGTCCGTTCGACGCTGAAGCGTTTGACGCAGCCGAAGTCGAGGAAGGTGACCGTGCCGTGATGCGGTAGTCGATCTCATCCCCGATCCGCTCGGAAACCTCTCGCGCCATGTCGCGCAGGGCCTTCATCGACACACCCCCGGAGTTCCCGAGGCGGGCGACGTATCGGTCGGCCTGCCGGGTGTGAAAGTCCGTCAGATCCCCGCCGTGGCGGCGTTTTCGCAGCGATGCCGCGACGGCCTCTCCGGCGGTGCGCCCGGCCATCCCGACCAGTGGGGCCACCCGGGTGATGCGACCGTTCGCGATGCGGGGCTGTTCGTCGGAAGGGTTCATCGTCGTGCCTGTCGGTGCGCGGCCTCGGCCTGGCCGTAGGCGGTAGCGGGTGGGCCGTCGCGGTAGTACTCGGCGCGGATCGCACGCCACGGTCCGGTGGCGCGCAGTCCACCCAGTACGGCGATCAGGCCGCTGTCGATCCGGGTGATGAAGACGTAGTCGCCGTTGCCGCGCAGTTTGCGCATTATTCGTGCGCCGGGGCCACGCACGGAGTACCCGGTCCGCAGGATCTCGGCGGCGGACTCAGGTGTGTAGGTGAACGGTTGTGGCCCGGCCAGGTCCGGGCGTGAATTGGTGAAGAAGGCCAGGAACGCCTCGGCATCGGGTGGGTCGGTGGGGTCGATGAATCCGGCCAGAGTTGCCGCTTCCATGAACCGGGGCAGGTCCTGGTCGATGGCCGCCTGAACCAACTGGTCCATGTTGCGCACCTGCACCGGGGTGAACCGTTTTACGCAACCGAAGTCCAGGAACGTCACCGTGCCGTCCGGGTGGAACAGGTAGTTGCCCGGGTGCGGGTCGGTGTTGAAAAGGCCGCGCAGGGCCAGGTTGTCCACGAGGAACCGGAAGATCACCTCCCCCCATGCGTCGCGCAACGACTGCTCGGCGGTGATCGCCTTGGCGTAGCGCATGCCCTCGGCCAGGTCCGTGGTCAGCACCCGACGGGTCGACAGCTCGGGGACGACCTCCGGAATACGGATGAACGGGTGCCCGCGGTAGGTGTCGGCGAACTCCTGCTGGTTCGCCGCTTCGATTCGGTAGTCGACCTCCTCCCCGATGCGATCCGAGACCTCTTCGGCCATCGCACGGACGTCCATCCGCATTAACCCGGGTGCGACCGAGAGCACCAACTGGAAGAACGTGGCCAGCAGCTCAGTGTTGGCCAGATCCGCTCGGATCGCCTGCTCGACCCCCGGGTATTGAACCTTCACCGCGACCCGGCGCCCGTCGGCCAGTGTGGCGGCGTGCACCTGCCCGATCGAGGCCGCCGCCAGAGGATGCGGGTCGAACTGCGCGAACAGCTCCCGCGGTGGGCGACCCATCTCAGCGGTGATCGTGTCGATCGCCAATTGCGGCGGCATCGGGGGCGCGTCGTCCTGCAACCGGGCGAACGCCGCCTGGTAGATCCCCCGGTAGGAGGTCTCGACCGCCGGGTCCATGGTCACGAACGAGAGCATCTGGCCGGCCTTCATCAGCACCCCGCGCGACCGGCCGAGGTGTTCGGCGTAGCGCTGCGCCTGGCGGGTGTGAAACTCCGTCAGATCCCCATCTGGGTGACGCTTCTTCCGCAACGTTGCCGCGACCGCCTCACCTGCGGTCCGCCCCGCCATCCCCACCAACGGTGCCACCCGGGCCATCCGACCGCCCGCGATGCGTCGTTGCTCGCCCGACTCGTCCACCGGAAACCACCTAAGAAGTAGCTTCTGCCGATGCTTCAGTGTTTACTTTGTTCATGACAGTGTCAACCCGGGAGCGGATCCTGGATGTCGCGATGGAGCTGTTCGGGCAGCACGGCTTCAAGGGGACTTCCATCACGGCGATCGAGACCGCTGCCGGCCTGAAGGCCGGTGCGGGCGGGATCTACCACCACTTCCCCACCAAGCAGGCTCTGCTGGAGGCCGGGATAGCCCGCCACCTCGGGCGGTTGGACGCGCTGCGCGACATCCGCCGCATCCTCGTCGGCCTCGGCGACCTGCAGGCCGAACTCACCGTCCTGGGCCGCTACGCCTTGGCCGAACTCGACCACGAGGCCGACCTGCTGCGCATCGTGCTGGGCGAGGCCCGACGACAACCCGAATTGGTCGACGCCGCCGTCGACGCGCTGGTCGCCGCCACCTACACAACTTTCGCCGGCTGGCTGCACGACCGCACCGGCCTCGACCCCGAACGAGCCGACGCCCTGGCCGCCGTCGGGCTCGGCGCCCTCTTTTCCGCCCGCCTGCTGCGCCTACTGCTGGGCCGCGACCCGATAGCCGTCGACGACGAACTGTTCATCGACACCTGGGTCCGCATGATCCGGAGCCAAATCGACGAGTGATGATCAGCGCGCCGCCCCGAACCGTTGGTTAGCGTGCCAGGGGACACGAATCGATGAGCGGAAGGCGACACCGATGGCGGACATCCTCAAGGCGGCCCTGCTCGACGACGCGAAGCGCCCGGCGGTGATCGCCGACCTCACCGCACTGGTCGACGCCGAGGTCGCGGGCAAGGGGGGTGTCTCCGGCGCGGTCATCAAGACCGGCTACGCGGCCGTCAAGAAGATCAGGCCGGGCTTCGTCCCCCACGCCGTCGGATCACTGCTGCCGGGCTTCGTCGACGCCCTCGACCCGCTGTGGGCCGAGCACTGCAGCGCCGGTGGCGGCGACTTCAGCGCGTTCCTCGCCGCGCGGCCCGACCGTTCCGCCGACGCCCTCCTCGGCGTCACCGACGCCCGCGCGAAGGCCTCGAGCAGGGAGAGCCTGAAGAAGCTCTACGACAAGCTCCGCCCGAACGCGAAGAAGAACGTCATCGAGGCCCTGCCCCGGCTCGGCAAGGTCATCGACAAGCACGCAGCGAGCTGAGATCGGAGCGCCGCTGAGGCACACCCAAGGGGCGTGGCGTCGTCATCGTCTCGGAAGCCACCGACGCGCGACGTCGTCCGGGACCACCCGCACCGCCCGGGACGGGACCAGATCGTCGACCGACGCGGCGGCCGAATCTCCGAAGGACGGTTGCATCACGACTCACTCTCAGCTCGGCACGGCTTCGGTGTGGAAACGTCGGTACTCGGCGCACAGCCGGTCGAACGACCAGGAGCGGTTGCGACCGCTGGGGTTCGGCAGCAACCAGACCCTCATCCCGTCGACGTTTTGCGGGCCGAACGCTGCGCGCGGCCGGTCGAAGGCGAGCCGGAACGCCGAGATGCCGAGGAAGCCGACCCAGCAGCCACCGACGCGCCCGACCGTCCGGATCAGCCCGGGCACCCCCGCGCGCAATTCTTCGACCGTCACTTCGTCGGCACGACTGGTCGGTCTTGCCACCAGCGCGGTGATGCCGATTCCCAAGCCCGGCAGCAGATCCTGCTCACACGCCTGCATCGCGCGCGGCGTGAACCCCGAGCAGTGCAACACCGACCAGAGCCGGTTCCCCGCGCCTGCGAAACACAGCCCCTGCACGGCCACGGAAGGAGCTGGGTTGATTCCACAGAACAGCACCCGCAGCGCCGGGTCGCCACGAGCGGGTAGCACCTGCGCCCCGGACAGCCCGAACTGAGGCACCGTCAGCCGCCCTGCGACAGCAACTGCTGGATCTCGCCGTAGTCCATCGCCGGGCCTGCCGGGAGGGTTCCGGAGTCCAGGAATGCCTCGGCTGCAACGCGCGCAGCGCCCCAGATGCCCTGCGCGATCGCGGTACCGGCGCTCAGGCGGCGCACGCCCAACGCCCCAAGCTCGGCGAGTGCCGGCAGCCCAGGCAGGTACATCACGTTGAGTGGAAGCCCGGCAGCGGCGGCCACCTCACCGATCTCCTCGGGTTGCCAGATCCCCGGGACGAACAACCCGTCGGCGCCCGCATCGCGGTAGAGCTTGGCCCGGGCCAGCACCTCGGACACCCGAACACCCTCCGGTGCCAAGCCACGCAGGTATACGTCGGTGCGTACGTTGACGAAGACGTCCGCGCCGCTTGTCGAGACCGCCGCTCTGATCGCCTCGACCTTCGCGGCCAGCACGGCGGGTTCATCGGCGCCGTCCTCGATGTTGATGCCGGCGATGCCGACCTGCACCAGCCGCGCGACATGTCCGGCCACGACTCGCGCGTCCGCCGCGTACCCGTCCTCCAGGTCGATGGTCAACGGCACGCTCAGCACCCGGGCAATGTTGGCCGCCGCGACGGTGCTGATCGGCGCGGTCGAGCCCGCATACAGCGCCGGTCGGACGTAGCTGCGGCCGTCGCCGGCCACGTGCTTCGGCGTCAGGTCGAACGTCAAGCGAGGGGTTGATCGGATCCATGTCCGAGGGCCGCGAGGTGTGCCCCGGCGAGGTCGACGAGGGACTCCAGAACCGCCTTCCCCTTCTGCGCCGTGGCCTTCGACGGGCGCCCGATGACGCCGTCGGGTGCGTAAGCCTGCATTCCGAGCGTCAGCAGCAGCGGTCTGCCGGTGGATTCCCGATCCTGAGCGGCGACTCCCGCCCCTACGAGCTCCGGGCACGCGTGCAGCAGGATCGAGACCTCGAGCTCGCCGCCGTGCATGTCCTCGCGATTGGTCGTCTCCATCCCGGCGATGCGCCTCGCCTCGTCCCAGTCGTCGCGGGCCGGGAAGAGCGCCATGTGCGGCCCGGCGACGTTGGCCTCCTGGACCACGTTGCTCAGCACGTAGTTGCCGCCGTGGCCGTTGACGATCAGCAGCTTGTCCGCGCCGTTCTGCGCGAGTGACGTCGCGATGTCGGTGATAACCGAGTACAGCGTGCGGGCCGAGATGCTGACCGTGCCGGGCCAAGCAGCGTGTTCGTGGGAGCAGGAGATCGTGATCGGCGGCAGCAGCAGCAAATTGTGGGCGGCAGCAACCTCGCGGGCGACCGCGCAGGCGATCAGGGTGTCGGTCGTCAGCGGCAGCTGATCGCCGTGCTGCTCGAAACTTCCGACGGGCAAGACGGCGATGCGCGCTGCGCGCTCGCGCTCGTCCTTCGTCGTCGATGTGGGCAGCAGGTGATCCACGTACTTCCTCCTACGCGGCCGCGCCGCCGTCTAGGGCGGCAAACGCCTGGTCGAACTCTTTCACCCCGTCGACGGTACGCGAGACAACCAACTGGATCCGCAATCGGCGCAGCTGATCCAACGATCGTGCCGAATTGGCGCGCCGTACGGCAGCTACGGCGTCGAGCCCGATGGCCGCAGCAGCATCGAGGTCTCCGGTTCTTGCGTGCGCTACTGCCAGCCGCGAAAGGCACAGCCCACGGTCGCGTTCCTGACCCAAGGGCCAGGAGGAGAGCCCGCGTTCCAGGACGGACACGGCTTTTGCGGGCTCTCCCAGCAGCAGCCAGCAGTTGCCGATCTCCATGTCTATGTACTGCGAGGTGCAGTAGACCGCGACGTCACTCTCGTCCGCGTCGTCGCGCTCGATCGCTACCTCGGCGACAGCCTCACCGAGCGAGCGCAGGCAGTCCTCGCGTTGTCCGACGAGCGCGCAGGCGGTTGCGTGCTGCCTGAGGCCGACGGCACGCAGCCGCGGTGTCAGCAGTTCCCGCTGGCGCAGAGCGGCCTCGGCAAGGCCGAGCCCGGAGCCGGGTCGCCCGGCGTCGGTGGCGATGTTGCTCTTGCGTTGCAGGACATACGACGCCGCACGCACGTCGCCGAGCTCTTGGACGGCGTCCATCGCGCGGTCGGTCCAGTGCATCGCGGCCGCGACCTCCCCGGCGTCCTGGTGCAACCACCCGGCGAACTCGGCGTACCGCGACGCCAACCGCAGCAGTGCGGCACGGTCCGCGCCGCCGGTCTGATGAGTTAGCGCATCAAGGTACTGGGCCTGATCACGGACCGACACGAGAAGCGGCGAATGCCCGGCGCAGTGATCCATGGTCGCGTAGTGCGCCAACGTGGCGGCAAAGCCCGCCATCAACTCCGGTGGCGCGCACAACTGCGACGGTCGGGAGACCGGCGGTGGTTGCACGAACCCGAGTTGCTCATCTTCGAGGCCGTAGACGGAGCGGAGCAGGCGGCGGTACGTCCCCTCGGGCACGTGGCGGCCGTTCTCCCACCGCGACAGCTGGGTTTTCATCGTCGTAGGCGCCGGCAGAACGAGGCCGGCCGTCGCGGCATGCCGGACCAGTTCATGCACGAGGCGCGCCTGCGTCCACTGGCGCGCGAGCCGCGCCTCCCGTAACGCCGTCATCCGCTTCCCCCGCGATGCCTCGGCAATCGCGGCCCAGCCTGCCGTATCAAGACGGTCGAGTGAGGTGGTTATCAAGCAACTTGATAACCCGTGTCAACTATCGCAGCGACGCAACAACCACTGTCATCGACCACATGAAGCGTTTCGGCAGTGAAGCGGCGAGCGGAAGTGCTCCCGCGATCGCCCTTCATCTCATGTCCGGCCAGGCCAACAGGCGCAGGCGTTCGCAGCGGACGCGAAGACGTGCGAGGTCGTCGCGCACTCGAGCGTCGAGGTGGAATGGACTTGAACTATCCGACGAGGAGAAACCATGACAATCACCGACGTCCACCAAGCGCCTCCTGACGCAGCGTCGATGGCCAATATCTGTGAAGTGATCGGCATTCTCCTTGACCTCAACGGAGACCTGGCCACGCGCATCCGCCTGATGACGTTCTGGTCCACGGAACCGCGGGTCTCGATCCAGCTCGACCCGGTCGCGGAGTCGCTGAACGACCTGGCCTTGTGGGCGCAGCGCAACGGTGGCGCGATCGTCGCGAGGGTCTGCACCTGCAAAGCGACCGGCGAGCAGTACCGGTCATGCAAGGTGGTTCTGGATGTGGACAACCACCGGGTCGAGATCTACACGCATCTTCCGATCGTTGCCGTGGAAGACGACGCCCCGAAGGTGGATTGCACATGAATGTCCGGGTTGCGGCGTTCGAGCAAATTCTGGATTCGCCTGCGTGGTCACAAAAGTTGTTGATAGGAAATGGCGGTTACGAAAGTGATGCCCCGGACAATCCGGGGCGAAGCGAGCGATGGCTGCCTTGCAGCCGGCTCGACGGGGTGGGGATTTCGGGCACGTCGCGGAGCGACGTTCTCGCGTGTCGGCCAGGGGGACCGAATGAGACTGCCAAAGTTGGGTTCACGCAGGTCCGGAGCCGAACCGACATCTTGGTCCGGCCCCCGCTTGACCACCGTTGTCGGAGCATCCGGCGGAGCCGGCGCCTCGACACTTTGCGCCCTGCTCGCCGGCAGCGTCGCCGAACAGACTCGGACGCCCGGTCGGGTGGTAGGCGTGATCGACGGCGCAATCAGTCGTTCCCCTTAGCCGCGATGGATCTGTCCCGGCCTCGACTCCGAGCTGGACGACGGCGGCCGCGAGGAACTCGCGCCCACCCGAGGTCCCTCTGCCACCTATCCCAGCCAGCTGGTCCGTCGTGCGTGCTCGGCGGTCCGGGGCTTGGAGGGTGTAGCGATCCTGACGGCCCGGGAGTTCGAGCCACGCGAGATCCAGTTCGATTTCGAGGCGGTGGCCGAGGTCTTCGATGTCGCCTTCATCGACCTCCCCTTTCAACCCCAGGCGGAACAAGCCGGTCGGCTCGCTACCGAGCGCCGCAGTGTCCTGCTCGTCATCGACGGGAGTGCCGACGGCCTAGCCGCCGGGCTCGCCGCGGTACGGGCGTGGAAGGCACTTGGTGTCGCGCCGAGACAGATCTTCCCGGTTGTGGTCGAGCAGCCAGGAGGCATCTCTCGGCGGGGGACAGCGCGGCTCGCGCTGCTCGACCGCCACCTTCAGCCGGTTCACACGATCCCGCACGACCGTGTTATCGCACGACTCGGCTTGGCTGAAGCGCTTGCATCTCGGGCCGTCCACTGGTCGACGACGCAAGCCATCCGTGAAGTCCTATCGGTAATGGCAACCCGCCGCGAGCCCCTCGAGCGCCCAATACCTGTGCGCCGACCTGCTCACCTCGCCAAACGCGCCCCGTTCGCTGCGCCACGCGGCGTCTCCAAGACGCGCTCATTCGTCCCTGCCACGGAAGGAATCAAGAAGTGACTACCCTTCGACCCCTCACCGATGTCATCCCGCCGATCAAACCGAGCAGCACCGGCATGCCCGGGGCGACAGCGATCAACCAGTTGATCAGTTGGTCGATGAACCTAGGCCTGCTCGCCTGCGTGTTCACCGCGGTCTTCTCCGGTGGCGCCATCGCCTTGGGCACAACGAGCCGGCACCCCATCTGGGTCGAGCGCGGAAAGCTCGGAGTTCTCTGTTCGGTCATCGGCGCGCTGATCATCGGCTCCGCCGTGACCATCGTCAACAAGGGCTTCGGGTTGGCCTGATGCCATCGCCGCTGCCGGCTCGCAGGCCGAGCCCCGTGCTGATCGGCGCCGTTGCCGTGGGCACGGTGCTCGGTGCCGTTCTCACCGTGCAGGCCACGGCCGGGCACGGACACACCTCGGCGGCCACCAAGCCGCCCGCAGCGGCGCCGACGAACGCGGTGCCGCAACCGGTCACCCAGCCGGTTGCAGCACCGCTGACGTTGCCGTCAGCGACCGCCTACATCGGCGACGTCCCAACGGGATTCCCGCAGACGCTGCCAGGCGCGATCGCCGCCGCCTACGGGTACTCGCAGGTGGGCACCAGCTTGGACGTCGCGACTGCGTTGCGCACGGTTGAGTCCATCGCCGACCCTGCGAGGGGCTGGTTCACCGCGGCGCTTCGCGACCAGGCTTCCGCGGGCGTCATCGCGCAACGGCAGCGACTCGGGTTGCCGGCGATCGGCCCGACAGGGCAAGCATCGATCACCGTCACCCCCTCCGCGTACCAGGTCCGCGGGGCGGCCCAGACGAACGTCACGGTGCTGACTCTCAACGTCGTGACCACCATCGCGAACGACGGCACCCAGAACACCGGCCTACTCGTGTACCGCTGGGCATTGCGGTGGGACGGTGCGCGATGGCGGGCCACGACGGTCTACCTGCAAGACGGTGACCAGGATCTGGCAGTCACACCGCTCACCGCGGACGCCCGAGCCAAGGGTTGGCAGGCCACCGACGATGGCTGATTGTTCCTTCACCGACGTCACCTGTCACGTCAAGGGCTTCGTGACGGACGGCGTGACCGGCGTGATGCACGATGCGTTCGAGCGGATGTGTCAGGCGTTCGCCGACGCCGGGTCCGCGGTGTTGAAGGCGGTTGCGAAGACCTTCCTGGCCACGTCGACCATCGACCTCAAGCACTCCGGGATCGGCAACGTGTTCACCGTGTCAGCCGGCATCGGGGCGGCGATCGCAGTGCTCCTGCTGATCGGCCAGGTGATCCGCACCGCTTTCACCCGGCGCGGCGAGTACATGGCGCAGGGGATCACAGGCGTCTTCAAAGCGGGTCTGGCGATCGGGTCGGTGATGACCGTCGCTGCCCTCTTGCTCTCCGTCGCGGACGAACTCAGCGACGAGATCATGAGCAGAACAGTCGGCGGGGCGCAGCAGTTCTCCGACAGATTCGCTTCCGTCGGCAACTTCCGCGGTTTCAGCACCGCAGGCCCAGCCGCCCCGATCGCCCTGCTGCTGATCTTCGGCCTGGTCGGAATCGCAGTAGGCGTCATCCTCTTCGGGGAGATGCTGTTCCGGCACGCCCTGCTGGTGGTGATGGTCGCCGTCAGCCCGATCGCAGCGGCGGGGATGGTCGCCGGATCCGGTGCCGAGTGGTGGCGCAGGCACGTCAGCGCCGGACTACGACTGATCTTCCTCAAACCTCTCATCGTGCTGATCTTCGGAGTCTCATTCGCTGTCGCCGGACAGGGCGACGGGATCCTCAACATCCTTGCCGGACTGGTCACGCTCGCCGTGGCGGCCATGGCGTGGCAGTTGTTAGCGAAGGTCTGCACCTGGTCGGCCGGGCACGCGGGGTCCGGTGGTGGCGTTGGCGCGTTCCTCGGCGGCTTGGTCGGCGCGGGCGCCGGGCTTGCCCTGAGCGGCAGAGCCATGTCGCGGCAGTCGGCCGGGTCGATCGTCGAGTCCGATCGAGCCACGATCGGCCGCAACGTCGCGGCGATGGACTCCCCGGCCGGCAACAGCCGATTCGGCCTGGGGTCGGGCGCCTTGGCCCTCGCCGGCGGTGGCGCGTACGCAGCGCTACGCATCGCGGCCCACGCCAAGGACCACCTCAAGGGCGGCATCGACCAGATGGCCGGCCACGCCGGGCTCGGTGCCGACCTGCACGCGCCCTACCCGATCCGGTACGACCTCGGGCCCCAGTACCCGCCGGCGACCTACTCGCCCGGCCAACCGGCGACGAACGCGCCACCACCGGAAGCCCCACCTCGACTCGATGGAGCCTGATGTGACGAACCCCGAGATCCGGTACTACAGCGGCTGGCAACGCGAGCGCGCCGGATTCCTGTTCAGCCTGTCCGGCGCGCAGGTCACCCTCGCCGTCCTCGCCTTGTTCTGCCTGGCCGCTCCCGTCCTGGCGCACACGCTCGTGGTTGCGGCGGTCACCTGGCCCTTGGGTGCGGTGCTGGCAGGCCTCACCTGGGCCAGGATCGCCGGCCGCACACCGACAGAATGGACGCGGCTGGCTGTCGGCTTCGGACTGAATCGGCAGCACGGCCGTGACGTGTTCCTGTCCGGCGCGTTCGCGCCGCGCGACCCGGCGAACCCGACGGCGCCCGCGCCCATGGATCTACCCGGGCCCCTGGCCGTGCTGCGGTTCCTCGAGGCCGAGACCGCGGGGCTGCTCACCGGGGGGCCACGTATCGCCGTCGTCCACCACCCGCTGGACGATACGTACACCGCCGTCGCTCGAATCCGATTCCCGGGCATCGCTCTCGCCGACCACACCAAACGGGAAGCACGCATCGGCGGCTGGGGCAGCCTTCTCGCCCAACTGTGCAACGAGGGCAGCCCGTTCACGCGAATCGCCACAGTGCATCGGACCGTCCCCGACGACGGCGCCGCCTTGATCGACTGGCACCGCACCAGCGTGCGCCCCGACGCACCCGCCGCGGCCGTCCAGGCCGTCGAGGAGCTGCTCGCGCGGGCCACCCTGGTAGCCAGCCAGCAGGAGACCTGGCTCGTTCTGACCATGGACGCCGGCCAGGCACGAACCCAGATCCGTACCGCAGGCGGCGGCGACGTCGGAGCGCTCGCCTTCTTGGTGCGCCAACTCGTGGGGACGTCCTCCGCGATCGGCGCAGCCCACCTGGAGATCGAGCGCTGGCTCGGCGTCCGCGAGTTGGCTGAGGTCGTTCGCGTCGCGTTCGATCCTTCCTCGGCGTCGCCGTTGGCCGCCGGACGGCATCCCGGCACGCCCGGTGCACTGCTGGCAGGCGTTGACCCCAGGCTGGCAGGGCCTGCGGCCGCGGTCTCCCGTTGGGACCACTACAAGCACGACTCGGGGTTCTCCGTCACCTACGAGGTCTCGGACTGGCCTCGCGCCGGGGTACCGGCCTGGTTCCTCCGGCCCGTCCTCAACGCGCAGCAATCCGCCCGGCGCAGCTTCGCGCTGGTATTGGAACCTCTCTCGCCGCGCCGCGCCGAAAAGGTCGTGATGCAGGCCCGCACCAAGCGCACCGTTACCGTCCGGATGCGCCACAAGACCGGCCAACTGGTGCCGGAACACGAGATGCAAGCCCTCAACGACGCCGAACTGATGGACCGTCACCGCGCCGACGGACATGGCCTGGTGCGCTTCGTCGGGTACCTGACCGTCACGGTCACCGACCTGGCCACGCTGCCATTGGCTTGCTCGGAACTGGAGACCGACGCCGGACAGTGCGGACTGACCCTTCGCCGTCTCTGGGGCGCGCAGGACGTCGGCTTCTACGCCGCGGCTTTGCCCCTGGGGATGGGCCTGCCGAAGGCCAGGGGTTGGGCGTGAGAGGGATCTGGCGCAACCACCACGAGGCCGACGTCACGCCGGTCGACATCGCCAAGATGATCGGACTGCCGAGGCAGCAGGCCATTGCCCTGCCCGAGAAGCCGGCGCGGTCGCCGCAGTTGCGAACCGCCCCGCGCAAGGGATGGTCGGGGCGCAACGCAGGCCGCGCGGCAACACTGCTGCGACCATCTGTCTTCCGGGCCAGCACCGCGCAGGCGCAAGGAGCATTCCCCTTCCTCGGCGGAGCCGCCATGCCGATGGTCGGACCCGTCATCGGATGGGACGTCCTGACTCGAACCACGTTCACCTGTCACCCGGTCGAGTGGTTGCACCGCAACCTGGTCACCAACACCAACATCATGTTCACGAGCGAACCCGGCGCCGGGAAGTCCGCGACGATCAAGGCGCTCGTGCTGCGGCTTGCCGCTATCGGCGTGAAAACCCTGGTCGCCGGCGACTTGAAGAACGAGTACGCGCCGTTGTCCCGGGCCCTGGGCGTTCAACCAGTCGAGCTCGGCCTCGGGTTACCCGCCAGGCTCAACCCCTTGGACGCGGGCCCCCTCGGCGCGAACCTGCCCGCCGACCACGAGGCAGCACGGCAACGTCTTGAAGAGATCCACCGCCGGCGCGTCACCCTGATCGACACGCTGCTGACGATGCAGGCCGGGCGACCCCTCACGCCGTTCGAGAAGGCCTCCATCTCATATGCCCTGCGGCGCTGCAGCGGACAGTTCAGCGGTGCGTCGACGCTCGTCGACCCGACGATCCCGCAGGTGTGGCGGATCCTGGCGAACCCTGACGCGGATTTCGCGCTCGATCTGGGCCTGCCGCGCGCCGACCTCGACCTGGCCCGCGAAAAGCTGGAGCACATCCGGCACGGCCTCGGCAACATGGTCGAGGGCCCGCTGGGCGGCCTGTTCGACGCGCCGTCGACCGTGCGTCTGGACTTCGACGCTCCGATTCAGAGCGTCGACCTGTCCCGTCTGGACGGGCGCGGCGATGAGACCGTCGCCATGACGATGGCCTGCGTCTCCTCCTGGGCCCAGGCGGCCATCGACATGCCGGGCGGTATTCGCGCCATCGTGCGCGACGAGGTCTGGCGATCGATGCGTAGCCCCGCCATGATCCGCAAGATCGACTCCGACCTGCGGTTGTCACGTAGCCAGGGCACGATCCAGATCCTTTCGACGCACCGGTTGTCCGACTTCGAGCAGGTCGGCGCCGCGGGTAGTGCCGAAGTCGCGATCGCGCGCAATCTGATCGCGTCGTGCGACACGCGCGTCCAGCTCGCCCAGGACACCGGCGCGTTGGCGATGACCCGCGAGGCCATCGGCTTGACCGACTCCGAATGCGAGCACATCGGATCTTGGTCGGCCGAACACAAAGGCTTCGCGCTCTGGAAGGTCGGCAGGGTCAGCTCGCAGATCGTCCGCACCCAGCTGACCGCAGCCGAACAGCGGCTGTTCTACACCAACGAGAGGATGGCGATTTGACGTGCAGTCAGCTCTGCTCGCGTTTCTCGCTCAACCTACGGCGCCACCGGCGGACGACCCTGCACAGTTCCTGGTCGGTCCGCCTCCAGCACCCGTCGGCCTTCCGTCCGCGTTGCTGCCGGTGCTCGCGATTGCTGCCTGCGTCCTGATCGTGCTGCTGTGCTGGAACACGATGCGGACGCGCTCGGGGATGGCGCCCCGGTCGTCGGTCCGGCAGACCCTCGGCGTCCCGGCGCTGGCACGATCAGCGGCCCAGCTTCGTCCGTCGATGTCCTCCACACGCGAGGAGAACCCTGATGGGTAAGCCGGTTCCGACCCAGCTCGGCTACAGCCTCGGACGTTCAGTGAAACCGGCCGGCGTCGCCCTGTGGGCGCGGCTCGACCGCTCCACACGGGTGATCGGTCCGATGGGGTCGGGCAAGACGATGCGGCTCCTCGCGCCAGCTCTGCGTGACGCTCCCGGCGCAGCCCTTGCCACGTCGACGAAAGCGGACCTGTACGAACTGACATTCGTCCCGCGCGACAAGCTCGGTCCGGTCGTCGTGATGGACCCTCTGGGGATCGCACCCGGCGCGCCTCCGATGCGGTGGTCGCCCATCCATGGCGCCATCGACTCGCGTGTCGCCGAGACCCGGGGACGTGCCTTCGCCGCCGGGACCCGTTCGGTGAACGCCGTGCTCAGCGATGGGGCGCTGTTCTACAAGCAACGCGCCGGCGCGATGATCATGTGTCTGCTGCACGCCGCCGCCCTGGACGGCGCTTCGATCCGGAACGTCCTTGCCTGGTCGCGTCGCCCGACCGACCCCGCGCCCCGTCGGATCCTCGACAGAAGCCCAGACGCGGCGCCGGGTTGGGGAGACAAGCTTGCCGGCCTGGTCACCGGCGACGAACGAACCGTCGGCAACACCCTGGCCACCCTGGAACAAGCCTTGGCCCCGTTCGATCACGAGCACGTCGCCGCCGCCATCGACCTGCCACCCGAGAAGTGCACCGGCCTGCGGGCACTCATCGAGGCCAAGGGCACCGTGTACGCGCTCGGCAAGGACACGCCGTACGGCTCGGTCGCGCCTCTCGTGACGGCGATCGTCGAGGACGTCCTCGACACCGCGGAGGCAATCGGCTACGGGAAGCCGAGCGGGCGTCTCGACCCACCGTTCCTCGCCGCGCTCGACGAGGCACCCAACATCGCGCCGATCCCGAGCCTGCGCCAACGTGTCGCCGACGGCCGCGGCCGCGGCATCTCCGTCATCTACGCCGCTCAGGGCTGGGCCAGTGTGGTGGCTCGCTGGGGCCCGCAGGAGGCCGCCGAGCTCGCGTCAATCACCTCGAACCTCGTCGTTTACGGCGGCTGTAAAGATCCCGATTTCCTGGCCGACATGGAAAAGCTCTGCGGCCAGGTCAAGGTCCGCCGCAAGACCGATTCGCACTCCAGCGGTCAGTACGGCTCGCGGTCCACGTCGATCCACGAGTCCTGGGAGCCCGTTCTGCGTGCCCACGAGATTGGTACGCTCGACGTAGATCGTGGCCACGCCCTCGTCCTGGCCGAGAACCTGCCCCCGATCATCGCCTGCCAGCCCGCGTTGTTCCAGCAGCGAAAGCTCTGGCGAGACGTGATCGAGCCCGAGCTCGCCGCGGTGCGGGCGAAGACGGCATCTGCCAGAACCGGAGCCCCATGACGGTCGCCGCACCGACGATCCGACGCTGGCCAAAGCTCCCTGAAATGTTGGCCGTTCAGCTTGCGGGGATGGCCAAGGAGCCGGAGAACGGTCCCTATCATTCCCGCCCGTGGGACCTGGCGGGCCTGCCCGCCAACCTCGTGGAGCCGGTGTGGACCTGGCTCGGCGAAGTCGTGTCCTGGCTGAATGAGCACCATGCTTGGCAGCCCGAGACCGTGATCCCGCGGTGCTGGCAGCTTCATCCTCACATCGCGCTCGAACTCGCCACTCTCGCGTTCGGCCGCCTGGTCGCCGTTCAGTCGAAGCAACCCCACGACCTGTTCGAGTGGCACACCGACCTGGCGACCTTCTACACCCGGATGCTCGCCGCGACAGGCGAGAACGGGCTCAAGGATTGCCAGCGCGGCAAACATTCCGACCGACCGAGCAGTTACGAGCTGGCGATCTACCGAGAGCAAGCGGCCGAAGCGTCATCGCCGGTCAACGGGCAGGATGAACGACGCTCGACGTCCGTATGGCGGCGAAGCCCAGCTGGAAAGTCCTAGTGCCGGGTCGGGCGGTGCTGGTCGGCATCTCAGGCCCGGACGCCCTCCGCTTGATCGCACCCTATGGAGCGCCGCGCAATCACCATCTAAGCGAGGCAGGCGTTCAGGGCATGGTGAAGACGAGCCCGTCGTGTTTGGCGCCGGGAGCCTTCTGGTGTCGAGCCAATAGCGTGCGCCCGCCTTCGTGCGGGCAGTAGTACGCGATCGCCTTGCCGGTGAAGATTTCCTGCTGGGCGTTTTCCTGGCAGAGGAAAGGTGGCGGTGCCGCGACCGGGTCCCACTTGTCGGTGGTCAAGTTGTAGGCGCCGGTCGTGCTCGTGAAGGGCACGCGGAAGTTCGTCCTGAAAACCAGCACGTGGTGCCCGACCAACGTGAGCAGGCCCCCCAAGGGGTCGCGGGGGTCGTCGGGCACGAGGTTCCAGGTGTTCGTGTCCGGCCGGTAGATCCGGGCGGCCGGCGATCCGCCGGCGCACGAGACGCCCTCCCCTGGGCAAGGATCCGCGTCACCGGCTACGAAGACCTCCTGGCCGGTCCACACGGCCTGCCCCACCGCGCCCAACGAGTTCGCCGTCGGCAGCACGTATGTCCAGCGGCCGGTTGCGGGGTCGTAGGAGAACAGATCCGCGCCGGCGCTGTAGGAGTTGCCCAGTCTCTGGTTCCATCCGGCCCAGGCGAGCAGGCCGTGCGGAGGTTCCATCCGGCCCAGGCGAGCAGGCCGTGCGGAACGGCGACCGCACTCTCCCACGTGAGCCGGCGCCCGACCGGATCGACCGGTGCCAGGATCGGGGTCCAGGTCCGGGTCGCCGGATCGTAGGCCGCGCCGTCGGTGTACTCGTGGAACAACCCAAAGGACGAGGTGGCGGGTTGCCCGCCCAGCACGACCATGCGGGTTCCGGTCCACGTCGCAACCGCGAGCGCTCGTGCCGCAAGAGGTGCGGGGGGCAGCAGCGTCCAGGAGTCCGTGGCCGGGTTGTAGTACGCACCGTCGCCGGCAACGTGCCGCTGATCGTTGGACAGATTGTCGAAGCCACCCCAGACGATCAGCTCGTGGCCGGTCCAGACACTCGCGGCGCCGGTTCGCGGCGAGATCGGGGCCGGAGGCAACTTCCGCCACCGCTCGGCGCGCAGGTCGTAGGCCGCGCCGTCACCCAACACCTTGTCCGCCTGCAAGGATCCGCCCCACACCAGCAATTCACGCCCGGTCCAGGCGACCGCCGCGGCGCCGTCTCGGTCCTGCAGCGGCGCCAGCGGCAACTTTGACCAGTGCCCGTGCGCGAGGTCGTCAGCTACGAGTTGGACGGGCCTCGCGGCGGCAGCGGTGTCGTCGGCCCGCGAAGCCGCGGCTGCGACCGCCGACGGGGCGACCACGACAGGCTCCGTCAGCGCCAAGACCACGATCACCCGCGACAGGAGCCGGCCCAACCCGATCAGGCGCATCCTGATCACGCTCCCACACAGCATCACAGGGCCCAGCGCCGCCTGACCTGGCAACAACTGGAGGACCACTAACTACCTGCCGGATCGCTCCACTCTGCGGCACTGTTACGGCCATTGTCCGGATAACAGCGAAACATGGATCCCCGTGCCAGAGAACTGAGCCGGTGGTTGAAGTCTGCGGGACTGTCCGATTAACGGTGTTTCCGGCCTGACGCGCCGAGCCTGATGGCCGGCGGGGAAG
>DATAUG010000216.1:0-52724 GCA_036268355.1 Sporichthyaceae bacterium
CCGCCCTGCGGACCACTGCCCGGCGTGAGGGCGACGTGTACGTGGTCAACGGTCAGAAGGTGTGGAACAGCTCGGCGGAGCTCTCCGACATCATCTTCACGCTGGTCCGCACCGGCGCCGCTGACAGCCGCCAGAAGGGCATCAGCTACCTGCTCGTTGACGCGCACGCGCCAGGGGTCACGGTGCGGCCACTGCGCGACCTCACCGGCGACTCGCAGTTCTGCGAGATCTTCTTCACCGACGTTCGCGTGCCGGTGGCCGATCGGATCGGCGAGGAGAACGGCGGCTGGCCGCTGGTGCGCACCAGCCTCGGTCACGAGCGCGCGGCCGGGGCGATGAACCAGGCCGCCAGGTACCGGCGGGTGCTCGACGAACTGATCGAGCTGGCCCGTGACCGCGGCGCGACGGCCGACCCGATGGTGCGTGATCGACTCGCCGACTTCGAAGTGCGAGTACGCATCATGCGCTACACCGGCGAACGCACGATCGCCGACATCATGGCCACCGGCGAACCGGGGCCCGCGTCGTCGACCTCCCGACTGTTCATCGTCACGTTCGAACAGGACCTGCACGAATTCGCCGTCGAGCTGCTCGGCGCACACGGGGTACTGGGCCGCAACGATCCGCACGCCGTGCAGCGCGGCCGCTGGGTGTGGGGCTTCCTGCGCACTCGCGCCTCGACGATCGGGGCGGGCACGGCCGAGATCCAACGCAACACCATCGCCGAGCAGGTCCTCAAGCTGCCGAGGGATCCTGCGATGCCGGTCCGGTAAGCGACGCCGACCGAGTCGCGCCAGCCACTCGGCACCGCCAGCGCCCCGGAGCCGAGTGGTGGCGGACTACCGAAGCGTCCATTTCGGACGAGGTGTCGTCGCGCGGTCGACCTGCGCCTGGCCGATCGGATTGCCGAGCTGCGTGTAGGACAGGCCGGTGCGCAGTGCCTGTGTGCGTGTCGAGTCGAGCGACTCCCAGATGGCCCGGACCGTCCCCTGGATCGCGGCAGCGGGCTTCGCGGCGATGATGCGTGCGATCTCGTCGGCTCTGCTCCAGAGTTCCGCCCGGGGCAGTACCTCGCTGACCAGTCCGATCTGCATGGCTCGTGCGGGGGACAGGCGCTCGTCGAGGCCGAGCAGCGCGATGCGCAGTGTCTCGCCGAGGGGGATGCGGCGGGCAAGGCCGATCGGTTCCAGCGCCGCGGTCAGGCCGTAGCTGACGTGCGGATCGAAGAACGTGGCGTCGTCCGAACAGATGACGATGTCGGCCTCGTTGATCCAGTAGAAGGCTCCGCCCGCGGCCATCCCGTGCACGGCGCAGACGACCGGCTTCCACACCTGGTTGAGCTTCGGTGACAGCTTCTCACCGGGATCGATCTGACTCCACACATTGGGGTCGCGGTCGATGCCCTCCTTGACGTCCACACCGGTGCAGAACGCACGATCACCTGCGGCACGCAACACGACGACGTGGACGTCCTCGTCGGACTTGACCGTCGGCCAGATCAGTTCGAAGTCCGCCAACATCGCCTGGTTGAAGCTGTTCATGGCCTCTGGCCGGTTCAGCGTGATCGTCGCGACGTGGTCGGTGACCTCGTACAGGACGGTCTTCAGGTCCATCAGGTGACTCCGGTGCTGGTCGACGCGACAACGGCTGCTTCCGCTGCTGATCCTCAGAGTACAACGAAACAAGATTCGCTGACCTCGGCCGAGGCCGCGTGTTCCGGGCCGACTCGCCGCCGGCGGGCCGGCCCGGAACGGTCAGTGACCGCTCACCGCTCCGCCCGTCGCCGGGAGCCGCCCGTGCCGCATGAACGCCGTGAGCACCAGGGCCACCGCCGCGCACGCCGCGATGACGACCAGGGCGTAGCTGTAGCCCGCCGAGGCGAACACCACGGCATGCGTCGCCGGGTCGACGTGCAGGATGTTCTGCAGCAGGATCACCGAGATCACCACTGGCATCACCCCGCCGGCCAGTGCCGAGGTCAGAGACACCATGCCGCCGCTGACACCGGTCAGGTGTTCGGGCACGGCCTCGATGATCAGATTCGGTGTCGCCGCGAAGTAGAACCCGTTGCCGATGCCCTGCAACAGACCGAAGACGACATAGAACCACAACTGGTCATGCTCGAATGCGAGCAGCAGCGGCGCCACGACCAAGATGGCGCAACTCCATAACATCACCATCCGCGGTGAGTTCCGCCGGCTGAGGAAGCCACCGAGCGGCCCGCACGCCATCCCGGCGATCCCGGCGGACAGTGCCACCAGGCCCACCTTGGTCGCGGTCAGCCCGAAGCCGTAGTTCGCGCCGGGGGACGAGGGCGTCTCCAACATCTGGGGAATGACGTAACCCCACGATCCGATGACGACCCCGGCTGTCAGCGAGATCAGCAGGGTGGTGCGCACAGCCGGGCCGGTCAGCAATCGGAGGTCGATCATCGGCGCGCTGGAGCGGAGTTCCGCGAACGTGAACCCGACCAACAACACGACCGCCCCGACAAAGGACAGCAGCGTGGTGGGCGAGGTCCAGCCCGAGGAGGGGCCCTTCGTCACGCCGAACAGCAGCAGACCGACGCCGACACTGAGCAGCACTGCCCCGGCGACGTCGAGCCTGCGGGCTCCCTGGCGGACGGAGTCGGGAACCACGACGTACACCACGGGTGCGAGGACCACCGCGTAGATCAGGCAGAACCAAAAGATCGAGTGGTAGCTGAACGCCGCGAGCAGCGCGCCGCTGATCAGTGGGGTGACCACAGCTCCCACGCCGATTCCGGTGGCGATCATGCCGATCGCGATCGGTACCACCCGCTTGGGGAAGATCTGGCGGAAGCACGCGTAGTACACGCCGGGCAGCGCGAGCACCGGCGCCTGCAGCACCCTGGCCACCATCAACATGAGAAACGACGTGGTGACCGCGCCGACGAGTGAGCCGACCACGAACACGCCGGCGACCACCAGTAGCACCCGTTTGCTGCCGTGGATGTCGGCGAGCTTGCCGATCAGCGGCATGATCGGTGCGCCGACCAGGAAGGTGACGGTGATGACCCACGGCAGTTGGGCGGCGGAGAACGTCGTGGCCATGTAGGGCAAGGCGTTGTAGAAGACGATGCCGGTGAAGGTGGTCGTCTCGGCCATCAACAGCACGACGACGAGGATCAGTACGTAGTACTTTGTGGACCGCTCGGCCGGGCCGGCCGACAGCTCGGGTTCCTGCGTCCGGACGGCCTTGGTTTCGTCCATGGTGCTCCTCGACGACAGTGGGGAGGATGGGAGTTCGAGCGGGCCGATCAACGCCGTGAGTGAGTGGACCTCGGAGGTGGGTCCGCCCTCCAACTCCGAGGACGTGGTCAGCCGTGACGGTGCGCCGATGGGAAATCGACCGAAGATCGGAACGCGATGCTGGCTGTCGACCAGTGTGACCCGCGCCTCAGCGAGTGTCAATAATCTAAATTAACTGAGTCCGGACTCGACAGTGTCACCGGCTGCATCCGCGTGGTGTTCGGGGATCTCCAGGTGCACCCGAGGATCATGACGAACCACGCGTTCAACGACGACAGTCGCCGGATCGATGTGAACATGCTCCGGTGCGAGTACTCCAGCACGTCGATGTCACCGAACCGCTCGGCTGCTGCGCGCAGGGCCTTGGTCGGTGCGGTGCGGTCCATGATGTCGGCTGGGAACGCCGTCGCCGAAACGCCGCTCTCGGCGAGGCGGCGGTCATGGCGTCCAGTTGCCAGCCGCGCAAGGGTCTGCGCGTTCGAGTCGGCCATCACGGCGTGCGCGGTGATGGCCTGGCCCTCGACGGCGTCGGGCCCGAAGCGAGTCCGGCCAGCCGTGACCCAGCAGTACCGGGGGTGTCGCCGCGCTGCTCTCCGACGTGCTCCGCCACCTGAAGATCGACAGAGCCCCAGGATACGATCCGGCTGGTTCCTTCGCCGGAACCCTGCCCGGTCACGTCCAGGTTTGAACGCCTGATCACCAGCGGGCCCGCGTCACACCAGAAGCGTCCGGTACTGCTTCACATAAACAGGTGATGGCAGGCACCGCCGCGCGTGGGAACGACGCGGTGGACGCTTTCGCCCACAACTGGAGATGCTGCGTGACAGGTGATGGAGGCCGAACCACCAGCCTGTTGCTGCACTTCCTGGGATGAGCCCGATCGCGGCAGGCGGCGCCACTGTCGCCTGCCGCGATCGGGCAAAGCCACGAGCGACGAGGTGGCGAGCACGGACGGGCGGCCGAGAGTTGCTGACGACGGCACCGTGTCTGATGTGGTCCGACGTTCCCGGCTGATCGCCATCATTCCGTCAGGTGTGGAACCGGATGATTTCCGGAATGTCGGGCACGTCCTGGGCCAGCAGGCGGGTCGCTTCGGTGTCATCGAGGGCGTGCATCTCGCGCAGCATGGTGATGCCCGTGCGCCAATGCGATCGGGCAAGGTGGGCGTCACCGAGAGCGTGGCAGCACTGCGCCATCCCCCAGTACTGTTCGGCCTCGTTGTAGAGGTCTTGCAGTTCATGAAAAGTATCCAGACTGCGCTGATGATGGTCCAGTGCCTGGCGCGGTTGCCCGGCACGCTGGTGAGCCCACCCGCAGTTGGCCAATGCGATCGCCTCCCCGAGCCGATTGCCGGCGTCGCGGTACATCTGGGAACTGCGGGACAGGTGCGTGATCGCCCTCTCGAAGTTGCCGGTTCCCTGGAACGTCAGACCGAGGAAATTCAACGCTGAGGCTTCCCCGATCCGGTCGCCGGTTTCGACAGTGATCGCCAAGCCCTGGCGCTGGTATTCGATGGCCTTGTCGTAGTCGCCCTGCTGGCGAAGCGAATTGCCGAGTTCGACCAAGCACGCCGCCCGGCCGACGGGGTCGTCCAACTCTGTCCACAAGGCGAGTGCCCGGCCGGTATGCCGCACCGCCTCGGCAATCCGACCGACATCCCAGCACAAACTTCCCAGGTCCTCCAGCACCTGTGCCTCGGCCGCCCGATCGCCCAGCCGGCCGGCAGCGCGCACCGCAAACTGATGAATGGCGATCCGATCCGCGAAATACTTACGATTGGACAACGGGCGGTAGAGGGCCATGACCAACCTGATCGCCAGCGATGGACCGGCGCCCGAGGACTCCGCCGCGCGATGCACGGTCGCCACCAGGTTCTCGTATTCGTTCTCCACCCAGGCAACGGCTTCGGCCGGGGTCCGCCACGGCGCGGCGCCAAGCGGTCTGGTGACGCGGCGGTGCTCGGTGGGATGGATCAGCAGCGTGGCATGCTGGGCGCGCACCAAATAATGGCGAGTCAGGCGTTCCAGGGCCGCGTGCCGGTCGGCGAGCGGGTCGTGCCGCCTGGCCTGGTCGGTGAGGTACCGGCGGACGAGGTCGTGCAGCCCGTAGCGCAGCGCAGGCTCCGGGGTGACCAGGTGCTCGTCGACCAGATTGTCCAGGGCGGTCTGGGCCACCGGTTCGGGGATGTCGGCCAGGGCCGCGACCGATGCGGCTGCGATGCTGGGGCCTGGGTGCACGGTGAGCAGTCGGAGCAGGCGTCGCTGCTCGGCCGGCAGGGCGCGATAGGACAGGCCGAAGACGGCGTGGATCTCGCTGGCGTGCGGAATCGGCAGGTCGGGCAGGTCATCGCCGGTATCGACGTGGGTGACCAGCTCACCGAGCCGGAGTGCGGGTCGTCGGCGCAGATGCCGGGCCGTGAGCGCGAGGGCCAATGGCAGATGCCCGCACAACTGGGTCAGGTGCCGCGCTGCCTCGGGCTCGGCGGCCACCCGCTCGGGTCCGATGTGCCGGTTGAGCAGGTCCAGGGAGTCCGCGTCGGTGAAGGTGCCCAGCGGCAGCACGTGTGCGCCGTCCAGTCCGACGAGGCTGTGTCTGGTGGTGATCACCACCAGACAGTCGGGTGAGCCGGGCAGCAAGGGGCGCACCTGGTCTTCGCTCGCCGCGTCATCAAGCAGCAGCAGCGTTTTGTGCCTGCCCAGCTGGTCGCGATAGAGCGTGGCTCGGATTTCGAGGGTCTCCGGTATCTCGTGCGCGGCGACGCCGACCAGTCGCAGCAGGTTCGCCAGCACGGTCGCCGGCTCGGACGGTGGCTGCTCGGGATGAAAACCGCGCAGGTCCGCCCAGAGCTGAGCGTCGCTGAACAGTTGGCGACGCAGGAGCTGCCGGGCGAACCGAACGGCCAGCCTGGTCTTGCCGACGCCAGCCATGCCCTCGATGACCAGGATGGTCAGCGCGGTGTCGGGGTGTGCCGAGTCCTGCTCGGCGAGGCTGTGCAGGTAGCGGAGTTCGGCGTCGCGACCGATGAAATCCGCGATATCCGCCGGCAGCTGGCGGGCGGCGGCCTGTTCAGCGAGTGTGGTCGCGGCGTGCACCGCCTGATCAGCCCGCAGGATCTGTTGATAACGATGGCGAAGCTCCGCACCGGGATCGATCCCTAGCTCTGCCACCAGCCGCTTGCGCATGTCGTGGAATATCCCGAGGGCGTCAGCCTGGCGCCCCGACCGGTACAGCGCCATCATCAACTGGCCCGCAACGCGCTCGTCGAACGGGTGCGCGGCGGCGAGCGCGGCCAGTCCGGACAGCACGGCGGTCTGTCCGCCGGCGTTCAACTCCAGTTCGTAGCGGGCCAGTTCCGCGGACAGTCGTTCTCCGGCGAGTCGTTGGCGGTAATCGGCCAGCCAGGCGGTGCCCAGTCCGGCGAACGCCTCGCCGCGCCACAACGCCACGGCGGCACGCAACAGGGCCAGTTGCTCCGCCTCGCGTCGTCGGGTCCCGGCCAGTACCACCAACCTCCGAAATCGGTGCAGGTCAACCATGTCCGGGTCGATGGACAGCAGATAACCGCCGGACTGACGCGCCAGTCGAACCTCAGTACCAGCCAGCATTCGACGCAGCTGGGAGACATAGCCGTAGAGCGTGTCCCGCGCCCGACGTGGCCGCGAGGTCCCCCATACCCGGTCCATCAGGTGCTCGATCGGTACCGGGCGATTGTCGTCAGCGAGCAGCGCCACCAGTACGCACCGGCACCGGGCGTGCCCGACGTCGGCTTCCCGGCCGTCCACCCAGACCTCGATATTGCCAAGCAGCCGGAACTCGACCCCCATACGACCGGAATAGTGAGTCGGGGTCACCGATTCAAGGTTTTCCCCAGTTTTCCCCTCGATCGGCGGAGCAGGATGGGCCATGCGGCGGATCGGCGGCCGAACCAACCGCAACGGGGGAATAGCTTATGCGAAAACGATCAGTTCTTTGTCCTCCTGGCATGTAGCCGCCCCCTCAACGACGGCGCCAAGGCAGGCCGCGATCACGGGCTGTGGCCGGTCGGATAGCCAAAGCTGACCTGGCCGGCCACGATGAACCACGTTGCGCCGATTCGTGAAATGCGATGAACCCGGACAGTACGGGATCGTCACTGAAGTTTCGAATGATTCGCCTTTCTGGCGACACCAAGCGACATGCCTGACGTGTTGCACCACAAAAAGGGAAAATGGGGAAGTGCTGTGAATCTGTTACGGAGAATCTCGGCCCTTGTGGCCATAGCGGTCGCCGTCCTGACGTTCGGTGGAATGACTGCGGCCACCGCCTCCGCCGCGACGAGCGGCTCGGCGAGTACCGCGAACGTCACGCACGCCGTCGCGCTGACCGCGCGCGTCGACGCTGTCACACCCGATGCTGAGACGTCGATCTTCGTCGCCTATTCGAAAGCAAACCACACCGGGACGGCGACCAACATCAACGGCTGCGGGGTGCACAACATGCCCTACGCTGTCGGCTCGTACGAGTGGATCGCACGTGGCCAGTCCGCTCGCATGTACAACGTGGCAAATGCCTCTGGCACGACCGTCGCCACACTCGGCTCCGCCACGAGTGCGTCGTCCTCGACAGGCGTCGGATGGAAGAGCATGTTCATCGTCTGCTGATCTGTGCTTCGCCGGTCGTGGGCCCCGCGCGGACTGCAACGCGGGGCCCACGACCAGGCCTTCCGGTCCGCATCTGCCCGCGTCCCCAACCGCTCGGCGTGGACGACTACGGCACGCTGCTGGTGGACGGCGAGTCCGGTCGAGGCTGCCCTGTTCACCCCGGCCGGCCTGGTCGTGTCCGATGCGCCGATCAGCCTGGCTGGCGGCCGCAACAGCGTCGCCAATCCGCTACGTCACGCCGAAGCCGTCCCGATTGGTCTCGGCGAGTGCACCATCCCAGCGCACTCGCGGAACATCGCCAAGATCGAGCGGGTCACCGGTGGCGTTGGTTGAGATGATCAACTCTGTGCAGGCGCAGCGAGTGGCGGCGCGGGCGGAGTTCGACGACCTATCGCTACCGAGCGGGGTAACCGAGGGAGAGCTGTCCGCGCGGAAACCCGACAAGCTCCTGGACTTCTGCACAGCCGTTGACCTGCGGATACAGTACGAACAAGAAAGCCGCACAGCTGATGTGATCATCGATCCTGTGCGCCGGGTGAACAGTGTGGGTGACCGAGGGGACCCGAACACCTCTTCGCGGGATGAATCCCCGAATGCCAACAGTCATCGACCGGCGCGCAGGACGTCATGACCGGCCTTCGGGCGGTGTCGGTAGTGGCTTTGGCGGATCGTCAGATCAGTACCGGCCATGGCCGGAGTCTCCTCGTCGAGACCCCTCGACCCAGGGAGCTCGCGCGTTGAGTGCCTAGTCAGCACACTGGTCCAGTTCGACCCGAGCGACCGCAGGTTGTGGAGCGGGTCGACACACGCGGGGTTCGGCCACAGCCCCGGTGGGTCCGACCCCGGGGGCTTGACGGCGGCCAGTGGGCCCTGCGGCCACCGCCCGTTGTTCGCACTCGGCGGGAATGTTGTGCCAACTGGACCTTCTGTCGCCATCGGCAGCACCCACCTGCGGCGCGGCGATGACCTGCGGCCACCTGGCTACGAAGGTTCGCTCGTCACCGTGGACGAATTCTTCGACCTGTTCGACTCAGCTCACGTCCGGCCATGATTGATTTGCCGAGCCCGAAATGCGGCGACGTGGGCGCGGTTGCCGCACACTGCCGGGCTGCAGAACCGGCGTGACTTGTTCCGTGAGGCGTCCACGAACACGGCGTGGCAGTCGATACCCGAGCAGTGCCGGATGCGGTCGCCGTCACCACGTTCGATCACCGACAGCAGGGCGAATCCCGACAGCCCGGCGAGCCAGTCGAACAGTGTCCCTGTTCCGGTCGTGCCGTGGAAATGCCAGGGGCCGCTGTCGTGGCGGGTCAGTCGCAGCACGAGACCGGATCGTTCGACGACGGCGTTGGCCCTGTCGACAGCCTGCTGCTCATCGGATGCCTCGAAGACGGCCCGGAGCAGCGGGCGAAGGGCACGGACCTGCTCGACGTCAGCGGCCGTCGGGGCCGAACCCCGCCAGCCGCGCCGGCCGGCCACATCGGTGAGGGTCGCCGCGTCGAGCAGGTCGGCGTGCTCGCTGTGGCTGTAGCTGTTGACCAGGTCCTCGGCCAGTGTCACGACCGGATCTGTGTAATTACCGAAGTACACCTTGACTCCTTCCATGAGCCAGCATACGGTAAGTATCCATGATGGTAAACACTAATTACGCCCCGGTGAAGGCAGCAGCGCGGTGGCAGGCCGTCGGCTCCGTCGCGGCGGCTGCGTTCGCCTTCGGGGTGTCCTTCGGTGTCGTCGCCGTCGCCGCGGGCTTCTCCGCGGCTGCGGCTGTCGTGATGTCGGCGACCGCATTCGGTGGTGCCGCCCAGATCGGTGCGGCCAGCGTCATCGGCGCCGGAGGCGGCCCACTGGGCGCCGTCACGACCGGGTCGCTGCTCAATCTTCGTTATCTGCCGATGGGTATCACGGCCGCGGACGCCTACCACGGCCCGTGGTGGCGGCGAGCCCTGCTGGCACAACTGCTGGGCGACGAGACCTGGGCGATCTCGCGCAGGCCGGACAGCAGCCACGACTCGCGGCTGCTGCTCACCGCCGGCGCTGCGGTCTACGTGGTGTGGCTGGCCGGCAGCGCACTCGGTGCGATCGTGCTCAGCTCGTTCGGGGACATCTCCAGTTGGGGGCTCGACATGGTCAGCCCGGCCATCTTCTTCGCCCTGCTGTGGCGGCAGCTGACCACGCGGCGTGCGCAACTGGCCGCCGGCAGCGCCGTCGTCATCGCGCTCGTCCTCGTTCCGATCAGTCCGCCGGGTGTCCCGGTCATCGTGGCGAGTCTGGCCTGTCTGATCGGACTGCTCGCATGAGCGTGTGGATCGTCGTGGCCGTCCTGGGCGTGGTGACGATCGTGATCAAGGCGGCAGGCCCGGTGCTGCTCGGCGGATGGAGGCCACCCGAACGGGCGCGGCGTGTTCTCGAGTTGGTGTCGCCGGTGGTACTTGCCGCACTCGTGGCGGTCGGCGTGTTGACCACTGGGCGGCACTACCACCCGGACGTCAGGCTGATCGGACTCGGCGTTGCGGTCATCGCCCTGATGTTGAGGGCACCGCTGCTGGTGGTCGTGATCTGTGCCGTCGCCGGCACTGTCGTGAGCAGGGCGCTGCTCGGCTGACCGACGGCGCACACCGGCCGACCTCCATCGTCATCGCGGAGAGATTTGTTGTGCGCCAAGCATTTTGCGTTGTTGATCGCCACATGGCGAGCACAGAGGACCGCGCCGACGTTGTGCTTCTGTCCATGGCCGGGCTCGCATCTTGGAACTACAGTAAAGCCAGGTTGGCGAACGCTGAGGCACGGATGCGGCGGTTTCAGGCGGCCATCGAAGCGGGTATCGATCCGACTGCGATCGTGGAGGCGGTGAACGAGGCGCAGGCTCAGCGGGCTGCTGCGAGGGCCGAGTTGGAGGGCTTGCCTGCGGTAAGTCGGATCACGCCGGCCGAGGTCCACGCCCAGATCGACTCGCTGGGTGACGTCGGAGCGAAGCTGACAAAGGGATCGCCGGACAAGATCAGCAAGCTCTACCATGACCTTGGTGTTGAGCTGCGATTCCAGCCAGAGGAGCGTGCCGTTTTGGTTACGGCTTCGCCTCGTGTATTTAGCGTGTGTGACCGAGGGGGGACTTGAACCCCCACGCCCTTACCGGGCACTAGCACCTCAAGCTAGCGCGTCTGCCATTCCGCCACTCGGTCCCGCGGTTCCCCGCTGGTGTGGCATAGCGTAGCTGATCCACTCGCGCGGCCCCAACTCGGGCCCCGGGTAACGGGTGGATGGTAGGAAGGCAGCGTGACCGAGCAGCACAGCAGCGCAGAAGCCGAGGTCGTGGCACTGACCAGTGACCTCCTCCGGATCGACACCACCAACACCGGTGACCCGGAGACCGTCGTGGGGGAGCGGGTCGCGGCGGAGTACGTCGCGGGCAAGTTGGCTGAGGTGGGGTACGAGCCGACCTACGTCGAGTCGGGCGCCAAGGGGCGGGGCAATGTCGTGGTCAGACTCCCCGGAGCTGATTCCACTCGCGGGGCTCTGCTGGTCCATGGGCATCTTGATGTTGTGCCGGCCAACGCCGCGGAGTGGGCGGTGCATCCGTTCTCGGGTGCCGTTCAGGACGGCTACGTCTGGGGGCGGGGCGCGGTCGACATGAAGGACATGGTCGGGATGACGCTCGCGGTGGCTCGACGGCTCAAGCGGGAGAACATCGTGCCGCCGCGTGATCTGATCTTCGCGTTTGTCGCCGACGAGGAGGCCGGCGGGAAGTTCGGGGCGCAGTGGCTGGTCGAGAACCGGGCCGATCTGTTCGAGGGCGCCACCGAGGCGATCAGCGAGGTCGGTGGGTTTTCGATCACTCTGAAGGATGACGTCCGCGCTTACCTCATCGAGACCGCCGAGAAGGGGATTCGGTGGCTGACGCTGCGGGTCCGGGGGACCGCCGGGCATGGGTCGATGATCCATCGGGACAACGCCGTGTCCAAGCTTGCCGCCGCGGTGGCCCGGTTGGGGGCGCATCAGTTTCCGTTGGTGCTGACCGACTCCGTCCGCGACTTCCTGGCGGGGGTCAGTGAGATCACCGGGTTGGAGTTCCCGGAGGACGATCTGGACGGGTCGGTGGCGAAGTTGGGCGCGCTGTCTCGGATGATCGGGGCGACACTGCGGGACACCGCCAATCCGACGATGTTCAATGCCGGGTACAAGGCCAACGTCATCCCGTCGGTCGCTGAGGCCACTGTGGACTGCCGGGTTCTTCCCGGCCGCGAGGAGGCGTTCGAGCGGGAGCTCACCGAGATCCTCGGGCCGGATGTGGAGCGGGAGTGGGTCAGTCTGCCGCCGGTGGAGACCACCTTCGACGGGGCGCTGGTGGATGTGATGACCAGTTCGATCACGGGGGAGGACCCTGGGGCGAAGGTGCTGCCCTACATGCTGTCGGGGGGCACTGATGCCAAGTCCTTCCAACAGTTGGGCATCCGGTGCTTCGGGTTCGCCCCGCTGAAGCTGCCGCCCGACCTGGACTTCTCCGCGTTGTTCCATGGCGTCGACGAGCGGGTTCCGGTGGAGTCACTGGAGTTCGGGACGCGCGTGTTGGATCGGTTCCTGCGCAACTGCTGAACCCCGCTCGCACGTGATTTATACCTCAGCGGCCCCGCTGGGTACCGGAGTTATGGTTCCGGGTAAAGGGAGTTACCGGAGGTACGCGTCATGGTGGACGTTACGGCTGACGATCCGACCGGGGACTGGACCGCGCCCGGAGTCTTCTCCGTCGCTCCGGGTGTCTACCGGATCCCGCTGCCGCTGCCGATGGACGGGCTGCGCGCGGTCAACGTCTACGCCATCGTCGATGGCAGCAATCTCGTCCTGGTCGACTCCGGCTGGGCCATCACCGAGGCCCGCGCCCAGTTCCAGGCCGCGCTGGCCGCCCTGGGGGCCGGGTTCGGTGACGTGGACCAGTTCCTGATCACCCACATCCATCGCGACCACTACACCCAGGCACTGGCACTGCGCCGCGAGTTCGGGGTGAAGATCGCGCTGGGCAGCGGGGAACAGCCCTCCATCGACCTGTTGACCGGGGAGCGCCCGGAGGAGACCTCGCAGCTGCGCCGGCTGCGGCAGGCCGGCGCACAGGTCATCGTGGACGAGATGGTCGCGGCCGGTGCGCCGCAGCGGGAGGCGTGGGAGGCGCCGGACGAGTGGATGGCCGACCGGTCCGTCGCGGCGATCGGCAACCGGCGGCTGCGGGCGATCGCCACACCGGGGCATACCCGCGGGCACACCGTCTACGCCGAGGAGGCCACCGGGCTGCTGTTCGCCGGGGACCACGTGCTGCCGCACATCACACCCTCGATCGGGCTGGAGCCGGTTCCGCTGGACTACCCGTTGCAGGGTTATCTGGAGTCGTTGCGGCTGGTCCGGGAGCTGCCGGAGATGCGGCTGCTGCCCGCGCACGGGCCGGTGACGCCCAGTACGCACCACCGGATCGACGAGCTGCTGGCTCACCACGACCGGCGGTTGGACGCGAGTCTCGCGGTCGTCGAGCGGGGCGCGTCGACCTCCTACGAGGCGGCTGCGGCGCTGACCTGGACCAGGCGGGAGCGGACGTTGGCGGAGCTGGATCTGTTCAACACGACGCTGGCGGTGTTGGAGACGATGTGCCACCTGGACGTGCTGGTCCTGCAGGGGCGGTTGACCTGCTCGGAGGTGGACGGGGTCCGGCGTTATCTGCCGGTGGGCCGGTAGCGGCCACCGCTGGCGGACGCCCTGAGCCGGGGGCTCAGGTGATGGGGCCGGGAATGTAGCTGTGGCTGCGCTTTCGGCGCAGCCACACCTTGCGGGTGCCGTCGGAGAACAGCAGCACCCGGGACAGTTCCCAGCCGGCGAACTCGGCGTGGATGGCCAGCTGCGTCGCGGCGGCGAAGCGGGACACCCCCGCCGGCAGGCGCAGCGGCCGGTACTCCCAATCCCCCTCGATCACCCCATCGGTCATGGCTGAATCACCTGGACACCTCCACCGTCGGCGGACGCGACGTACACGCGTCCGCTGTTCTGGTCGACCGCGACCGAGTCCGGTTGACGGACGGTGGCCAGCCGGTACTTCTCCACCGGCTCACCGCCGGCCACGTCGTAGCCGACCACCTGGTTGAGCTGGGTCAATGTCACCCACGCCAGATCCCGCTTGCGGTCGTAGGCGATGCCGTAGGGCGAGCCGGCGACCGGGAAGCGCTGGCGCATGACCACCGGGTCGGCGGAGAACAGCAGCAGTTCGCCCTGGCGGGTGTCGGTGACCAGCACCCGCCCGTACTCGTCCACCGTGGCGTTGGTGGCTCCCTGGCCGGCCCGCAGGCCGGCACCGATCTTGGTGGTGGCCGGGTCCACGTCGAACACGGCCGACTGGAGCTGGTCGACGAGCACGCCCTTGTTGCCCACGCCGACGATCTGCTGGGGGGTGACCTCGCCGGAGACCGCGCGGACCAGCTTGTCGCCGGCGAACACGTCCACCGCGCTGTGGCTGGGCACGGCGACCAGGAGCTGTCCGCCGGCCTCGGCCGCGCTGGTGGGGCCGCCGGGCACGGGCAGCGCGGAGGTCGCGCCGGTGGGCAGGGCGATGCGCAGCACCTCGTTGGCGGTGCGCACCGGGGCCAGCAGCGGTCCGCCGGCGGCGGCCAGGCTCAGGTCGGTGACCTGGCCGGGCAGGTGCACGACGCGCGGTGCGGCCTGCGGGTCGGCCAGCGAGAACAGCAGGATCTCAGCCGGGTCGGCGAGCACGACGGCGAGAGTGTTTGTGGTGGCGTCGGTGACCACACCGGTGGCGTTGCCGGGCAGGGCGACCACGCTGCCGGCGGGGGAGGCGGTGGGCTGTGGGGAGGCGGCCGGGCGGGCGGCGACGAGCACGGGCGCGACCTGCAGATCCGTCTGGTCCTTGCTCGACGAGCAACCTGCCAGGGCGGAACCACCGACCAACAGGATGGCGACCAGTCCGACAAAATGGCGCAAAACCCGACCTCCGGCGTGCGTGACGTAGCCTCCAGCATCCACCCGCGGGGCGGTGTCGTCACGCGGAGGTACCCGATTGCCGGGCCGGTCCCACCTGGTAGGCCCGCCGCCGAGGGCCCGGCGGGTCAGCCCAGGCGGCGTTCCGGATAGCCCAGTTCGATGCCGCTCACGTCGTCCAGCGCGGCCCGGATCGCGGTGGGCAGGGTGAGTTCCTCGGCGGCCAGTGACCCGTTGAGGTGGGCGGTGTCGCGGGCGCCGACGACCGGGGCGACGACGCCGGGCCGGTCGCGCACCCAGGCCAGTGCGACGGCCAGCGGGGAGGTGCCCAGGCCCTCGGCGGCGGTGACGACGGCCTCGACGATGCGGGCGGCCCGCTCGGTGCGGTGCTGTTCGACGTAGGAGGCCATCCGGGCGTCGGCGCCGCGGGAGTCGGCGGGGGTGCCGTTGCGGTACTTGCCGGTCAGTACGCCGCGGCCCAGCGGCGCCCAGGGCAGCAGGCCGATGCCGTGCTGCTCGGCGGCGGGCACGACCTCGCGTTCGATGCCGCGTTCCAGCAGGGAGTACTCGACCTGGCTGGACACGATGGGGGTGCGGCCGGGGGCGCAGCGCTGCCAGGTGGCGGTGGTGCCCAGTTGCCAGCCGGTGTAGTTGGACACACCGGCGTAGCGGACCTTGCCGCTGGTGACCGCGGTGTCCATGGCGGCGAGGGTCTCCTCGAAGGGCACGGCGGTGTCCCAGGCGTGCAGCTGCCACAGGTCGAGGTGGTCCACGCCAAGTCGGGTCAGTGAGCCCTCCAGCGCGGCGAGCAGGGCGCCGCGGGAGGCACCGCCGCCGAAGGGGCTGTCGTCGCGGCGGGCCACGGCCTTGGTGGCCAGCACGATCGTCTCGCGCGGAACGATCTCGTCGATGAGTGAGCCGAGCATGCGTTCGGCTTCTCCGTCGGCGTAGACGTCGGCGGTGTCCACGAGGGTGCCGCCGGCGTCGACGAACGCGGCCAGTTGGTTGGCCGCCTCGTCGGGCTGGGTGTCGGTGCCCCAGGTCATGGTGCCCAGGGCCATCCGGGACACGCGTAGCCCGCTGCGCCCGAGGTGTCGATGCTCCACGCGACCAGAGCCTACGGCCTTGGCTAGGGCCAACCGGGTGAACCGCGCCAGGACACGAGGCGATCATTGTTCTTGCTGTTATGTCACTATAATTTCAGTGTCAATCGAAAATAACCACCTCCGGTGGCAACTTCCCAACACCTGGCACATTCCCCGAAGACCACCGCTACCGACCAGTAAGGTTCTGGCGTGCGACTGGGACTGAATCTGGGTTACTGGGGTGCCGGCAACGACGCGGACAACCTCGCCCTGGCCAGGGAGGCCGACCGGCTGGGCTACGCGGTCGTCTGGGCGGCCGAGGCCTACGGGTCCGACGCGCCGACCGTGCTGGCCTGGGTCGCCGCGCAGACCGAGCGGATCGACGTGGGCAGCGCGGTCCTCCAGATCCCGGCCCGCACCCCGGCGATGGCCGCGATGACCGCCGCCACCCTGGACACCCTCTCGGGTGGCCGGTTCCGCCTCGGGCTGGGCGTGTCGGGCCCGCAGGTCTCCGAGGGCTGGCACGGTGTGCGGTTCGACAAGCCGCTGGGCCGCACCCGCGAGTACGTCGACATCGTCGGGTTGGCGCTGCGCCGGGAACGGGTCAGCTACTCCGGGCAGCACTACCAACTGCCGCTGCCCGAGGGGCCGGGCAAGGCGCTGCGGCTGACCGTGCATCCCGTGCGCGAGCACATCCCGCTCTACCTGGCCTCGGTCGGACCCAGGAACCTCGAACTCACCGGGGAGATCGCCGATGGCTGGCTGCCGGTGTTCTTCTCCGCCGAGCACTCCGGCGACTCGCTCGAACACATTCGCGCCGGCCTGAGCAGGGCCGGGCGCACCCTCGACGGGTTCGACATCGCGCCGACGATGCCGCTGGTGGTGGGGCCCGACCCGGTGGCGTGCGCGGACCTGGTGCGTCCCTACGCGGCGCTGTACGTGGGCGGGATGGGCAGCCGGGAACAGAACTTCTACAACCGGCTCGCCGTGCGGATGGGTTTCCCCGAGGAGGCCGCGCAGGTGCAGGCGCGTTACCTGGCCAAGGACTATGCCGGCGCGATGGCCGCGGTGCCGCTGCCGTTCCTGGATGCCACCTCACTGCTGGGTGACACCGACCGGATCGCCGAGCGGATCGCGCGGCTGGCCGCGGCGGGCGCGACCACACTCAGCGTGTCGCCGATGCAGGCGACGCTGCCCGAGCGGCTGGCCGCGTTGCACACCGCGGCGGAGGCGTTGGCGCGCTCGGGGGTGGCGTGATCGGCTCCCGGCTGCGTCGCCGGCCACCTCGATCCGTAGGCTCTGTGCCGTGGCTACCGTGATTCTGCTGCGGCACGCCCGATCCAGTGCGAACGGTTCGGGGATACTGGCCGGTCGTTCCCCGGGTGTCGGGTTGGACGAGGCCGGCACCAAGCAGGCCGCCGGGCTGGTCGAGCGGATGGCCGGGGTGCCGCTGGTCGCCGCGGTCGCCTCGCCGCTGCGCCGGTGCCGGCAGACCGTGGCGCCGTTGCTGACCGGGCGGGGGATCGTGCCGCGCACCGACACCGCACTGGCCGAAGTGGACTATGGCGAGTGGACCGGGCGCGAACTCAAGACGCTGTTCAAGGAACCACTGTGGAAGGTCGTGCAGCAGCACCCTTCGGCGGCGGTGTTCCCCGGCGGCGAAGGCCTGGCCTCGGTGCAGACCCGGGCGGTGGCCGCGATCCGCGCGCACGACGCCCGGATCACCGCCGAGTTCGGCCCGGAGGCGGTGTGGCTGGCGTGCAGCCACGGTGACGTGATCAAGTCGATCCTGGCCGACGCACTGGGGGTGCACCTCGACTCGTTCCAGCGCATCGTGGTCGACCCGTGCTCGGTGTCGGTGGTCCGCTACACCGACACCCGGCCGTTCGTGTTGCGGGTCAACGACAACGGCGGCAACCTCGCCGGGATCGTGCCGCCGCCGCCGGCCAAACGCGGCCGGGCCAAGAAGAACCCGGCCGCGTCCGACGCGGTGCTGGGCGGGACGACCGGAACCCGCTGACCGGTAGGCCCGGTCAGGGCACCAGCACGATCTTGCCGCGGGTGTGCCGCTGCTCCAGTTCCCGGTAGGCGTCCTGGACCCGCTCCAGCGGGTACACCCGGGCGATGGGCACCTCCAGCGTGCCCGCGTCGATCAGCGCGGCCAGTTCGGCCAATACCGCGGCGCTGGTCCCGGCCGAGCTGCCGTCGGTCTTCACGCCGTGCTTCTCCGCGGCAGCCCAGTCGATGATCGTGTCGATCCGGTCGGGCGCGACACCGAGGTCGATGGCGAGGTCGACGTAGCCGGAGCCGTAGGTGTCGATGAACGCGTCGACCTTGCCGCCCGGGGCTGTTTCCCGGATCCGGTCGGCGACGCCTTCGCCGTAGGCCAGCGGGATGATGCCGTGCTCGGTGAGCCAGGCGTGGTTGGCGTGGCCGGCCAGGCCGATGACGGTGGCGCCGGCGTCGCGGGCCAGTTGCCCGGCCAGGGAGCCGACGCCGCCGGCCGCGCCGGAGACCACGACGGTGTCGCCGGGGCGGGGCGCCACCGCGCGGACCGCGGCCCAGGCGGTGGCGCCGGCGACGAACAGCGACCCGGCGACCTCCCACGGCACGCCGGCCGGGCGCGGGGTGAGGTTGGTGGCCTCGACCAGGACGTACTCGGCGTGGCTGGCCCGGTTCTCGGTGTAGCCGATGACCTCGTCGTCGACCGCGACGGTGGTGACCCCGGCGCCGAGTTCGGTGACGACGCCGGCCAGGTCGCTGCCCTGGCCCGACGGGAACGTGGAAGGCCACCGCTGGGCCAGGAGGCCCGCGCGGATGGCGGCTTCGCCGGGGTTGATGCCGGCGGCTTTCACCTGGACCAGCACCTGTCCGGGGCCGGGGGTGGGTCGGTCGACGTCCACGACGCGCAGTACGTCGATGTCGCCGTAGTCGTCGTACCTGACCGCCTTGGTCATCCTCGTCGCGCTCCCTCTGACTCAACCGGTGTTGTTGTCGTGTGGTCGGCGTCAACAGCGCTGGCTCGTCGGTGATTCCGCCCCACCCCATGGTGGTCCATGGGGTGGGAAAGCGCTGGTCAACTGACATGTGGGTAGTGGATGATCGCGGTGAGGGTGTCGGTGATGAGGGTACGCAGCCAGCGGTGGGCGCTGTCGCGGTCGTGGCGGGCGTGCCAGGCCAGCACGGCGGGGACGGCCGGGGTGGGGCCGGGCAGCGGGTAGGTGCGCAGCGACGGTGGCAGCGCGTGGCTGGTGAGCAGCCGTGGGGCGACGGTGACCAGGTCGTGGGCGGCGACGACGCGCAGCGCCAGGGCCAGGGTGGGCACGGTGAACGCGACGCGTCGGCGTAGGTGGCGCTCGTCGAGCAGGTCGTCGATGCGGTCGGGCCGGCGGCCTCGGCGGGAGATCACCACGTGCGGCAGGGCGGCGAAGCCCGCCCAGGTCGACGGGTCGGGGGCCAGTTCGTGGCGGCCCAGGACGGTGAGGGTGTCGGTGAGCACGGTGACCGAGCGGGTGTCGGCGTGTGCCGGGGCCTGGTCGGTGACCTGGAGGTCGACGTGGCCGCGCCGTAGTTCGTCGAGGGTGGTGTCGGCTTCGCCCAGTACCCGCAGGCACACGCCGGGCGCGGCGGCGGTGAGGTCGGCGGCCAGGCGGGGGAGCAGGGCGTCGGCGACGATGTCGTTGCACTGGATGGTGAAGGTGCGTTCGAGGGTGGCGGGGTCGACCTGCGCGGTCGGGGTGAGCACGGTCTGGGCGCGGGTGACGAGTTGGTGGACCTCGTCGCGGATCTGCTCGGCGTAGGGCGTGGGCAGCATGGTGCGGCCGGAGCGGACCAGGATCGGGTCCCCCGTCGCCCGCCTGATCCGGCTGAGGGTGCGGCTCATCGCGGGCTGCGAGAGGTGCAACCGGTCGGCGGCCGCACCCACGCCCCGCTCGTCGAGCAGCGCGTCCAGCGCGGTCAGCAGATTCAGATCCAGATGCATGCAGGTAATGGTATTGATCAGAACTATGCATTTGATGTTATGGCCGATTCCTCGTTCACTGGATCTTGGCGCCGGGTGGCGCCGGGAACGGGAGAGGAGCCAGCGATGCGCACGGTGATCGTCGGCGGCGGACTGGTCGGGCTCACCACCGCGGCGTCCCTGCGGCGGATCGGGCACGAGGTCACGGTGCTGGAGCAGGCATCGCGGGTGCGCGCCGTCGGCGCGGGCATCGGGCTGTGGTCCAACGCGCTGCGGGAGTTCGACGAGATCGGGATCGGGGCGCAGGTCCGTGGCCTGGGTCGGGAGATCAGTACCTGGTTCTTCGATCCCGCCGGGCATCCGGTGCGCGCCGCCGGTTACGGCGAGGCCGATCACCGGTTCCTGCTCGTGCCGCGGCCGGCGTTGAACAGCCTGCTGGCCGACACGGTGGGCCGGGACCGGATCACGCTGGACGCCCGGGTGAGTGGGTACACCGAGCGGGACACCGAGGTCCTCGTCCACCTCGCCAGCGGCGAGGACGTGCCGGCGGACCTGGTGATCGGCGCGGACGGCGTGTACTCGCGGGTCCGGGCGCAGCTGGTGCCCGGCAGCGACGCCGTGCCCCATGCCGGGCACTACGCGTGGCGGGCGGTGGTGCCCACCGGGGCGGGTCTGCGGCCGGCGGGCACGGTGCTCACCATCGGTCCGGACCGCACCCGGGGCGGCTACGCCCAGGTCGCGGACGGGCAGACGATGTGGATGATCAACCAGTTCGCGGCCGGTCCGCTCACCGGCAGCAAGGGTGAGCGCGCGCTGGTCCGGGCCCGGGGCCTGGCCGAGGCGGGCTGGCAGGAGGACCTGCTGCGGATGATCGCCGACACCCCGGAGGAGGCGATCCTGGAGAACGAGATCATGCTTGTCCCGCCGCTGCCGCGCTGGAGCAGCGGGCGGGTGGTGTTGATCGGTGACGCCGCGCACGGCCTGTCCCCGCACATCGCCGCGGGCGGCACGCTGGGCATCGAGGACGCCGGTGTGCTGCGCGCCGGCCTGGCCGACGGGCCCGACACCGCCGCGGCGCTTTGCCGCTACGAGCGTGCCCGGGCCGCCCGGTTCGAGCAGGTCCGGGTGCATGCCGACGCGGTCGAGCACGCGGTGGGAGCCGCGGAGTTCGCGCTGCGGTACGCCGAGTTCAGCCACTGGATGCTGACCACCGCACCCACCAGCTGACCCGGTCGACGGTGATGTGGAGGGTGCCTCCGGTAGTGTGCTACGGTCAGCGGAGCGGAGAGTACTCCGCTTATCCGGCTCCCGCGGAAGGAACTCCTCATGGCCGCGAACACCTCTCCCTCCCCACAGCACACCGCCACCGGTACGCCCCGCGCCGGCGGCCCCGGACCGCTGGGCGACCACACGGTGTCCCGGGTCGGTTTCGGCGCGATGCAGCTGGAGCGCCTGACCGAGGACCGCGACGCCGCGATCGCCCTGCTGCGCCGCATGGTGGAACTGGGCGTCGACCACGTCGACACCGCCCAGTTCTACGGCGACGGCTTCGTCAACGGCGTCCTGCGGGACGGGTTGCGCCCCGAGGACGGTGTCGTGATCGTCAGCAAGGTCGGCGCCGACCCCAACCCCGGCGGCCCCGTCCGGCTGCGCCCGGCCCAGCGGCCCGAGGAACTGCGGGCCAGCGTCGAGAACAACCTCACATCCCTTGCCCTGGAACAGATCCCGGTGGTGAACCTGCGCCGGATGGACACCGGCCCCGGCATCCGACCCGAGGGCGAGCAGGTGGTCGACCTCGACGACCAGCTCGCGGCGATGACCGCGCTGCGCGACGAGGGCAAGATCGGCGCGATCGGCCTGAGCAGCGTCACCCTGGACGTGCTGCGGCGCGCCCTGCCGGCCGGGATCGTCTGCGTGCAGAACTCCTACAGCCTGGTGTCGCGCGGCGACGAGGAGATGCTGCGGCTGTGCGTCGACGAACAGATCGCCTGGGTGCCGTTCTTCCCGCTGGGCAGTGCGTTCCCGGGGATGCCGAAGGTGACCGACGATCCGGCCGTCACCGCCGCCGCGCGGTCGCTGGGCGGAACCCCCGCGCAGGTCGGCCTCGCCTGGCTGCTGCGGCACGCGCCCAACGTGCTGCTCATCCCCGGCACCGCGAACCCCGACCACCTTGACGCGAACGTCGCCGCCGCGACGATCACCCTGGACGAGGCCACCATGGCCGCGCTGGACGCCGTCGAGTCCTGCTCCACCGACGTCCGGCTCGGCTGAGCCGGACGTCGCCCAGTTCAGCGGGGGCTCAGCGGCGGGTCATGGTCATGACCCAGTTGGTCAGCCAGGTCCGCTCGCCGTCGGTGGAGAATGCCTGCTCCCAGCGGGCGGTCCGGTCGGTGATGCCCGACCAGATGAACCGGGCCCGGATGTCGACGCCGCCGTAGGTGTCATCGCCGTAGAACTCGCCGTGCCCGTTGGCGAACCGGCCGGTGACCGGCGGGAACAGCGTCCCGGTGAGCTGGCTGCCCCAGTACAGCGACCACAGGTCGCGGTGCCGGTCATAGAGGCGCACGGTGAGGCCGGCGAAGCCCTTGGTCGGGAAGTCGACCTCGTCGAAGTTCGCGGCGCCGGCGAAGTGCCGGGAGGCGTGGCTGACACCGGGGAACTCCTCCCAGCCGCTGTCCGCGTCGAGGAAGTCGGTGAGCCGGCGGTTGCGAATGTCCCAGGTGCCGGTGAGGAAGTCGAAGTCGGTCACGCCCGCTCACCGGTGGTTCCCTCGGGCAGCGCGTCGGCGAGGTAGCCGGCCAGGTCGGGCCGGTCGGGGGTGAGCACATGCCGGACCCAGGCGTCGCGTTCGTGCACGATCGGCGGCAACTCGAACACGCAGCCGATCAGCCCGCTCTTCGTGGTGCCGGCCAGCGGGATGAAGTGGGTGGGGTCCTCGTCGGGGCACTCCAGGAACGGTTGCCCGGCGGCGGCCGCGGCGAAGTGCAGGACGTTGCCCCAGGCCCAGGTGTAGGCGTTGAGGTAGGCGCCGGTGTCGGTGCCCCGGTGCAGCACGACGAACCCGGCCGGCGGTGTGTCGTCGAGTTCGGGCAGCAGTTCCGGGAGGATCGCGCGGGCGGCCTTCTCGACCTCCGGTTGGATGCCGGCCGGATCGGGGGTGACGTGGTAGAGCTTCATTCGGCGGCCGGCCACCTCGATCGGTGGCAGGACTCGGAGTTGCTTCTCTGCGAAGGGCATGACTGGACCGTAGGGACACTTCACTGACATCGTGTGTCAGTGAAGTCCAGCCGGCTGCTGTCGATCATGTTGCTGTTGCAGACCCGGGGTCGGCTGACCGCCGCGCAGCTCGCCGCGGAGCTGGAGGTGTCGGTGCGCACGGTGTACCGCGACGTCGAGTCGCTGCACCTGGCCGGTGTGCCGCTCTACGGCGACGCCGGGCACGCCGGCGGCTACCAGCTGCTGGCCGGCTACCGCACCCGACTGACCGGCCTGAGCGCGGGTGAGGCCGAAGCGCTGTTCCTGTCCGGGATTCCGGGGCCGGCCACCGAACTGGGGCTGGGTTCGGCGTTGGCGGCCGCGCAGCTCAAGCTGCTCGCGGCGCTGCCGGTGGAGCTACGGGCGCAGGCCGACCGGATGCGCGCCCGGTTCCACCTCGACGCACCCGGCTGGTACGCCGAGGACGACGATGTCGCGCAGCTGCCGCGGGTGGCCGACGCGGTGTGGCACAGCCGGGTGCTCGACATCGGCTACCGGCGGTGGAAGGCACCCACCGACGTGCACCGCCGGGTGGAGCCCTACGGGCTGGTGCTCAAGGCGGGCCGCTGGTACCTGGTGGCCGGCCCGGGGCCGCGGACCTACCGGGTCGACCAGATCCTGGAACTCACGGTGCTGCCCGAGCGGTTCACCCCACCGGCCGGGTTCGACCTGCCCGGCTATTGGCAGCGCTACCAGGCCGACTTCCTCACCCGCCTGCACCGGGGCGAAGCCGAGGTGCGGCTGGCGCCGGCGGCCGCGGCACGGTTGACCGGGGCGTCGGCGCGGGCCCTGGCCGACACCGGCACGGCCGAGCCGGACGGATGGGTGCGGGCGGTGCTGCCGATCGAGTCGCTCGACCACGCGCACTCGACGTTCCTGGCGCTGGGCGCGGACATCGAGGTGCTCGGCCCGCCGGAGCTGCGGGCCCGGCTGGCTGCCACCGCCCGTGCGCTGGCCGACCGGTACGCCCCGGCCTGAGGTGTCACAGGCCGAGTTTGGTGACCGCGTTGTCCTCCAACGGGTTCGCGGTGCGGATGTAGCGGTGCACGGTGCCGGCGTTGGACCACCGGCCCTGCCGCATGATCTCCCGGTCGCTGGCACCGCCCAGCGCGGCCTGGGTGGCGAACCCGGCGCGCAGCGAGTGCCCGGCGAACGCCTCGGGGTCCAGGCCGGCGCGCCCGGCGTAGCGTTTCACCAGCTCACCGACGGCCCGCCCGCTGATCGCGGTGTCGCTGATCCGCCCGTGCCGGCTGATCCCGGGGAACAGCGGCCGCCCGGTGCCATCGGCCAGGGACGTGCCCGGGTAGCCGTGGCAGCGGTGGATGGCCCGGTCGGGGCCCTGCCGGTGGTCGGCCAACCAGCTGGGCAAGCCGGGGTGCCCGTGGTCGCGGTGGGCTTCGAGCAGCTCGGCCCAGTCGGCGAACGCGCACACCGGGCACGTCTGCGGTTGCTGCCCGCGGGGCAGCGCGACCCGTTGCCCGGCCACCCCGGTCGGGTCGGTCTTGGTGCCGCCCAGCTCCACGATCAGCAACGGTTCCCCGGTCCGGGCATCGGTGTCGACCCGCACGTCATCCAGCGACAGTGCGGCCAGTTCGGTGCGCCGCAACGCCCCGGCGAACCCGACGAGCAGCAGCAGCGCGTCCCGGCGGCGCGGCAGCCCACCGGGCCAGCCGTCCTCGGGTCGGTGGCTGAGCATGTCGGCCAGCGTGTGCAGCAGCACCGGGCGCTTGCGGGCCGGGCGGGCGTTGCGGACCCGCCGGATACCGCGCAACGTCAACCGGACCACGTCGGCGCGGGTGGGTGCGGGCAGGCCGGCGGAGGCGTGCACGGCGGCGATCGCGGCGGCCTTGCGTTCCAGGGTGGCCGGCGCGAACGCCCACGCCGTGGGGTCGGCCGGGCGGCGGGTGTCGGCCGCGGCGGCGAGGTAGACGGCAACGTCGAGGGGGTCGGCGGGCAGCGCGGTGCGCTGCTGGCCGGCGCACCAGGCCAGCCAGCTGTGCCAGTCGGCGCGGTAGGCGCGCACCGTGTTCGCCGACTGGGAACTGCCCAGGTAACGGGCCAGCGCCTCGGCCTGGGTGTCGTCGAACCGGCTGCGGGCCGCGGCGAGTTGCCCGGCGTCGACCAGGACGCTGCCGGTGCGCCGGTCCAGGGCGGCCCCGACGACCGTGGGCACGTGCGCGCGCAGGTCGACCGGTTGGGGCAGCGGCGATGTCACCGGGTGACTCTAGTGCCCGATGATCGGGTCGGCGCGGATTTGCCCTGGCCGGCCAGCCAGGTGTCGATCCGCCGGTGCAGGTCGGTTTTGGTGGCCGCCGGCGCGAACGACGCGTCGATCGAGGCGCGGGCCAGTTGGGCCATGGTGGTGTCCGGGTAGCCGAACGTGTCCCGGACCCGGCGGTACTCCTCGGCCAGGGTGGTGCCGATGACTGCCGGGATGTCGGCATGCACCCCGACCGTCAGCCCCGCCGCACGCAGCCTGGGCAGCGGGTGCGCGGCGAGGGAGTCGACCAGGCCCAGCGCGACGTTGGAGGAGGGACACACCTCCAACGGGATGGCCCGCTCCCGCAGTCGCGCGACGAGGTCGGGGTCCTCCAGGGCGCGGATGCCGTGGCCGAGCCGCTCAGCGCGGCCGATGCCGATCGCCTCCCGGATGCTGTCGGGTCCGCAGGTCTCCCCGGCGTGGTGCACCAGGTGCAGCCCGGCGTCGGCGGCCGCGTCGAACACCCCGGCGAAGGGCCGCAGCGGGTAGCTCTCCTCCCCGGCCACCCCGATCCCCACGACTCCCCGGTCGGCGTAGCGGCGGGCCAACGTGAGGGTGGCCTGGGCGCGTTGCACCGGGCGCCGCCGGGAGTGATCCAGCAGCACCCGACAGTGCAGCCCGGAGGTGTCCTGCCCTTCGGCGAGGCCATCGAGCACCGCGGCCAGCGGCATGTCCAGTTCGCCCAGGCGTTCCCCGTGCGCGGCGGCGGTGAAGGTGACCTCGGCGTACGCGGTGCCGTTGGCGGCTTCGTCCTGGCAGAACTCCCGCGCGACGCGGGTGAAGTCCGCCGGGCGGCGCAGGCAGTGCCGGACCAGCGAGTTGTGGTCGGCGAACGCCCGGAACCCGGCGAAGCGGGTCTGCGCGGTGTCGGGGACCGTGAGCCCGTTGGCGGCGGCGATCTCGCGCAGCGTCGCGGGCCGGACGGTGGCTTCCAGGTGGACGTGCAGGTGGGCTTTGGGCAGTTTCACCAGGTCGAGCATGGTGGTGAGCCTAGGGATCACCGGTGGTGGTTGTCCGCCGGATTTTCCTCGGTCGGCGCGCTCAGCCGACGACCTTGGCCACGAACGCGCTCAGGTTGGCCATCATCCGCTCGACCTTCTCCGCCACCGTGATCGACTCGTGCAGCCGCCCACCGGCCCCCGGGTCCTTCTTGCCTCGCAGGTACAGCGAGCAGGCCAGGTCGGCGCAGAGGTAGGAGCCCACCGAGTTGCCCTGCCGGCCGGTGCGCCCGGCTTTGCGCGCGGTCATCAGGGTGACGCCGCCGCTGGTGTGCGTCGTCAGGCACAGCGCGCACATGCTGCGCCGGACCTGCCCGGCGTGCGCGGCGGCCCGCAGCGCCACCCCGACGAGGCCGTCGCCGGAGTCGGTGACCAGGTAGGCCCGGTCGGGTGCGGCGGGGTCATGCCAGCCGAGGAAATCCAGGTCGTCCCACGGCCGGGTGGCCAGGTCACGGAGCACGGCCAGCCGCTTCGCCTCGCCCTGGGTGCAGTTGACGAAGGACGCGCGGATGTCGCGCTCGGTAACTGGTCTCACATCCCGGCACGCTAGCTTTCCTAGGACTATTAGGCAAATAAGTAGGACTCCTAGGAATGGGAGGGTGACCCATGGCACGTGCGGGGCTGACCGTCGACCGCCTGACCCGGGCGGCCGCGGAACTGGCCGACGAGGTCGGCTTCCAGAACGTGACCGTGTCCGCGCTCGCCCGCCGCTTCGGCGTCAGGGACGCGAGCCTGTACTCCCACATCAGGAACGCGCAGGACCTGCGGGCCCGGGTCGCGGTGCTCGCGCTGGCCGAACTCGCCGACCGGGTCGCCGACGCGCTGGCCGGCCGCGCGGGCAAGGACGCGCTGGTCGCGTTCGCCAACGCCTACCGCGACTACGCGAAATCCCATCCGGGGCGCTACGCGGCGACCCAGTTCGAACTGGACCCGCAGACCGCGGCCGCGAGCGCCGCGGGCCGGCACGCGGAGATGACCCTGGCGATTCTGCGCGGCTACCCGCTCGCCGAGCCCGACCAGCGCGACGCGGTCCGGTTGCTGCACGCCACGTTCCACGGCTACGTGAGCCTGGAGCGGACCGGGGGCTTCCACCGCGCGCCCCGGTTGGACGCCTCGTGGTCACGCGCCCTGGACGCCCTGGACGTCGCGCTGAGGAACTGGCCGTCGGACTGACTGCGGCAGGTCAGGATCATGCCCACCGGCCAGACCAGCTGAGCCCCGGTTGGGTGCCCCACCGGGAAAGCCGGGGCACCCAACCAGACGCGTCCCGCTCAGCTGGCCGCGGCGCCGAACCACCTGGGCAGGTGCTCGACCAACTCCTGCTGATCTTCACCGACCCACGCGACGTGACCGTCGGGCCGCAGCAACACGGCGGGCACCTCCAGTTCCTCGCTGACGTCCACGACGTGCTCGACCCGATCCGCCCAACCCGCCACCGAGAGCCGCCCGGTCTGGTCGAGCAGCAACCCACGGCCGGCGTGCATCAACTCGTAAAGGCGCCCCCGCTTCAACGCCACGTCCGGCAACCGCCGGCCGAGCAGGTCAGGCCCCTCGCCGAAGTCGTAACGAACCCCGATCCCGACGACCTTCTCGATCAGATACCGGTTCACCTCCTCGAAATCCATCAGCTCCGACAGCAACCGGCGCACCGCCTGGGGGCCCGGCTCGGTGGACATCAGCTCCGACTGCGCGCGGGTGTTGTCCAGCACGTCGGCGGCCACCGGATGCCGTTCGACGTGATAGCTGTCCAGCAGCCCCGCCGGCGCCCAGCCGTTCACCTCGGCGGCCAGGTTTCCAACCCAGGTTGAACGCGTCCTGGACACCGAGGTTGAGGCCCTGCCCGCCCAACGGCGGATGGACGTGCGCCGCGTCGCCGGCCAACAGCACCCGGCCGACCCGGTAACGCTCGGCCAGCCGGGTCGCGTCTCCGAAACGGGAGAGCCAGCGCGGTGAGTGCACGCCGAAGTCGGTGCCCGCGACCACCCGCAGCCGCCGGATGACCTCCTCCAGGGTCGGCGGGACCGAGCGGTCCCCGACCACCCCCTCGGCGGGCACGACGACCCGGTAGAGCCCCTCCCGGGAGGGGGAAGGCCCGACCCCGAACAGCTTCTGGGTCGTGCGGATCTCGGCGACCACGGCAGCCAGCTCCGCCGGCGGTGTGGTCACCTCCATCTCGCCCAGCAGCATCTCGACCTTCGCGGGCTCGCCGGGGAAACCGACGCCCAGCAGCTTGCGCACCGTACTGCGGCCGCCGTCGCAGCCCACGAGGTACCGCGAGCGCAGCTGGGTGCCGTCGGCCAGTTCGACGGTCACCCCGTCCTCGTCCTGGCTCAGCCCGACCAGCGCGCAGCCACGCCGGATCTCCGCACCCCGCTCAACGGCGTGCTCGGTCAGCAGGCGCTCGGTGATGGGCTGTGGGATGCCCAGGATGTAGCCGTGCGCGGTGTCCAGTCGTACCGGCCACCCCTTGTCGATGCCGGCGAAGTAGCCGCCGAGCTTGTACTGCTGGCCGTGCGCGAGGAACCGTTCCAGCAGACCGCGCTGGGCCATCACCTCGATGCTGCGCACGTGCAGGCCCAGCGCCCGGACGTGGTCGGTCGGTTCCGCGTCCTTCTCCACCACGAGCACGGTCACGCCGTGCAGCCGCAACTCACCGGCCAACATCACGCCGGTCGACCCGCCGCCGGCAACGATCACGTCAATCATGCAATCCCCCTGTCGACCACACTTGCTTCGGCCAGCTGCTCCGCGACGTCCGGCAACAAACCTGCCCGCACTTCGCGATTCCCCGATTTCCGCAGGTCCTGGCTTCGGTCGGTGATTCTGCGGCATGACCGGGGTCTTGCCGCAAGGCCCCCGGTGCGCTATATGTTGAATGGGCAAGGAGCGCACGATCTCCGTGCCCACGTTTTTTGTTTGTCGCGGACAGACAAGCTCCACCCGAATCGGCGCGGTCTACGCCGGCGGTGGAAGCCCAGTTTTTCCAGCACCAGGAACGACGGGGTGTTCCCGCTGCGGACAGTCGCCCAGATCCGTTCCCGGCCGGTCGCGACGAAGTCGCCGGTGTCGCGGCGGTGGATCGCCAGCGTCGCGATGCCTTCGGCGCCCGCTCCCGCACGTCGGTCAGCTTCGCGCGGGTCACGTCGAGGGTCGGCGTGTCCAGGCCCCCGGCGGCGATCACCTGCTGGTAGCCGGGTGCGTCGGTGTCGGCCCAGCGGGCCAGGGTGAGCCGGGTCGGTCGTCAGGTCCAGTGCCAGGGGCGCGAAGTCGGGGCTGGAACTGGTCCTCGATCACCTCAGTACTCACCGCGCAGCACACCGAGATCGCCGAACTCCTGAAGTCGTGTGCACGGCTGAACCGGGATTCGTGTTGGTGTGCAGCGGCGACGAGTGGTCCGGTCAGCGGCATGACGGCACTACTGGCCTGTTCCAGAGCGCTCAGGGGCGCACCAGAATGACGGTCTTGCCCTTGCGCCGCTCGGTCGGGTTCAGCGCGGGGACGGCGTTGTCGAGGGTCGCGACGGTGCCGATGTGCGTGCGCAGACGCCCGTCCCGCACCCGGTCGACAATCTCCACCAGCTGACCGGGAACGGACTCGACGACGAAGTCGACCGCGAGGCCCTCGACAGGGCGAGCCTCAGCGGGCCCGACCACCGACACCAGCGTCCCGCCAGGCCGGATGATGCTCGCCGAGCGCCGTTGGATGTCACCGCCGATGACATCGAAGACCAGGTCGACCCCGCCGATGTCGTCGAGATTATCGTGGTCGAGGTCGAGGAACTCGTTCGCACCGAAGTCGAGCGCCGCCTGGCGGTCCGCCGCCCGCCCGGTACCGATGACGTAGGCGCCGAACTCCCGGGCGAGTTGCGTCACCACGGACCCGACCGCGCCGGCGGCGCCGTGTGCGAGGACGCTCTGCCCCGACCGAAGACGACCGTGCTGCAACAGGCCCTGCCACGCGGTCAGGCCGGAGATCGGCAGGCTCGCACCCACCGTGAAGTCGACGTTCCCCGGCAGCGGCGCGAGGTTGCGTGCCTCCACGGCCGCGTACTCGGCCAGGGTTCCATCGCGGTGCCAGTCGGTGATCCCGAACACCCGCTGTCCCAACGAGAGTCCCGTCGTGCCGTAGCCGAGGGCGGAGACCACTCCGGCGAACTCGTGGCCGATGATCGCGTGGGCCCGATCGTGACCGGAGCGATCGACCCAGGTCGAGGGCCACTCCCACTCCGCCGGGACGAAGCCCGCCGCATGGACTTCAACCACGACGTCGTTGATCGCCGGCGTCGGTTCGGGCCGCTCGGTGAGGGTGATCCCGGCTGCTTCCGCGGACTGATCCGTCGCGATGACTGCCTTCATTGTCGCCTCCGTTTGTCTCGTGCTCGCCGGCTCTGCTCGCCGGCTCTGCTCGCCGGCTCTGTCCGCCGGCTCTGTCCGCCGGCTCTGTCCGCCGATGTGTGACGGTCTGTGGTGATGGATCTTGTTGCCGTTCCTCTGCGGGCACGTTCTGGGCTTGCTAGCCCATTGAGCGTAGTCAACACGACACTAATATGGGCTGTCAAGCCCAGTATTGGATATCGAGTGAGGTCGGGGCCGCAACGGAGTTCAGGTACCACAGAAGCTCACGGACCAGGGGCGATCCGATCCGGCATCCCAAGCGTCCGACCCAGAGACTCCAGCCGCAACTTGACGCGCCGGGCGGTTCCCGCACCACAGCGGAGATGCACGCCGGACTGCTGAGCGGGAGCCGCGACACCTCTCGGGCACCGGACGGGTGCTGTTGGCGTCCTCCGCCGCGACACCCTCCGGAGAACCCGCGACCGGTCGGCGATCTGGAGCCGGGCGGTCACGTGGTGGCACCGGTTCCTGTGCCACCCAGTTTTCGGGGTGATCGATTACGTCGCGGGAGGCGGCTCCGGGGCGAGGGGAGTGGGGGTGGGTCCGGGAGATCTGTCGATTCGTCTGACAGCCGATAATGTTCACTTATCGGTGGTCAGACGGTCGGTGTTCGTCAACACCATCGTTTCGTTTGGTTTGGTTGGCAAACGTTTGAAACGTCATCTGCTACGCTATCCGCGTGGCGGAGAACGAATCGGAGACCGGCGGCCGTAGCGGGACTGCGACCTGCGCTTATCCCGGGTGTGAGCGGCCGATCCTGCGGACCGGAGGCCCCGGGCGGCCCGGGGAGTACTGCGATTTGCCTGACCACACACGGTGGCGAGCGTGGCGTGAACGCCAACGAATCAAGGAGGCGGAGACCCAGCCTTCTTCCGTCACGGTGACGAAAACGACGGCCGTGAGCGCCCCCGCCTCGGCGGCCCGGGCGCGCGCCGAGGACCTCACCGAGCGGGTCGGGCTGCTGATCGACGAGCTGACCCGCACCCTCACGAACGTGGTCGGGGACCTGGGCACGATGACCGACCCAGCGGTCGTGGACGCCGAACTCGCCGCCGTCCGCGCGCAGGCCGCGCAGCAGGTCGCCGCCGCGCAGGCCGACCTCGCCAAGGCCGAACAGCGCCGCCGGGACGCCGAACGGGCCCGCCGCAGCGCCGACCAGGCCGCCCAGGACGCGACCGCCGCGGCGACCATCGCCGAACAGGACGTCCACGAAGCCCTGGAACGTGAGCAGTCCGCCCGGGTCGAGGCCGACGAGACCCGCACCCGCGCCGAGGCGGAGATCGCCGATGCCCGGGTGGAGGCCGAGGACGCGGTCGCTGCGGTCCGTCGGGACGCCACCGATCTCGTCGAGCAGGCCAGGACCCGCGCGCAGGCCGACATCGACGCGGTGCGGGGGGAGACCGAACAGCAGCTGACCCGCGAGCGCGCGGAACTGGAGCGGACCCTCGCCGAGCAGCGGCAGCGCGGACTGGAGCAGGTGGCCGCCGCGCAGCGGGAGCGCGACGCCGCAGCCGATCGTGCCCGGCAGGCGGAGTTGGCGGCCGAGCGTGCCACCCAGGTCGCCGTGGACGCCCGCGCCGAGGCCGAGCGGTTGCGCGGTGAGCTGGCCGGGACCCGGGAGGAACTGGGAGGGGTGCGGCAGGCCGGCGAGGAACAGGCAGCGGTGGCGCGCCGGGAACTGGGTGAGGCGCGGGCCGCGGCCGCCGCTGAGGTCGCCGCTGCCCGACGGGCCGCCCAGGAGCGGGTCGCGGCGGTGGAGGAAACGAAATCGCAGTTGATGGCACGGGCGCAGCGGGCGGAGGCGCAGCTCGACGCGCTCCTGGCCCGACGCTCAACCACCACTGGTCGAGACGCGGAGCCCGAGGCGACGTAGCCGCACGGGGTCAGGCGCGGTCGTTCCTGTCGGCGGAGATCACCGACGCGCTGTAGCCGCTCGCTGGACGGGGGGATGGGAGTGGGGAGGCTATGGTCTGCTCGTCATGCGCTGCCGGATCGTGTGTTTCCGGCGCTGCTGCGAACGAGGAGGATCTGTGCGGCCGGCGTCGGATGCGGAGTCTGTTGCGGAGTCTGTGTTCGTGTTTCGCATGTGGCGGCGCGCGGGGGACTCGGAGCAATGGGTGCCGGGAGCACAGTTGGTGGTGCACCTGGACAACGGCGGAAGCCAGGCGCTGGCGCAGCTGTCCTGGGTCACCGAGGACGGCACCCAGTGCGCGCTCGGCTTCTCACCGGACATGGCCGGCTGCTACGGCGATCGTCGCACCGCTGGCGGTGACGTGGTGGAGGTCCGGGGCGAACTCGACGACCTGCGCCACCCTGACGATGGGGACCGCGCTCGCGGGTACGAGTTCGACACGCGGGTCCAGGACGCCGACGGTTGGCTTCCGGCGGGACGGCTGCGGGTGCTTGTCGACGACGGTGGCGAGGCTCCCGCACGATGGGTGGCCTGGCACGATCGGTCCGGCAATGCGTGGTCGGCAGCGCTGCGTCCGGCGAGTCCGTCGGGCAACGTGGACGTGAGCGACCTGGTGACTCTCGTGCGGGCCAGCGCCGAGCACCGCGACGCGGGCGAGGTGGCCGCGAATCTCGTGGACGGGTCGAGGAGCAAATGGTTCGCATACCAGGACCGTGCGTCGCTGGACTTCCAGCTGACCGAGCCGGTCCCGGTAGATCGGTACGTGCTGACCTCCGCGAACGATGCGCCTGATCGCGACCCGGCGGCGTGGACCCTGCTCGGCTCGGCAGACGGGACGCGGTGGCAGGCCCTCGATGCCCGCACGGGTCAGTCCTTCCCCGGCCGCCACCGGTCCCAGCTGTACCGGATCGCCGAGCCCGGAGCCTTCGCGCGCTACCGCCTCGACATCACCGGCACCAACGGCTCCCCCCACCTGCAACTCGACACCGTCCGGTTCCTCGTCGACGTCGGCGGATTCGTCGGCTATCGCCAACGCGTGGGCCACGCCCCCGCCGCTTACCAGGGCATACGTGTCCTACAGACGTCACAGGACACCCCGGCGCAGCCGCTGCCCGAGGATGCGCCAGCACCCTCGGAATGGCAGTCGGGCTGTTCTTGGCTTCCGCTGGGCGGCGTGCTCTCGATGCAGTCCCTGACCTCGCCGTCCGGCCGGTTCACGGTTCTGCACGGGGTCCACGGTCCGTCGCTGGCGATCCGTGACAACCTCACCCGCGAGTACGTATGGGTCAGCGACGCACAGTCCTCGACCCTGGTGTCTCTGGGCCCTGATGGAGATTTCGTCGCCTGGGACCACCACGGCCAGCGGGTGTGGAGCACGGGTACCGCGTGGCGGGGCGTGCGACGCCTGGACATCCGCGACACCGGTGAGCTGGCCCTGACCGACGCTCACGGCGTATCCGTGTGGAGCTCTGGAGTCCCCGAGATCTCCGCCGCACCGGATGAGCTGCGCACGGCGGCCCGGGGAGCGACGATACACCGGGGCGAACGCCTCTATGGACAGTCGCTCACCAGCGATGACGGGTCGACCGTGCTGTCGCACGACGGCCGCGTTCTGCGCTGCATCGTGAAGGGCCACACCTCGCACTGGGACAGGTTCTACGACCGTGAGAACGTCCTTGAGCTCGGCGAGGACGGTGTTCTGCGCACGCTGGACATGGACGGCCGCGAAATGGAACGCATCGCCGGGCCGGGCACCGAACTGATCGTCGCACGAGGCGCGGCGGAGTTGCGCGACGAGACAGGGGCCCTCGTGTGGGCCTCGGCCGAGAGTTCCACGCGGATCAGCTCGGGGCCGGTACGCGAACCGGCCATGCCACACAACGACGCGCTGGCCGCCTGGTTCGGAGCATTGACAGGGCAGGGCCACGGATTCTGCGTTGCGGTGGTGAAGGACAGCACGCCGGTCGAGGTTCTCGAACGCGTCGGTGCCACCGCGGACTCGGTGGTGCACGGTACGTGGCGCGAACTCCAGCAGCATCGGGACGCTCTCGGCGCGGGCAGCATCGCCGCGGTGATCGCGGTGGGCTCCGACGTCATCCTGTTCAGCGACGATGCGGGACTCCCGGTGGCGGAACTGGCGCCCTGGGCGTCGTGCGCGGCCGTGAACGCGCCGTCGGGCGGAAACGGTTACGGGACGCGGTTCAGCCTTCATCAACGCGGCACGCTCGTGAGCGAGTTCACCGACCTGCCACGTCGTGACAAGGGGACCAAGGTGCCCGAGGTGGCCGCCGCGCTGGAGGAGAGCGGGCATCCCTTGCACCGCTTCGAACTGCTGTTCCGGGTGTCCGGGGTGGTGCCCAGCGCCGCGGAGCTCGGCGGCACGCTGCTGGGCGGAGTGTCGGTTTCGCGGTCGACACCCGTCGCGACGCCCGGCACCGAGGACGACCTGCCGCCGCTGTTGATCGCGGAGCGCGACGAGTTGAGCCCGCTGGTGGTCCGCACCGACTTCACCGACCAGGACGCCTGGAACCGGGTCCTGGAGGAACTTCAGCAACCATGGGGGGACAACGAGCCCGAGCCCTACCTCATCTCCGAGCCCGCATACGACGGCGTACCGGCCGAGCGGATCGTCAAGGCCGTCCGTGCCGCGATACCCGAACCCGAACTGCCCGGCGTGGTCTTCGTCGCCGACGCCACCACGATGCGGGAGGAGAACTACCCGCTGCTCGCCGTGTCCACCGAATGGGATGGCGAACCCTTCGCGCCGGACGAGGACGCCTTCACCACACAGTTCCGCGTTCGGCCCGATGCGGCTATCGAGATCAGTTGCAACCTCGGCATCGCCAACATGGACTTCGAGGACTTCGCCGGCGACGGGGTGGGCGAACGCATGGTGGACTGACAGGCCCGTGGCACAGTGCGCCAACACCTCCTGTTCCGGCTCGCCGAAGCCGCCGTGGATCACCTCGATGACATCGGGTCGGGCGCCCGCGGCCGGTCACTAGGCTCGGCGTCATGGAGTGGAGTTTCCGTTCGGCCGAGGCGCTCGCCGCCGCCCTGCGCGCCGGCGAGGTGACCTCGGCGGAACTGACCGACGAGGCGATCGCCCGCATCGAGCGCGACGACGAGGCGATCAACGCGATCTGCGTGCCGGACTTCGACCGCGCGCGGGCCGCCGCGCGCCGGGCCGACGAGGCCCGCGCCGAGGGCGACGACCGGCCGCTGCTGGGCATTCCGGTGACGGTCAAGGAGTCCTACAACATTGTCGGGCTGCCCACGACCTGGGGGATGCCGCGGTACGCCAACTATCTGCCCGTCGAGGACGCGGTGGCGGTGTCGCGGTTGACGGCCGCGGGCGCGGTGATCCTCGGCAAGACCAATGTGCCGTTGATGCTGAGCGATTGGCAGAGCTTCAACGAGATCTACGGCACCACCAACAACCCGTGGGACCACGCCCGCACCTCGGGTGGGTCCTCCGGCGGATCAGCCGCGGCCCTGGCATCGGGATTCGGCGCACTGTCCATCGGCTCCGACCTCGCGGGTTCACTGCGCACCCCGGCGCATTTCTGCGGTGTCTACGCGCACAAGCCGACATTCGGGTTGGTGGCGACCCGCGGGATGGTGCCGCCGCCCGCACCGGCGCTGCCGGTCGACGGTGACCTCGCCGTCTGCGGTCCGATGGCGCGCTCCGCACGCGACCTCACCTTGCTGCTGGACGTGCTGGCGGGACCGGACCCGCTCACCCATGGTGTCGCCTACGATCTGGCTCTGCCGCCCGCGCGCCACCAGCGGCTGGCCGACTTTCGTGTGTTGGTCCTCGACGAGCATCCGCTCATGGCGACCGGGTCCGCGGTGCGGGCGGGGCTGAACCGGGTCGCCGCCGCGCTGGTCGAGGGCGGGGCCCGCGTCGAGCGACACAGTCCGCTGCTGCCCGATCTGACCGAAGCCGCGACGCTGTACGCGCAGCTGTTGTGTTCGACCATCGGCGCGCGTGTTCCCGCCGAGGTGTACGAGCAGTTGCGGACCCGCGCCGCCGAACTGAGCGAGGACGACCAAGGGCTCGACGCGGCGCGGCTGCGCGGCATGGTCGTGAGCCACCGCGATTGGATCGAGGCGAACGTCCGCCGTGAACTGCACCGCCACAGTTGGCGGCAGCTCTTCGCCGAATTCGATGCCGTGGTGTGTCCGATCACCTCGATTCCCGCGTTTCCGCACGACCACAACCCCGACCGTGGGCAACAGCGGATCGACATCGACGGCGTCGAGTACCCCTACCTCTATCAGTCCGTCTGGGCCGGTCTGGCCACCCTGCCCGGACTGCCCGCCACCGCCATCCCCGCCGGCCGGTCTGCCGAGGGGCTGCCGGTGGGCGTGCAGCTCATCGGCCCGATGTTCGAGGACCGCACCCCGCTACGACTGGCCGAACTGCTCGAACAGGCCATCGGCGGCTTCCAGGCACCGAACTAGGGTCGGCCCGGGTGCGTGTGCCGATCTTCTGTTGGCTCGGCGCACCGCCGCTGTGGTGAACGCCGTGTGGTCAGGGCGATGCCCAGAGCGGTGGTCGTGTAGAGGACGGTGCGGCCGGCGCGCTGGCGGCTGATCAGGCCGCTGTCGCGCAGCACCCGGAGGTGTTGGGGGATCGCACTGGGGGTGACATCCAGGGCGCGGGCCAGGTCGGTGGGGGTCGCGGGGGAGCGGATGGCAGTCAACGGGCTGGTCACGACGTTGTGGAACGTGGTGACGGTGAGCCTGCGCCAGCAGGTGGTGCCCGCGGAGCTGCTGGGCCGGGTGAACAGCGTCTACCGGATGGTGGGCTGGGGGCTGATCCCGGTGGGGGCGCTGGTCGGCGGTGTGGTGGCGGACGTGTTCGGGTTGCGGGCGGCGTATCCGGTGGCCGGGGTGCTGCGCGGGATCGCGGTGTTGGTGGTGTTGCCGGGCCTGGTCGGGTCGCTGCGGGCGGCGAAGCCCAAAGCGGTGCACACAACTGAGAGCAGTGCTCTTGACAGACGGTTGCCGACTTGGAACACTGATCCCAATGGAGAGCGCCGCTCTCTACAATGTCTGGGGAGGCATCATGATCGGCACGATCTGGCGGGCGGGCAATCTCGGTCTGGCATTCGCGGTGGAACTGGCCGCGATCGCCGCACTGGCCTACTGGGGGTTCCGTGTCGGCGGCTCACCGCTGGAACGCATCGTGCTGGGCATCGGCGCCCCGGCGGCGGCGATCGTGCTGTGGGCGCTGTTCGCGGCGCCGAAGTCGACGTTCTCCGTGCCGGGCATGTACTGGGTGGTGGCCGTGCTGATGTTCGGCGGCGCCGGCCTGGCCCTGTGGACCACCGGCCACCACGTGCTGGGGGTGCTGCTGCCGGCGGTGTTCGTGGTCAACCTGCTGATCATCAAGGTGATGCACCTGGCGCCGGCGAACTGACCGGCCAGCCGGCCGGGCGTTGCCAGAGCAGCGTGTAACGCCAGAACAGGCGGCGGCGCAGCCGCGCGCCGGGCAGCAGCCGCCGCGCCTCGGCGCGGATCTGGGCGAGGGTGTGCGTCGGCGACGCGACCGGCGCGGTCATCGACGCCGGCCGCGGGCCGGGACGGCCACCGTTGTGCACCCAACCCATGACCAGGTTGGCCGGGACGGCGAGCGCACCCAGCAGGTGGTCACCGGGGGTGTCGGGCACGGCCAGGCCGACGATGATCAGCCTCCCGCCCGGCGCCAGACGATCACGCAGCACGGTGAGGGCCGGGGCGAGGGGCAGGTGGTGCAGCGCGGCCACGCACGTGACGGCCGCGAACGGGCCCGGTGGCAGGTCGGTCAGGGCGTCGCCGACGGTGAACGTGACCGCCGTGCCCGGGTCGGTCAGCGCCCGGGCCCGCACGGTGATCGCCTCGTCGGCGTCGACGGCGTGCACAGTGCCGGCCCGGGTGGCCAGCCGGCGGGCCAGCACACCGGCACCGGACCCGACGTCCAGGACCGCGCCGGGGCGTCGGGGTAGGTGGCGCAGGATCCACCGGTGGTAGTGGGTGTTGTGGCTCCACGGGTGGGCGGCGTTGAACCGGTTGATCGCCGCGAGGGCCCGCTGGGACAGGGTCGCCATGCGCTGATCGGATCATCCCGCCGGTGGTGTGCCGGTCAGGCGTCCCGCGCGCGTTCGAACACCTCAACGCCCAGCGCGGCCACCAGGCGCTCGCGCAGCGCGGTCTGTTCCAGCGCGTCATCGGGGTCGAACACCTGCCCGGCCGCGGCCAGCAGCCCTTCGGCCCTACCCAGCAGGCCGGCCGCGCGCAGCTGGTCACCGTCGTGGTCGGCCAGCACCGCGGCGTCCAGTGTCACGTAGGGCAGCAGGTCGGTGATGCCCAGCTCGACGGTGGCGCGGTGGGCCTGGGTGAAGCAGCGCCGGGCACGGTCGATCTCGCCGGCGCGCAACTCGATGTGGCCCAGGTTGTGCTGTTCGACCACGACCATCCGGGGCTGGCCGAGCGACTCGTTGAGCGCGATGCTCCGGGCGTAGAACTCGCGGGCCGCGGGCAGGTCACCCGACAGCCGCGCCCACCCGGCCAGCAGATGCGCCGGGGTCAGCAGCAGCCGCGGCTCCCCACCGGCGCGGGCCACCTCCTCGGCGCGCAGCGCCAGCCGGTGCAGCTCGGCCAGCTCACCGTGGCGGGCGGCGACCCGGGCCAGCATGCCCAGCGCCTCCACCTCGGCGGCCACGTCACCGGCGGCCCGCGCCCGGTCGAGCTCGACGGTGCTCAACCGCGCGACCGTGTCGGTGTCACCGGCGCGGAACGCGGCCCGGGTCTGCTCCACGAACGTCACGCCGACCACCGTAGCCGGGTCAAGGTCAACGTGAGGGTTACCCCGGGGTGGGGAGGGGTCAGGGTGAACCTGAGGGTCAGTCGCGCTTGGCCCAACTGTCCTGACCGGCCTGCGGCAACGTCGCGATCGGGTCGTAGTAGGGGTAGGTGCGGGTCAACGCGTCGGCGTCGCCGGCCTCGATGCCGGTCCGGTAGTTCTTCGTCCAGTACGACACACCCAGCTCCCGGTCGTACTCGGCGAGCTGGTGCACCCACCGCTTGCCCACGTAGGGCACGTCGCACACGATCCGCGGGGTCGCGTAGCCGGGCAGGTATCCCATGAGCGCGTGCTGCAGCAGCTGCGCCTCCCACACCGCGACCCGCCAGTGCTCGGCGTTGGGGATCATGTCGCACATGTAGAAGTAGTAGGGCAGGATGCCCGCCTCGCCCTGCAACGCGAAACACAGGTCCAGCAGGTCGGCGGGGGTGGCGTTGACCCCGCGCATCAGCACGCCCTGGTTGCGCACGTCCCGCACCCCGGCCTCCAGCGCCGCCCGGGTCGCCTCGGCGACCAGCGGGGTCACCGTCTGGGCGTGGTTGACGTGGGTGTGGATGGCCAGGTTGACCCCGCGGCGCCGCGCGGTGCGGGCGACCCGTTCCAGGCCCTCGACGACCTTGGGCTGGATCCAGTGCTGCGGCAGCGCGGCCAGCGCCTTGGTGGCCAGCCGGATGTCGCGGACCGTGTCGATGTCCAGCAGCCGCATCAGGAACGACTCCAGCTGGTGCCACGGCACGTTGGCCACGTCCCCACCCGACACCACCACGTCGCGCACGCCCGGCGTGGACTTCAGGTAGCCGATCATCGCGTCCTGCCGGTCGACCGGTTTGAGCGCCAGCTTGTGCTTGTCGACGGTCTGGGTGGAGTTGCCGACCAGGTCCATCCGGGTGCAGTGCCCGCAGTACTGCGGGCAGGTCGACAGCAGTTCGGCGAGCACCTTGGTGGGGTAGCGGTGGGTGAGGCCCTCCACCACCCACATCTCCGCCTCGTGCAGCGAGTCGCGCGCGGCGTAGGGGTGGCTGGGCCACACCGGGTCACGGTCGGAACGCACCGGGATCATGTAGCGGCGGATCGGGTCGGCGAAGAAGGCGTCGGTGAACTCGCCCGGCTGCGCGTGCGGGGCCATCGTGTTGAGCATCTGCGGGGGCACCAGCATCGACATGGTCGCGAACCCCTCCTGGTCGGCGGCCAGGTCGGTGTAGAAGCGCTCGTCGAGCAGCCCACCGAGCACGTCGCGCAGCTGCTTGGGGTTCTTCACGCAGTGCGCGCGCTGCCACTGGGCGTCGCGCCACTGGGCGTCGGTGATCTCCCGCCAGCCGGGGAACCGCCGCCAGTCCGGTTCGACCAGCTCGCGGCGGACGTACTCGTAGGGCTGGTGTTCCCGCAACGGTTCCGCCGCGTCGAAGGCCTCGGTAACGTCCACTGCGATAGTCATCCCTACTCCTCAGTGTCCTGATCGCGTAAAGATATACTGACATAGTGCACTGACAGCGTAAATATTACGGAGGTTGGCGTGACGGCGCACCGCGAGGCAAGCTCACCGATCGGTCTGCACCGTGTCCTGGCCCCCGCCGGGGTGCTGCCCCAGCAGGCCCACCAGCTCGACCCCGACCCCCACCCGTGGCCCGACGAGGTCGTGCTCGACGTGCACCGCCTCAACCTCGACGCCGCCTCCTACCGGCAACTGCGCGAGACCCACGGCACCGGCGACGCGCTGCGCACCGCGGTCCTGGAGATCATCCAGCGACGCGGCAAGATGCAGAACCCGGTCACCGGGTCGGGCGGCATGCTGCTGGGCACCGTCACCCACGTCGGCCCCCACTCACCCCTCGGGCTGCGCGTCGGCGACCGGGTCGCCACCCTCGTGTCGCTGACCCTGACCCCGCTGCGCATCACCGACGGCCTCGCCGACTGGGACGGCACGAGCGAACAGGTGCCCTGCGCGGGCACCGCGGTGCTGTTCGGCCGCTCCATCGCCGCCGTGCTGCCCGCCGACCTGCCCGAACAACTCGCCCTGTCGGTGCTGGACGTGTGCGGCGCCCCCGCCCTCACCGACCGCGTCGTCCGCCGCAAAACCACCCAACTCGGGCACCCACCGACGGTGTGCGTACTGGGTGGCGGCGGCAAGTCCGGGTCGCTGTCACTGGCCGCGGCCCGCCACGCCGGCGCCACCCGGGTCCTCGCCCTGGTCCCCACCGACACCGAAGCCGCCGCGGTACGCGAATCCGGGCTGGCCGACGAGGTCGCGGTGGCCGACGCCCGCGACCCACTCGCCGTGGCCACCGCGATCACCCCCCAGGTCGATGTCACCGTGGTGTGCGTGGACGTACCCGGCTGCGAACACGGCGCGATCCTGGCCACCGCCGACGGCGGCACCGTGATCTTCTTCTCGATGGCCACCTCGTTCGCCGCGGCCGCCCTGGGCGCCGAAGGAGTCGCCGCCGACGTGGAGATGCTCATCGGCAACGGCTACCTGCCCGGCCACGCCGAGTACGCCCTGACCCTGCTACGCCAGCAGCCGGGGGTGCGCGCGCTGTTCACCGGCCGCGACCGGCACACTGCCAACCCGTGAACACCACACTGCTGGTCAACGGCCGCATCTACACGCCCGACGCACCCGATGCCACCGCCCTGGCCATCACCGGTGACCAGATCACCTGGGTCGGACAGGACGGCCCCGGCCGCGCCACCCACCCCGACGCCCGGGTGATCGACCTGGCCGGCACGTTCGTGGCACCCGCGTTCGTCGACGCCCACGTGCACGCCACCGCCACCGGCCTGCTGCGCACCGGCATCGACCTCACCAACTGCACGTCGCTGGCCGACTGCCTGGCCACCGTGCGCGCACACACCGCCACGGTCACCCCGGAGGGCGTGCTGTGGGGACACGGATGGGACGAGACCCGCTGGCCCGAGCAGCGGCCCCCGACCCGCGCGGAACTCGACACCGCCGCCGGTGGGGTGCCGGTGTACCTGTCGCGGATCGACGCCCACTCCGCCCTGGTGTCCACCGCCCTGCTCGCCCTCGCGCCGCAGGCCCGCGGCGCGGCCGGCTGGTCGGACACCGGCCCGGTGTCCCGCGACGCCCACCACCACACCCGTGGTGCCGCGTTCGACGCGATCCCCGGCGCCCAACGCCACGAAGCGCAACGCGTCTTCCTGCGCCACGCCGCCAGCCGCGGCATCGCCGCGGTCCACGAATGCGCCGGCCCCGACATCTCCTCCCTCACCGACCTCGCCGACCTGCTCACCCTCGGCACCGCCGAACGGCTGCCCGACGTGGTGGGCTACTGGGGGCAGGCCGGCGCGCTGGACGCCGCGACCGCCGCGGGCGCCCGCGGCCTGGCCGGGGACCTGTTCGTCGACGGCGCCCTGGGTTCACGCACCGCCGCCCTCACCCAGCCCTACCGCGACGACCCCACCAACACCGGCGCCACCTACCTCACCGCCGCCCAGATCACCGACCACGTCATCACCTGCACCCGCGCCGGCGTGCAGGCCGGGTTCCACGCCATCGGCGACGCCGCGGTCACCGCCGTCGTCGACGGGTTCACCGCCGCCGAACGCGTCGTGGGCGGCCCAGCGCTGGCGGCCCGCGCCCACCGGGTGGAGCATCTGGAAATGGTCACCGCCGCCCAGGCACAGCAACTGGCCCGGTGGGGTGTGATCGCGTCCGTGCAACCCGCGTTCGACGCCGCCTGGGGCGGCCCCGACGGCATGTACGCCCGCCGCCTGGGCAACCCGCGCGGCACCGGCCTCAACCCCTACGCGCAACTGGCCAAAACCGGCCTCACCCTCGCGTTCGGCTCCGACACCCCGGTGACCCCGCTGGACCCGTGGGGCACGCTGCGCGCCGCGGTGCACCACCGCACCGAGGGCGCCGGGATCTCCCCGCGCGCCGCGTTCACCGCGCACACCCGCGCCGGGTGGCGCGCCGCCGGCGCCCGCGACTCCCACGCCGGCGTCCTCACCCCCGGCGCGCCCGCCACCTACGCGATCTGGCAGGCCGCCGACCTCGTCGTCACCACCCCCGACAGCCGCGTGCAGCGCTGGTCCACCGACCCCCGCGCCGGCGTCCCCGGGCTGCCCCCGCTGGACCCCGACCAGACCCTGCCGACCTGCGTGGCCACCGTGCTGCGCGGGCACACCATCCACGACCCGGAGGGAGTCCTCGGGTGAGCCAACTGGCTCTCAACCCGCAGACCGTGGCCACCGCCCGCGCCCTGGCCCAGCAGGTCGCGCAACCGGTGATCACACTGGCCCGCGCGCACACCACGGTCGCCGTGGAACGCGCCACCCTGCGGCTGGCCGGCATCACCGGCGCCGACTCCACCCACCGCGCCGGCGACGTGCCCTGGGTCAACCGGGTCGTGGACACCGTCCGCGACCACTGCGGCCTGCAGCACGGCGCGGCACTGCCGGTGTTCGACGCCCTGGCCCGCCACGGCCTGGGCAGCCTCACCGACCTGGCCGAGGCGACCGCCGCAGGCCAGGTCACCTACCGGCTGCCCACCGGCGCCGACGCCACCGACGCCGCCACCGCGGCCCGCGCCGCGATCGCCGGCGGCCTGCGCGCCGTGGACGCCAACCGCGCCGCCCGCACCGACCTCGTGGCGCGCCTGGGTGACCCGCCGCAACGGCCGTGGATCTACCTGATCGTGGCCACCGGCGACATCGACGAGGACGTGGTGCAGGCCGCCAACGCCGCCCGCGCCGGCGCCGACGTGATCGCCGTGATCCGCTCCACCGGGCAGTCGCTGCTGGACTACGTACCCGAAGGCGCCACCCACCACGGGTTCGCCGGCACGTACGCCACCCAGGAGAACTTCCGCATCATGCGCGCCGCCCTGGACGACGTGTCCGCCGAACTGGGCCGCTACGTGCGGCTCACCAACTACGCCTCCGGGCTGTGCATGCCCGAGATCGCGGTCCTGGGTGGGCTGCAACGGCTGGACATGATGCTCAACGACTCCATGTACGGCATCCTGTTCCGCGACATCAACCCGATCCGCACGTTCGTCGACCAGCGGTTCTCCCGGCAGGTCCACGCCCGCGCCGGCATCATCATCAACACCGGCGAGGACAACTACCTCACCACCGCCGACGCCGTGGACGCCGCCCACACCGTCACCGTGTCGCAGCTGCTCAACGAGTGCTTCGCCCACGAGGCCGGCCTGCCCGACGCCCTGCTGGGCCTGGGCCACGCGTTCGAGATCAACCCCGACCTGCCCGACTCGTTCCGGCTGGAACTGGCCCACGCGCTGCTGGCCCGGGAACTGTTCCCCGACGCGCCACTGAAGTGGATGCCGCCCACCAAACACATGACCGGCAACGTGTTCCGCGGCTACCTGCTCGACGGCCTGTTCAACCTCGCCGGGGTGCTCACCGGGCAGAGCATCCTGCTGGTCGGGATGATGACCGAGGCCGTGGTCACGCCGTGGCTGTCCGACCGCGACCTGGCCCTGGACAACGTGCGCTACATCCTGAATGCCGCGGGCAACCTGCACGAGGACTTCCGGCCCGCCCCCGACGGGTTCATCGTCAAACGCGCCCACCAGGTCCTCGGCGAGGCGGTGGACCTGCTGGGTCGCATCCGCGAGCAGGGCCTGCTGTCCGCGATCGGGGCCGGCACGTTCGGGCTGATGAAACGCCCACCCGAGGGCGGCAAAGGCGCCGACGGAGTGATCGAGAAGGCCGAGGGCTACCTCAACCCGGCCGCCGACCTGCTGGAAACGGGGGAGACCCGGTGAGCACACCCACCTCCGGCGCACCCGGAGCACCCGGCGACAAGCGCTACGTCCGCCCCTACGGCGATGCCACCGGCGATGGCATGGTGCAGCTGTCGTTCACCCTGCCCATCCCGGCCGGCCCCCGCGCCGACGGCGCCGCCCAGCAACTGGCCAACCGGATGGGCATGGACCCCGCGCTGGTCGTGCACTCCCACGCCATGGGCGCCGACTTCACCTTCTTCGTCGTCTACGGCTCGGTGTCCCACCTCGTCGACCTCGACGCCGTCCGCGTCGTCGAACGGGAATACCCGCTGCTGACCCCCGCCGAGATCAACACCGCGGTGAAGCAGACCCTGCGCCGCAAACTCGTCGTCGTCGGCGGCTGCATCGGCACCGACGCGCACACCGTGGGCATCGACGCGATCCTCAACATCAAGGGCTTCGCCGGCGAGAAAGGCCTGGAGTACTACCGGGAACTGCGGGTGGTCAACCTCGGCGCCCAGGTCAGCATCCCCGACCTGGTCAAACGCGCCCGCAGCGAACACGCCGACGCCGTCCTGGTGTCGCAGGTCGTCACCCAACGCGACGCGCACATCCTCAACACCCAGGAGATGTCCGCGGCGTTCCGCGAGGCGATGGGGGCCACCCGCCCCACCCTCGTGGTCGGCGGACCCCGGTTCGACCCGCTGATGGCCGACGAACTGGGCGTGGACCGCGTCTTCGGGCGCGGCACCACCCCCGGTGAGGTCGCCAGCTACCTCGTCCACGCCATCACCCAACCGGACAGCACCGAACACGGCAGCAGCCAGCAGGGCAGCACCCAGCAGAGCGGAGCACTCGCATGACCGCGCTCGTCGAGGGCTTCTCGGTGACCCACCGCCGCTACGTCCCGGCCGGCCACGCCCACTACGGCGGCAACCTCGTCGACGGCGCCTACGGCCTGGGCCTGTTCGGGGACGTCGCGACCGAACTGTGCATCCGCACCGACGGCGACGAAGGCCTCTTCGCCGGCTACCGGTCGGTGGAGTTCCTCGCCCCCATCCACGCCGGGGACGTCCTGGAAGCCACCGCGACCCTCACCCGGATCGGCACCCGCTCCCGCACCCTGTCCTTCCAGGCCCGCGTCGTGTGCCGCGCCGAACCCCACCGCGGCCCCTCGGCCGCCACGGTCCTGGCCGAACCACTGGTCGTGACCCGCGCCGAAGGCACCGTCGTGATCCCCGCCGGCTGATTTGGCCCCACCAGTAGTATGTGAGGCGCGTCACCAACAACACGGGTGTTGAGGAGAACAAGGATGCGCGCCAACCCCGGCGACTGGCTGCTCATCGAGTCGGCCACCCTCAACCGCCAGTGCCGACGCGGCCGTATCGAGGACATCAGCGGCACCGACGGCGCCCCGCCCTACCGGGTCCGCTGGGCCGACGACGACCACGTCAGCGTCGTCGTCCCCGGCCCCGACGCCCACGTGCTCACCGCCGGCGAACTCGCCGACCTCGACCGCGCCCAGGCCGCCCGCTTCGGCACCCCCTGATCAAGGGGTGCGACCGGAACACTCCAGAAACGGGCCGCGCCGGTAGGAAGCGCTGGTCAGCCGCCCGGAGAACCGGTGGCCGGGACCGGCGGCCAAGGTGCGGGCGTCGCAGTCATGATCGTTGCTGGGGTGACGGGTTGGCGTCGATCGATCGGACCGCATACCCGCGGTTCAACCGGGACCGGCTCGGCGTGAAGTGCCCGCCGGCACGCGCGCGGGCGGTGGCCGAGAACGCGATCCGCAAGGCGGTGCGGTCCACGGACAACCGGGCCGACCTGGTCAACGTGGCGCTGGACGAACTGGTGCGCCAGAGCTGCGAGTTGCCCGGCCACACCACGCTGGACGCGATGGTCGCCTCGATCCGCACCGCGGTCAACGGCGGCATGTCGACCACCGTCGCCGGCCGGACCGGATGCAGCGGGCTCGACTGGAACGGCTGCTGCTGGTCGACCCGGTGACCCGGCGCGACGAGGTCGACCGGCGAAGGACTCGGCGCAGGCCGCGACGCTTGGCAAGTTCCGCTTGGAGGGCGTCCCGCCGGGCAAGATCGCGCACTTCGCCCGCGCCCGGTAGTAGCCAAGCGCTCGCCGAGGTGCATCGTGTACAGCTCCAGCGCGCCCACGGCGTGCTGGAAGATCCGGGCGGACAGGGCTTTCACCGTGTCCTTCAGGACGATGACCAGTGCCCCACGAGCGCGCCGGCAAGGCCAGCAGCGCCACCGCCGAGCCACACCGCCGTGCCGATCGATACGGCGGTGTGGCCAGGAATAGCAGCACAGCCTCGCCGGAATCGCCACGATCGAGTCGATCAGCCCGGGGTGGTCCTCGAACCACGGCTCGACAACGTGAAGCGCGACGACCTTGACTTCAGTAGCGAGTGAAAATGAGGCGTTGATGACGAGGCGTCAGCCCCAGTACTGGTACGGCAGGTTGTTGCACCCGATCATGCGTAGCCCGAGCGAGCTGTCGTCGATGCAGCGGCCGGTGATCTCGTTCTCGAAGTCGACGTCATTGTCGTTGGTGAACGACTCCCAGTTCTCCCTTACGTTGCTGAGGTCGCATTTGTCCATTGCGGGTTGGATGCCGCCGTTGTCGGTTATGCAGCGGCCGACATAGAGATCGGAACCGAGTGTCACGGCATTGCCGTTGGACACGACGTTCACGTCCCAGTAATCGCGATTGGGCGTTGCGCCGCACTGCGGGCTGTCGGTGCTCACGAGCGTCGGGCTCTCCGGCGTGAGGCACAGGCCGGTGACCCGGTTCTGGAAGGTCTCCTGGCGGCCGAGCACACTGGGTTGGATGGCGGCACCGGCCGGGCCTGCGCCGCCGAACACGACTGCCGGGACAACGGTGGCCAGGACAACGGTGGCCAGGATCAACGATTTCCTCGTCAACAAAATAATCCCCCTTGGTTGACAGGTCGATCTCGGTCAAAGGTAGCGAGCTGGCGAGTTCGGCGGGCCCTTTTGCCGGTATGATCATGGAGCCCGGGTGGAGAGCTACCAGGCGCTGCTACTACGGCGACCCCCGCTACAGCCATTCGGTTGGCCACCGCTCCTACAGCGTGACCCCAGGGCAGCGACAGCATCAGCCACGGTGCCCCGCTCCGGCGGGGTGTCGCTGAGCGTCCAGGACACCGAACCACGGACGCAGCGCCGCTTCCGCCAGGACCGCCCGACCATCGCCGCGACCTGGTAGTACTCGACGTACTCGACGTTCCACGCGTCCTTTTCCGGCCCCACCCCATCAACTGGTGCCAATCAGCTCGCCGGCGGCCACGCCCGTGCGCTACCGTGCCGGCGTGGACGAACTCTTCTGGCACGGCGTCACCCCGCCGCCCGTGCGCCGCTGACCGGGCGCACCCACCAGCCAGGCAAACCCCTCCCGACGGCCCCCGGCCGCGGCTTTGTCGTGCGCCCGTTTGTCGATCCCGCACCCGGCGACCACAAACGGAGACCACGAACCCATGCCCACGACCACCGCACCTCACCCGCTGCGCGGCCCCCTGCCGATCCTGGCCGCCTCCGTGCTGTGGGGGACCACCGGCACCACCAGTTCCTTCGCCCCCACCGGCATCCCCAGAGCCGCCATCGGCGCCGCCGGTCTCCTACTGGGCGGACTGCTGCTGGCCGCCACCGCCCGCGGCACCCGCGCCCTGCTCACCAGCCACCACCGGCCCGCCCTGACCATCGGCACCCTCGCCGTCGCCGGCTACCCACTGACCTTCTACCCGGCCGTCGCCGACACCGGCGTCGCCGTGGCCACCGTCGTCGCCCTGGGCAGCGCCCCCGTGTTCACCGGCCTGCTCACCTGGCTGACCACCGGCCTACGCCCCACCACCCGCTGGAGCACCGCCACCACCGTGGCCATCCTCGGCTGCGCCCTGCTCGTCCTGGGCGAACACCCCACCAGCCACACCACCGACCACACCGCCACCAACCCGCTGGGCATCGCCCTGGCCGCCCTCGCCGGCCTCAGCTACGCCACCTACACCACCGTCAGCGGCCACCTCATCACCACCGGCCACCCCGCCCGCGCCGTCATGGGCACCCTGTTCGGCGGCGCCGCGATCCTCATCACCCCCGTCGTGATCCTGGCCGGCGGCACCGCGCTGCTCACCCCCCGCGCGGCCCTGGTGATCGCCCACCTCGCCGTGGTCACCACGTTCCTGGCCTACCTGCTGTTCGGCCACGGCCTGCGCCACACCACCGCCACCACCGCGACCACCCTCACCCTCACCGAACCCGCCGTCGCCGCACTGCTGGGCATCACCGTCCTGGGTGAACGCCTCAGCCCGCTGTCCTGGAGCGGGCTGGCCGTGCTCGGCGCGGCCACCATCACCCTGTCGCTGCCACACCGCTGATCACGGCCCGTCCGACCCGCCCGGGGGACCCGCCGGCCCCGGAGGATCATCCTCCGGCTCGGACAACACCAACTCCGGCACGAACCCGTGCCGGTAGAGCCGGGCCGAGCGCATCTCCCACGCGAACGACACCGCCATGTACAGCGCACAGAACAACATCATCAACGGCAGCAACACCGTGAACGACACCGGAAACGGCAACAACAACAGCAGCAACGACGGCGCCCACTGCGCCACCGTGCGCAGCAGATGCCGAACAAACCACGCCCTACAGGTCAGATCGTGCAGAACCCACTGCGCGTACCGCGGCCCCAACCGGCCACCGTAGGCGTAGAAAAGCCACCGCAGCGGTCCCGGCCGGCCGCTCGCCATAACGAAGATCCTACGAGTCATCCACAGCCCCGCCCACATGACGCCGACCGAACGGACCATCCCCGTACCCTTGTCCCGTGGCCGCACCGACCCTCAGCGCGACCGGCTCCCACCCCGCCGACGCCCCCGACACACCCACGCCCGCGCGGCGCACCCGCCGAGCACCCCACCTGCCCACCCGCCCCACCACGCTGCGGCTGCTCGCCGCGCTGGCCGGCGGCGTCGTGCTCTACCTCAGCTTCCCGCCCCGCCCCCTCTGGTGGCTCGCGCCCCTCGCGTTCACCCTGCTGGGCCTCGCACTGCACGCCCGCCGCGCCCGCGCAGGCTTCGGCTACGGCTTCCTGTTCGGCCTGGGTTTCCTCGTGCCCCTGCTGCACTGGACCGGCCTCTACGTCGGCATCATCGCCTGGTGGCCGCTCTCGGCGTTCGAAGCCGCCATCATGGGCCTGGGCGGCGCCGCGATCGCCGTCACCTCCCGACTACGCGGCGCACCCCTGTGGGCGGCCCTGCTGTGGGTCGCCGACGAAGCCCTCCGCGGCCGCGCACCCTTCGGCGGCCTGCCCTGGGGCAATGTCGGCTTCGGCCAGTCCGACGGCACCTACCTGTCCCTCGCCGCGATCGGTGGCACCCCGCTCATCGGCCTGGCCATCACCCTCACCGGCTTCGGCCTCACCGCCGTGATCCTGCGCGCCGCCACCCGACCACAACGCAGCACCGCCTACCTCGCCGGCCCCGTCCTGGCCATCGTGCTGCCCCTGGTCGCCGGCGCCGCCGCCTGGGGCCTGGTCGGCACCGACCCCAACGCCGGCACCGCCACCGTCGCCGCCATCCAGGGCAACGTGCCCCGCCTCGGCCTGGACTTCAACGCCCAACGCGCCGCCGTGCTGCACGACCACGTCGCCGAAACCGAAGCCCTCGCCGCCCAGGTCGCCGCCGGCACAATGCCCCACCCGCAGCTGGTGATCTGGCCCGAGGACTCCTCCGACATCGACCCCTACGCCAACCCCGACGCCTACGCCGACATCTCCGCCGCCGTCGCCGCGATCAACGCCCCCGTCGAAATCGGCGCCGTGGTCACCTCCCAACCACCCGGCCCCAAGAACACCGCGATCCTCTGGCTACCCGGCCAGGGCCCCGTGCAGCAGTACGTCAAACGCAAACTGCAGCCCTTCGGCGAAACCATGCCCGCCCGCTCGTTCTTCGCCCTGTTCACCGCCGACGCGAAAATCGCCGGCGACTTCGTCCCCGGCACCGCACCCGGCGTGTTCGACATGGGACCGGCCAAGGTCGGCATCGACATCTGCTACGAGGTCGCCTTCGACGACGCCGTCCGCGCGTCCATCCCCGGCACCAACCTGCTCGCCGTGCCCACCAACAACGCCACCTTCGGCCACAGCGAAATGACCTACCAGCAGCTCGCGATGGACTCCGAACGCGCCGTGGAATACGGCCGCTCCGTCGTCGTGGCCGCCACCAGCGGCGTCAGCGCCATCATCCAACCCGACGGCGCCATCACCCAACAGACTCAAATTTTCACCCCGGCAGCGCTGGTCGCCACCGTCCCGCTACGGTCGAGCACTACCGTTGCTGATCGACTCGGTTCCTGGCCCGAATGGGTCATGGTGGCCGGTAGCCTGGTAGCTCTCGCCTTCGGTATCCGTGCGGGTGTGCGGCGTCGCCGCACCCTCCGGGGGGCCGCAGCGCTGGCAGCAGCCGCAACCGACTGACGATCATGGAGAAACGCTCGACGCGTAGGGGCGACGGGCCGGAGAGGACACGGATGGCCGAGGGGCAGCACGACCAAACCCAGCTGGAACCCATGCTGGTGGTGATCCCCACCTACAACGAGCGGGACAACATCGGCCGCATCGTGAGCCGGCTGCACGCCACGCTGCCCGCGACACACGTACTGATCGTGGACGACGGCAGCCCCGACGGCACCGGGCAACTCGCCGACGAGATGTCCGCCGCCGACACCGACGGCCGCATCCACGTGATGCACCGCACCGAGAAGGCCGGCCTCGGCGCCGCCTACATCGCCGGGTTCGGCTGGGCCCTGGAACGCGACTACGCCGCCATCGTCCAGATGGACGCCGACGGCTCCCACGCCCCCGAGGACCTGCCCCGGATGCTCGACGCCCTCAGCGACGCCGACCTGGTCATCGGTTCCCGCTACGTCGCCGGCGGCCGCACCGTGAACTGGCCCAAACACCGCGAGATCATCTCCCGCGGCGGCAACCTCTACTCCAAGATCGCCCTGGGCGCGGGCATCAACGACATCACCGCCGGCTACCGCGCCTACCGCCGGCAGGTCCTGGAAAAGCTCCAGCTGCGCACCGTCGCCTCCCACGGCTACTGCTTCCAGGTCGACCTGTCCTGGCGCACCATCGAGTCCGGCTTCACCATCGTCGAGGTCCCGATCACCTTCACCGAACGCGAGATCGGCGAGTCGAAAATGGACAGCACCATCGTCCTGGAGGCACTGCTGCGGGTCACCAAGTGGGGGCTGCGCCACCGCTGGCAGCAGCTGCGCGGCCTGGCCGTGCGCGCCCCGCAGGAACCCGCGGTGGCCCAACAGCAACGCTGAACACCCGAGCACACACGTGTGGGCCGCCCGGTCGGAGGAACCGGGCG